>CAZQTB010000006.1:0-84634 GCA_964596295.1 uncultured Rhodocyclaceae bacterium | reverse complement strand
GGTCGAACTGCATGCCTTCGACGACTTCGAGTTCGTTTTGCAGCGACTTGCCTTCTTCAACGGTGATCACGCCTTCCTTGCCGACCTTGTCCATCGCATCGGCGATGATCTTGCCGACATCGGCGTCGGAGTTGGCGGAAATGGAACCGACCTGGGCGATTTCGTTGGTTGTCGTGCAGGGCTTGGAAATTTTCTTCAGTTCTTCGATCAGGGCGATAACGGCCTTGTCGATGCCGCGCTTCAGGTCCATCGGGTTCATGCCGGCGGCGACGAACTTCATGCCTTCGCGGACGATCGACTGGGCCAGCACGGTGGCGGTGGTGGTGCCGTCACCGGCAACGTCGGAGGTCTTGGAGGCGACTTCCTTGACCATTTGCGCGCCCATGTTTTCGAACTTGTCCTTGAGTTCGATTTCCTTGGCCACGGAAACGCCATCCTTGGTCACGGTCGGGGCGCCGAAGGAGCGCTCCAGAACAACATTGCGGCCCTTGGGGCCGAGCGTTACCTTGACAGCGTCGGCGAGGATGTTGACGCCACGAACCATGCGTTGGCGAGCGGAGTCGCCGAACAGAACTTCTTTTGCAGCCATTGTATATCTCCTTGAATTCTTGAATGATTAAGACAATCAGGCTTCAACAACGCCCATGATGTCTTCTTCGCGCATGACCAGCAGCTCTTCGCCATCAACCTTGACGGCCTGGCCGGAGTATTTGCCGAACAGCACGCGGTCACCGACCTTGAGCGACATCGGACGCACCTTGCCGTCGTCCTGGATCTTGCCGTTGCCCACGGCCTTGATTTCGCCCTGATCGGGTTTTTCGGCGGCGGCGTCGGGAATCACGATGCCGGAGGCAGTCTTGCGCTCTTCTTCAAGGCGCTTGACGATCACGCGATCATGTAAGGGACGGATTTTCATTGAATATCTCCTTCGGGTTGTTGTTAATAAAAGGCAGGGCTAGCCCTGTAGCTAAGCTGGAACCGGATTGGGCTATTAGCACTCTTTCCAAGCGAGTGCTAATTATAAGGGCGGAACGGACGGTTTTCAAGAACCCGGGGCCGGATTGAATGGAAAAGGCCCTGCTATCCGGTGCTATGCTCGGTTGCCTTTCAATTTGATCGCACACTTGCATGAAACCGATTGCCCCGCCACACGCCAGGTTGGCTGGCCTGTTGTTCCAGGCCCGTTTAGCGGCGCTGCAATTGCTTGCCGTCTATTTTTCTTTATGGGCCGGGCCGGCGCTGGCGGGCGAGCTGCCGCCGTCGGTGGCGCAGGCGCTGAAAACCGCCGGCATTCCGCATTCGGCGGTAGCCGTGGTGATCCAGGCGGTTGATGCGCGTACTTCACGCTGGACGATGAACGCCGATGCGGCAATGAATCCGGCTTCCACGATGAAGCTGCTCACCGCCTTTGCCGCGCTGGATCTGCTCGGCCCTGCCTATACGTGGCAGACGCAAGCCTTCGTCAGCGGCACGCTGGCGGACGGTGTCCTGGCGGGCGACGTGCATCTGCGTGGCGGCGGCGATCCCGAACTGACGTATGAGCGCTTCGGGCGTTTGCTGCGCGAGATGCGCAGGCGGGGCTTGCGCGAAATACGCGGCGACCTGGTGCTGGATCGCAGCGCATTTGCCCTCGAGGCAACCGACCCGGGACAGTTCGATAACGAGCCGGCCCGCCCCTACAATGTTGCGCCGGATGCCCTGCTGCTCAACTTCAATGCCGTGGGCCTGCAACTGGTGCCCGATGGGGCGCAAAATCCGCTGGGCACGCTCATTGAACCTGTGCCCGCCAATCTTGATCTCATCAACCAGATCCGCCGCGATGCCGAGTCTGACTGCGGCGACTGGCGCGAGGCGCTGCGGGCCGACGCTTTCACGCATGGCGCCACGCTGCGGCTGGTGTTGAGCGGCACATATCCCTTGCGCTGCGGCGAGCAGCGCTGGAACATTGCGCTGACGGATCACCCGCGGTTCGTGCTCGGCGTTTTTCGCCAGTTGTGGGCGGAGCTTGGCGGCAGCTTCCGCGGGGACGTGCGTGACGGGCCGGTGCCGCCGGATGCGCGTTTACTCGCCGTGTTGCCATCGCCGACTTTGGGCGAGGTCGTGCGCGATATCAACAAATACAGCAACAACGTCATGGCGCGCCAGCTATTCCTCACGCTGGGCCTGGAAGCGGGCCATCGTCCGGCGCGCGCCGAGGATGGGGCGGCGGCGGTGCGGGCGTGGCTCGGCATGCGCGGCCTGGCCCTGCCCGAACTGGTGCTGGAAAACGGATCGGGCCTTTCACGCCGCGAGCGGATTTCGGCCGCCGGTCTCGCCAGTCTGCTGCATGCGGCGTGGCACAGCGCGGTGATGCCCGAACTGATGGCCTCCCTGCCCATCGTGGCGAGCGACGGCACGATGAAGAAACGCTTGCTGCAGAACGGGGTGGCCGGGCAGGCGCACATCAAGACCGGCTCGCTTGACGGCGTGAGGAGCATCGCGGGGTACGTGCTGGATAAAAGCGGCCGCCGCTGGGTGGTGGTTTGCCTTGTCAATCACGCCCGCGCCGCCGCAGCCCAGCCGGCGATGGATGCGCTGCTGCAATGGGTATGGGAAAAAGGTCCGGGGCGGCCATGATGACCGCGCCAGACACGGGATACGCGGGAACTACGCGCCCGATGCGCCGGCGAGCAGAGGTTCAATGTCGGCGGCGATTTCTTCCGGCTTCGTGATCGATGCATAGCGCGCAACGACGTTGCCCCTGGCATCGACGAGAAACTTGGTGAAGTTCCATTTGATGCCTTCGCTGCCCAGCACGCCGGGAGCCTCTTGCTTCAGGTACCGGTAGAGCGGATGCGCGTTGTCGCCGTTGACCTCGATCTTGGCAAACAGCGGGAACGTGACGTCATATTTGCTGCTGCAGAACGCGCCGATGGCGGCTTCGTCGCCGGGTTCCTGGGCGCCAAACTGGTTGCAGGGAAAGCCGAGCACCACCAGCCCCTGCTTGCGATACTTGCGCCACAGGGCTTCCAGCCCGGCATATTGCGGCGTGAAGCCGCATTGGCTGGCGACATTGACGATCAGCAGGACCTTGTCCTTGAATTCCGCCAGCGTGCGTTGCCCGCCATCGATGTCTTGCGCCGTCAATGCATACAGCGCGCTCATGATCTCTCCTGATTGATATCTGCGGCATAGCGTCGCAGGTCTTCCAGACGAACAACCTCAAGCGCGGCGACCGAGGTGGCTTCAAGCACTACCTGCGGAGCCTTGCCTGCGGCCAGCGCCTCCTGCCAGCGCGCGGAGCACAGGCACCAGCGGTCACCCGGTTGCAGTCCGGGGAATTCGAATTCGGGCCGCGGCGTGGAGAGATCATTGCCCCGCGCCTGGGAAAAGGCCAGAAAATCCGCCGTCATGATGGTGCAGACGCCGTGGTTACCCACATCTTCATCGGTGACCTGGCAGCAGCCGGTGCGGAGAAAACCCGTCAGCGGATCGGTACCGCATTCCTGCAGCACGCCACCGAGAACATTTTTTGCCAGGTCATGCATAGCGGTATGCCCCTTCTGCGAAATACTCAGAGCCCTGCATCTGCGCGCAGGGCCGATGCCTTGTCCACATTCTCCCACGTAAATTCCGGTTCGTCGCGGCCGAAGTGGCCGTAGGCGGCGGTTTTTTCGTAAATCGGACGCAACAGGTCGAGCATGGTGACAATGCCTTTGGGCCGCAGGTCGAAGTGGCGTTGCACCAGCTCGGCAATTTTCTCGTCCGCGATCTTGCCGGTCCCTTGCGTCGTCACCCACACCGAGGTCGGCCGCGCGACACCGATGGCATAGGAAATCTGCACCAGGCATTTATCGGCCAGGCCGGCGGCAACGATGTTCTTGGCCACATAGCGGCCTGCGTAGGCGGCGGAACGGTCGACCTTCGACGGGTCTTTGCCGGAGAACGCGCCGCCACCGTGAGGCGCTGCGCCGCCGTAGGTGTCCACGATGATCTTGCGGCCGGTCAGGCCGCAGTCGCCCTGCGGCCCGCCGATGACAAAGCGGCCGGTGGGATTCACCAGATACTTGATTTCGCCCTTGATCAGGTCTTTGGGCAGCATCGGCTTGATGATTTCTTCGATCACCGCTTCGCGGATCTGCGGCAGTTCGATATCCGGCGAGTGCTGGGTGGAGAGCACCACGGTGTCGATGGAATGGGGCCTGCCGTTCTCATAGCGTATCGTCACCTGCGACTTCGCATCCGGACGCAGCCAGGGCAGGCGCCCGTCGCGGCGCAACTGCGACTGGCGTTCGACCAGGCGATGCGACAGATAAATGGGCAGCGGCATCAGCGAGGGCGTCTCGTTGCAGGCATAGCCGAACATCAGCCCCTGGTCGCCCGCGCCCTGATTGAGGTCGTCGTCGTAGGCTTTATTGACGCCTTGCGCGATGTCGGGCGACTGTTTGTCATAAGCCACCAGCACGGCGCAGCCTTTATAGTCGATGCCCGACTCGGTATTGTCATAGCCGATGCGCTTCAGCGTGTTACGTGCGACGTTGATGTAATCGACGTTGGCTTTTGTCGTGATTTCGCCTGCCAGCACGACCAGGCCCGTGTTGCACAGGGTTTCGGCAGCCACGCGGGAATGCGCATCCTGCGCCAGGATGGCGTCGAGAATGGCGTCGGAAATCTGGTCGGCAACCTTGTCCGGATGCCCTTCGGACACGGATTCGGAAGTGAAGAAGTAGGCTTGGCTCATGGTTCTGCTCCTGTAAAACAAACGCCCCGCGATACCGGCGAGGCCGGCTCCGGGGCGCGAGCGGGCGACGCTTTAGCGAAATTTGTTTTTCAGCCAAAGCATGTACTCTGGCTTTCTCCGCCTCGCAAGTTGTCATTTAACCCGGCGGAATATGGGACTGGAATGTGCGTTTATTGTAGTTCAGTGCGCGGCAAGTGCAAGCTTCCTTTTAACCTGCGCTTTTCACTGCGATTAACCGGGCGCACTGTAGGCGATAATTGTGCCGCTTTTCTTCCGGGTTGATTGCCATGTCCTTGCTGTTCCGCCTGCTTGCCTGTTTGCCTCTGCCGCTGTTGCATAACCTGGGCGCGCTTGCCGGTTGGCTGGCCTGGCTGCTTTCACCGACGTATCGACGCCATCTGGCAGCCAATCTGGCGGCGGCGGGCCTGACGGGCATCAAAACGGCGGCCATTGCCGAAGCAGGCAAGGCTATCCTGGAACTGCCAAAAATCTGGTTGCGGCCACAGGCGGAAGTGGTTGGTCGCGTGGTGCAGGTCGCGGGCTGGGAAACGGTGGAGGCCGCCGGACAGGCGGGGCGGGGTATCCTGTTTTTGACGCCCCATCTGGGCTGCTTCGAAATTACTGCGCAATATTATGCCGCGCACAAGCCGATTACCGTGCTTTACCGAAGCCCCAAGCAGGCGTGGCTCGGTCCGTTGATCGAGAGGGGCCGCGGCGCCAATTTCAATCTTGCCCAGGCCGATATTTCCGGCGTCCGGCGTTTGCTCAAGGCATTAAAAAACGGCGAAGCGGTAGGCATGCTGCCCGACCAGGTGCCGGGCATGGGTGAGGGAGTCTGGGTGCCTTTTTTCGGCCGTCCCGCCTATACCATGACGCTCGCGGCGCGGCTGGCGGAAACAGGCGCCACCGTGCTGCTGGCTTATGCCGAACGCCTGCCCTATGGCGCGGGTTATAACCTGCGCTTTCTGCCGTTGTCGCCGCCCCTGAGCGGCGATCTCGCGCAGCGCGCGGCGCAACTCAACGCCGGGCTGGAAGCCATCATTCGCCAGTGCCCCGCGCAATACCTGTGGGGCTACAACCGCTACAAGGTTCCCGCCGGGGTAAGCCGGCCATGATGCGCCTGTGGCTGCTGGTGATGTGGCTGGCGCACTGGTTGCCGCTGCCTGCGCTGGCGCCGCTGGGGCGCGGCCTGGGTTTGGCGCTTTACTTTCTGGTGCGCGAACGGCGGCATATCACGCTGACCAATCTGGGGCTGTGTTTTCCTCGACTGTCAGCAGCCGAAAAGTCGGCACTGGCAAGACGCCACTTTGCGGCTTTCGGCCGCAACATGCTGGAGCTCGGCCTGTGGTGGTGGGCGTCTCCCACCCGCATCCGGCGCCTGGTGCAGATCGAACATGGCGAGCGGCTGGAACGGCATCTCGGCCGTCCCGTCATCTTGCTCGCCCCGCACTTCGTGGGCCTCGATGCCGGCGGGATCCGGCTGTCTCTGGAGCACACCATGGTGACGATGTATGCCCGGGCGAAAAATCGCGTCTTTGATGCCGCATTGCGGCGCGGACGTTTACGTTTCGGAAAAATGACCCTCGTTTCGCGCCAGGAAGGAGTGAAAAAGGTTATCCGGCCGATTCGCGAAGGGCAGCCTTTTTACTACCAGCCCGATATGGATTACGGCGCAAAGGATGCGGTCTTCGTGCCTTTTTTTGGCGTGCCGGCAGCCACCATTACCGGCCTTTCGCGTCTGGTAAAACTCACCGGCGCAACCGTCATTCCGGTCATCACCCGCATGGCGGGCAACCGCTATGTGATGAGCTTTGGCGAACCGTGGACCGATTTTCCCACGGCCAACCCGCCCGATCCGGCAGCCGATGCACGGCGCATGAATGCCTTTCTTGAGGCGGAAATCATGCAGTCGCCCGAGCAGTATTACTGGCTGCACAGGCGCTTCAAGACACGCCCGCCGGGCGAGGCCGGATTTTATTGAGCGGCAAAAGCATGCCCAATTCGGCGGATTGCCAGCCACGGCTTCGACTACTATCGCCATCATGAAAATCCGCTTCACCAAGATGCAGGGCGCGGGCAATGACTTTGTCGTGGTCGATGCCATCGCTCAGCGTTTCGTCCCGCTGGCGCGCCAGGTGCGCTTCATCGCGGATCGGCATTTCGGCATCGGCTGCGATCAGATTCTTGTCGTCGAGAACGCAACGCGGCCGGATGCCGATTTCCGCTATCGCATTTTCAATGCCGATGGCGGCGAAGTGGAACAGTGCGGCAACGGGGCGCGCTGCTTTGTGCGCTTTGTGCATGAGCAGGGATTGACGGCCAAGCGCCAGATTCGCGTCGAAACGCACGCCGGGATCATTGCGCCGCGGCTGGAGGCCAATGGCGAAGTCACAGTCGATATGGGCACGCCACGTTTCTTACCGGCCGAGATCCCCTTCGAGAGCGCGAGTGACGCCGTGGTGCAGCCGCTCGCCGTAGGGGATGCACAGGTCGACATCACGGTTGTCTCGATGGGCAACCCGCATGCGGTGCAGGTGGTGGCGGACGTTGACGCCGCACCGGTGGCCAGGCTCGGCCCGCTGATCGAATCCCACCCGCGTTTTCCGCAGCGCGTGAATGCCGGCTTCATGCAGGTGCTTGATCGTCATGCCGTGCGTTTGCGTGTCTATGAACGCGGCGCGGGCGAGACGCTGGCCTGTGGCACGGGGGCATGTGCGGCTGTCGTGGCAGGCATGCGCCGCAACCTGCTGGCTTCGCCCGTGCGTGTCATCACGCGTGGCGGCGAGCTTTCCATCGCCTGGGATGGCGCCGGGCCGGTCATCATGACCGGCCCGGCCGTCACTGTTTTCACCGGCGAAATCGAATTACCTGAGCGAATTACCTGAGGACCTGAAATGAAAGCAGAAGAAGTCGCCCGCTATCTCCACGACCATCCCGAATTTTTCGACGAGCATGCCGACGTTCTGGCACGGATGACCTTGCCCGACCCGCATACCGGACGCGCCATTTCGATTACCGAAAAGCAGCTGTTCACGCTGCGCGACAAGGTGCGCGCACTGGAAGCCAAGCTCGCCGAGCTCATCGGCTTCGGTAACGAAAACGATGCGGTCTCCGCCAAGGTGCATGCCCTCGCTGTGGCATTGATCGCCGCGCCGGACGAGGCTGCCGTGGTGCGTGCCCTGTATTCGCATCTGGGCGGTGCCTTCGCCGTGCCGCACGTCACGCTGCGCTTGTGGGACACGGGCGTCGGCAGCAGCCTGTGCGATGCGGTGACGGATACTGTCAAGGCCTTCGCTGCGGGCCTGCACCGGCCATACTGCGGACCGGTCGCAGGGCAGGAATCGCTCGCCTGGTTCGGTGAGGCGGCGGCGCATTTGCGCTCGCTGGCGCAAGTGCCCTTGCGCGATGCGAACGGCGTCTGCCTTGGCCTGCTGGTGATGGCCAGCGAAGAACCGCATCGCTTTTACCCCGACCTGGGTACGCTGTATCTGGAGCGCATCGGCGACATGGCAACCGTGGCGCTGCAGCGCGTCGTCGGCTCTTAGCCGGCTGATGGTTGGCTGATGCGATGACATCCCCGGTCGAGAACTTTCTCACCGAGCTTGCCATCCAGCGGCACGCCAGTCCGCACACACTGGATGCGTATCGCCGCGACCTGGCGCGCCTGAGCCGGCTTGCCGCAGATGCCGCGCCGGACACCCTGACAACCGCGCAATTGCGGCGCGGCCTGATGCAGTTGCATGCCCAGGAACTGGCGCCGCGTTCCATTGCCCGCACACTCTCCGCGTGGCGGAGTTTTTACGCATGGCTGGCGCGGCGCGGCGCGATTGCGCAAAATCCGGCGGAGGCGCTCAACGCGCCCAAGCGCCCGCGCACCTTGCCCAAATCGCTGGGTGCCGACCAAGCGGCGGCGCTGCTTGATGCAGAGCCCGCCAACGCGCTGGAAGTGCGCGATGCGGCGATGTTCGAACTCCTCTACTCCTCCGGCCTGCGCCTGGCCGAGCTGGTAAGCCTCGACTGGCCGGGCGGTCTCGACCTGGCCAGCGGCGAAGTCACCGTCACCGGCAAGCGGCAGAAGACGCGCACCGTACCCGTGGGCAGCAAAGCCGGCGCCGCACTATCCGCCTGGCTGGCGGTGCGGCCGCAATTTGCACCGCCCGGCCAGGCGGCGCTGTTCGCCGGCAGGAACGGGACCCGGCTGTCCCCGCGCCAGGTGGAAAAACGTCTCCAGCGCTGGGCGCAGCGGCGCGGGCTGGGCGTGCACGTGCATCCTCACATGCTGCGCCATTCGTTTGCCTCGCACGTCCTGCAATCCTCGGGCGACCTGCGCGCAGTGCAGGACATGCTGGGCCATGCCAGCATCGCCGCAACGCAGATTTACACCCATCTCGACTTTCAGCACCTGGCAAAAATCTACGACGCCGCGCATCCGCGGGCGAAGAAAGCCTGACGCAAAACTCGGCGCTGGCAATACGGCAGTCCGCAACGTTGTTGGCCTAGCCTGGATTTGCCGCCGGGTGTGCTTCAGGCTTCCGCATCGCCATGGGTCAGATACTCCCACATGCGTTCATAGACCCGGCCTGCCGTGACCTGGCGGGCCGTCACTTCATCCGCCGTCAGCAGTGTCTCGGCGCCGTCGGCCCCAAGCTGGGCCAGACCGGTTTCGATGCGCGCCGCTTCCTCGAGAAACCATGACAACGCGACTGCTTCGACAAGATCGGCGCCCGCCACAACCGCCCCGTTGGCGCGCATGACGATGGCCTTGCCGGCTCCCAGCATGTCGGCAAGGCGACCGGCCATCGCGTCGTCGCGCAGCAGTCGCGGATCGTCCCACAGGGGCGGGCACGGCGCGAAGTAGGCGCCGAAGCCATGCCGCGGCCGCGGTGTGCGCCGCATCACCGACAGCAGCATGGTCTGCGGCGGCATGATGCGGCAAACGGCGCCAATGTCCTGCCGGCGGCGATAGATCGCCTGATGGATGCGCACCTCGCCAAGCACTCCGTCAGGCAGCGGGCCATCAATTGGAACGACCGTACCCGGCTCTCCCGCGGAAATTGTTCCCATCGGCCTCGCGGCACAGACGATAAACCGCTGCGCATCCAGCCGCGCGCTGCAATGCCCGTAAGCATGAACCAGCGTTCCGCGCGCCAGCGCGCGCGCCGCGAGCCGTACCTGTCGATCTATGTCTTCTTGCATGGCCGCTCCAGCAGTCTGAAAAAACAGTTTCGGGCAAACATGATAATACAGCCAGGATGGCCGCAGCCGATGCCGGCCCGTTGCGAGACCGCTGCATAGAATATTTTTACAAACAGTACGTACTGCTTGTAAATAAACTTGTGGTAGGATGGATTTTCTCGATGAGAGGAATACAAGAAAAAGGTTTGGTGATCTGCCGCAGGCCATTTCCGGGGCAAAGCCGGGCGGGAGCAAACCGGCCAGCGCAGCGCAGAAGACTTCGCGAAACCCAAGCAAACTCAGGCAAATTCAAGCAGCATCGATTTCTGGAGAGCGACATGAATGCGATCGTCAGTCCGGATCAACCGGCCATTCTGCTGGATACCGAGCGGCACCTGTTTAAGGTCTCGCGCCGCAGCTTCGTGGATCCGCAGGTTCTGCGCGCCGAACAGACGCGCATCTTTGACCGCTGCTGGCTCTATCTGGGGCATGCCTCGGAGTTGCCCAAGCCCGGCGACTTCGTCACGCGCAGCGTGGCGAAACGCAGCATCCTGTTTACGCGCGATACCAAAAACAAGATCAATGCCTTCTTCAATACCTGCCCGCACCGTGGCGCGCAGGTCTGCCGCGAGGCCAAGGGCAACGCGAAATCGTTTCAGTGTTTCTATCACGGCTGGGTGTTCGGCGCCGACGGCACGCTGCGCAACCAGCCGGGGCAGGAGTCCTATGACGCCGACTTCAACCAGGGCGGCGGCGGCAACCTGGTGTCCGTGCCGCGCCTGGAAAGCTATCGTGACTTCTGGTTCATCTGCTTTGATCGCGACGTGCAGCCGCTGACCGACTATCTCGGCAACGCCAAGGCGTGGATCGACGTTGTCTGCGACCAGTCCGAAGCCGGCATGGCCATTGTCGGCGGCACGCAGGAGTACACCATCCGCGCCAACTGGAAACTGTTGACCGAGAACAGCATCGACGGCTATCACGCGATCAATACCCATGCGACTTACGTCGATTACCTCAAGAATTCCAGTGGCAGCATGTCGGCGGTGCCCTTCACGGGCTTCGGCCACGATCTTGGCAACGGCCACGCCGCGGTCGAATACCGCGCGCCGTGGGGGCGGCCGGTCGCGCAGTGGATACCGGCATGGGGCGAAGAGGGCAAGCGCGAGATGGCGACGATCTATGCGCGGCTGGTCGATCGCTTCGGCACGGCGTACGCGGATCGCATCGCCACGTCCAACCGCAATCTGTTCATCTTCCCCAACCTTGTCATCAACGACATCATGGCGATTACCGTGCGCACCTACTACCCGGTGGCGCCGGACCTGATGCAGGTGTCCGGCTGGGCGCTGGCGCCGCAGGATGAAAGCGCCTGGGCGCGCAAATACCGGCTGTTGAATTTTCTCGAGTTCCTGGGTCCCGGCGGGTTCGCCACGCCCGACGACGTCGAAGCGCTGGAGCAGTGCCAGCGCGGTTTTGAAAACATGCAGGAAGCGCCCTGGAGCGACATCTCCAAGGGAATGAACAAGGCACAGCCATCCTATGACGACGAGGTGCAGATGCGCGCCTTCTGGACGCACTGGAACAAATGCCTGCAATCGGCGGCCCCGGCGTGAAGGAAGAAAACATGCACACAGACGTTACGCGCAGTCAGGTTGAGGATTTGATGTTTCTGGAAGCGGAATTGCTCGACGAGTGGCGCCTCAAGGAATGGCTGGGGCTGTTCACCGACGACGCGCATTACTACGTGCCGGCAACCGATGTCGCGCCGGATGCCTCGCCGGATACCAGCCTGTTCTACGTGGCGGACGATCGCTTCCGCCTCGAGCAGCGGGTGGAGCGCCTGCTGAAACGCACTGCGCACGCCGAGTATCCGCATTCCAAGACACGGCATCTGGTGAGCAACGTGCGTATTCGCGGCCGCAACGGCGATGAACTGGACGTCGGCGCCGCCGTGTTGACCTACCGCACCAAGGGCGGTCTCACCGAGACTTATATCGGCAGTTATCGGTACCGCATTGCCGTGTCGGCGCAAGGCCTGCTCATCCGCGAAAAACGCTGCATACTGGACATGGACGGCCTGCGTCCCAATGGCCGGATCAGCATCATTCTGTGAGGTTGCCATGACCGTTCCATTCCGTTACCGGCGTCTGGGCTATGTCGCCCTCAACGTTACCGATGTTGCCCGCAGCACCGACTTCTACCGCGATCTTGTCGGACTCGCCGTCAGCGAATCCGCGGCTGATTTCACCGCCTTGCGTTGCAGCCGCGATCACCACAACATGCTGTTGTACCAGGCGGCAGAGCCCGGCCTGAAGCGCATTGCCTTCGAACTTGAAACCAGGGCAGACCTCGACGCAGCACGCCGGCATCTGGAAAGCCTGGGTATCGCCGTGACGGAGGTGAGCGTAAAGGAATGTGCGCAGCTCCGGCTCGGTGCCGCGTTCCGTTTCCGCGTGCCCGATTGCGGCCTCTGCCTGGAATTCTTCGTGCAGATCATGCACATGGCGCTGCCTTACGTGCCGACGCTGGCCAAGATCGAGCGGCTTGGCCATGTGGTCCTCAACGTTCGCCATTTCGATCCGGTGCTGACCTTCCTCACCCAACGGCTTGGCTTCCGCATCTCCGATCAGGTGCCCGGCTTCGCGGCCTTCCTGCGCTGCTTCCCCAACCCGCTGCATCACTCGCTCGCCATCCTGACCGGCGCCGACGATCACCTGAATCACGTCAATTTCATGGTGCGCGATATCGACGATGTCGGCCATGGCATGAACCGGATGAAACGCGCGAATATCGACATCGTGTTCGGTCCCGGCCGGCACCAGCCGTCCGAAAGCATATTCCTGTATTTTCTCGATCCTGACCGCATGACTGTCGAATACAGCTTTGGCATGGAGACATTCGCGGAAGATTCGGCGCGCGAGCCGCGCATGCTGGAACCGCGCCCGGAAACGCTCGATCTCTGGGGCAGCGTACCGACGCCGGCCTTCGGCAAGATTGGCGTGATCGAGCAACACGGCAAGGTGGCCTCATGAAGCGCATGCTCGAAGGCCGCGTGGCGGTCGTCACCGGCGCGGCGCGCGGCATCGGCTATGCCGTCGCGGAGCGTTTCGCGCGGGAAGGCGCACGACTCGTTCTCGCCGATGTCGATCAGACCCTGCTGGCTCAGGCGGCGGAGAAACTTTCTGCTGAAGGGTTTCCGGTGGTGACCGAGGCCGGCGATCTCGCGCTGGAATCTGTCGCCGGGGCCACGATACGTCGCGCCGTTGATCACTTCGGCACGCTGGACATCCTGGTCAATAACGCCGGCGGGGGCATTCTGCGTCCCTTCCTCGAACACACGCCGGAGACGCTGCGCATTACCATCGAGCGCAATCTCTGGACGGCGATCTGGTGCTGCTGGCACGCGCTGCCGATCATGAAGGCAAAAGGCTACGGACGCATTGTCAACATCGGCGCCGACTCGGTTCGCAACGGTCTGTGGAGTCACGCGGCGTACAACGCCGCGAAGGGCGGTGTACACGCCATGACCACAGGACTCGCGCGCGAGTTTGCGCTTGACGGCATCACGGTGAATACTGTCGCCCCTTGTGTAGTGAACACGCCGCAGCTCGCCGAAGTTGCCAGCCGCGACCCGGAGTTTGCGCGCAAAGTGACCGCCATCGTGCCCATGGGCCGCGCAGGCGAAATGGCGGAGATTGCCTCGATGGTGAATTATCTTGCCTCGCAAGAAGCAACATTCGTAACAGGTCAGGTGATAAGCGTGAACGGCGGCACCACAATGCTTTAAGTGCTTTAAGCAAAGGTCGTAAGTGAGAAGAAGAGAAGGAATGGGCAATAAACAGGCGCTGTGTGCGATCAATGATATTCCAGAGAGTGAAATCCGCGGCTTCTCGCTGCCAGACGGAACACAGGTAGCGCTTTACAAGATCGACGGGGACGTGTTCGCAACTGCGGATCTCTGTACTCACGGCCAGTCCTCGCTGTCCGAGGAAGGCACGCTGACGGGCAGGATCGTCGAGTGCGCCTGGCATTATGGCGCCTTCGACGTAACGACCGGCATGCCATGTGCGATGCCCTGTACGGTGCCGCTCAAAACTTTCCCGGTCACCGTGGCCAACGGCATGGTCTATGTCGAGTTTTAGGGCGCGCGCTCATTCCGGCGACGCGGCTGATACGCAGACTGTGGCCATAGGCAAGGGCAAGCCGCGGCGCAGCCAGACCGAGCGTTCTGAAGAAACGCAATTGAGGCTCGTGGAAGCCGCCGTGAAGATTTTGCGGCGCAAAGGCTATGCCGGCCTGCGTTCGGCCGAAGTTTCCCGCGTCGCCAAGGTCTCGCACGGCGGCCAGCTCCATCATTTCCCGTCCAAGGATCATCTGGTCGCTGCGACTGCGGAGCACATGTTCAGGCTCAGTCTCGATCGCGGCCGGACGCACGCACGCGAAGCCATGCATGCGGAAGATGTGGTGGAGGCGATCATCCGCGACAGCATGGATTTCTTCTTCGGCGAAGATTTCAAGGTAATCCTCGATCTGGTGATGACCGGCGGCAAGAACCGGAAGATCCGCGATCAGGTCTATGAACACGCAAAAAAAAGCCGCCAGCCCGTCGAAGAGGCGTGGATCGGGGTGCTGGTCGCACGTGGGTTGCCGCGCAACGAGGCCGAAAAAATACTGTGGATCACCGTGAGCATCGTGCGCGGTCTCGCGATACGGGCGCTTTGGCAGGACGACGCAGTGCTGTTCCGTTCGGTTCTCGACGCATGGAAGGACATCGCCATCAAGCAGTTCGGGAAAAAATTAAAAGCTGGTCCGGGGAAAAAATCCTAGGCCTGTGAGCATGGGTTGGCGGTAATTGTTCTAGCGTTTTTGATACTGGCTTTTGCCAAACAGGAAGTCACGCGCCTTGTCATCGGTAAGCGGCTTGCGCAGGTCGGTCAGCACGGCAACTCCGCGCTTGACGGCTGGCCGCTGTCCAATTTTGTCGAACCAGGCCTTGAGCTGGGGATAATCAGCCCAGTCAATGCCTTGATTTTGCCAGCTGCGCAACCAAGGGAAAATGGCCATGTCCGCAATCGAATACGTATTGCCGGCAATGTAGCGGTGCTGGCTAAGTTGTCGATTCATCACATCGTAAAGACGTTTGGCCTCGCTGGTGTAGCGGTTCACGGCGTATTCGATTTTCTCGGGGGCGTAAATGCGGAAATGATGGACCTGGCCCAGCATGGGCCCCACGCCGCCCATCTGGAACATGAGCCATTGCAAGACCTCGAACTTCTGGCGGTCGGTCTTGGGCAGAAACTTGCCCGTTTTGGCAGCCAGGTACAGCAGGATCGCACCTGACTCAAACAAGGCGATGGGTTTGCCGTCCGGCCCATCCGGGTCAACCAGCGCCGGAATTTTATTGTTGGGGCTGATCTTTAAAAACTCGGGCTTGAACTGGTCACCCGCCCCAATGTTGATGGGATGGGCTTGCCAATCGCGCCCCAGCCTGAACCCGCACTCTTCCAGCATGATGTGAACCTTGTGCCCGTTGGGAGTCGGCCAGGAATAAACATTGATCATTAGGTATCTCGTTTAATGCAAGAAAGCGTTCTAGCCCTGTCATGCATGCGCTAGTGGCTATTAAATAAGCAGCATGCGCATGTTATGCCATGCTGCTAGCCCGCACCAGAAAAAAGGGCCTGACCTCACGGCCAAGCCCTTGATGGT
Organism: uncultured Rhodocyclaceae bacterium; assembly: GCA_964596295.1. Classification (GTDB taxonomy): domain Bacteria; phylum Pseudomonadota; class Gammaproteobacteria; order Burkholderiales; family Rhodocyclaceae; genus Rugosibacter. Next base: position 69,027 of record CAZQTB010000006.1, on the reverse strand, counting down.
ACTGGTGGTGATGGGGGGACTTGAACCCTCGACCTACGGATTATGAATCCGTCGCTCTAACCAGCTGAGCTACATCACCGTGCATGCGTGTGCAAAGGGGCCGGATTATCTCTTTCGCCCGTCTGCCTTGTCAAGGCGCACGCAGGTAGGTGACAATCATGGCATGGATTTCGATATCGTTATTGTCGGGGGGGGGCTGGCGGGCCTGGCGCTGGCGGCGGCTTTGCGTCGCTCGGCGCTGGCGGTGGCGCTGGTGGAGGGCCAGGCGCCGGTCTTGCCCGCAGGAGTGGACACGCGCGTCTATGCCATCAGCCCGGCTAATGCACGCTTTCTTGAGCAGATCGGCATCTGGCAGCAGCTTGACCGCACACGCATGGAACCGGTGCGGGCAATGGAAATCTGCGGTGATGGCAATGGACGGCTGGATTTTTCAGCTTATGCCAGCGGCGTTGCCGAACTGGCCTGGATTCTCGAATCTTCATTGATGCAGGGTGAGTTGTGGGAAATGGCCCGGCGCCAGGGCAATCTCACGCTGTTGTGCCCGGCATCGGCGCAAGCGCTGGCATTTGATGCGGCGGCCGCGCAACTGACGCTGGCGGATGGGCGGCTGTTGCGTGCCCGCCTGATTGTGGCAGCTGACGGAGCAGATTCCTGGACGCGCACAGCGGCAGGCATTGACGTGGACTTCAAATCCTATGGCCAACTGGGCGTGGTGGCGAATTTCGCTACGGCGCAGCCCCATCGCGGCACGGCTTTCCAGTGGTTTCGCGGTGACGGCGTGCTGGCATGGCTGCCATTGCCCGGCAATCGCATGTCCATGGTCTGGTCTACGCCGGCAGCGCATGGCCAGGAACTGTTGGCACTGACTGCCGAAGCGCTGTGCGCCCGCGTTGCCGAAGCGGGCGGCCATACGCTCGGCGCGCTGGAACTGATCACGCCGCCTACGGCTTTTCCGTTGCGCCTGATGCGTGCGCCGCGCACTGTCTCGCCGCGCCTGGCGCTGATTGGCGACGCAGCGCATACGCTGCATCCGCTTTCCGGCCACGGTATTAATCTTGGCTTTCAGGATGTGCAGGCGCTGGCTGCCGTGCTGTGCGCCAAACCCGAACATATCGATTGCGGCGATTTTTCCCTGCTGCGCGGTTTTGAGCGTACGCGCAAAGAAGAAGTTGTTATGCTGCAAACCGTGACTGATGGCTTGCAGCGCTTGTTTGGCTTGCGCGACGGGCCGCTGGTCAGCCTGCGCAACATCGGGTTGAACCTGACCAACAGTTTGCCGGTCGTAAAGGACGCATTGGTCCGTTACGCCTTGGCGTCCTGATTTTTTCCTGGAGATATGATGAACAAAGCTTTCGCTCTCGTTGCCGCTGTGCTCGCCTGTTTTTCTCTCATCGCGACAGCGGGTGAAGCCGATGTCAAAAAGGCAATGGAAACCAGGGTCGGCAGGGTTGAAAAGATCGGCAAATCGCCGATTGCCGGGCTGTGGGAGGTGGTTGTCGAAGGCCAGATTTTTTATGCCGATGACAAGGGGGACTATCTGCTCACCGGCAATCTGGTGGACCTGAAGACGGGCAAGAACCTGACCGCCGAGCGCCAGTTCAATGCCCTGCCGCTTGAACTGGCGGTGAAGCAGGTGCGCGGCACGGGCAAGAATGTGCTGGTGACCTTCGAAGACCCCAACTGCGGCTACTGCAAGAAGCTGGCGAGGGAACTGCAAGCAATCAAGGACATCACGGTTTACACTTTCCTGTATCCCGTGCTGGGAGAAGATTCCAGCGAGAAATCAAAAACCATCTGGTGTGCGTCCGATAAGGCAAAAGCCTGGACCGACTGGATGCTCTCCGGTAAAGCGCCGACGGCTGCGCCAGCCAAGTGCGACACGGCCGGGCTGGAGAAGTCGATCGAGCTTGGCCGCAAGCTGCGCATCAACGGCACGCCCGCGATGTTCTTCGCCACGGGCGAGCGCGTGGGCGGCTATATTCCGGCGGCTGAAATTGAAAAACGCTTTAGCGCCAGGGGCGGCTAAAACTAAAACCGGGTGCAGCAAAACCGGCACCGTTCGTAAAAGTCGGCGTTGGCGACACGCCGGTTTTGCGCATCGCATCACCTCACCACAGCGTTTCCCGCTCTGCCGATGCGGTAATTTTATGGATGGTGAGATCGGAGCCGTTAAATTCCTCTTCAGCATCGAGGCGGATGCCAACGAGCAGTTTCAGCAGCCCATACACAACCAGCCCGCCCGCCAGGGCAACCAGGATACCCAGCAGCGTGCCGATAAGCTGGCTTGGCAGCGCAACCCCACCCATGCCTCCCAGGGCTTGCGCGCCAAAGATACCGGCAGCCACGCCACCCCACGCGCCACACAGGCCGTGCAGGGGCCAGACGCCGAGCACATCGTCGATCTTCCAGCGGTTCTGCGTCAAGGTAAACATCACTACGAACAGGCCGCCTGCAATCCCGCCAGTGACCAGCGCGCCGAAGGGATGCATCAAATCGGAACCGGCGCATATGGCGACCAGCCCGGCCAGCGGCCCGTTATGCACGAAGCCGGGGTCGTTTTTGCCCGCAACGAGCGCTGCCAGCGTGCCGCCTACCATCGCCATCAGCGAATTCAGGGCCACGAGGCCGGAGACCTTGTCCAGGGTTTGCGCGCTCATGACGTTGAAGCCGAACCAGCCGATAATAAGAATCCATGCGCCCAGCGCCAGAAATGGCACGCTGGAAGGCGGATGCGCGGCAATCGCGCCATTTTTGTCATAACGCCCGCGACGCGGCCCGAGCAACAGCACGGCAGCCAGCGCCGCCCAGCCGCCAACCGCGTGTACCACGACCGAACCGGCGAAGTCGTGAAACTCCGCGCCAAAACGGCTGTTGAGCCAGGCTTGAATGCCAAAGGCGTGATTCCAGGCAATGCCCTCGAAAAACGGATAGACGAAACCGACCAGCAAAAACGTGGCGGCCAGCTGCGGTTCAAAACGCGCACGCTCGGCAATACCGCCGGAAATAATGGCCGGGACGGCGGCAGCGAAGGTCAGCAGAAAGAAAAATCGCGTCAGCTCATAGCCGTTTCTATGCGCCAGCACGTCCGCGCCGCTGAAAAAATGCACGCCATAGGCAACGCCGTAGCCAATGAAAAAATAGGCCAATGTCGACACCGAAAAATCGGCCAGAATCTTGACCAAGGCGTTGATCTGATTTTTTTTGCGTACCGTGCCCAGTTCCAGAAAGGCAAAACCGGCATGCATGGCCAGAATCATGATGGCGCCAAGCAAAATGAATAGCACGTCGGCGGATGTTTTTAAATTCTCCATTACAGTGACCCTTTAATAAAAATGCACAAAACCAAGGCAAAAATGAAAACTTTCAAGCAAGGGCCGTTCCTGAATTTATATCTTTAATAATCAATCGAATATCATTTGTCTTGAAAACATATCGCATCAAGATGGTGCTTTATGAATGAGATATGCACCAAATATGTAAAAAGTCGGCGCTGGCACAGCGACGGCTTTTTAATTCGATTCAGTTTGGTGCGTCGACAGGAACATAGTCCTGTGGCATAAGTACCCAAACACGCCCGTTCTGGCGCATTTTGCCGGCGAGATTGCCTGCGTCAAACCCGCTGCCCCAGTAAAAATCACCGCGCACTACACCACGGATTGCGCCACCCGTATCTTGCGCCAGCATTAGTCGTGTAAGCGCTTGCTCATTGTTTGGTTCTGTAGTTTCAAGCCAGATGGGCGCACCCAGCGGGACATGACGCGGGTCAATGGCAAGCGATCGCTGCGGCGTGAGAGGAACACCCAGCGCGCCCAGCGGACCACTGCCGACCAGCGGCGCCTCGCGGAAAAAAACCATGCTCGGATTCTTGTCGAGCAATTCGTCGACCCGCTGCGGATTGGTCTTTGCCCAGTCCTTGATGCCCTGCATGGAGGCTTGTTCGATGGTGATGTCGCCCTGCTCAATCAGCCAGCGGCCGATGGAACGGTAGGGGTGCCCGTTTTGATCGGCATAGCCAAGGCGTACGCGACCGCCGTCATCCAGTTCGACTTGCCCCGAACCCTGAATCTGCATAAAGAACAGGTCGATGGCATCCGACACCCATAGAATGGCTTTTTGCGAGCGTTTGCTCTCCTGCACGCGCCAGTCGGCGCGATCATAGTAAGGGACAAGCTTTTTGCCTTCGAGACGCCCGCGCAGACGCAGATGTTTCAGCTCGGGGTACAGGCCGGCCAAATCCACCACGATCAGGTCGTCAGGCGGGCCAAACACCGGGTAAGGATTCCGCCGCGATCGTTTCCGGCTGCCCTGCAGAACCGGCTCGTAATAGCCTGTAATCAGGCCGGTGCGCGAGCCATCGGGATTGACCAGCGCCCAGGGGCGGAACCAGGCTTCGAACCAGGCGCGCAAGGTAGCCGTGGTTTTTACGTCGGCATGACGCGCCGACGCGCACACCGGTTGCCATAACGCCTGCTTTTCAAGCACTCGGCAACTGGCAAGGAACGCCGCAAACGCCGGAGCAAGGTCATCCGCCGTCCAACCCGGAAGATCCGCCCACTGGGCAGCCTGCAGGGGTCTGGCAACCGGCTTGGGCGCTTCCACCTGCGGGCAGGGACACGCTGAATACGGCGCAGGTGTTTCAGGCTTGGAAACAGGCGGCGTCGTACAGCCGGCGAGAACAAACGCAAGGCTGCCGACAAGGAAATGGACAAGGGAGCGGAACATGAATCTGCTAAAGTGCGTCGCGTTGAAAACCCAGAGTGTACCGATGACTGACCTTTCCCGCTTCCTCGATCGCGCCGAGGCGCTGATTGACCGTCTCGAAGCCGTCCTGCCGCCACCCCTGCCGGCCACCGACTGGTCGACCAGCGCCTTTCGCTGGCGCACCCGCAACGGGCGCGGCTGGCTGGATGGCGTGCGTCATCCGCATGCCATTCGCTTGCGCGATTTGCACGGCGTCGAAGCGCAGAAGCAGCGCATCGAGCAGAACACCCGCCAGTTTGTGCAGGGCAAGAGCGCGAACAATGTGCTGCTCACCGGCGCACGCGGCACAGGCAAAAGTTCGCTGATCAAGGCGGTGCTGAACCAGTTTGCCAAACGCGGTCTGCGCCTGATCGAGGTGGATAAAGACGATCTGGTGCACTTGCCCGAGATTGTCGATCTCATTCTTGACCGCCGCGAGAAGTTCATCATCTTCTGCGACGACCTTTCGTTCGAGGCGGGCGAGCCGGGCTACAAGGCGATGAAGAGCATTCTCGACGGCTCGATCAGCGGCATGCCGGACAACTTGCTGGTATACGCCACGTCCAATCGCCGCCACCTGATGCCCGAGAAAATGGCGGAGAACCTCGAAGCCAAATACACCGACGAGGGAGATGTGCATCCGGGTGAAACCACCGAGGAAAAAGTCTCGCTCTCCGAGCGTTTCGGCCTGTGGCTCTCTTTTTATCCTTTTGGCCAGGAAGAATACCTCGCCATCTGCGCCCATTGGCTCACGGAGTTTGGCCGCCCGGCCGGGGAAATCAGCAGCGCACGCGGCGAGGCCTTGCAATGGGCGCTGATGCGCGGCTCGCGCAGCGGTCGCGTGGCATGGCAATTCGCCCGCGATTATGCAGGCCGGCATGGCCGTGCGCAGAAGTGAAAATAACCAATGTCGCGGCCGCCGTCATCGAGCGGACGGACGGTAGTTTTCTCCTCGGCCAGCGCGCCGCCGATACGTTTTATGCCGGTTACTGGGAGTTTCCCGGCGGCAAGATCGAACCGGGCGAGACGCCGCATCGCGCATTGGTGCGCGAGCTGCAGGAAGAGCTCGGCATTGAAGTGCTGCGTGCCGATCCGTGGTTACGCCAGGAACATGTTTATGAGCACGCCCATGTACGGCTGCACTTCTTCCGCGTGCGGGCGTGGCGCGGCGAACTGCGCGATCACGTGCATAGCGCACTGGCCTGGCAAACGCCCGGCGCGCCCACCGTCAGCCCGATGCTGCCTGCCAATGCGCCTGTCCTGGCGGCGCTGGCCTTGCCGGATTTTTATGCCATCACCCATGCCGGTGAAATCGGCATCGATGCGCAACTGGCGGCGCTTGACCGTGCGCTGGAGAATGGGCTGAAGCTGGTGCAGCTGCGTGAGCCGACACTCGATGAGAACCAGCGCATCGTTTTTGTTCGCGCAGCAGTCAAGCGCTGTCACGCCGCCGGTGCGCGAGTGCTCGTCAATAGCGATGCGGCACTGGCCCTGGCCGCTGGCGCAGACGGCGTACATCTGACCGCAACCCAGCTTGCTGCGTGTGTGGCGCGGCCCGGGTTTCCGCTGGTGGCCGCGTCATGCCATTCAACAGCAGAACTGGCGCACGCCGCGCAACTGGGTTGCGACTTTGCGGTGTTTGGCCCGGTACGCGAAACAGCCACCCATGCGGAGCGGGCGGGGCTGGGCTGGTCGGGTTTTGCGGCGCAAATCGGCGTTCCGCCAGCGCCGACTTTTGCCTTGGGCGGATTGTCGCCCGACGATCTTGACGCAGCACGCGCAGCCGGCGCCCATGGCATAGCGGCGATACGTGGGGCATGGCAAAACGCCGCCTGAGCTACTTTGCCGCGTCGTCAGGCGGCGCTTCTTCGCTAGCCGTTACGCGATACTCCTCATTCGCCCAAGCGCCAAAATCAGCGCCCTTACAACGCGCTGAACAAAAAGGCCGGTAGCGGCTGGTCTCCACCCAGGCAACGGACGCACCGCATCGCGGGCAGACGACAACACGCGGGGGTTTTTGTGGCGAAGCAGCCGGTGGATTCGATGTTGCAGACACCATGACTACAGATTACATAAGGTCATTTCGAATTCCACATCAGTGTCGATCTGGCGCGGACGCTGTTCCATGTCCGGGCGGAGAAAACGCACATTGATCGCCAGCTTGCCCGCCGAGATTTCCGGCAGAACGGGCTCGCCTTTCCTGATCCGCAGACGCAGCAATTGGGCGTTGCGGCCGCCCATCATTAACTGGTAGGCGCCGCGCCGGGCAAGCTGTCTCTCGGCCCTGCCGGAGGCGCGCAACAGACGTAACACGATCGTCAGGCCTTGCCGGATCGGCAGCATGGGCTCTATCCAGCATTCAATGCTCCGTTGTCGCAACGGAGGGTCGCAATTGAGCCAATAATGATAGCCTGGCAGATCAAACTCGCAAACGCCGCCGGGAATCGCCGCCCGGTTTTTAATGCTCATCAGCCAATCATTTTCCCGCAGGTAGTGGCCAATCTTGCCTTGCATGGCGAGTAGCTGCGCGCTGGCCTGCTCGATTTCGTAGAGCGCGCCAGAGAGTGCTTCCTCGGAAATTTCGGGATTATTGCGAAACGAAAGCAGAATTTGACGCTGGCGTTCAAGTTCCTGCACCAGGTCAAATTTCAGATCCGCCCGTCCGGCCACTTCGAGGATTTCAAACAGCGTGACCAGCGCCACATGATGTTCGGCGCTACCCGTAGCCACCGTGAAATGGGTCATTTTCTCGAACAGATCTTCGAGCCGCAGCAAAGTGCGAACCCGCTCACTGAGAGGATATTCGTATGTGATCACACGCCGGCCGGGTGCATAAAATTCCGCTGATTGTCACCGAATTCGCCCCAAATCTCAACCGGCATGGCGAGCCAGCCCAAGATATTTCCGGTGCAAGCGTTCCACCTGGGGCGCCAAGGCAGCAAGTTCGCCATCATTTTCAATCAGGTCATCCGCGGCCGCCAGGCGTTGGGCGCGGGTGGCCTGGGCCTGCAGGATCCGCTCGACTTCCGCATGCGGCAGGCCGCTGCGCGCCATGACACGGCTGATCTGGACGGCTTCCGGGCAGTCCACCACGACGACGCGATCGACACGCTGGCGATACGCGCCTGACTCAATCAGGAGCGGCACGACGAGCACCATGTAGGGCATGTCCGTTCGGGCGGCATACGCGGCGATTTGCCGCTCAGCCTCGGCCCGGATCAACGGGTGCAGAATGGCCTCCAACCGCTTGCGTTCCTGCGGCACGGCAAAAACGCGCGCGCGCATCGCGACACGATCAAGCGCGCCTTCCGGCGTTACCATGGCCGCACCAAAGGCAGCCCGGATGGCCGGCATGGCTGCGCCGCAGGGAGCAGTGAGCGCGTGGGCAATGGCGTCAGTGTCGATTATGTTCACGCCATGTGCGGCGAACAGATCGGCGACAGCGCTTTTGCCGCTGCCGATGCCGCCCGTGAGTCCGACGATATAACTCACTCTGCGCTCAGCGTACACAGTCGCTTACCGTGGTGGTGGCGTACGGTGCAATCCATTCCGGCAGGCGGCTGGCGAGCACCCCGGCAGGGGCCTGTATCTCAACGACGACAAGCAGTGTCGCCGGTGCGGGCTTTTCCCATTGCACCGACTTCACCCCCCGTTTCGTCAGCGTAGCGAGAAATTCGCGCGCTGCGGTCTCGTCGCTGAAGCTACCGAGCACGATTTCGTAGCGGCCATCCGGCAACGCCAGAGCATTCGCGCCGCCCAGGCCGAGCCGGCGCAATTCGGCCATCTTCTTGTCAGTAGCGGTTTGACTGGCCAGGGCAGGAATCACGAGTCGATGAACTGCCTGCTGCTGCAGTCGTCTGGTTTTGCCGCCCGCCGTATTTACCGCACGTTCCAGCGCCTCGGCTACGGATGACGTCAGTCCGCTAACGGCGCGGCAGGCAAGCTTCTCCTCGCGCGATGCGGCGTCATGCACGATGTGCAACTTGTCGGCATTCAATTGCTGCGCCAGCCGCTGCGGTTCGCGGGTTTCGGCAGTGACGCCCAAATAGCCCTGCGTCCAGGCGAACAAGACCAGGTTGGCGAAAACCAGAAGGAAAAAAAACAGCCGGGAAACCATGACGGCTTTCAGCGCACCCCGGCCAGCCTGCGACCGACACGCAAGAGCTTCCTCCGGCGCATCGGTATTTCCGACTCATGGAACATGATGCAAAGATTGTTCATGGCGCTCGCCTGCGGGCTACATTGGTAAACTCTGTCTGGTTGATTCTATCCCTTGCCAACTTGTTGTGTCAGTGCCGCGGAGAATTCCGCCGTCTGGACTTCTTGCAGCCTAAATCCCTCGCTGGATACATCTTATACGCGCCGCCACCCGCCGCACAATCGGGCGCAGATTTCATCGGCCATGCAGTGTTCAAGATTTAGGATCACGCCCGCATTGCCAAGGCAATGCGGCATAAAGTCGGCGATGGTGACACGGCGCCAAGTGCAGATGCACATCTGCACCGCCCGGCACACATCAGAACTCGTATTCGGTCTGCAGCCGGAACGCCTGATCCGGTGAGCCTTGTGACATACCTATCAGCCACGCGGCGTTGTATTTGATGGCTTGATGGTTGCCGAGCGCAAACTTGCCGAAAATTGCCGGGCCCACTTGGTGGCTCCGTTGATCGGAGGGTTGCCAGTCATCCCATTTGCCCAGCGCGCCAAACGCCTGCACCCCCACTTCAAGCTCGGGATGCCAGCGATACTTGACCTGCCACTGGTAATTTAATTCGGTATCGGAAGACGCGGCAGCGCGGTAGTGTCGCTCGAACAGCACGTTGCCATTCAACTGCCATTTGTCAAAGTCGGTCTGCAACAATGGGCCCCACTTGACCTCCCAGCCTTCGTTACGATCTTGCGGGTGTTCAAGCTCCAGCAAAAAGCCAACGTCAACCGGATACTTGCCGGTTTCCGTAAGCTGAAACTTGTTTTCCCATTCCCAGGCGTCATAGCGGGTGCCATTGCCCGGGGTTTGGCGATTGTATTTGGCATAGAACTCGGTAAACCACCACTCGGTGGCTCCGTAGCCCACACCGATGCTCCATGCAGACAGTTTGGGATTGCCATCTCCCGGACGGCGGGTACCAAATTTGAAATCAATTTCACGCTCTCCATACTCGACAGTGGGCGTATAAATATAGTCCGCCGGTCCGGCAAAAGTCAGCGTACAAAAAAGCAGGCCAGCGGCGGCAGCGACGGTTGAATGCACGCTCATTCCTTTTCTTCTATGATAAATAAGCGCGGGGAGAGGAGATGTCCTCGCGGCAACGAAATAACCTCATGGCGGCCAGGATGAGGATCAGGGTCGCGAAGTAAAAAACGGCTTGCAATCCGGATGGCGCAGCTTCATAGCCAACCAGCGCATGCAGGATCGTGCCCATTAGCGATGCGTTTGACAAAATTTCTGCGGTACTCCATAGCGGACTGCCGAGATCGGGCAACACGTCGCCTTGCACCAGAAAACGCGCCATCTGACCGGCCATGCCGGCCGCCAACAGGAGAATCAGGCCGCTGGTGGCGGCAAAAAACCAGCGCGCCGGAATATGCAGGAAACCGGCATACAGCGCAAACCCGACCAGCGCACCGGCACCCAGGCCGAGACCACCGCTGGTCAATGCCTGCAAGGCGCTGGTTCCGCCGCCCGCCATCAAGCCATAAACAAAGAGAACGGTTTCCGATCCTTCGCGCAGCACCGCCAAAGCAATGACGACAAAAAGGGTGAGCAGCGTTTTCTCGCCGCCACGCACAGCGTGGCCTACCTGCCGGGCCTCTTGTGCCAACTTCGCACCGTGGCGCACCATCCAGACGTTGTGCCAGGCCAGCATGAGTACGGCAAAACCGAGAATACCCGCGTTCATCAGATCCTGCCCGGTGCCGCTCGCCATTCCGGCGATGCGGTCGGTCAGCAAGGCCATCGCGACGGCACCCGCCACACCGGCGACGATGCCGCTCAACAACATGCGGCTGCGGCCTACGATGCCCACCGTTGCCGCTGCAAGTATGCTGATAATCATTGCCGCTTCCAGCGTTTCACGAAATACGATAATGCCTGCTCCAAACATGGGAATTACTCCGCAATCACCGTACCACGCGCAGTTTTCTCATTGAATTCGCCTACGAACGGATAGCGTCCTGGCTTCAACGGTCCAATATGGACGATGGCCTGTCCCTTGCCCGGAATTATTTTTTCACGATTCAGCTCGTGGCTTTCGAACTCTTCAGGCGTGGCATCCAGGTTTTGCACTACCAGACGGATCTTCTTGCCCGCCGGTACTCGTACATCAGCAGGTTCAAAGCGGTGCTCACGAATGGTGAGCGTCACATCAACATCGGCCGCCAGTACAGCAGTGGGAATAAACAACAAAACAGGTAGTATCAGACGGCTAAGAGACACGGCATACCCCTTTAGTTATCAGTATAAGTACAAATAGTAACCATTCTCATTTAGTTTGTCAACGAGGATTTCATAGTTGCGCGTGACACAAGGCGCGAGCTGTATCTGGTGCAAGAATGGGCTGACGACGACGCTGGCCGCAAAGCGCGGTTTCGCCGGCGCCTACCCTTAGGATCGGTGGCCGGGTGCAGGAGCCTTGGCCACCTGTAGCAAGCCCTCCAGCACGAGATTGTCGATCTGGCGTACCGGGGCAGTGAGCTGCGGAGCCAGTTCTTCGGCTGAGCCGCCGGACAGGACGCACCGCGCGCCGGGTGCCCGCATGGCGCGCATCCGTTCAATCGCCCCTAGAGTGGCGTAAATTGCGCCGCTGACGATAGCATCGTCGGTATTCGTTGGCATACTTCGGAAGTGGCCGCTTGCTTCCGGCAGTCCGGCGGTATTGCGGGCAAGGGCCTGGCGCATAAGCGCCAGGCCCGGCAAAATCAACCCTCCCCGAAACACACCGCCGGCATCGAGCAGGTCGATGGTGGTGGCCGTGCCTGCCAGCACCACGATCACTGTTTCGGCATATAGCGTCCGAGCCGCGATCAGTGCCGCCCAGCGGTCAGCCCCAAGCTGGGCCGGCTGATCGTAGCCATTGTTTACGCCACACCTCGTCGCGCTGCTCTCCAGCCACTCGAGCGGAGTTGCCAGCTGCCTCGCAAGCTGCTCGATCTGCCGCTTTACGACAAGGCCAGCTACATTGCAGGCCACAATGCGGGTTGGCATTACAGGTAGCGCAGATAAAAGATCGCCCATGGCGTCGTAGCCGAATGTCCGCTGCATGCGCCATCCTTGACCGTCGTGCAGGCCGCATTTAAGCCGCGTATTGCCGGCATCGAGACAAAGCATCATGATTTTGTCCTTCGAGCGTATGAAATAGTCATCGTGGCGGGCGAGCGCCTAACCGAGATTATGCCGCGCAAAGTATCCGCGCACCCGTCCCGGCTATCCCAGCGGGATAACTCAAATATCTTGGCGGGAATTTTGGTGCGCTCGGCGGGGATCGAACCCACAACCCCTGGCTTCGGAGGCCAGTACTCTATCCATTGAGCTACGAGCGCAAGGGGACGAAGCATAGCGCGTTCGCGTGTTTGCGTCCATCGCCCAGCGCGCTATCCACTATAATTCGCGCTTTGCACCCTCTTTTTGAAAGCCAACTCATGCAAAACGAAAATCTTCGCGGCTTTATTTTTCTTATTGCCGCCATGGCGGCCACCGTCGTCATTGCGCTTATTGCTGCGTTGATTCTCTCGCACCGGCAAGAAGTGGTTGACGAAGAAGCCGTCAATCAGCGCATTGCGCCGGTTGCCCAAGTCGCAATCGCCGCTGCCACCGGTGGCAGCGCGGGGGCTGAGCGCACAGGCGAACAACTTTATCAAACGGCTTGCATGGCCTGTCATGCGACAGGTGTGGCGGGTGCACCAAAGATGGGCGACAATGCGGCCTGGGCGCCGCGCCTGGCGCAAGGACTGGGCGGCTTGCTGAAGACCGTGATCAATGGCAAGAATGCGATGCCACCCAAAGGCGGTTCGGACGCCAGCGAGAACGAATTGGCGCACGCCATTGTCTTCATGGCGAACAAATCGGGCGGCAGCCTGAAAGAGCCGATGGCGAAGTAACGCATTCGGCAGAAAGTTGCCAAGATAGTTACTCCAAGGGCCGCAATGCGGCCCTTGTTATTTTCCGGCAAGCATCGCGCGCAGGCCTGCTGCACGGGCCATGGCGGTCGTCACGTCGGGCATGGTATTGCGCTGCTCCGCAGATTTTTGCGCTGTTTCGCCCATTTCAGCAATAAAGCGTGAAGGTTCGCGCAGCATCCATGTCTTGCCCTGCTTGCGGCGCTCGCACCAGCTGATGGTCAGGCTGGCCTGGGCGCGGGTAATGCCGACATACATCAGCCGCCGCTCTTCTTCCAGTTGCGCCGGTTCCAGTGACTCGCGATGCGGTAACAGGCCTTCTTCAATGCCGACAAGGAAAACATGGCGAAACTCCAGCCCCTTGACGGCATGCAGTGTGGCGAGCTGGACCGCATCCCGTTCCCCTGCATCCTTGTCCAGCATGGACAGCAGGGCGACGCTTTGCGCCAGTTCGAGCAGGGTTTTGTTTTCCGCTTCCCCCTTCTGCGCAATCCACTCAATGAAGTCGCGCACGTTGGCCCATCGGGTTTCCGCTTCGCGCACGTCCAGCGTGCCAAATAGCCAGGCTTCATAGCCAATAGCCCTGATGATGTCGGCCAGAACGGTTCCAGCCGGTTCTTTGGCGGCGCGCCATTCCATACGCTTGATGAAATCGGCAAACTCGCGCAAGGCCGTGTGCTGGCGGACCGGAATTTCGTCCCCTGAAGCGGGGGCAGACAGCGTGGCGAAAAGGCTCTGCTGTCGTCGCCCGGCGGCGCGGCCAAGCGCTTCCAGCGTGGCGCTGCCAATGCCGCGTTTGGGCGTGGTGACGGCGCGAATGAAGGCCGGATCGTCGTCCTGATTGGTCAGCAGGCGCAGGCAGGCGGTGATGTCCTTGATCTCGGCGCGCTCGAAAAAGGATTGCCCGCCCGAAATCACATACGGGATACGCTGCGCGCGCAACTGCTGCTCGAAGGCACGCGCCTGATGATTGCCGCGATACAAAATCGCATAATCGGAAAATTTGGTGCGCCGTTCGAAGCGATGCGCCGAGAGGCGTGAAACCACCCACTCGGCTTCGTGATCGCCGTCGCGGCAGGTTTGAATGTGCACCGCCTCGCCCTGCCCGTGTTCCGACCACAGCTTTTTATCGAACAGCTTGGGGTTGTGCCCGATGAGCATGTTGGCCGCCCCGAGGATGCGCGTCGTCGAGCGATAATTCTGCTCCAGCATCACCACTTTGAGGCGCGGGTAGTCGTCTTTCAACAGGCGCAGGTTTTCGCTGCCGGCGCCGCGCCAGGCGTAGATCGACTGATCGTCGTCGCCCACCGCAGTGAAAGCGTCGCGGCCTTGCGTCAGCAATTGCAGCAGCCGGTATTGCCCACGGTTGGTGTCCTGATATTCATCGATCAGCAGATGCCACAGTCGCTGGCGCCAACGCTCGGCGACTTCCGCATGCTCCGCGAACAACTTCACCGGCAAGCGGATCAGATCGTCGAAATCAACCGCCTGGTAGGCGCGCAGCGTGCGCTCGTAATCGGCATAGAGTTGCGCGGCGCCGGTTTCCAGCGCATCCGTGGCAACTTGCAGCGCCGCTTCGGGGCTGACGAGCGAGTTTTTCCACAACGAAATGCGTGACTGCAATGTGCGCAACCGGGCTTTATCAACGCCTCCGGCCAGTTCCTGAAACAACGCCGCGGCATCGGCCGCATCGAGAATCGAAAAGCCTGGCTTCAGGCCCAGCGCACGCGCCTCCTGCCGCAGAATGCGCACGCCCAGCGCATGGAAGGTGCTGATCACCAAGCCTTTGGCCCGGTCGCCGAGCAGGCTTTGGGCGCGCTCCCGCATTTCTTTCGCTGCCTTGTTGGTGAAGGTAATGGCCGCAATATGCGATGGCGCGACGCCATAGTCACTTACCAAATAGGCGATCTTGTGCGTAATGACGCGCGTCTTGCCGGATCCTGCACCGGCCAGCACCAGCAGCGGGCCGTCGACATGCGATACCGCCTCTTGCTGGGCGGGGTTGAGTGCGTGCATTGCGATCAGCGGCGTGTCGCCAGCGCCGACTTTTCAGCCCACGCCGGCACCGTGGGCCTGCTGGTCGGCGTGATAGCTGGAGCGCACCATCGGCCCGCAGGCGGCGTGAGTGAAGCCCATGGCAACGGCTTCATGCTCGAACAGGGCGAAGCTGTCGGGATGCACGTAGCGCATGACCGGCAGATGGTGGCCGGAGGGCGCAAGGTACTGGCCGAGGGTGAGCATCTCGACGCCGTGGGCGCGCATGTCGCGCATCGTGGCGAGAATTTCTTCGTCGCTCTCGCCCAGCCCTACCATGAGGCCGGATTTGCACGGAATATGCGGATGGCGTTTTTTGAATTCCTGCAGCAGCCGCAGCGAATGGGCATAGTCGGCGCCGGGACGGGCCTGCTTGTACAGGCGGGGCACGGTTTCCATGTTGTGATTCATCACATCGGGCGGTTGTGTGCCGAGTACGTCGATGGCCAGGTCCAGCCGGCCGCGAAAATCCGGCACCAGCACTTCGATTTTGGTGCGCGGCGAAAGCGTGCGGACCTGCGTGATGCAGTCGACGAAATGCTGCGCCCCGCCATCGCGCAGATCGTCACGGTCGACGCTGGTGATCACCACGTATTTCAGCTTCATCGCGGCAATGGTCTGGGCAAGTTTCACGGGTTCCTCAACGTCCGGCGGCAGCGGTTTGCCGTGGCCGACATCGCAGAAGGGACAGCGTCGCGTGCATAAGTCGCCGAGAATCATGAAGGTCGCCGTGCCATTGCCAAAGCACTCGCCGATATTGGGGCAGGAGGCTTCTTCGCACACCGTGTGCAATTGATGCTCGCGCAGAATCTGCTTGATTTCGCCAAAGCGCGTGGCCGAGTTGCCTGCCTTGACGCGAATCCAGTCGGGCTTTTTCAGCGGCGCGGCGATGGGCACGATCTTGATCGGGATGCGGGCGGTTTTGGCTTCGCCTTTTTGTTTGGGGTTCATGGGTGTTCCAGTTGCCGGATAAGCGCGTCTGCCAGTTGTACGCCGACATGCGCGACATTGACATTGAGAGTATCGCCTGCATTGACCAGGTCGCGCAAGCGCGTGACACGCATGCCGGGGTAGCCGCAGGGGTTAATGGCCTGGAACGGAACGAGGTCGACATCGACATTGAGCGCGATGCCATGATAGCTGCAGCCGCCTTTGACGCGCAAGCCGAGGGCAGCAATCTTGGCGCCATGCACATAGACGCCAGGCGCGCCGGGCAGGCGCGTAGCGGTGATGCCATACGCGGCCAGCAAGTCGATGACAGCCTGCTCGATGCGTTGCACCAGCTCACGCACTTTGAGATTGCGGCGGCGCAGATCAAGCAGCAGGTAGGCCACCACCTGACCGGGGCCGTGGTAGGTGATTTGGCCGCCACGATCAATCTGCAGCACAGGGATGCCAATGTCCTGGAGCAGGTGTTCGGCCTTGCCCGAGAGCCCTTGCGTGAATACCGGCGGATGCTCGCAGAGCCAGAGTTCGTCAGGCGTTTCCGTGGTGCGCGCAGCAGTGAACGCCTTCATCGCAGCAAGGGCTGGCGCGTAGTCAACACAGCCGGCATTGCGCACAATCACAGCACGACCTTCACCAGCGGATGCGCGCTGAGCTCGCGGTAGAGCGCGTCGAGCTGCGCTTGCGAAGTGGCGCGCACGGTACAGGTGAGCGAGAGATAGTTGCCCGCTTTGGAGGGACGCATTTCCGTCGCCGCCGCGTCAAATTCCGGGGCATGCCTGGCCACCACAAGGGCGATGGCCTGGGCAAAGCCATCCACCCTGGCACCCATGATCTTGAGCGGAAAATCGCAGGGAAATTCGAGCAGCGCCGGCCTATCCATGCCGCATGACCGTGGCTTTGAAGTCCTGGTACCAGCCGTACATGGCGGCGAACACCGGCCCCGGCGTGCCGGGCAGAGTATCCTCCACGGCCGGCGGTGCACCGCCGGCCGGCTCCAGCGGCGTGGGGCCATGCTCCACGAAACCCCGCTTCCGCCCAACTTTTACGCCGTCGAGCTGGACAATCGGCAACACTTCGCGCGTCGACGAGGCAAGCCACAATTCATCGGCGGCGCGCGTCTCGGCTTCGGTAATGTCGCGCACTTCCACCGGCAAACCATGCGCGGCCGCGAGTTCCAGCACGACGTCATAGGTGATGCCGGGCAGCATCAGATGGTTCTTGATCGGGGCCAGCAACACCCCGTTGTACACGACAAAAATGGAAGCGGCCGTGCCCTCGGTAAGAAAGCCGTCGCGAAACAAGACCGTTTCGACACAACCCGCAGCGATGGCCTGCTCGCGCAGCAGGCAGTTGGCCAGCAGCGAAGTCGCCTTGATGTCGCAGCGCAGCCAGCGGATGTCCGCAGCAGAAACGGCGGCCACCCCGGCGCTGACTTGCTGTGCGCTGGGCATATTCATCTGCTCTGCCAGCAGCAACACCGTCGGTACAGGCTCTTTGGGAAAGGCGTGATTGCGTATCGCCATCGGCCCGCGTGTGACCTGGATGTAGATGGACTGGTCATTCCATTCTGCTTCGGCGACGAGCCGGGTCACCAGCGCAGTCCACTCTGCCATGCTGCGCGGGTTGCTTATCTGGATGGCATCGAGGCTGCGGCCCAGGCGGACCAGATGCTGTTCGAGACGAAAAGGGTGGCGCGAATAAACGGGAATCACTTCATACACGCCGTCGCCGAACAGAAAGCCGCGATCCATGACCGAGATTCGGGCGTCTTCCGGCGCCAGCCACTGGCCATTGAGATAGATGCGCGCGCTCACCGGAACCAGAGCAGGAGTGTGTCCCACGAGCGGCCGAAGAAGCCGGCAAGCGAAACGTCTTCCAGGGCGACAACGGGATACTCGCCCCAGGCCTGATCGCCCACACTGAGTTTCAATGTGCCCACCGTTGCGCCAATGGGCACCGGGGCCAGCAGTGGCTGGCGGCTTTCCAGGCGGGCAGTGATCCTGCCCGCCATGCCGCGCGGTACGGAGATAATGAAGTCTTCATTAAAACCCGTCTTGACCGTGTGTTGCGCGCCCTTGAATACCTTGAACTGCGAAACGGCCTGCCCCTTGCCATAGACTTTTACAGCCTCAAAAGCAGTGTAGCCCCAGTTCAGCAGATTGAGTGAATCGCGAGCGCGCGCGTCGTCCGAGGGGGCGCCCAGCACGACGGAAATCAGGCGCCGTGGCGCGCGCAGCGAAGTGGCGATCAGACAGTAGCCGGCAGCGCTGGAATGGCCGGTTTTCAAGCCGTCCACGGTGGGGTCGGCCCACAGCAGGCGGTTGCGGTTGTATTGGCGAATGCCGGCATAGGTGTATTCCTTGATGGCATGCAGGCGATGCGCTTCGGGATGATCGCGCATCAGGGCTGCCGCCAGATGCGCCATATCACGCGCAGTGGAATAATGATTGGGTTGCGGGCCATCAAAAAAGCCGCTGGCGTTGAGAAACTTCGTTTCTTGCAAGCCCAGATGCTGCGCCGTGCGGTTCATCGTCGTGACAAAGGCTCCTTCGCTGCCGCCCATCGCCTCGGCCAAGGCAACGGCAGCATCGTTGCCCGACTGGATCACCATGCCTTTGAGGAGATCATCAACCGTCACCTGTCCATTGACAGGGATAAAACTGCGCGCGCCCTGCGTACGCCAGGCGCGCTCGGAGACGCTTATCGGCTGTTGCAGCGAGAGCGTTTTTTGCGCCAGCGCTTCGGCAACGAGATACGTGGTCATCACCTTGGTCAGCGAAGCAGGCTCCAGCCGTGTATCGGCTGCGTGCGCAGCAAGCACCTGCCCGCTGGCGTAATCCATCAGCAACCAGGCGCGTGCGCTCAAAACCGGGGAGACGGGAATAGTCTGCGCCTGACTGGCGGCAAACGGCAGGAAGGCGAGCAGGAAAATAAGCAAGCGCATGCGCAAGGATAGACGGCGGTGAAGCATAAGAGCAAATTATAATTGTCTGGCGACCACGCAAGACCGCCAGCCGAATCACTGACTATCGCATCTCATTGCCTGGGGGTTATCTGTAACAGGGTAGAAAACTACTGCGACGCCACAGATGGCCGTCTCCGCTGCGCTTTCAACACCCTGCCAAGGTAAATGCGCTTGCCCTGAGTCGCAAACCGCCCCGGGTCAGCCCAGCGGATGGCCGCTTAAGCCATACTGCGTACGGCCGTAGAACATCATGTGGTCTTCGTAAATCTGGGTGACATGGATTGAAACCATGAACAGATCGCGCGCAAAGACTTCGACCAGATCGCCTTTGTAGGTAGCGGCGCCACCGAGCAGTTCGAGCGTGCGGAAACCCACCTGCGCCGCCGTCCGTGCAATCGATGAGCGCCAGGCAGCAAGTCGGTTTTCTTCGAGGGCCGAAGCGGATGGCGTGCCCGCGACGCACCAGTCCTCAAGCTGTTTATTGAAGCGCTCATGCAAGCCTTCAGCCTGCTCGACGATCGTCGTCAACTCGCCAAGGTTACGCTGCGCGACCGGCGACTCCCATTCCTTCTGACCGAGCAACACGCGCTGACGCGTGCGGATGCGCTCATGCAATTCCTGCTGCAGCCGCTGCATTGCGCCGATACAGATTGCGTTAAAGCCCAAGGTGAACGCCGGCATGAAGGGCACCCGATAAACCGGCTCTTCAGGATCAAATTCGCCGCCCATCGGCGTCGCATTGCCCTTGGCAGAAGCCACCGGCAAAACCCGATGCCAAGGAACGAATACATTGTCAACGGCGATGCCTTTGCTGCCCGTACCACGCAGACCGAAGGTATCCCAGTTGTCGATAACCCGGCCTTCTGAGACCTTGATCGTGACCAGGCACGGTTGCGGACCCGCACCGACGCCCGGGACATCGACAATGGCACCCAAACCGATCCATTCGCAGAAGTCGATGCCGCTACCCCAGTTCCATTGCCCGCTGAGGCGTACGCCGCCTTCAACATACTCGACCTTGCCAATCGGAAAAAAGATGTCGGCAACAAATTTATCCGACGAATACATCTCCTTGCGCGCCACAGGCGGCAGCAGCGCCACCCAGGTTTCGTGCAGGGGCATGAAATAAGTCACCCAAGCGCCGGAAACGCTATGCCGCGCGACAGTGCGAACGACCTCCGACAAAGTGCGATGCCGCATGCCAAAGCCGCCATAGCGCTTTGGCCTGAGCAGACGATGAAGCTGGGTTTCGTGTATGGCATCCTTGAGCTTGGTTGAGTAGCCCCCGTTGCGGTCTGCTTCAAAAAGCTCCGCCTCGGCAATCTGTCCGACATATTCGGCCCGTTTGATCGCTTCTTCGTGTGTCAATTGCGCCACGTGATATCTCCGTAATAGTGTTTGCCCTTACTGCTTCCATCAAGAAAAAAACGGGAGCTCACGCTCCCGTTTGTGTTACGCACGTAATAAATCAGTCGCCGCCGCGCAGATTCTGCACCTGGAACAAGGAAGGCGGATTTTTCGCCGGATCAATTTCGCCACGGAAACGGCCTATGGTGCAGTGACCGGATTGCATATCCACTACGGAGAAGGAATCGTCAAGCGGAATGCCCGAGCCTTTGTTGATCGGCAGATGGAAGTCGGGGTGGGCCTTGCCGATCGAGAAAGATTTCCAGATCTCCCCCTTGCGGTCATATATCGTCGAAACCGACGGCGTCATGATTTGCGCATCGAGATAGATGACACGTTTGCTGATTGGATGGCCCGAATCCACCGGGCGGCCTTCGAGCACATGAACCTTGCGCAATTGCCAAGTCACATTCGGTATGCAGTTGCTCTTGCCGGTCGCCCCGATATAGCCGTAGCCATCCGCATCCTTGAACTCGGGATCAAGTTTCATTTCGTTATGTTTGTAATACGGCATCATCGCATTCTTGGTTTCGATGTACGTCCACTTGTAGTCTGAAACGCGGCCGTTATACCCCTCGAAATCTTCGATCATCAGGTCGGAGCCAAGAAAGGAGTCGGTCACCTGCCCTGTCGCCAGACGCCGCACGCGGCGCTGGAAACCCAGATACAGGTAAGCATCGTCGCGCTTCGCGTCATCCTCATAGCGCTGGATCAGCAACTGGGTGTTCTTGAGGTCCAGCGGCTCCTGCACTTTGACATAGGTTCCGCGATAAAGCTGGGACGGATTCGGCGTAACTTCCGGAATCGGCGGATTCGAGATGCGATGCTTGAAATTGAGAAAATGAAACTCGAACTTCATGGTGCGTTCGATCTGTCCGGTATTGGCATTGATGTAACGCCAGTAAAACGGATAGATGATTGCATTGTCGCCCCAGTTGAGGCCGTATTTGAAGTTCCAGGCCAGTTTTTCGCCTGCGCGCGGATCGGACTTCGATGGATCGAGCGGGAACGGCCGGCCAGCAGCATAGTCGCTAATCGTCCCGCCTAGCTTCACTTTATCCGCATACTGCCTGGTGGCGTCGATAAAAGCCTTGGGCAGGGGCATGTCGAAGGTCTGGCCCACCGGGATTTCAAGCCAGCCATCCTTGACAAGCTTGTATTGGGCCGGGGCGAGAATTTCCTTGAACTGTTCGACATTGCCCTTGTTGATGAGCATTCCGGGCTTGAGGCCCGGGAAAGTCGGAAAACCATTTTTGTACGGAAAGAAAGCCGCATCCATTTCAGCATCGGTAATCGCATGCGCAGTTTGGGCGAGAAAAGCAACAGCGCACGCCGCGGCGATTTTCAATTTTCTGGTTGTTGCACTGGGTTTCATTGCATTCACCTCATTTAATGTTGTCAGATCGTGTTCGGTAACAGCGGCCGGACACTGAACTTAAAAGTCAGCGCCGTATCGCCAGCGCCGACTTTTCGCCTGATATCAGAACTTGTATTTCATTGTGAAGAAGACTTCGTTTTCCTTCCAGGCCGCGCCAATCGGGCCAGCGCGGAACGCGCCGAGAGGAAGCAAGCCGCCCAGGCCTGCGGAGCCCGGGTTCGGCCCTTGGACAGGATATTGCGTGAATGGCGCAAACGGGTTCGCTGAACGGTTGTCGTCGAACTCCCAGCGCCCCTGGTCCGCACGGCGCTTGACATTCGCACCGACCGAAAACTGCAGGTTGTCGGAGTAACGATAAGAGACGGACGGCGCCACGGCAAACGCATGGGCCTTGAAGTCACGCGCCATGATGACCTGCGGAATCAGGCGTGCATTCATTAACGATGCACGGATCAGCAGGGTGCCGGTGAAGTTGTTCGCCCAGTCCACATTGCCGACCTTGCCGTAGGCGCCATCGAAGAGCTCATGGTCATAAATATGCTGATAGAAGAGCTGCGCCGAGATCAAGGTGGCTTCTGCCTCGTTGATCCAGGGGATGATAGTCGGCCGATCCAACCCGATCACCGAGCGGAATACGCGGTTCTTGGAATAACCCTCCGACCTTGCCGTGTTGCCGAATTCTTCGCCGTGGGTGAGCGCGGCTTCGAGGCGGACCGCCAGGTTGGCATCCGGAATCTGGAAGTCTGCCGAACCGCCAACCAGATTAACCCGTGGGTAGACAAGATCGAACGCGATCAGGTTTGAGGTGTTGACAATCGACCCGAGGAACGGGTTCGTCACGCCGCTATTGATCATGTGCAGACTCGGCAGTTGCGAACGGTAGGCCAAGGCATTCAGCGAGAAGTTGAAGCCGTCAGCCGTCACACCCTCCCATTTGACGCCCAGCTGAGTGTTCTTGAGCGTCCATTTGGGCAACTCGACATTGCGGATACCGATGGTATGGGGGCCGAAGTCGGTCGCCAGGAAGGCGCCGTTACCCGGGCCGCTGGGCAAACCGGGAGTCGGTGGTACGAGCGGAGCAAAATTACCCACCGTGCCGCCGTAATCCCACAATGTCTTGAAGGCGCGCAAGATACAACCCGCATCGAGAATCACATTCGGTGTGCCGCACTGGCCGAGGTTGTTCGGACGGAACTTGTCGAAATTCCACACTACCGAAACATTGCGGTCCTGGAAGGTATCGCTCGCGCCCATCCGGTATTCGGCCTGCAGAATCCACATCGGGATGCGGATGTCCTGCAGCTCGTCATAGATGTTGTTGCGCGAGAAATCAACCGGGTTGATCACGTCGAGTACGCGGAACAGGTCGGTGCGGCCCCAGACCACCTGCTGCTTGCCGAGCTTGACGAAGACCTGCTTGCCATCCTCCAAACTGAAGCTTTTCTTGACGTAGAACTCGCGGATGAAATCGAGCCGGCTGTTGAACTCGGGCGCTTCCAGTTCGCTTTTCTTGAGGTCGCCATAGCCGCCGAAGTCGGTACAGCCGCGGCTATCCACATCGCAAGGCCGCACTGGCACTCCCACCTGCACGCCATTCGGGTTGCTGCCCCAGCGATCAAACAGTACGTGCAAGCCCTGGTTCGGGCTATACGGCAAGGGAACCGCCGCCGCCCCAGTACTCGGATTGGCAATCGTGCCGGGTGTGGTTGAGTTGAAGCCAAAAGCATTATTTGTCCCTAAGCCAAATGGCGGGCCAACGAAGAAGGCGTGTCCCAAACCACCCCCATATGGAACCAGATCAGTAGGCGCCCCGAGCAGAGGGGCAGCTGAACTTTGCAGCATCACCGCTCCGCCTGCGTTGTTGCCATATTCGTCGTCATTCAGTTGATAGACGCCGTCATAGGTGCCGCGGAAGATGCCGTGGAAGGCCCAGCCGTCGGAGAGGTTCTTGTCCGCTTCGGCCTGGAAAGTGTTGCGGAACTTGGACAGGCCGACACGGTGGCCGGTATTGTCCTTGCCGCGGAAGCGCGTGTCATTTTCATAAGAGATATCAATCTTCCACGGGCTTGCACTTTCGCCAAGCGCCGGAAGACTGTCCCTTTCCTGTGCAAACGCCAGCGGCGTGACCGCAAGATATGCCAGCAACAGCACGGCCGCATGCTTGCAGAGCACATTTAATCCTCGCTTCTGTTTCAACATCGTAATCTCCCCCATAAGTTTGGTTGTCCACCCACGCGTTGCCTCGTTTCCACACCCAAGCAACGTCGATGAGCTCACTGCACCTGCTAACTCCTCGCGGCAAAATCTATTTACAAGTAGCTGATTCGAGAATTTCGGCAGCTATTTTCTAGCATGTATTTTAAATTTCATCCTACACCACTTCCTGGATCACGCCATCGGCATCAACTCTGGTGCCGGTAACGAAGTGCGGCTTGAATATGACGCACCAGGCCGGAACGATCAGCATCGCCGCAATCGCGTTGACGATCAGCATGAACGACAGCAACACCGCCGTATCGGACTGGAATCGCAGATGCGACATGAAAATCCAGAGAATCACGCCGGCAATCAGGGTCGCGGCAGTGAAGCTCACGGCGTAGCCGGTAGTCGCCACGGCGTTGATCACGGCTTTGTGGATGTTGCGCACATGGGCGAATTCCTCTCGGATGCGATCCATGAAGTAGACCGCGTAATCGATGCCGACACCGACGCCGACGGTGATCACCGGCACGGTATTGACGTTGATGCCAATGTTGTTGGCACCCATGTAGGCGTAGGTCATCGCCGTTGCGAACAACATCGGGAAAATCATCAGCCAACCAGCGTGCAACGACTGGTAGTACACCGCCACCAGCAGGAAAGAAAGCACGAGCACAGCCGGAATGATGAGCATGTGGTCGCGGTGCAGCGCCTGGTTGCCTGCCGCATTGACGCCGATGATGCCGCCGGCGAGATCGACATGGAGGCCGCGCACTTCAGCTTCGATCATCTTCTTGCCTTCCAGCGCCATGGCCGTAGCGCGGGTGATGGTAGTCGCCTGGTGATCCTTGTAGTAGAAAATCACGTTGGCTTCGGTTTCTTCCGGTGTGATGAACTCCTTCAAAGCGCCCGGAATAGGACTCGAAGCCATGTAGGCAAACATCAGGCCGCCGCTTTCCGATCCGGTGTTGGGCGTCTGCATCCAGCGTGGATCGTCATTATGGGTCAGCCGGTTGAAAACGCGCACGACCATCGGCAACGCCTTGGTACCCCCTACGGAGGGGTCACTCAGCATGTGCGCCTGAAAGCGTTCGATGGCCGCTATCACTTCCGGCTTCTTGATGCCGCCCGGCTCATCGGTGCGAATGACGATGTTCAGTTCTTCAGAACCGGGGAACCGTTCATTGATGGCTTTGGTCGACAGGTTAAAATCGTGATCGCGGGCCAGTAGCGGCGAGCCCGGTTCGGATTCACCGATCTGAACCCGGTTGATGTAGTAGTACGAGGCGCCAATGCCCAGGAAGGTCAATAGCAGGATCGTACGGGCACCGACGGTGGTGCCGCCCGTATAGGACATGAATGTGCCCAGCGCGCGCCGGACAGCCACATTTCCATTTATCGTCTTCTTCGGCTGCGGCAGCACGCTCAAGGCCAGCGGGATCATGAAATGCACAGTGAAGATCACCGAGAAACCCCAAAAGCCGGCAGCGGCACCCAGCTTGGTGTTGAACGGCGCAGTGCCCAGCATCAGCACGGTAATGCCGATTGCATCAACGATAATCGCCAACGAACCCGGACGGAACAGCGCTTCCAGCGTCTTCCGGGCAGCGACAGCGCCGCTCTTATGGACATCGAGCTCTTCATAGTAGCGCGAGACGAGCTGGGTGCCGTGCGACATCGCGCGCGCCGCAATCAGAAAGGGGATCGGCAGGCTCAAGGGCTCAAGATTGATGCCAAGCGCGGCCATGAAACCCAAACCCCAGAGCGTGGACAGGGAAATGCCAAGCAGCGGCAGCGCAATGCCATAGAGCCGGCGATAGTAGAGAATCAGCAATGTAGCCAGCAGCACGGCCGTCCACGCGAGAATCGCAACCATCTCGGGCAGATAGGTATAAACCCAGGCGGTGAGCACCGGATTGCCGGTAATATAAATCTTGTGTCCGGGGCGCGCCAGAGCGTCCCGGACCGTCTTCATCTCGGCGAAAAATTTCGGATAGTCAACATTACCCTCGTTTAGCTGGGCACGAATAAGCGCGGCCTTGAGGTCGGGGGAGACCAGCAGGCCATACACGGCAGGGTCAGCCAGCACATCGGCCTGCAGTTTGGCAAGTCGCTCGGGCGTGTATTTTGGCTGCTGGCTGTCATAGTAGTTCTCGGAGACGAAACCGCCTTCCGGCGAAAGCGAGACCTTGCGCACGGTACGGTGCGCCAGCGAACTGACCAGATTGTGATTGACGCTCGGCAGGTTATCAACCCCTTGGGTTGCCTGGTGAATGAGGGCCAGCGTTTCTTCGTTGAAGATGGTGCCCTTTTCAACCTCGATCGCCATGATGACCGAATTGGCACCGCCAAAATTTTCCTTCATCCGGTTATAAACTTGGATGTAGGGATGCTTCTGCGGCAAAAGATCATTGAAGTCGCTATAAATCTGCAGTTTCGGCACCTGCCAGGCAAAAGCTGCCGTGACGAGACCGACAAGAGCAAGAACAATTTTCGGATTGGCAAATAGCCAGTCCTCACCGCGATGGAGAAAATGGGTCAATTTATCGCGAAAACCTACGAACACTCGTGTAACCATAATCTTTGGTGACTCCGGTTAATTGCCTTGTTGTTTAATTTTGCTGTTTCGTCAGCACTGGACGCAGCAAGCCACCCGGGCCGCCAATCATCAGGGTATCGCTATTCTCGATCGAGGCGCCTCCTCCAAGGAAGACGGGAATCGCATTGGGATAATCCACCGACTGCCACGTCTCGCCTTCAAGCCGAGCCACCGTACCGCGAGCGCCGACCGCATAGGGCATACCCTTATGCATGAACAGACGGTAGAGCGGAGCCCCAGCTTTGCTTTCCTTCAGCTGCCAGGTCTTGCCGCCATCCCTGGTCTGATGCATATGACCAGCAACGCCCGAAACCCAGCCAGTATTCTCGTCGGTGAACAACGCGTCATAAGCGTAAAAGTCGGGAGAAATCGGTTTCATCTGCTGCCAGGTCTCGCCACCATCATCAGTTCTCAGAACCAGACCAAACTCGCCGACAGCAATACCGCGTTTTTCATTGATCCAGCGCAAGGCTGTGATTTGCGCGTCCTGCTTCATATCGATAACACGCCACGTCTTGCCCTGATCGGCACTCTTGGCGATGGTAGCGAATGTTCCCGCAACCCACCATGCACCCGCCTTGTCGCAGGAAATGGTCAGGCCCGTTTGCGGATGTTCTAACTTATGCGCCACCCATTTCTGGCCGGCGATGTCGCTGGCCCATACGCGCCCATAAAAATCCAGCGCGAGAAAACTGCCGTCCGGACAGGCCGTCATGTCGATGACGGACGCCAGGAAAGGCTTGTCGAGCGTATGGCGCACCCAGCTTTTGCCTGCGTCAGTTGATATCAGCACCGCGCCGCTTTGCGTTCCGGCGGCAACATGCGAGCCGTGAGTTGCAATCGCTTGCAGGATATCGCTGCGCTGTACGGGCTTGGCGCGCTCCGCTTGTACTGCGGCGAAATCCGCTTCGCCGCTGCAGCCACTCAAGCCGACAAGCAGCGCAGCGCATGCCAGGCCAATCGAAGAGTATTTGATTTTCATAGACGGTTTGTTTTGTTGATGAATGATTCAGACAAGAGTCCAGCGATCAACAGCGATCGCTCCGACTCGAATGGGCAGACGTACACTCCTACTCCTGAACTATGCTCCCCAAACATTTTAATTTAGAGGCACAAAACTCGCCTCAATCGTTTTTTTAGGCACTACCCTGCATCCAGTCACTTGGCATATTCATCACACCACACGCGCAACAAAAACGAATGCCAAGAAAACACTATTCCGAAACCGAAACACCTAATCTTTATTAAGAGCAAAATTCGCGCCAATTTGGATATTGTGCATCGCGCAATTCTTTTATGATTCTTATCATTGATAATTTTTACATGTACTAATGCGGTGCAATATTTTTTATGACAACGATCGACTGTATTTTATTAAACATTAATACAAAATATTCACAAATCAATTTGGTCAAATTCCCATGAAACCTCATTGAAAATCTACCGAAAACTCCAAGAATGTCCAGCTTCCGGGGTTTGATGACCTTGTTTCACAGAAGTAGAAGGTTAACACGTTCCCGGAACTAAAGACAACATGGTCAGTAAGACTTCCACAATCTGATTGCCAAAAAGCAACAGTTTGTCCTGATTAAAAAAACGGCTCCATCTTCAGCGTATTACATTGCAACATTGCGTTATTTAAAAATGCGGACCAATCACTACTGTCTAACCAAACACCAAGGCGATAATCAATTCGCAAGTACTACTAGCGTTGCACGACTATCGAACCCAGTCCCAGGCTTTCGCGCACCTGTTCACCGGCATGGCGCGCGGCGGGGGCATCCGGCCAGGGACCGAGCTGGACTCGGAACACACTGCCCGCCGCTTCGATCACCAGCTTATCGCCCAGTTCGCCAAGCTCGCGCGCCAGATGCGCGCGCAATGTTTCGGCGTTATCGCGGTTGCCGAAGGCGCCGATCTGGATGTAATGCCCCTCTGCTCGGCGCACCTCGGGCAAGGGGGATGCGCTGGTTTCCAGCGGGACGGGCTCAGGCGCCGGTACAGTTTGGGCGATGGCGGCTTCCTGCCCCGGCAGTATGCTTTCCACCTCAACCTGCGCGCTGCCTTCGCCAAGATAGTCCAGCTTGTAGGCCGCCGTCCAGGAAAGATCGATCAGCCGGTTGGCATGAAACGGGCCGCGATCATTGACGCGCAAGATCACAGACTTGCCGTTGTCGTGATTGGTGACGCGGACATATGAGGGTATCGGCAAGGTAGGATGCGCGGCAGTCATGCCGTACATGTCGTAGGGTTCGCCGCTGGAAGTCTTCTGGCCATGAAATTTTCGGCCATACCAGCTTGCGATGCCTGTTTCCTTGTACGGGGTGCGCTCCTTCAGCGGGTTATAGTTTTTGCCGAGCACCGAATAAGCCTTGTTGGCGAAGCGATGCAAGGGCTCGGCGCGCGGCACGGCATCGGGAATGGCATCAATATCCCCGGGCGGATTGTCGCCCGGGCCGTCATCCTTGTAAAAACCGCCGCCGCGTTTCGTCACAACGGTTGACGGCTTTCTGCCGGCCGGCCTGAAAGTCGGCGCTGGCGACACGATGGCGGAGCTTGTGCTGCGATCCGTCACCGGTCGCGGCGGTTGTGAACCACAGGCGGCGAGAAGTAACGGCAACAGCGTGAGGAGCGGGCGAATCACTTTTGCACCAGCATGCGATTTTTGTGGATCGACATCAGTATGCCGATGCCGATGAACAGCGTCACCAGCGAAGTGCCGCCGTAGCTCACCAACGGCAGCGGCACGCCGACCACCGGCAAGATACCGGAGACCATGCCCATATTCACAAAAGCATAGGTGAAAAAGATCATCGTGATCGCCCCGGCCAGCAGCCGGCCGAAGAGCGTCGTGGCATTGGCGGCGATCATCAGGCCGCGGCCGAGCAGAAAGCCGTAGAGCGTGAGCAGGACGAGATTGCCGAACAGGCCGAATTCTTCGGCGAAAACGGCAAAAATGAAATCGGTATGCCGCTCGGGAATGAATTCAAGTTGCGCCTGCGTGCCTGCGCGCCAGCCTTTGCCGAAAAGACCGCCGGAACCGATGGCGATGGTTGACTGGATGATATGAAAGCCTTTGCCCAGCGGATCCTTCTCCGGATCAAGCAGGGTCAGGACGCGATTACGCTGATAGTCGTGCAAAAAACTCCAGGCCACGGGCGTCGCTGTCAGTGCGGCCAGAGTTATGCCGGCAAGGATTTTCCATGACAGACCGGCGAAAAAAATAACATAGAAACCGGCTGCCAGAACCAGCGCCGCCGTGCCCAGATCCGGCTGGCGGAAGATCAGCGCAACCGGCACCAACAGGAGAATGGCAGCGATGGCGTAGTCAAACAGCCGCAGGTGGGCTTCTCGCTGATGAAAGAACCAGGCCAGCAAAAGCGGCACGGCAATTTTCATGAGTTCAGAAGGCTGCACGCGCATAAACCCCAGATCGAGCCAGCGTCGCGCACCCTTCGAGACGTCACCGAACAATGCCACAGCGATCAGCAAAAAGATGCCGGCAAGATAGATGGGTACCGCGAAACCTGTCAATCGTTGCGGCGGCACTCCGGCCATGATGCGCATGATGACCAATGCCAGCGCGACATTTACCAGTTGCGCGCTCATGCGCTCGGGCGAAGCGCTGCCCATGATGCCAATGGCCAGCAGCAAGAGCAGCCCACTGATGCCCAGCAACGGCAGATCAAGCGGTGCGATCAGGCGGCGCCACAGGGCGTGCAGCGTCGTGCGCAGGGTGTTGTTCATTCGGTATCCCTTTCGACGGCGGCTTCATCGACCGGTGCCGGGGTTTGCGGGCGCTTGCCAAGCAGGTAGTAATCAAGCACCTGGCGAGCGATAGGCGCGGCGGCTTGGGCGCCAAAGCCGCCATTTTCGACCAGCACGGCCAAGGCGATTTTGGGTGCGTCGGCCGGGGCGAAGGCGATGAATAAGGCATGGTCGCGCAACTCCTGCTTGAGCATGTGGTGTTTATAGTCGCCCCCTTTGAGCGAGAAAACCTGGGCGGTTCCGGTCTTGCCCGCCGAAACATATTCGGCGCCGGCAAAAGCGCGGGCGCCGGTGCCTTCCTTGTTTACACCCAGCATGGCCTGCTTGATGATTGCGATATGCTCGGGATTCAGGTCGAGTTTTTTCAATGGCTGTGGTTCGATCAGCTTGTGCGCGCCGGTGCGGCTGTCGGTGATGAATTTGACCAGATGCGGACGAAACATGACACCGTCGTTGGCCAGCGTCGCCATCGCCTGCGCCAGCTGGATCGGGGTGTACGCGTTATAGCCCTGACCAATGCCGACGGAAATTGTTTCACCGGCATACCACTTCTGCTGTTCAGGGTTCCTGAAACGTTTTTTCTTCCACTCGGGCGACGGCAGGATGCCTTCCGATTCACCTTCGATGTCGATACCGGTACGGCTGCCAAAACCGAACACGCCCATAAAGCGGGCGATGTTGTCTATGCCCAGATCGTTGGCCAGCATGTAGTAGTAAGTGTCGCAGGATTCGACGATGGACTTGTACATATCCACCATGCCATGGCCGCCCTTCTTGTCGTCGCGGAAAGTATGGTTGCCAAAACTGTAGAAGCCGGGATCGAAGATGGCTTGCTGCGGAGTGCGCTTACCCAGTGCCAGCGCGGCCAGCGCCATGAAGGGCTTGAAGGTGGAGCCTGGCGGATACGCGCCATTCAGGGCACGGTTCACCATGGGCTTGTCGGGCGATTCATTCAGGTCTTTCCAGTTCTGCACATCAATGCCATCGACAAACAGATTGGGGTCATAGTTAGGCATCGAGACCAGCGCCAGAATGCCGCCAGTCGAGGGTTCAATAGCCACCAGCGCGCCTTTTCTGTCACCGAACGCCTGTTCCGCGATACGTTGCAGCCCGGCGTCTATCGTTAGCGTCAAATTGCTGCCCGGCACCGGTGCAGTGCGCGCCAGCGTACGCACAGCGCGTCCTCCCGCGTCGACTTCCACCTGCTCAAAACCCGTGATGCCATGCAGTTCGAACTCGTAATGCTGCTCCAAGCCGGTTTTGCCAAAGTAGTCGGTGCCGCGGTAGTTGGCCTCCTGATCCACTTCTTCAATTTTCTCCAGATCGCGATCGGTGCTGCGCCCGATGTAGCCCAGTACGCCAGAGGCAAAGGCACCACCCGGATACTGGCGAAACAACCGCGCCTTGATGTCCATGCCGGGGAAACGGTAGCGATGGGCGATGAATTTTGCCACTTCCTCGTCAGTCAACCGGGTGCGGATCGGCAGTGACTCGAAATTCCTGCTCTCTTCCAGCAGCTTCTTGAAGCGCTTGCGATCTTTGGGCTGGATGTCGATGATCGCGGCCAGACTGTCGATGGCCGGCTCCAGGTCGTCGATATGGGAGGGAGTGATCTCCAGCGTGTATGCCGAATAATTATTTGCCAGTGCTACATTATTGCGATCGACGATGAGGCCGCGATTGGGCACGATGGGCACCAGGGAAATGCGATTGTCTTCGGCGCGGGTTTGGTAATAAGCGTGCTGGACAATTTGCAGCCAGACAAAGCGGGCAAACAGCAAGACAAAACAAAACAGAACGAAGCCGCCGGCCACTGCCAGCCGCGAACGGAATTGTTTGAGTTCTCCCTCGGCGTGATTGAATTCCATCGCTGGTCAGATCGGACGATGGACGTCTTTTTCTTCCGGCTGGAACTGCGGAGCCAGCAACAGGTAGGTCAGCGGATACCAGAGCAACGCCGCCGTAAAGCTGGCAAGAAACCACGGCAGGCCGGGAAATTCCGCACCGCCGGGCATGCGCGCAATCAGCATGATGAGCTGCGCGCCGAAAAGCAACAACAGGATGTGCAGGGCCTGCTGCGCCAGCGGAAACCACAGCACACGCCGCGACAGCCCGGTGGCGGCAAAGGCGAGAAACACGTAAGCCAGCGCGTGCTGTCCCATGACGCTGGCATCGATAACGTCCATCAGCAGGCCCAGAATAAATCCGGCGCTCATGCCGACTTTGAGGGGTTGATGGATGCACCAGAAGGCCAGTACCAGCGCCACCCAGTCAGGCACACCAGGCAAGCGGCCAAAAGGAACCAAGTTCAGGAGCAACGCCATAAACAGGGTCAGCATGATGAACCAGTTTCTGGCCGGCAACAAAATGCGCCGCGAGGAATGGGTAGGTTGCATTAACGCATCTTCCTTTTTACGCGGCTGCCTTTTTCCGGCGTGCCGGACGGGGTCGCCGTATCCTCCGGCTGCGGCGGCAAAGGAGTGCGCGGGCCTAATACCAGCACCAGGCCGTGGTGCTCGATACCGGCCAGCGGCGCACAGCTGATGCGGGCGAAAGAATAGACATTGTCGCGGTCGATTTTGGCCACCTTCGCTACCGGCAGGCCGGGCAAATAGATGCCATCAAGCCCTGAAGTGACCAGGATATCGCCGACCTGAATCTCTGCATTGGCGGCGAGGAAGCGCAGTTCCATGCGGCCGCCGCCCGCGCCGGCCAGCACGGAGCGCAAACCGTTGCGTCGCACCTGTACCGGAATCGCTTGTTGCTTGTCAGTCAGCAGCGACACTTCCGCCGTGAGCGGAAAGCTGCGCGTCACCTGGCCAATGACGCCATGCTCATCCACAACCGCCCGGCCGGCCTGGATACCATGGCGCAGGCCTTTGTCGATGATCACACGGCGCGAGAATGGATCGCGCGCGGCATAAATGATTTCGGCGATCTGCCCGCTCACCGGCTGACGCGCGCGCATGTCGAGCAATGCCCGCAGCCGCTGGTTTTCATCTTCCAGATGCCGTTGGCGCAGCAGCAGATTGGCCGCTTCAAGCCGATGCTGGCGCAGTTCCGCGTTTTCCTTTTGCAGCGAGGACAGCCGCACAAAATAACTGCCGAAATCCCCGGCAGCATCAATCGGCAGCCAGGCAACGCGTTGCAACGGCCAAACGCTTGTTGCAACGGCGGAGCGGATCCATTCCAGCGCATGGAAGCGCAAGTCGGCAACCAGCAGGAGGATGGAGAGCGAGACGAAAAAAACCAGCCGCACGAACGGTGCCGGACCCCGTTTGAAGAAGGGTGGCGGAGCATGGCCAATCGCGGACATCAAGGCGGTGGTGTTCCCGGAAATAAAAAGCCTGGCGCAACAGTTGTTGCGCCTTGGCGCAAGCTACACGAACAGCGCCTTACTCGTTGGCGAAAATACTGCCGAGTTTGTCCATCTTTTCCAGCGCGAGACCGGAACCCCGAGCGACACAGGTCAGCGGATCGTCGGCAATAATCACCGGCAGACCGGTTTCCTCTGTCAGCAAGCGATCCAGATCGAACAGCAGGGCCCCGCCGCCAGTGAGCACCATGCCGCGTTCGGCGATGTCAGATCCGAGTTCCGGCGGAGTTTTTTCCAGCGCATCCTTGACCGCCCTGACCACCTGGTTGAGAGGTTCGGACAGCGCTTCCAGCACTTCATTGGAGGAAATGGTGAACTTGCGCGGGATGCCTTCGGCGCGGTTGATGCCGGAGACTTCCATCTCCTTGACTTCACTGCCGGGAAAGGCCGAGCCGATGGTTTTCTTGATGTTCTCGGCGGTGTTGTCGCCGATCTGCATGCCGTAGTTGCGGCTGATGTAGGAGATGATCGCCTCGTCGAACTTGTCGCCGCCGACACGCACCGAGTTGGCATAGACCATGCCGCCCAGCGAGATCACGCCGACTTCCGTCGTGCCGCCGCCGATGTCCACCACCATTGATCCTGTCGCATCCGACACCGGCAGGCCCGCGCCGATCGCAGCGGCCATTGGCTCTTCGATCAGATACACCTGCGAGGCGCCGGCCCCGAGCGCGGATTCGCGGATGGCGCGGCGTTCCACCTGAGTCGAGCCGGAAGGCACGCAGATGATGATGCGCGGCGAAGGCGACAGCAGACGTGACTCATGCACCCGCTTGATGAACTGCTTCAGCATTTGCTCGGTGACGGTGAAGTCGGCAATCACGCCGTCTTTCAGCGGACGGATCACCGAAATTTCTTTCGGGTTGCGCCCGATCATGGATTTGGCTTCGTGGCCAACGGCCTGGATGGTTTTCTTGGCGTTGGGACCGCCTTCGATGCGGATGGCGACAACGGAGGGTTCGTCGAGTACGACACCCCTGCCGCGCATGTAGATGAGCGTGTTGGCGGTGCCCAGATCAATGGCCAGATCGTTGGAAAAATAGGAGCGCAAAAAGCTGAACATGGTGATCCCGGTAAGAAGCCTGCCCGAAACATAGCCGAAACGGACAAAGGCAAAAAAGAAGACGCTTATAATACCTTATCGCGGCTCCCGGCCTAGCCTACCAAGCGGGGGCCTGGCGCAGGCTTACAAACTTCAATCCCTTGCCATTATGTCCTTGAATCAAGAAGGCGTCGCCCGCATCGCACGGCTTGCACGCATCGAACTATCCGTAGCGGAAGCCGCAACCATGCGGGAACAGCTCAATGGCATTCTCGGGTTCATTGAGCAGTTGCAGGCAGTCGACACCACCGGTATCGAACCGATGGCGCATGCCGTCGACGTGGCGCAGCGCCTGCGCCCCGACAGCGTGACCGAAGTGGATCGCCGCGCCGATTTCCAGGCCGTGGCTCCGGAGGTTGAAGGCGGCCTCTATCTGGTGCCGAAAGTCATCGAATGACGCATCAGCTTCATCCACCAAGAAAGTCTTCCCACTCCGCATTCCCCGGAATGATTGCCTAGTGCAGCCGCATTGCGCGAGCGAAATGAAATGATCAACGCCTCCCTCAAGCAACTTGCCGCCGCCCTGGCGCAGAAGAAAATCTCCGCCGTTGAACTGGCGACCCTTTTTCTTGACCGCATTGATCTTCTGAACCCGACGCTCAATGCCTTTATCACCACCGACCGCGACAGGACGCTGGCCCAGGCGCGTTTTGCGGATGAAGCGCGAAAAGTCGGCGCCGGCGACACGGCGCTTTCGCCGCTGAGCGGCATCCCGCTGGCGCACAAGGACATTTTCTGCACTCAGGGATGGCGCACCACCTGCGGCTCGAAAATGCTGGCCAATTTCATCTCGCCCTATGACGCGTATGTGGTTGAACGCCTTGCCGCCGCCGGCATGGTGTCCCTGGGCAAGCTGAATATGGATGAGTTCGCCATGGGCTCATCGAACGAGACGTCCTTTTTCGGCCCGGTAAAAAACCCGTGGGATGTATCCCGCGTGCCGGGCGGCTCATCGGGCGGCTCGGCCGCCGCCGTTGCGGCGCGCCTGACGCCGGCAGCCACCGGCACCGACACCGGCGGCTCGATCCGCCAGCCGGCGGCCTTGTGTGGCCTGACCGGCCTGAAGCCGACCTATGGCGTGGTCTCGCGTTACGGCATGATTGCCTTTG
Organism: uncultured Rhodocyclaceae bacterium; assembly: GCA_964596295.1. Taxonomy (GTDB): domain Bacteria; phylum Pseudomonadota; class Gammaproteobacteria; order Burkholderiales; family Rhodocyclaceae; genus Rugosibacter. Next base: position 33,287 of record CAZQTB010000006.1, on the reverse strand, counting down.
CCTCCAGTCTCGACCAGGCCGGGCCGATGGCCAAGAGCGCGGAAGATTGCGCGCTGATGCTTACTGCAATGGCCGGTTTCGATGCGCGGGATTCGACGTCGCTGGAACGCCCTGCCGAGGATTACAGCCGCGACCTGCATCAACCGCTGGCCGGTCTGAGAATCGGCTTGCCAAAAGAATTTTTCAGCGCGGGCATGGATGCCGACGTACGTGCAGCGGTAGATGCGGCGCTGGCGGAATATCGCAAGCTGGGCGCAGCAACCGTTGAGGTAAACCTGCCCAATTCGGCGTTGTCCGTACCCGCTTATTATGTCATCGCACCGGCCGAAGCCAGCTCGAACCTGTCACGCTTCGATGGCGTGCGTTACGGCTACCGCGCGCCTGAATATGGCGATCTGGCCGACATGTATTCAAAAACGCGGGCGCAGGGTTTCGGCGCCGAAGTGAAGCGCCGCATCCTGATCGGCACCTATGTTCTGTCGCACGGCTACTACGACGCCTACTACCTCAAGGCACAGAAGATCCGCCGTCTCATCGCCGCCGACTTTGCTGCCGCCTTCAAGGAGTGCGACATCATCATGGGCCCTGCCTCGCCTTCGGTTGCCTTCGCTTTTGGCGCCAGGAGCGCCGACCCGGTGCAAATGTATCTCTCCGATATTTACACTATCTCGACCAATCTCGCCGGGCTGCCGGGCATGTCGATTCCGTGCGGTTTTGGCGGCACCCGATTGCCAAAGCCGATGCCTGTCGGCCTGCAACTCATCGGCAACTGGTTTGACGAGGCCAGGATGCTTAATGTAGCGCACCAGTATCAGCAAGTCACGGATTGGCACACGCGGATACCGGAGAGCCTGCCATGAGCGCCATCCGCTGGGAAGTGGTGATTGGCCTGGAAACCCACGCTCAGCTGAAAACGCGGTCGAAGATTTTTTCCGGCAGCAGTGTCGCGTTCGGCGCCCCGCCCAATGCCCAAGCCAGCGCGGTGGACATCGCTCTGCCCGGCGTCTTGCCGGTATTGAACCGCGAAGCCGTGGTCTGCGCCATCAAGTTCGGTCTGGCGGTCGACGCGCAGATTGCGCCGCGTTCTGTTTTCGCCCGCAAGAATTACTTCTACCCCGATCTGCCCAAGGGCTACCAGATCAGCCAGTTCGAGATCCCGGTGGTATCCGGTGGCGGACTGACGATCCGTGTCGGCGAGACGGAAAAACTCGTGCACCTCACTCGCGCCCACCTTGAAGAGGATGCCGGCAAATCCCTGCACGAAGACTTTCATGGCAGGACAGGCATCGACCTGAATCGCGCCGGAACGCCGTTGCTGGAGATCGTGTCCGAACCCGATATGCGCTCTTCCGCCGAAGCGGTGGCCTACGCCAAAACATTGCATGCGCTGGTCCAGTGGATCGGAATTTGCGACGGCAACATGCAGGAAGGCTCGTTCCGCTGCGATGCCAATGTCTCGGTGCGTCCGGCAGGGCAAACAAAGTTTGGCACGCGGCGCGAAATCAAGAACCTCAATTCTTTCCGCTTCATGCAGCAGGCGATCGATTTCGAGGTGCAGTGGCAGATCAATGAACTCGGGGAAGGCCGCATCATTGAGCAGGCTACCGTCCTGTTCGACCCGGCCACGGGCGAGACGCGCGCCATGCGCAGCAAGGAAGACGCCCATGATTACCGCTATTTCCCCGACCCCGACCTGCTGCCGCTGGAAATTACGCCGGCATGGATTGCAGAAATTCGCGCGAACCTGCCGGAACTGCCGCAGGCGATGAAAGCGCGCTTCGCGTCGGACTACGGTCTGTCTGCCTATGACGCGGCAACGCTGACAGCATCGCGCGCGATGGCTGCCTATTTCGAGGAGACTCTCGCCGCCGCCAGGCACGAAAACGCCAAGCTCTGCGCCAACTGGGTGATGGGTGAGATGGCGGCGCGCCTGAACAAGGAGGGGTTGGAAATAGATGCCGTTCCGCTAGCGCCGGCCTTGCTCGCCGGCATCATGCGCCGCATTGCCGACAACACAATTTCAAACAAGATGGCGCGCGAAGTATTCGACGCGTTATGGGCCGGCGAAGGCGCAGATGCCGACGCCGTCATTGCCGCGCGCGGCCTGACGCAGATTACCGACAGCGCGGCGATCGAAGCGCTGGTGGACGTAGTGCTCGCCGAGAACCAAAAGTCCGTTGAGGAATTCCGTGCCGGCAAGGAAAAAGCCTTCAACGCCCTGATTGGCCAGGTGATGAAGGCCACACGCGGCAAGGCCAGCCCGCAGCAGGTAAATGATCTGCTGCGGCAAAAACTCGGCGCCTGATTATTTCTTTGCGTCCGCCGGTTCGCCAGGCGCAGGAATAGATTTCTCGGCGGGAGCTGCTTCCTCCGCCGTTTTCTTGCCCGTAAGCTCAAGATAACGTTTTTTCTCTTCGGCAAAGCGGGCGCGTATCTCGTTCATTTCTTTTGTCTGCGCTTCTACAGCGGCTTGCTGTGCGCGTATCTCGCTTTCGTTATCGCGAATCAGGATCTTCGTCTGTTCCGGCAGGGGCTTTTTCTTGTAAAACTCTTTTTCGCTATCGAGCTTCTTCTTATCCTTGTTGGCTTCATCCAGCTTGGCCTGCGTCTGCTTCAGATTCTTTTCGATTACAGCCAGCGCACGGTCACGGGCGGAATCGATTTCCTTTTCGTTGGCATAGTTCGATACCAGCGCCAGAGCACGCCGACGCTCCTCGACAGCCTTGCGCTTTTCTGCTTCCGCCTTGGCCAGTTCCGTGGCGCGCCGGGCTTGCTGTTCAGCCGTCAGGGGCGCATCGTATTTTTTCGACACACGGCCCTGGCTGTCGCGTTCTTCATAGGCGCGGCTCGCGCATTCAGGTGGCACGAAGTCGGCGCACACTTTGCGGCCTTTGGCGTCATCGCAGCAGAAAATACGGGCCTGAGCCGCTGCTTCGCCCGCAATCAACAAGGATGAAGTAAGCAACAGGGCGAAAATCAGGCGCATGGCAGTCTCCTTGAGAAAGATGTTAATCACTGCCGTAACGCAGACGGTAGTCGCGCACAGCGGCGAGATCATGGGCCAGCGCCGGCCGGCCGGAAAGATAATCGATCAGATCGGTCAGACGGGCAATGCTGATAACCGGTACGCCATAATTTTGCTCGACTTCCTGCGCTGCGGACAATACCCCCTCGCCGCGCTCCTGACGATCCAGCGCAATCACCACCGCAGCCGGCGTGGCGCCGGCATGACGAATTATTTCCACCGATTCGCGTATCGAGGTGCCGGCAGAAATGACATCGTCGATAATCAGCACACGGCCGGCGAGCGGCGCCCCGACCAAAGTACCGCCTTCGCCGTGATCCTTGGCTTCCTTGCGGTTGTAGGCGTACGCCGTGTTGCGGCCGAGCCGGGCCAGTGCAATCGCTGTGCCGGCAGCCAGCGGGATGCCCTTGTAGGCCGGGCCGAAGAGAACATCGAACTGGAGACCGGAGGCAAGGATACGTTGCGCGTAAAACTCGCACAAACGGGAAAGCGCCGTGCCATCATTGAATAAACCCGTGTTGAAGAAATAGGGGGAGAGGCGCCCGGCCTTGGTTTTGAATTCACCGAAACACAGTACGCCGAGTTCACACGCGAAGGCGATAAACTCATGGCCTTGCCCAATGTTGGCGGGGTTTGCATTCATCGGGCGCATTCTACATCTACGGGCAAAAGTTACATGTTGCGCATTATCAGCTTGAATCTTAACGGCATGCGTTCTGCCGTCAGCAAAGGCGTCCTCGACTGGCTGGCGACGCAACAGGCGGATATTGTCTGCGTGCAGGAGCTAAAGGCGCATCTGGTCGACATTCCCGCCGTGGCGCTGGCGCCGACTTTTTATACCGGATACTTTCACGCTGCTGAAAAGAAAGGCTACAGCGGCGTCGGCATCTATGCACGCCAAGCGCCGGACCGCGTCATCGAGGGCTTCGGCAATGCTGAATTTGATGCCGAGGGGCGCTATATCCAGGTAGATTTTGGTCGCCTGTCGGTGGTCTCGTTATACCTGCCTTCAGGCTCCAGTTCGGAGGATCGTCAGCAGGCCAAGTTTCGCTTTCTGGATCAGTTCCGGCCGCAACTTGAACGGCTCGCCATGGAAGCGAAAAACAGCCAGCGGGAGGTTGTCCTGTGTGGCGACTGGAATATCGCGCACCAGGAAATCGATCTCAAGAACTGGAAGTCCAATCAGAAAAATTCTGGCTTCCTGCCGGAAGAGCGCGCCTGGCTGAGTTCAGTATTTGACACGTCGGACTGGGTCGATGTCTATCGCCGGCTGTATCCGGCAGCCACCGGCGAAGCGTATACATGGTGGTCGAACCGCGGCCAGGCCTGGGCTAAAAACGTCGGTTGGCGCATTGATTACCAGATCGCCACGCCTGGCCTGGCGGCTACGGCACAGCGCGCCGAAGTCTATAAGGCGCAGCGCTTTTCTGACCATGCGCCCCTCATCATGGACTACGACTGGCGGCTGGAATGACGCTCTGCACTGACCGGCCGACGCGTATGGCGCGGGTTGCGCCGCTTGCCGGACGAATCCGTCTAGCAGTTAGGCCAAATACCTGCGTCGAAGCATGCTCATTTTGTCTTTGTTTGCGTAGCGCGCACCCGTTTCGCCAGCGCCCGAATCTGGTCTGCCGAAATTTCTTCGCGGCCTTTGTCCTTGAACAGCAACCAGAACAAACCACCATTAATCAGCATCAGCGCAACTTCGATGTAAAGAATGGAGGAAACCAGTTGGCGCTGCGAGTTGTCGCCAAACACAAAATGAAATCCTTCAAACGTCGGCAGAGCTGCTTTGTTGATGGACGAATAGTTCTCGAAGGGAGGGAATAAAAGTACCACCACCAGATTGATTGCGACCAGCGTTAATATGCGGCGCTGCTGCCGATTGCCTCCCGGCTGGACGCGGGAATGGCGCAAGAGCAGCCAGACAATAGCGGTATTGATCAATACAACGATAATCTCAAGTATCAAAAAATCTGCATTCACCACGCGATTCGGATACGAACTGAAAATGAAATAAAAACCGTCAAAAGTCGGTATGTTGCCGCGCTGGAGCGAGATGTAATCATGCGGCGGAAAAACCAGGACCAACGCCAAGTTGATAATGGCAAAAATAAATCCAAGCCGCTGTGGACGATTCATGGATTTACCTACTCTCCTTGAACGAGCTCCGCCTCACGGAAGAAGAAAACCGGAGAACCTCTCTCAGATATCGATATTCCGTGCATATAGCGCGTTTTCTTCGATGAAAGCACGGCGAGGCTCGACTTCATCACCCATCAGGGTTGTAAAAATTTCATCGGCCGTTATCGCATCTTCGATCTGTACGCGAAGCAGCCGGCGGACGGCTGGATCCATCGTCGTTTCCCACAATTGTGAAGGATTCATTTCGCCCAGACCCTTATAGCGCTGTTTGGCCAAGCCACGTTCGATTTCGTTCAGCATCCACTTCATGGCATCTGCGAAGCTGGCCACCGCCAGTGACTTTTCACCGCGCCGAATAACCGTTTCTTCACCAACGAGCCCCGAAATCATCTGCGCGGTTTTGCGAATTTGCGCATAATCGCCAGACAGCAAAAAGTCTTCATCCATACGGCTCGTGCGCTGATTGCCGTGACGCATTCGAGTCAAGACAAGCATCCAGCGTTCGTGTTTTTCGTCAAACCTGGCCTCGACCTGTATGTCCCGGCCAACATGCATGGCTATCTTTGCGGCGCTGGTATAGGCGGCGCTTTCGCTGGAGGTATCGATCGCTATATCGTGAGCCAGCAGGGCATGAAGAACTTCACTATCTATAAAATCCGCAAGGCGTCGAATAACAGCCTCGGCAAGCAGGTAGCTGCGCGCCAGTTCACCCAGGGAGTCGCCTCCCACCGGGGCGGCTTCAGGCCGGGTTTGCAGCTGGGTGCCGTCAAGTGCCAAACGCAGCAGGTGCTGGTTCAGTTCCTGATCGTCCTTGATATAGCTTTCGCTTTTGCCGTGCTTGATCTTATACAGGGGTGGTTGTGCGATATAAATGTGACCGCGCTCAACCAACTGCGGCATCTGCCGATAGAAAAAGGTGAGCAGCAGCGTGCGAATATGGGCGCCATCAACATCGGCATCGGTCATGATGATAATGCGGTGATAGCGCAGTTTGTCGATATTGAAGTCTTCTGTGCCGATACCGCAGCCGAGCGCTGTCACCAGAGTAACGATCTGTTCGGAAGAAATCAGTTTATCGTAGCGTGCTTTTTCCACATTCAGCACCTTCCCCCGTAAAGGCAATATGGCCTGGAACTTTCTGTCGCGCCCCTGTTTGGCTGATCCTCCGGCGGAATCACCTTCAACAATATACATTTCGCATAATGCTGGATCTTTTTCCTGACAGTCGGCCAGTTTTCCCGGCAGGCCGAGTCCATCCAGCACCCCTTTGCGACGCGTCATCTCGCGCGCCCGGCGTGCCGCTTCGCGTGCCCGCGCCGCTTCGACGATCTTGCCAGTGATTATTTTTGCATCAACGGGATGCTCAAGGAGAAAATCCGCAAGGCGCTGCGCCACAACATCCTCAATAGCCGGGCGCGCTTCGGAAGAGACGAGTTTCATCTTTGTCTGCGAAGCAAATTTCGGGTCGGGCATTTTCACCGACAGAACACACGTGAGGCCTTCCCGCATATCGTCGCCAATTATTTCGACTTTGGCTTTTTTGGCAACCTCGTTTTCTTCTATGTACTTATTAATTACACGCGTCATTGCCGCACGCAAGCCTGTCAAATGCGTTCCGCCATCCGATTGCGGGATATTGTTGGTAAAACACAGCACCTGTTCGGCGTAGGAGTCGTTCCACTGCATTGCCACTTCTACATCTATGCTGACCCCGTTTTGTATGGACTCGCCTGTAGAGTGAAAAGCCGTCGGATGCAATACGGTCTTGGAACGGTTAATGTATTCAACAAACCCTTTTACACCGCCGGAAAAAGCAAAATCCTCTTCGCGGCCATTGCGCTGATCGACTAACTTTATTTTTATGCCGTTATTTAAAAAAGACAATTCGCGCAATCTTTTGGCGATGATGTCGTGGTGAAACTCAATAACACCAAAGATTTCATCATCTGCCAGAAAATGAACTTCGGTGCCCCGTTTTTCTGTCGTTCCAAGCACCTTTAACGGCGAAACATCAATGCCATTTCGGGTTTCAATCAAACGGTCGACGACATGGCCGCGATTGAACTCAACAAAATACTTTTTCCCCTCACGGCGGATAACCAGACGCAGCCATTTTGAAAGAGCATTGACACATGAAACCCCTACGCCATGTAGACCACCCGATACCTTGTATGAATTCTGGTTGAACTTTCCGCCCGCATGTAAAACACACATCACAATTTCGGCGGCCGAGCGTTTGGGTTCATGCTTGTCGTCCAGCTTGATTCCTGTAGGAATGCCGCGTCCGTTGTCAGTTACCGAAACGGAGTTGTCGGTATGAATCGTGATCACGATTTCATCACAATAACCTGCAAGCGCTTCATCGATCGCGTTATCAACGACCTCAAACACCATGTGATGGAGTCCGGTGCCATCAGAAGTGTCTCCAATGTACATCCCAGGCCGTTTCCTGACTGCCTCCAGCCCTTCTAACTGTTGAATACTGAATTCATCGTAGGAAGGTATGTTATCGCTTGTTGTCATAGTATTTTCAGGGTCGCTTAGATGCGCATCGGCATCACGACGTATTTGAAAGTTTCATTGCCTGGCAATATAAACAAGGCACTTGAATTGGCGTCCGCCAGATGCAACTCTACAGTTTCCTGGGTGACATTATTCAGGACATCCAGGAGATAAGTTACATTGAAACCAACATCAAGCGTATCGCCTGTGTAATCGATTTCTATTTCTTCTTGAGCCTCTTCCTGTTCGGCATTACTGGAAATTATTTTCAAGCTACCCGCGCCGAGTACGAGACGTACTCCACGAAATTTCTCATTGGTCAGAATGGCAACGCGCTGCAGCGAATGCAGTAATTGATCGCGCGACAGCTTGATTATTTTTCCGTGATGTTGTGGGATGACGCGCTCATAGTCTGGGAATTTCCCGTCAATCAGCTTGGAAATGAATTCAATATTGTTGAATTTGAAACGCGCCTGACTTGGTGTCAGAATTACTTCAACAAGCTCATCGGTATCCGTGAGTTGCCGGGAAAGTTCAAGAATTGTTTTGCGCGGCAATATCACTTCAATGGGCGCTGGAGTTTCTGACAGGGTTCCTGCAGCATAGGCAAGACGATGACCGTCTGTTGTTACGACACGCAGCTCATCACCCTTGGTAACCAGCAAAAGCCCGTTCAAGTAATAACGGATATCTTGTTGCGCCATGGCATATTGGACTAGCGCTAGAAGGTGTTTGAGTTTTTTTTGGGTTACAGAAAAACGGGTTGGCCGGTCGTCGGTTATGGCCATTCGAGGAAAATCCTCTGCGGGGAGCGTTTGAAGGTTGAACCGGCTCTTGCCCGCTTTGAGTTGCAGGCGTTTTTCGTCCATGGTTAGGCTTACTTCTACGCTCTCTGGAAGAGACCGCAGGATATCCTGCAACTTTCTGGCCCCAACCGTCATGGCTATTTTTTCATCCCCGACAGTCAGCGTATGGGTTGTAATCTGCATTTCGATATCTGTCGCCAGTAACGTCATATCCGCACCATTTTTTTCCATGAGCACATTGGAAAGAATTGGCAAGGTGTGGCGTTTTTCAACGATACCGCATACTGATTGCAGGGGTGAAAGCAGTTGATCGCGTAAGCCTTTAAATAGGAGCATATAAACCTCTAATAACTAATAAGGGATGCCATGTTTTGTTGATAGTTCAGTTTTAGCCTTTAATTTCAAAATGTTGTATTAAAAACAAGATTGTTGAATATATATGCTTTTGAATGTGAATGATTGTGGGTAATTTTTCCATGCAGTTCTGAAAGGATGGTTACCCACAATTTGTTTATATAAATTCTGCAAATAAATGCAACTCAGGTTTTCAGGGTTTGAATCAGTACATGAAGGTTATTATTAAGTTCACTATCGCTTCCCTTGAGTCCTGAAATAGTACGACAAGCATGTATTACTGTGGTGTGGTCACGACCACCAAAAACATCACCTATTTCCGGAAGACTGTGGGAAGTTAGTTCCCGTGCTAGCCACATAGCCACCTGTCGCGGTCTGGCTATGGCGCGCGTACGTTTCTTTGAGTACATCTCCGTGACCTTGATCTTATAAAAATCGGAAACCGTTTTTTGAATTTGCTCCAGTGAGATTTGACGATTGGTTGCGCCAATAATGTCACGCAAAGCTTCTTTAGCTACATCGAGACCGATTTCCTTACCGTGAAAACCGGCATAAGCGATGACCCGGTTGAGCGCGCCTTCAAGCTCTCGCACATTGGAGCGAAGGTTTTTGGCGACGAGAAAGCAAACCTCATCGGAAATATTGATATTTTCGGCTTCCGCTTTCTTTTTCAGGATAGCGATGCGCATTTCCAGTTCGGGAGGTTCAATGGCTACGGTCAATCCCCAATCGAATCGTGAAATTAATCGTTCTTCAAGACCCTGAACATCTTTTGGATAAGTGTCTGAAGTAATGATGATTTGTTTTTTTGCTTCAATCAGGGCATTAAAGGCGTAAAAGAATTCTTCCTGTGTCCGGTCTTTGCGGTTGAAGAACTGAATATCGTCAATTAGTAATAAATCAAGTGAGCGGTAATATCGCTTAAAGGCATCCCGGCTGTTTTGCTGAAAAGCGCGGACAACATCTGAAAAATAATCTTCAGCGTGGACATAGCGGATTTCCATCGCCGGGTTGGAAGCATAGATTGAATTGCCAATAGCATGAATCAAATGGGTTTTCCCTAAGCCAACGCCTCCATAGATAAAAAGAGGGTTATAGGAAATTCCCGGATTTATTGCGACCTGCTGTGCCGCGGCGCGGGCTAGATCATTAGCACGGCCAGTGACTAAAGTGTCAAAGGTAAACTCAGGGTTAAGATGGGTTTTTTCGTAGCCAGGATCGCTGATTTTTGTGTTTGCAACGGGTGTTATTGCTTTATTTGAAATCTCGGTAGTTGAGGATGACTCGGAATTTTCCGACGAAACTTCATTAACTGCAAGATGGATGTTGATCGGGTGAGAGAAAAACTCCCGTCCCAGGGTTTCAATTTGAGAAAGATAGCGTTCACGTACCCATTGCATGATGAATCGATTGGGTGCGATTAGTTGGAACTGTGTTTTTTCGTTTGGATCGGCTTCCAAACGTAATCCCTTGATCCAGGTGTTGAACTGCTGGGCAGGGAGTTCCTGCTCAAAACGATTCAGACAGGTAGACCAAAATTCGCGCATTGGGATCCGACAAAGAAGTGGTGCGGGATTAGCGATGAATTGCTGCTCCTGCTTAAGGCCATCTAAAAAGATGAAAATGGATTCTAGCTGTTTTAGAACCGGTTATCCACAGATATTCAGGTGACAGGACAGAGGGTTTATGTTGACAAAAGGTGCTTAAGAAGCTCTAATCAATGGTTTTTCTTGTTCAGGGGATTTTCATGAAACGCACCTACCAGCCCTCCGTCGTACGTCGCAAGCGTACCCATGGCTTCCTTGTTCGCATGCGTACCCGTGGTGGACGGGCAGTAATTCGAGCGCGTCGTGCCAAGGGACGCCATTGCCTGGCTGTCTGAACACCGTTTCTTTTTGCTTGGGTCCTGAGAGGCGCTTGCATAAGCCGGAAGAGTTTTCGGCGGTGTTTTCATCGCGGCAGGTAGTGCGGGGTGAATCAGATGCGCCATTCGTGCTGCATTACCGGTTACTTGACAAGAACAGTTTGTCGCGGCTGGGCATTGTCATACCTAAACGACTTGTCAAGACAGCCTCTTTGCGCAATGCAATCAAACGACAGGGGCGGGAAGCATTTCGTTTGATGGCGAATGAACTTCCGCCATGTGATCTGGTATTGAGACTGAATCGTCCTTTGGGTGCCACCCGTGGTCGCAATCATATGACGCGCCAAGGTTGGCGATCGCTGATGAATGACTTGCTAAAACGTATAGTGGCCCCCTCGCTTGCATAATGACCTCCTGGATAGTCAAAACGCTGCTGTTCCTGCTTCGATGTTACCAATGGACAGTTGGTCCGCTACTGGGCCGCTGTTGTCGCTTTGACCCGGGGTGCTCCACCTATGCAATGGCGGCTTTGCATAAATATGGTTTGTTCGCCGGATTATGGCTGGCGATACGGCGTGTCGGGCGGTGTCATCCCTGGCATCCCGGCGGATATGATCCGGTACCCTGAATATTCCCTATGTACGATTTACTGCCGAGAGAGTAATGGATAACCGACGATTGATTCTGTTTCTGGTGTTCAGTTTTTCGCTGATCATGCTTTGGGATGGCTGGCAAAAGCAAAACCATCCGAAGTCGTTGCCGGGGGCAACGGCCACGCCGACAGGAAATGCGCCGGTTGGAGGCGTTGCGGGTGTTCCGGCGCCTGCAGGCGCTACCGGATTAACGACGGCGTCTGTTGGTGATCTTGGCAATGTGGCTGCAACGACGGTTGAGACCGATTTATATGTAGCCGAAATATCGCCACTGGGTGGCGATATCATCCATTTGGAATTGAAGCGCCATCCGGCTACTGAGGATAAAAAACATCCGTTCGTTCTTTTTGATAACGGGGGCAAGCATATATATTTGGCACAGTCAGGCGCGATTGGTGAAGGTTTGCCAAATCATCGGACGCTGTGGCGTATCGTTAGCGATGGACATCGTCTGAGAGAGGGAGAAAATAGTCTAAATCTGCATCTTGAGGCTGACACAATAAGTGGTGAAAAGATAGTGAAGACTTACATCTTTCATCGGGGAAGTTATCAGATTGATGTTCTCCATGAGGGACTCCCGCAGAGAGCTTATGCTTATTATCAATTTACTCGCGACGGCAAGCCTGCGGAGGAACACAATAATTCAATGATGATGGGTGTTTCAACCTTTACGGGTCCGGCGATTTTTACCGAAGTCGAAAAGTTTCAGAAAATCAGTTTCGCTGACATCACTAAGAACAAGGCGAAGTTTGCAAGCAAGGCGGACAATGGTTGGCTGGCCATGGTGCAGCATTATTTTGTCGCCGCATGGTTGCCCTCTGCGGGTGTCGCACGCGAGTTTTATATGCGTACAGTAGGTGATAGTCTTTATTCGGCAGGCATCATTTTACCTGTCGGCGCAGATGGCAAAAGTGCGGTTTCGCTTTACGCGGGCCCCCAGGAATTGAAGAATCTGAAAAGCATAGCCCCGGGTCTGGAGCTGGTAGTCGATTATGGCTGGCTGACGGTAATCGCCGCGCCTTTGTTCTGGGTGCTGGGCATGGTGCATAAGTTCACCGGCAATTGGGGTTGGGCCATTATCGGGCTCACTATCCTGATCAAGCTGGTGTTCTTCCCGCTTTCTGCGGCGAGTTACAAGTCCATGGCCAAGATGCGCTTGATAACGCCCAAGCTGGTAAAACTGAAAGAAATTCACGGTGACGACAAGATGCGCCTTAATCAGGAAATGATGGCGCTATACAAAAAGGAAAACATCAACCCCTTGGGCGGTTGCCTGCCGGTTCTGGTGCAGATCCCGGTCTTCATCGCCCTTTACTGGGTTCTGCAAGGTACGGTAGAAATGCGTAACGCACCCTGGATTGGCTGGATTACCGATTTGTCGGTGCAGGACCCTTACTACGTTTTGCCGCTGATCATGGGCGTTACCATGTTCATCCAGACCAAGCTCAATCCGGCCCCGCCTGATCCTCTACAGGCCAAAGTCATGCTGATGATGCCCATTTTGTTTACCGGGATGTTCCTGTTTTTCCCGGCCGGTTTGGTGTTGTATTGGACAGTCAATAACTTGCTGTCGATTGCACAGCAGTGGCAGATTACTCGGCTTATTGAGGCAGGCAAGCCAGCTTAGGCGAGCTTGATCAACCCGCTATGGTCGGGCGGAGGTTGTGCTCCTTATTCAGGGGAAGTGCGAATGTCGGCATCTGCGTCGGATACCATCGTTGCTATCGCGACGGCGCCAGGACGGGGCGGCATCGGCGTTGTGCGTGTATCCGGTTCGCACCTGATTTCGTTTGCCACGCAGCTTTGCAAAAAAACGCCTGAACCCCGCCGTGCCACCATCGCCGACTTTTTCGCCGCCGATGGTTCGACCATTGATCGCGGTGTCCTGCTGTATTTTGCGGCGCCCCATTCATTTACGGGTGAGGATGTTGTTGAGTTGCAGGGCCACGGTGGTCCGGTGGTAATGCAGATGCTGTTGGCCCGATGCGTAGAACTGGGGGCGCGAATTGCCCAGCCGGGCGAGTTTACCCGGCGCGCTTTTCTCAATGACAAAATCGATCTGGCGCAAGCCGAAGCTGTCGCTGACCTCATTGATGCCGGCACGGCCGCTGCTGCGCGCTCGGCATTGCGCTCCCTGTCCGGCGAATTTTCCCGCGAGGTGCAGGGACTGGTTGCGCGGTTGATTGAGTTGCGCATGATGATTGAGGCGACGCTCGATTTTCCTGAAGAAGATATCGATTTGTATGCCGATGCGGCAAGCCGCCTGGCGGAGTTGCGGCAGGATCTCGATGCACTTAGGTCGCGCGCACGCGCAGGAAGTGTCTTGCGGTCTGGCCTGCATGTGGTGCTGACGGGGTTGCCCAATGTCGGCAAATCATCCTTGCTGAACCGTCTGGCCGGCCAGGAGCGCGCCATCGTGACCGACTATGCAGGAACAACGCGCGATGTAGTGCGCGAAACGATACAAATCGACGGGATTCCATTGCACATCATCGACACCGCCGGCTTGCGATCGACCGATGATCCGGTGGAACAGGCGGGCATTGAACGCGCCTGGCAGGAGCTTGAGCGTGCGGATGTCATTTTGCAGCTGGTCGACGCCCGGACGGGTGTTACACCTGCGGATCGCGCCATCGCCGCGCGGTTGCCCTCCGGAATCGAACGCATTGTGATAGGCAACAAGTGCGATCTGGCAGGGAAGTCTGCACAACGTTTTTTGGCAGAGGGACGTGTACATTTACTGTTGTCGGCGCATAGCGGTGAAGGGGTAACCCTGCTGCACGATGAGTTATTGCGTGTGGCCGGCTGGAGCGGGCACGGCGAAGACGTAGTGCTTGCGCGTGAGCGTCATATCGAAGCGCTGGATCGGGCCGCCAAAAAATCGGCGCTGGCGGAACGGCGGCTGGGGCAGGTTGAACTGTGCGCCGAGGAGTTGCGGCTAGCCCAAATGGCCCTGGCGAGCATCACCGGAGAGTTTACGGCGGATGATTTGCTGGGTGAAATATTCTCACGGTTTTGTATTGGGAAGTAACTTTAGGATGGTTTCACGTGAAACATCGGAGTCGTTGTTTCACGTGAAACTGTGTCGAAGCTTATTTTTGGTCTACAGGCGTATGATTGCGCCTCTTTGCCTTTTTGATTCATGTCTTGCAACGTGCATTTCCCAACCTCATTTGATGTGATTGTCGTTGGTGGCGGTCATGCCGGCACCGAGGCGGCGCTTGCGGCGGCCCGTGTCGGCGCGCGGACGCTGCTGCTTACGCATAATATTGAAACGCTGGGCGCGATGTCGTGCAATCCCTCCATTGGCGGCATCGGCAAGGGTCATCTGGTCAAGGAAATTGATGCGCTTGGCGGAGCGATGGCGGCAGCTACGGATGAGGCGGGAATCCAATTTCGCATACTCAATGCATCGAAAGGCCCGGCTGTGCGGGCAACGCGTGCGCAGGCGGATCGCCAGCTGTATAAGCAGGCAATTCGTTATCGCCTTGAAAACCAAACAAATCTCACCTTGTTCCAGCAGGCGGCGGATGATTTTGTCGTTGTCGGCGATCGTGTTCAGGGTGTTGTGACGCAACTGGGAATTCGCTTCGCTGCGCCTGCGGTAGTGCTGACGGCGGGGACTTTTTTGAATGGCCTGGTGCACGTCGGCCTCGAAAACTATCGTGCCGGACGCTTTGGTGATCCGGCGGCAATTTCGCTGAGTCGGCGGTTGAAAGAACTGCAGCTCCCGGTGGGGCGTCTGAAAACCGGAACGCCGCCAAGGCTGGACGGCCGTTCCATTGATTTTTCGGTGATGACGCGCCAGCCGGGCGATGATCCTGTGCCGGTATTTTCTTTCATGGGTTCGGTTGCCCGGCATCCGCGCCAGGTACCTTGCTGGATTACGCATACGAATGCCCGGACGCATGAGATCATTCGTTCCGGGCTTGATCGTTCGCCGATGTTCACCGGCGTTATCGAAGGAATTGGCCCGCGCTATTGCCCGTCGATCGAAGACAAAATCCATCGCTTTGCAAGCAAGGACAGTCACCAGATTTTTATGGAACCGGAGGGCCTGGATACCCATGAAATCTACCCGCAGGGCGTGTCGACCAGTCTGCCGTTTGATATTCAGCTGGCCTTGATCCGCTCCATTCGCGGCCTTGAAAATGCCCACATCACGCGGCCCGGCTATGCCATTGAATATGACTATTTCGATCCGCGAAACCTCAAGAGCAGTCTGGAAACCAAGTCGATTGCGGGCCTGTTTTTCGCGGGCCAGATCAATGGCACCACAGGCTATGAAGAAGCTGCCGCGCAGGGTCTGTTGGCCGGCGTAAATGCGGCGCGTTATGTTAAACAGTTGCCGGCCTGGGCGCCGCGCCGCGATCAGGCTTACCTCGGTGTGCTGGTGGATGATTTGATTACGCGAGGTGTCTCCGAACCGTACCGCATGTTTACCAGCCGCGCAGAGTATCGCCTGTCTTTGCGCGAAGACAATGCTGACCTGCGATTGACCGATGACGGGCGTGCCCTGGGGCTGGTGGACGATCACCGCTGGGAGGCGTTTAACCGCAAACGCGACGCCGTGGCGCGTGAAGTCGAACGTACGCGGGCCACCTGGGTTAATCCCCGGCTGGTAACGGAAGCAGACGCGATGCGCGTGCTTGGCCAGCCGATGGAGCGCGAATACAGTCTGTTTGATCTGCTGCGTCGCCCCGATATAAATTATGCGGATTTAATGACCCTGCCCGGTGCAGGAGGGGGCATTAGCGCACCCGAAGTGGTTGAACAGGTGGAAATCCAGGCGAAATACCAAGGCTACATCGAACGACAGAAGGAAGAGGTGGCAAAAAGTCTTGCCCATGAATCGGCGGTTGTTCCCGTCGATCTGGATTACAACGCAGTCCATGGCTTGTCATTCGAGGTGCGCCAAAAGCTGAGCCAGGTGCGTCCGGAAACGCTCGGCCAGGCTTCGCGTGTGCAAGGCGTGACGCCGGCCGCAATTTCACTGCTGCTGGTCCATCTCAAGCGCCGGAAGGCCGCATGACGCTGGCTGTTCGCCTGCAACAGGGTTTGGCGGCGCTTGGTCTGGAGTTGCCGGAAAGCGCCCAAACGCAACTGCTCAATTACCTCGCGCTGTTAAAAAAATGGAATGCCACGTATAACCTCACGGCCATTCGTGATGAATCCGGGATGATGACCCAGCATCTGCTTGATTCATTGAGTGTTTTACCTGTGCTGGAAAAGTCGGCGCCGGCAACGCGGCGCTGGGCCGATGTCGGCAGCGGCGCCGGCTTACCGGGAATCCCGTTGGCCATTGCCTGCCCGCAGCTGCAGATGAGCCTGATCGAAACGGTTGAGAAAAAAATCGCATTTCAGCGCCAGGCAAAGATCGAGCTTGGGCTGTCGAACCTGATCGTGCTGGGCGGGCGGGCGGAAAGTCTGCCTTCCGGCATGTTTGACGCCGTAATCTCCCGCGCCTTTGCCGAACTCGCTGATTTTGTCCGTCTTGCGGGACACTTGCTGGTGGCGGGCGGCAAGCTGTATGCCATGAAGGGGCTTGTGCCGCACGACGAAATGACCAGGCTCCCTGTTGCCTGGCGGGTTGCCGACTGTTTGCCACTGCATGTGCCGGGCATGGACGCCGAGCGCCACCTGATTGTTCTGCGGAAAGACTGATGATGCATATATTTGCGATAGCGAACCAGAAGGGCGGGGTGGGCAAGACTACAACAGCCGTAAATCTGGCCGCCGCACTGGCTGCGCGCGGCCAGCGCACCTTGCTGGTCGATCTCGATCCGCAAGGCAATGCCACCATGGGTAGCGGTATCGACAAGCGCAGCCTCCGGTTTTCGGTGTATCAGGTGCTGTTGCAACTAACGACCCTTGCAGAGGCACGTGCCGCTTCGCCCAGCGGCACGTTCGATGTGCTGCCCGCCAATCGCGATCTCGCCGGCGCCGAAGTGGAACTGGTTGATCTCGAACAGCGGGAAATGCGCCTCAAGGCCGCACTGGCAATGCACAGGGACGAGTATGACTTCGTGCTGATCGACTGCCCTCCGTCCCTGTCGATGCTGACCCTGAACGGCTTATGCGCTGCGCATGGTGTCATCATTCCCATGCAGTGCGAGTATTACGCGCTGGAAGGTCTCTCGGATCTGGTCAACACCATCAAGAAGGTCCATGCCAACCTCAATCGCGACCTCAAGATCATCGGCCTGCTGCGGGTTATGTTTGACCCGCGCAATACCTTGTCGAACCAGGTATCTGCCCAGTTGGAGCAACATTTTGGCGACAAGGTTTTCAAGACCGTAGTGCCACGCAATGTGCGCCTGGCCGAAGCTCCAAGCTATGGCGTGCCGGGGGTTCTGTTTGACAAGGCGGCCAAAGGCGCCCAGGCCTACCTGGCCTTCGCCACGGAAATGATCGAACGCGTCAATCACTGGAAGGAATGAAATGAATGCAACGCGACGGAAAGGTTTGGGCCGGGGACTGGATACGCTGCTCGATCCCGAGACGAGCAGTAAATCGCAACGCCAGGACACGTTGCCTGTTAGCGCGTTGCAGCCCGGCAAGTATCAGCCGCGCACGCGGATGGATCCGGGTTCGCTGGAAGAACTGGCGGCCTCCATCAAGGCCCAGGGCCTGATTCAGCCGATTTCCGTGCGGCCTGTCGGCAACGGGGGCGTCGAGCGCTACGAAATCATTGCCGGCGAACGGCGCTGGCGTGCGGCGCAGATCGCCGGCCTGAGCGAGGTTCCTGTACTCATCCGCGACATCCCCGACGATGCGGCGCTGGCCATGTCGTTGATCGAAAACATTCAGCGCGAAGATCTCAACCCACTGGAAGAAGCGGCGGGCATCCAGCGCCTGATCGATGAATTCGGGATGACACACCAGCAGGCCGCCGATGCGCTTGGCCGCTCACGATCCGCTGCGACGAACCTGTTGCGCCTGCTGCAACTGGCCAAGCCGGCGCAGGACATGTTGATGGCAGGCGATATCGAAATGGGCCACGCACGGGCGCTGTTATCGCTGCCCAAGCCAGCGCAGGGCCGCATCGCCGTTTTGGTTGTCGAAAAAAGCTTTTCAGTACGTGATACCGAACGTCTCGTCGCCCGCGAACTGAACCCGCCGCAAAAGAAAGAGGGAGCCACCAAAACTGATCGCGATCTGCTGCGTCTGGAAGAAGAACTCGCCGACCAACTGGGAGCTACAGTGAAAATCAGCGCCAACCGCAAAGGCGCGGGCAGTTTGACAATACGCTTTGCAAGTCTGGACCAGCTTGAAGGTTTGCTGGCACGTCTGGGTTGAAGCGGCGCATTGCCAGCACCGACTTTTTGACCACAGGCTTTTGGCGCCGGCAAACCCCGATTGTTGCATGACAGCATTTCATTGACACCCGTCATGCAAGCACTTACAATCACACGGCTTTGGAATGGTGCGGTCGCCAAAGATGTATAAGACTGTACTTCTTCAATTCGTCGCGGTCCTGATTGCGGCCGGTTTGGCTGGTTTCTGGCTGGGCCAACGGGGGATGTTGTCCGTATTATTTGGCGGCGCGGCGTACGGAATTCCGAATCTGTTTTTCGTGGCGCGGCTTTCCGCTGCGGCGACGATGGGTCGTGCCAGTGGGGCGGCTTTTTTCGTCGGCGAGTTGATTAAAATTGCTGCCACGATAGTAATTTTGGTGGCTGCTCAGCGGTTCTACCCTGTGCACTGGCTAGCGATGCTGGTAGGGCTGTTTGTGGCTTTGAAAGCTAATCTGTTTGCGCTCCTGTTGAAAAACTGATCATGTCATCCAGCACCGAACACGCGCCCGTCGCAGGCGACTATATCGTTCACCACCTGACCCATCTAACCAGCACCGGCCACAAGCAGACAGCCGTGGTTGACTGGACGGTATTCAATCTTGATACCCTGTTCTGGTCCGTCAGCATGGGCGCCCTCGCCATCTTCCTCATGATACTGGCCGCGCGGCGCGCCACACCGGGCGTTCCCGGCCGGTTCCAGGCAGCAGTTGAAATCCTCGTGGAATTGGTCGAGACGCAATCCAAATCGATCGTGCATGGCGATCGTCGCTTTATCGCGCCCGTCGCCCTTACTGTTTTTGTCTGGGTGCTGTTTATGAACACCCTTGACTTCATGCCGGTTGATCTGCTGCCGAAGATTGCCGCCGAATGGTTTGGACTTCACTACCAGCGCGTGGTGCCTACGGCTGATCTGAATGGCGCGCTTGGCATGTCGCTCGGCGTTCTGTTGCTCTGTCTTTATTACAACATCAAAATCAAGGGTATTGGCGGCTGGGTGCATGAGTTATTTACCGCCCCGTTCGGCAACCATCCCCTCCTTTACCCGGTCAATTTTGTAATGCAAATGATCGAATTTACTGCCAAGACGGTGTCTCACGGCATGCGGCTGTTTGGCAACATGTACGCCGGCGAACTGATATTCATGCTCATCGCCCTGCTGGGCAGCACCGCCACTGCGCTGGGATTTTTCGGGCATGTGGTGGCCGGTTCCGTCTGGGCAATCTTCCATATCCTGATTGTCATTTTACAAGCGTTCATTTTCATGATGCTGACGCTGGTGTATATCGGCCAGGCGCATGAAAGCCATTAGTTTGTAGCACTTTTGTAGTTTTTATTGGTTAGTTTTTAACTTTATAGAAGGAGTTGTCATGGAACATGTTCTTGGTTTTGTCGCTCTGGCCGCCGGCCTGATCATTGGCCTGGGTGCCGTCGGTGCTTGCATCGGTATCGGCATCATGGGTTCCAAATACCTCGAAGCGTCGGCCCGTCAGCCTGAGCTGATGAATGCCCTGCAGACCAAAATGTTCCTGCTGGCCGGTCTGATTGACGCCGCATTCCTGATTGGTGTTGGTATTGCGATGATGTTCGCGTTTGCCAACCCTTTCATTCTCAAGTAATCGCGTCTTTTTAAAGGACCGATAACGTGAATCTGAACGCAACGCTGTTTGCCCAGCTGGTTGTGTTCTTTGTTTTGGCGTGGTTCACGATGAAATTCGTGTGGCCGCCCATCATGAAGGCACTTGATGAGCGCGCGGGTAAAATCGCTGACGGGCTCGCGGCTGCGGACAAGGCAAAGGTGGATTTGGCTCACGCCGAAAAAAAGGCGGCTGAAGAATTGCGGCATGCGCGCGAGTCGGCTGCCGAGTTTCGCAGCGGCGCGGAAAAGCAGGTCGCGCAATTACTTGAAGAGGCCCGTGCCGAAGCTGCCCGCCTTGTTGCTGCTGCTCGCGAAGCTGCCGAGACCGAGGCAGGCGCTGCATCGCAGCGTGCCAAAGAGGCGCTGCGCGAGCAGGTGGCTTTGCTGGCTGTCGCCGGTGCCGAGAAGATTCTCCGCAAGGAGATCAACGCCCAGGCGCACGCCGAGTTGCTGACCCAGCTCAAGTCGGAGCTTTGATCGGTCATGGCTGAAAACGTTACGCTTGCACGTCCCTATGCCGAGGCCGCATTCCAGCTTGCCAAAGTTCAAGGCGGCGCAGCTGGCGGCGAATTGGCGGCATGGTCTGCCACGCTTGCGCGGCTGTCGAACATTGCGACGAATCCCGCGATGGAAGAATGCATCGGCAATCCGCGTTTCGTCCCGGCGCAATTGATCCAGCTCTGCCTCGATGCGGCGGGCGATAAGCTCTCTGCCGATCAGCAGAACTTTGTCCGCGTGCTGGTAGATAACGACCGTCTGACGGTACTGCCTGAAATCAGCGCGCTGTTTGATGAGCTCAAGGCTGGTGCGGAAGGTACCAAGAATGCCGGGATTACTTCGGCCTTTCCTCTCGATGATGCCACGCTGAAAAATCTTGTCGCCGATCTCGAACGCAAGTTCGAATGTCGGATCCAGGCGACGATCACGCTTGATCCCGAGCTTATTGGTGGCGTGCGTATTGCTGTCGGCGATGAGGTTATTGATGCCTCCGTGCGCGGCAAGCTTGCTGCAATGGCCATAGCGCTAAAGAACTAGGAGTTATTTGATGAATCTAAATCCATCTGAAATCAGCGACCTGATCAAGGCGCGCATCCAGAGCATGCAACTGGCTGCGACTGCGCGTAACGAGGGTACGGTGGTTTCGGTCACCGACGGCATTTGCCGTGTGCATGGCCTGGCGGACGTCATGCAGGGCGAAATGCTGGAATTTCCCGGCAACACATTTGGCCTGGCCCTGAACCTTGAGCGCGATTCGGTTGGCGCTGTGGTGCTGGGTGACTACGAACACATTTCCGAAGGTGACACCGTCAAGTGCACCGGGCGCATTCTCGAAGTGCCGATCGGCCCCGAGTTGCTCGGCCGTGTCGTCAATGCCCTGGGCGAGCCGATTGATGGCAAAGGACCGGTCAATGCAAAGCTTACCGACAAGCTGGAAAAAGTAGCTCCCGGCGTGATCTGGCGCAAGTCCGTGTCGCAGCCGGTGCAGACGGGCCTCAAAGCGATTGACTCGATGGTGCCGGTGGGCCGCGGTCAGCGCGAGCTGATTATCGGCGACCGGCAAACGGGCAAGACAGCCGTTGCGGTTGACACCATCATCAATCAAAAAGGCCAGAACATGTTCTGCGTCTATGTTGCGATTGGCCAAAAGGCGTCGACCGTGGCCAACGTTGTGCGCAAGCTCGAAGAACATGGCGCGATGGAGTACACGGTGGTCGTTGCCGCCACCGCATCCGATTCGGCCGCGATGCAATTTCTTGCGCCGTATGCCGGCTGCACAATGGGCGAATATTTCCGCGACCGCGGCATGGATGCGCTGATCGTTTATGACGATCTGACCAAGCAGGCCTGGGCGTATCGCCAGATTTCGCTGCTGCTGCGCCGCCCTCCCGGCCGCGAAGCCTATCCCGGCGACGTGTTCTATCTGCACTCGCGTCTGCTCGAACGCGCCGCGCGCGTATCCGAAGCCTGGGTGGAAAAGCTCACCAATGGTGAAGTCAAAGGCAAAACCGGTTCGCTTACCGCATTGCCGGTGATCGAAACGCAGGCCGGCGACGTTTCCGCGTTCGTGCCGACCAACGTGATTTCGATTACCGATGGCCAGATTTTTCTTGAAACCGACCTGTTCAATGCCGGTATCCGCCCCGCCATGAACGCCGGTATCTCGGTGTCGCGCGTTGGCGGTGCGGCGCAGACCAAAGTCATCAAGAAACTCGGTGGCGGGGTGCGTTTGTCGCTCGCCCAATACCGCGAACTGGCGGCGTTTGCCCAGTTTGCCTCGGATCTCGACGAAGTGACGCGCAAACAGCTTGAGCGCGGCCGACGCGTAACCGAGTTGATGAAGCAGTTGCAGTATTCGCCGTTGTCGGTTGCGGATATGGCGATTTCGCTGTATGCCTCCAACGAAGGCTTCATGGATGATGTCGATGTGCCGCGCATTCAGGCATTCGAGACCGCACTGCATCAGGTCATGCACCAGAAGCATGCCGATCTGGTGGCCCGGATCGAAACGACAAAGGATCTGGACAAAGACGCCGAAGCACAGCTCAAGGCGGCGATTGCCGAGTTCAAAAAGTCCTGGGTCTGATTTACGCGCATCTGACTGGCTAATAAAAGGGCGATCATGGCGGGCAGCAAAGAAATACGCAGCAAGATCAAGAGCGTGCAGAACACGCGCAAAATTACCAAGGCCATGGAGATGGTGGCCGCGTCCAAAATGCGCAAGGCGCAGGAGCGGATGCGCGCTGCCAGGCCCTACAGCGAAAAGATTCGTCGTCTGGCGGCAAATCTTTCGCATGCCTTGATTACCGATTATCGTCATCCGTTTCTGGTGAAGAGTGCGTCGGTCAAGCGCGTTGGTCTGATCGTTATTTCAACGGACAAAGGTCTTTGCGGCGGACTCAACACCAACATCCTGCGCCAGTCGATGACTGCGATACGGCAATGGGAAACCAGTGGCGTCAGCGACATCCGCGTGACCTGCATCGGCAACAAGGGGCTGGGCTTCATGCAGCGTTTCGGCGCCAAAGTGGTGTCGCACATCACGCACATCGGCGATACGCCGCATCTCGAAAAGCTGATCGGGCCGATCAAAGTCATGCTTGACGCCTATCAGGTCGGTGAGCTGGATGAAGTGCATATCGCTTACACCCGCTTCGTCAATACCATGTCGCAGCAAGCGGTGATCGAACCCTTGCTGCCGCTGTCGGGTGAGCGCCTCGGCACGCCCGAAACGGGCTGGGATTATCTGTATGAGCCCGATGCGCAGACGGTGATTGACGATTTGCTGCTGCGTTACGTTGAAGCGCTGATTTATCAAAGTGTGACAGAAAACATGGCGTCCGAGCAATCGGCGCGCATGGTTGCCATGAAGGCGGCCACGGACAATGCCGGTAGCGTAATCAAGGAATTGCAGCTTGTGTACAACAAGGCTCGTCAGGCAGCGATTACGAAAGAAATTTCGGAAATCGTCGGCGGCGCAGCGGCTATTGCCGGCTAAACGCAAGGCATAACGGATCAACCAGAATTACATTAAGGAAATAACCATGAGCAACGGAAACATCGTTCAATGCATTGGCGCGGTGGTGGATATCAAGTTCCCCCGCGAGTTCATGCCCAGGGTATATGAGGCGCTGACGCTCGACGAAGCCGATTCCGGCAATGCCGAATCCGGCCTGACCTTTGAAGTGCAGCAGCAACTCGGTGACGGCGTCGTGCGCACCATTGCGCTCGGTTCCTCCGATGGCCTGCGGCGGGGCATGCAAGTGAAAAAAACCGGCGCGCCGATCTCGGTGCCCGTGGGTACCGGCACGCTGGGCCGCATCATGGATGTACTGGGCCGTCCGATCGACGAAGCCGGCCCGATTCCGTGCGATGAGCTGCGCCCGATCCATGCCAAAGCGCCGAAATTCGACGAGCTTTCCCCTTCGGTTGACCTGCTGCCCACCGGCATCAAGGTGATTGACCTGATCTGCCCGTTTGCCAAGGGCGGCAAGATCGGCCTGTTTGGTGGCGCCGGCGTCGGCAAGACGGTGAACATGATGGAGCTGATCAACAACATCGCCAAGTCCTACGGCGGCTATTCGGTGTTTGCCGGCGTGGGCGAGCGCACCCGCGAGGGCAACGACTTCTACCACGAAATGGAAGAGTCGAAGGTTCTCGACAAGGTGGCGATGGTGTTCGGCCAGATGAACGAGCCCCCCGGCAACCGTTTGCGCGTGGCCTTGACGGGCTTGACCATGGCCGAAAAGTTCCGCGACGAAGGCCGCGACATCCTCTTTTTCGTTGATAACATTTATCGCTACACCCTGGCAGGTACCGAGGTTTCCGCGCTGCTCGGCCGGATGCCTTCCGCCGTGGGCTATCAACCGACGCTGGCCGATGAAATGGGCCGCCTGCAAGAGCGCATTACCTCCACCAAAGTCGGTTCCATCACTTCCATCCAGGCCGTGTATGTACCGGCCGATGACTTGACCGACCCGTCACCGGCGACAACCTTCCTTCACCTTGATGCCACTGTCGTGCTGTCGCGCGATATCGCTGCGCTGGGTATCTATCCGGCCGTTGATCCGCTCGATTCCACCTCGCGCCAGCTTGATCCGTTGGTGGTTGGTGAGGAGCACTACAACGTGGCGCGGCGCGTGCAGTCCAACCTGCAGCGCTACAAGGAATTGCGCGACATTATCGCCATTCTCGGCATGGACGAGCTGGCCCCGGAAGACAAGCTGGCCGTGTCCCGCGCGCGCAAGATTCAACGCTTCCTGTCGCAGCCGTTCAACGTTGCCGAAGTATTCACGGGATCTCCCGGCAAGATCGTCCCGCTGGCCGACACGATCAAGGGCTTCAAGATGATTGTCGATGGCGAATGCGATGAACTGCCGGAGCAGGCCTTCTACATGGTTGGCGCCATTGAAGAGGCTTTCGAGAAAGCCAAGACGCTGCAGTAAGTCGCTGTTGATGAGAGGTAAGGTATGGCCATGACAATTCATGTAGATGTTGTAAGCGCCGAAAAGTTGATCTTCTCGGGTCTGGCCGAGTTTGTCGTTTTGCCGGGTGAGGGCGGTGAGTTGGGCATTCTGCCCGGCCATATGCCGCTGATGACCCGTATCAAGCCGGGCGCGGTGCGCATCAAACTGTCGCAGGACAAGGAAGAGTTGATCTTTGTTGCAGGCGGACTGCTTGAGGTGCAGCCCGGCCTGGTCACCGTGCTGGCGGATACGGCGATTCGCGGCGCCGACCTCGATCAGGCACAAGCACTGGAGGCCAAGAAGCGCGCCGAAGAAGCCCTCGCCACACGCAGTGCCGAGATGGATTATGCGCGTGCCCAGGCCGAGTTGAGCGAGGCCATCGCACAGCTGTCGGCGATTGACCGCTTGCGCAAGCGCGGCCATTAAAGCTCTTCTGCGGCCGGAACAGTGGTCCGCCTAGCCGAGACGCTGCATTCTTTTTTCCAGTCGCGCCGTATCGTCACGCAAGCAATCGACGTCAGCTGAAAAGTCGGCGATGGCGTGACGGTGCGCAATGGCGGGGCGCTCCTCGGTCAGGTATTCGACAAGATTTTCCGCCAGGTTTTTTGCCCTTTGCCGCTGCTGCGCCGCGAAAGCGCTGACGCCGGCTACGAGCCGATGCGCGGCGATGTCTCCTAAAAAGCGGGACAGGTCTTCTTCAATATCCCAGCGCAGATGCTGCATGACGTAGCCGAGGTTTTGCGCGAACTCGGCGGAACCGGTAATGCATGCGGCGCGCATCACAGCCGCGTAGCCTTGCAGCGCCAGCAGCGGAGTGCTGGCGGGCAGGTCAATCGAAGCCGCAGCCTCTGCCGCAATGGGCGGCGCGGCGATGAACCCTTCTGCCGTCACGCTGAACATGGCTGAAAAGGGCGGCAGCGTGATTTGCGCGCATTGCCCGGCAAAGGGCCGCAATTGCGCCCGCGCCCATGCCGCCTGCCCGAGCACATGATTGACGGCAGCCAGCCAGGACACGGGCAGCGCGCGCATCCGGCGTTCAGTCTTGCTGGATGCCGGCCACTAGCCAGCCACGCTCGCCGTCCACCGGCTTCACCAGATGCCATACCTCGACAAAGGATCCGGGTGCGCCATTCGCTTCTTCACGCAGTTGGCCGTAAAAACGAACGCTCGCCACATGGCGGGCAGCCTCGTTGTCAATGCCGAGCAGGTCGGCATTCAATTGGACGACATCGGTATGCTGCGGGGTGCAGCCGCGTTCCTGGTATTGCATTTGAATCTCGGCGGCAACTTCCGGGGTGGAAAACAGGCGGATGTCTTCCATGTCGCCGCGATCATTGGCGGCTTGCATGCGTACGAAGTTGAGCTTGGCCTGGCGCAGGAACCCGCCGACATCGAAATCGGCAGGAACATTGGCGACGGCGCTCGCCGGCATTGCCGTACTGCCAGCGCCGACTTTTGCCGCTTCAAATTGCGCCGGCCCGGAATACGCCGGGCTGCCCGCACCGGCGTATTCGTATTGCATGGTGGTGGCTTCAGGCGCGCGTTTGCCGAAGAACCGGCGCAGCAGAAAAACAGCTGCCATCGCCAGGAGCGCGATCATCAAAAAATTGGCCACGCCCTCACCCAGCCCAAAATGGGACAGCATGGCCGCCAGTCCGATACCCGCCGCCAGTCCGGCGATGGGGCCCAGCCAGCGGCTCATGCCCGTCCGCGGCGGCGCAGCCGGCGTTGTGCCCGCTGTCGGCGATGGCGCCGCATTTTGCGCGGGCGTAACGGGCCGCACAGGCGCCGCTTCGCGATTCATCACGGACGAGTTGCGATTCATGCCGAATGATTTGCCGCCACCCAGCCGCCGCGCCTCGGCGCTATCGACCATGATTCCCCAGCAAAGTACTGTTGCAAATAACGCAATGACGAGTCTTTTCACAGGATTTCCTCTTTTAGAATTTATACCCACGATGCAAGGCGACAACGCCCGCCGTGAGGTTGAATGCTTCGACCCGTTCCAGGCCCGCTTGTTCCATCATGGCTTTTAAAGTCGCCTGATCCGGATGCATGCGGATGGATTCGGCCAGATAGCGATACGAGGCCGCATCGCCCGCGATTTTCTCGCCCAGCCAGGGTAGCAGCTTGAACGAATAGATGTCGTAGATTTTTTCCAGCGGCGGCCAGATTTTGGAAAACTCAAGCACCAGCAGCCGTCCGCCCGGGCGCAACACGCGCTGCATTTCAGCCAGCGCCCGGTCTTTGCGCGTCATGTTGCGCAGGCCAAAGGCTACGGTCACGATATCGAAATGATTATCGGGGAAGGGCAGATTTTCCGCATCGCATTGGGCAACGGGCGCCAGCACTCCTTCATTCAGCAGGCGGTCGCGGCCGATGTTCAGCATGGCGCCATTGATGTCCGTAAGCCATACCTGCCCGCCGGTTTTGTCGAATGCGCCAACGCGACGCGAAAAGGCGGAGGACAGGTCGGCCGTGCCGCCCGCAACATCCAGCACGCGCTCGCCCGGACGGGGTGCGGCCATCTCGAGGGTGAATTTCTTCCACACGCGGTGCAGCCCGGCGGACATGAGATCGTTCATTACGTCGTATTTCCCGGCGACGGATGAGAACACCCCGGCGACACGCTGCGCCTTGTCGTGTTCATCGACTTTCTCGAAGCCGAAATGGGTTTCAGTCATCAGTGGTTTCCGCATCCCGTCTTTGGCGGCACGCTCCCGGCAACGGTATCCCGGTCGGCACCCGCCGCAGTCAGACGTTCGAGATAGCTGGCCCACAGCGCCTGCTGATTGGCGCCAAGATAATGCAGCACGTCCCAGGAAAAAATCCCGCTGTCATGGCCATCGGAAAACGTTGGCTGTATGCCGTAGTTGCCGACGGGCTTCAGCGCAACGATTTCAATGCTGCGCTTGCCGGTTTGCAGGGTTTCCTGTCCTTTGCCGTGACCGCGGACTTCAGCCGACGGGCTGTAAACTCGCAGAAATTCAGCGGGCAGCTGAAAATGGCTGCCGTCATCAAACACGACTTCCAGCAAGCGCGATTGCTTGTGCAAGGTTATTTCGGTCGGTGTCGGGGTGTTACTGTCAAGGCCGGGCATGATGGTCCATCACTCCGCGAGGCGGGTCGCCATCATAGCGCAGTCATGCGGGCATGAGCTAGAACTCCAGAGGATCTACATCGAGATGCCAGCGCAGCGCGCGCGGGCTCTTCAGGCTGTAAAGCCGAATCATCCATTGCGTCAGAAAATTTTGCAGCAAGGGCCGGTTATCCGACTCCACCAGCATTTGCGAACGCTCCAGCGCCATCAGCCGGTGCAGGCGCATGGGTACCGGGTCGTAGAGCGTCACGCTGCCGCCGGCCAGTTCCACGGCCTGAACGCGCGCACGAGCCAGAAATTCGAGGGCTTCGGCCATGCTTGAACTTTCCGCGCGCAGCAAGGCTTGATAAGTGAACGGCGGAAAGCCCGCCGTTTTGCGCTCGTCGAGTTGTGACTGCGCAAAGCGTCTGTAATCGTGATCGATCAGCGCCTGATATAACGCATGCCCGGGATATTCCGTTTGAATTAATACTTCACCGGGAAGTTCGGCGCGCCCGCTGCGGCCGCCGACTTGCATCAACTGCGCAAAAAGCCGTTCCGGCGCGCGAAAGTCGGCAGCGAACAGCGCGGCGTCGGCGCCGACTACGCCGACGAATGTCAGCCTGGGAAAATCGTGTCCCTTGGCCAGCATTTGCGTGCCAATCAGAATGTCCGCCTCGCCTGCATGTATCGTTGCCAGCAGCGCTTGCCATTTTTTTGGGCTATTCGCCGAATCACGGTCGATGCGCAGAATGCGCGCCTGCGGCAGGCGTGCCGTCAGCGCCGATTCCAGCCGTTGTGTGCCGCGTCCGAACGGCTGTACATCGACGTTGCCGCAATCCGGGCAGGCGTGCGGAATCGCGGCCTCGAAACCGCAGTGGTGGCAGCGCAGGCGTTTATCCGCCAGATGCACCACCAGGTTGGCGGCACAGCGGTGGCAGCGCGAAATCCAGCCGCAGGACGGACACGCCAGCACGGGGGCGTAACCCCGCCGGTTGAGAAACACCATGCTCTGCTCGCCACGCTTCAGCCGCTGCTCCAGCCCGTTGATCAGCGCCGCACTCAAGCCTTCCTGCAGTTTTTCGCGGCGCGTATCAATGGTGCGTACTACGGGCGGCGCCTCGGCCACTGCGCGCTGGGGCAGCTCCAGCAGGCGATAGCGGGCATCCAGCGCATGCTGGAAGCTTTCCAGCGACGGCGTTGCCGAACCGAGGACGATAGGGCAGCGTTGTTGATGCGCACGCCAGATGGCCAGGTCGCGCGCCGAGTAACGCAGGCCGTCCTGCTGCTTGAATGAGGCGTCGTGCTCCTCGTCCACAATGATGAGCCGCAGACGTGGCATCGGCGTGAATACGGCCAGCCGCGTGCCGAGCACAATCTCCGCACGGCCGTCCAGCGCTGCGAGAAAGCCCCGTGCGCGCGCGGCTTCAGCCACGCCGCTGTTGGCAACGACTATGTGCGCACACGGAAAGCGTGAGCGCACGCGGCCTTCAAGTTGTGGCGTCAGGGCGATTTCCGGCACCAGCATCAGCGCTTGCCCGCCTTTCGCCAAAACCGCCTCTATCGCCCGTAAATAGACCTCCGTCTTGCCGCTGCCGGTCACCCCATGCAATAAAAAGGTTTGAAAGTCCGTGACGTCGACAATCTGTTCAATGGCGGCGCGCTGCGCAGACAACAGCGGCGGCAGGCAAAAAGTCGGCGCCGGCGGGACGGCGAGACCGCCTTTTTCGGCCTGCGGGACGCGCGGCAGCTTGCCCCGTCGCAGCATGGGCGGCAGTGCAAAAGCTGTCACTTCACCCAGCGGGGTCTGGTAATACCGAGCGCAGAATTCACACAGCGCCAACCAGTCAGCAGGCAAGCGCGGCATGTTGCGCAGAATTGCCGTTACCGCTTTCAGTTTTTCAATCGGCTGTTCGCTGGTTGCCACGCAGGCGACAATCACACCGGTCCGCGAACCCTTGCCAAATGGCACGCTCGCCCGATAGCCAATATCGCTTGCGTTGGCATCTGCGGCCAGGTAGTCAAATAGCCTGGGCAGGGGCAGATCGAGGGCGATGCGAACGATGCTCATGCCACGTCAGGCGCTTGCTTGCGATAGTTCGAAAGAATCTTGCTAAATCGTTGCAACTTATTGTTGTAATGAAGAAAAATTCTTACCCACAAATTCTGTGAATAACTTTGTGAGCAAACCCCAAAAACATGACCCAAGTCTCCCGTCGACAAGGTTCCTGACTTATTTGTGCAATATTTGAACAAAATAAAACCTTTATAAAACATGAAGTTAAATTATAACTTCATTAATTTGCCGGGCGAGGGGGCGGTTGGCTGGGCATTAGCCAATTTTGTGCATAAGTTGGCATCCGCAGGAAAAATTTGCCTTCCTCAAAGCCTTGTGCGGCGGGCATTTACGTTAGGGAAATGAGTCTGTTGCCCGTCTCCCAACAGGTTGCAAAATCAATCCTGTGAAGAGCCGCGCTGATCATGATTGTGCACAGCATTAATTAGTACAGCGACATTTTCCGGCGGCGTAAATTGTGAAATTCCGTGGCCAAGATTAAATACATGGCCCGTGCCTTCGCCAAAACTATCCAGTACGCGACGTGCTTCCGTCTCAACTTTGTCTGGCGCGGCGAACAGCACCATGGGGTCGAGATTGCCTTGTAACGCGACGCGATCGCCCACGCGCTGACGCGCCGCACCCAGATCGGTGGTCCAGTCCAGCCCTACGGCATCACAGCCCGTATCGGCAATGGCTTCCAGCCACTGGCCGCCGCCTTTGGTAAAGACGATGCAGGGCACGCGCTGGCCATTGTGAGTATGTTTCAGGCCGGCGATGATGCGCCGCATATAGGCGAGCGAAAATTCGTGATAGGCCGCATGCGACAGCACGCCGCCCCAGGAATCGAAAATCATCACTGCCTGGGCGCCGGATTCGATTTGGGCATTGAGGTAGCCGGTCACCGCAGTTGCCGTCACATCGAGAATGCGATGCAGCAGGTCAGGCCGGTCGTAGAGCATGGTTTTTATGCGGCGATAGTCGGCAGAGGCGCCGCCTTCGACCATATAACAGGCCAGTGTCCAGGGACTGCCGGAAAAACCGATGAGCGGCACTGCATTGTTCAGCGCGCGACGGATTTCGGCCACCGCATCCATGACGTAGCGCAGATGGACGTTGGGGTCGGGCGCCGTGAGGTCGCGGATCTCCCATTCGTTGCGCAGCGGCCGCTCAAATTTCGGCCCTTCGCCCTCGGCAAAATACAGTCCCAAACCCATCGCGTCGGGCACGGTGAGGATGTCGGAAAACAGAATGGCCGCATCAAGATTGAAGCGCGCCAGCGGTTGCAGGGTCACTTCGCAGGCCAGTTGCGGGTTTTTGCACAAATTGAGAAAACTGCCTGCCCGCCGCCGCGTCTCGTTGTACTCCGGGAGATAGCGCCCGGCCTGGCGCATCAACCAGACGGGCGTGTAGGCAACGGGTTCGCGCAACACTGCGCGCAGAAAAGTATCGTTTTTAGGGCGGGCCATGGAAAAATACCGGCTGGGCAAGACAGGAATTATCGCACTACGGCCCGGGCGTCTCCATGAGACAGGGCTGAATAACGCAGCAAAGACTTTCAGGTCAGCGCAATCCCAGATCTTTCAGCTTGCGATAGAGGTGCGTGCGCTCCAGTCCGGTTTTTTCGGCAAGGCGCGTCATGTTTCCGCTGACCTGTGCCAGATGGTGCTCGAAGTACAGGCGTTCAAAGGCTTCGCGGGCCTCGCGCAAGGGTTGCTGAACGATTTCTGCCGCAAGTCCGGCGGCAACCGTGTTCGGCGTCCCGGCGGGCAACAGCAGGTGGAGCACGTCCTCGGCGGCAATCTCTTCACCGATACAGGTGACAGCCAGCGATTTCACGGCTGCCCGCAATTCGGCGTAACCCCCCGGCCAGGCGTACTGACGCAGGGCCTCCAGCGCGCCGCCGGAGAACCGGCGGGGCGCGACGCCCTCATTTTCCGCCAGATAGCCGTCAAGAAGGTGCGCGGCAATGTCGGGCACGTCTTCCTTCAGGTCGGCCAGCGCAGGAACACCCAGCACCGTTTCGAACAAGGGCGCGAGCCCGGCGGCATCCCACCCCAGCGCAACAAGCCCGGCGGCGTCATGGGTCGTGCCGGCAACCAGACGCAGCTGGTACTTTGCGAGCCGTTCGGCGGCAAAGAGCAGGTTTTTTTGCTGCAAACGGCCCAGCCACGCCAATTCTTCACACCATAGCAAGCCGCCGGAAAGATGCTTCAGGCTTTCCGTGCTCAGCGGATTGGATTCATGTGCCAGGTCCAGCCAGGGCTTGCCTGCCGTTTGCGCGGTGCGGGCAACCAGTTCGACGATGCCGCCGGGAGCCGAGCGCAATAGCAGCAGGGGGCTGCTGGCGAGCAGCTGGTCCAACCGTCGCCTCAGGTTGCGCAACGCGCCAGGGCGGGTAAATGCGGCGAGCGACAGCCCGCCGCCGGGTTGCCGGTTGCCACGGGCAAGCGCCTTTTTTACGGTCAGCAGCAGCTTTTGTATGCCGATAGGCTTTTCCAGAAAATCCAACGCGCCGATTCGCGTGGCTTCCACAGCGGTATCAATCGTGGCGTGGCCGGACATCATCACCACGGGCAGGTTGAGCTGACCATGCGCCGCCCATTCCTTGAGCAAACTGAGGCCGTCAACATCCGGCATCCAGATATCGAGCAGGACCAGGTCAGGCTGTCCGGCGGCGCGCGCCGCACGCGCGCTGGCGGCATTTTCGGCCAGCTCCACGTCGTAGCCTTCGTCACAAAGAATTTCCGAAAGCAATTCGCGAATGCCGACTTCATCATCGACTACGAGTATTTTTGGCATATCAACCTTCGTTGTTAACTGTTTTTGGCCAGCGGCAGCCACAGGCTGACTTCGCCGCCGTTGTTGTTGGCCAGACGGATTTCACCGCCGTGGTCATCGATAA
>CAZQTB010000005.1:0-89789 GCA_964596295.1 uncultured Rhodocyclaceae bacterium | reverse complement strand
TTCGGTTCACACGGACTCCGCGCCTGCGGCGCTCCGCCGGTGACCTTCATGTTAGACCTCAAGGACAAAAGCCTGTGAGCCCTGCAGACGTTATTGCACACTTGGAGCATTACGAATCCGATCTTTCCGGGATCCTGGCTCGCTACACGAGAACGCGAGATGGCATTCATATTAATCAGAACGACGATCCAAGATATCGCCAAATCGTCCAAGAGCTTGTTGATCTGTTCACTGATTCGTTAGGGCGAAATCGGTACTCCCAGAACATCGCTAATATTGCGAACGAAGGGGTAAGCAATTTCACGCATTCACCTTCTTTCAAAAGCGTGGAAGACATAATTTCCGTCTTACGCTCCGCACTAACCCGAATTAAGCATAATCCAGATATGGTCGGACAACCGCCGGAAAAGGAAGACGACAAAACAGGCCAAGTTTGGGGACTTCTACATCCGAGTGTGGTTGTCCTCGCAAAGCCACGATTCGAGGCCGGCCACTACGCTGATGCAGTTGAGGCAGTCCTAAAAGAAGTCAACTCTGTCGTCAAACTACTTCACAAAAAGGCGACGAATGAAGAACTGGATGGCGCCCCACTGATGCGAAAAGCATTCACACCAAACAATCCGACGATCAGGTTAGATGACCTCGCGACTGAGACGGGTCGCAATATTCAACAAGGCCACATGGATTTGTTTGCTGGAGCGATGATCGGGATTCGCAATCCCAAAGCGCATGGGAACATTGTTATTACGCCGGAGCGAGCAATTCACCACTTTTTCCTTGCAAGCCTGCTGTTCTGTAAGTTGGATGAGCGGCTGTGAGGTCTAACACTTCGGTCAAGCGGGACTGCGGAACCGGCGTGGCTTCTCCGACCCGTCTCTTCTGCGCCGCAGCCCCTTACCTTCAACGTTGGGTGGAGCAAGCAGTGAATGAGTCGATCGCGCAGTGGTACACTGATATTTCAAAACAGGCTCCCAAACAAAAGGAAGTTCGCGATGAGGATTCTCATTGTTCTTACGTCTCATGACCGACTCGGCGACACCGGAAAGAAAACAGGTTTCTGGCTGGAAGAGTTCGCCGCCCCCTATTACGTATTGAAGGATGCCGGCGCAGCCATCACGCTGGCGTCGCCGCAGGGCGGCCAGCCGCCGCTCGATCCGAAGAGCGACCTTCCCGAGTTCCAGACCGAAGCGACGGGGCGCTTCCGCGCCGATACCGCCGCGCAAACCCAGCTTGCGAACACCAGGAAGCTGGCCGATGTGTCGGCTGGCGATTTCGACGGGGTCTTCTATCCCGGCGGCCACGGCCCGCTGTGGGACATGCCCGACAATGCGACATCAATCGCGCTCATCGAAGCTTTCGCCAAGACCGGCAAACCGGTTGGCGCGGTGTGTCACGCCCCGGCCGTGCTTGTCAACGTACGCGGCAAGGACGGGGAGTTCCTGGTCAAGGGCAAGCGCGTGACCGGCTTTTCCAACGCGGAGGAAGAGGCCGTCGGGCTCACAACGGTTGTGCCTTTCCTGCTGGAAGACAAGCTCAAGGAGAGGGGTGGCAACTACAGCAAGGGCGCCGACTGGTCTCCCTATGTGCTGGTGGACGGCAAGCTGGTGACGGGCCAGAACCCGGCCTCTTCCGGGCCCGCAGCGGAAGCGCTGCTGAAGCTGCTGCGCTCTGCCTGAACGGATGCAAGGTAAGCGGGTCGTAGCAGCGTCCGCTGGCTTCATGCGTTGGAACATCTGCCATCGCCCCTCGCGTCTTTTTGGCAGTCGATCAACATTGCAAAGGAAACCCGCATGAGCACTTTCGTTCTCATCCATGGCGCATGGCACGGCGCGTGGTGCTGGCACAAGGTTGTTCCGCTTCTGCAAAAGCACGGACATACGGTGATCGCGCCCGATCTGCCGGCGCTAGGCGTCGATAAGACGCCGTTGCATTCGGTGTCCTTGCAGAGTTACGCCGACAGGGTTTGCGAAGCGCTGGAGGCTTGCGGCGAAGCCGTCCACCTTCTTGGACACAGCATGGGGGGCATCGTGATCACGCAAGCGGCCGAGGCCATGCCGCAGAAGGTGAAGACGCTCGTTTACCTGACGGCGTTCCTGCTCCCAAACGGTCGCAGCCTGCTCGAAGAGCTGCACACGGATGCCGCCGGAGAGGCGCGCGGCAACCTCATCTTTGCGTCTGACCAGTCTTCGGCAGTCATCAAGCCGGAGGCATTGCGCGACGTGTTCTACGCCGACTGTTCTCCCGCGGACGTTGCGCTGGCGCAGGCCCTTCTCGTACCGCAAGCGACGGCGCCGCTTGCCACGCCAGTTGAGACCACTGCGGACCGCTGGGGCAAAATCCCCCGCGTCTATATCGAATGCGCCGCAGACCGGGCCATCAGCCTGGCAGCGCAGAGAGCCATGTACGCGCGTTTGCCTTGCCAACGCGTCTATTCCATGGCGACCGGTCATTCGCCCTTCCTGTCAGCGCCGGAAACCCTTTCTGGGCACTTGCTTTCCCTGTAGGCAGCGGTGATGAAGGTTCACCCATTCCATCCGGTGGCAGGCCTGCATGCCTGGCCCGGAGTCATGCGTCATGCGTAACCGGGCGGCGCTGCACACGCTGGTGATCAATTCGCTGGAAGAGCAGATCGCCGTAATCGACCAGGCGGGTTTCATCATTGATGTCAATTTTGCCTGGACAAATTTCGGAATCGAAAACGGGCTTTCTCCCGGCTCTGCCAGCGTAGGCTGCAACTATCTTGACGTCTTGTCTGCCTCCGCCGCTGCCGGCGATAACCTTGCCAGTGAAGCAGCACAAGGCATCGCGGAGGTTTTGAACGGTAACCGTGATTTTTTCCACTTTGAATATCCCTGCCACAGCCCGGAAGAGAAACGCTGGTTTACGATGCGCGTTGCCGGCCTGAAAGGTGGCAAAGATGGCTCAAGGCGCCTGTTTGTAATCTCCCATCACAATATCACGCAGCGCAAGCTGGCTGAGGAACGGGCCGAATATCTGGCCTTGCATGACCCGCTCACCGGCTTGGCCAATCGCCGGTGTTTCAACCAGTTTCTGGGCAACGAAATGCGCAGGGGCATCCGCAACAGGTCGGCGATCAGTTTAATCATGTGCGATGTCGATTATTTCAAGGACTACAACGATGAACTCGGGCATCCAGCCGGAGACCAATGCCTTGTCAGTGTTGGCCAGGCTCTGCAGGCATTGGCCCGCAGACCCAGCGATCTGGCGGCACGCCTCGGCGGCGACGAGTTCGCTTTGCTTCTGGGAGACATGGATTTGACGGAATCGCAGAAGGTCGCCGATGCGATCAGAAAAGCAATCAACGATCTCAACATGGTGTATGGTGGATCACGGCAGATAACCGTTAGCCTGGGTGTGGCGTCTGTGATTCCTCACAAGCGCCAGGCAGAGGGCTTCTTGCTTCAAGAAGCGGACAAGGCGCTGTATGGCGCGAAACTGGCGGGACGCAATCGGGTGGTGCACGCGCAACCTGTCGCCAGTAAGCCGGCCTGAGCTTTCAATCCACCGGACCCGCCTGGCGCGAGCCGATGATTCCCGGCGTTAAACAGTACTACATATGTCTGCGTGCGGTTAGTGGCATGATGCATGGCGTCACGGAGGAATAGATATGGACGTAGATAGCAATAACCCGCTTACGCCCGCCCTGTGCAAACTCATTTCCTGCGTGATGCCGGCTACGCAATCCAAGGCTATCTCATAGTGACCGACCTGCATGCCACGAAACAGCGATTGCAGCGACTCAATCGCATGTACGGCACCATCAGACGCTGCAATCACCACATGATCCGGGCTCAGGATGAGCAGAGCCTGGCGCAGAACTTCTGCGCGACCATGGTGGAACAGGGCGGCTATCGCATGGCCTGGGTGGGCTACGCGATGCATGACGAGGCCCGGACGATCCTGCCCTTTGCATATGCCGGGCAGGAGAGCGGCTATCTCAAGAACCTGAATCTCACCTGGGCCGACACCGAGCGCGGAAGCGGACCGGGCGCCCGGTGCATCCGAGAGCAGATTCCCCAGGTGACGCGGGATATCCTCAATGACCCCCGATTCGCCTTCTGGCGCGAGGAAGCAGTCAGGCGCGGCTATGCCTCGTCCATCACCTTGCCGCTGAAAGACAGGGTCGGGACATTTGGTTTTCTCGGCATGTATTCGGATACCGCCAACGCGTTTGACGAAGAAGAAGTCGGACTGCTCACCGAGGCTGCCGACGACCTGGCGTATGGTATCGCCGTGCTGCGCGATCGCAGCAAGCACGATGAGCTGCAGATGAAGCACCTGCGCCAGGCTGAAGAGTTGAAGCAGCTTCTGGAAGCAACGGTGCAGGCCATTGCCACCACGGTGGAGGCGCGCGACCCTTATACCGCCGGCCATCAGCGCCGAGTGGCGAACCTCGCGGTGGCCATTGCCACGGAAATGGGACTGCCGTCCGAGCAGATCGAGGGGTTGCGCCTGGCGGCCATACTCCATGACATCGGCAAGATTCACGTTCCCGCAGAAATACTTGCCAGCCCCCGCAAACTCACGGCGGCCGAGTTCGAGATCATCAAGACGCACCCCGCAGTGGGCTACAACATTCTCAAGGACATCGCATTCTCCACCCCTGTCGCCCAGATCGTATGGCAGCACCATGAAAGGCTGGATGGATCGGGCTACCCGCGCGGCCTGAAGGGCGGGCAGATACTGCTTGAGGCGCGCATCCTTTGCGTCGCCGACGTGGTGGAAGCGATGGCATCC
Source organism: uncultured Rhodocyclaceae bacterium (assembly GCA_964596295.1). Taxonomy (GTDB): domain Bacteria; phylum Pseudomonadota; class Gammaproteobacteria; order Burkholderiales; family Rhodocyclaceae; genus Rugosibacter. Next base: position 85,031 of record CAZQTB010000005.1, on the reverse strand, counting down.
CATCGCCCCTACCGGCCTGGCCTCGGGATGCCCAAGGCGCTGGAGGAAATCTCAGAGCACAAAGGGCCGATCTACGATGCGGACGTGGTGGACGCCTGCATCCGTTTATTCCAGGAAAAGCACTATGCACTGTAGAACGGCGGCCCGCCCCAAAAACTGCTGAACCTGAATACAGCCTTGTGCTGCATGCTCGAAAGCTTTTCTTGCGAAAACACGTGTCCGCAAGGGTGAAAAAATGCGGTACATTCGGCAAATTCCAAAAATTGCCATGAACAGTGGGAAACGCAGCCACTGTGATGCCGGATTTTTTTGCGTCAGACTTTATCGCGCTGCGTTTCAAGAATAATTTTGCAAGGAGGCAGCAACCATGAATACTCCCTCAACCGTAGCGGCCCGCTACGACGAACCCTGGCGACGCAATCTGCGGGGGAACCAGGCCGCGCTCGCTGGTCCGCGCGATGAAAAATGGTGGACCGGGAAAAACCCGGCAGCCTGTCCCGGGCTGACCGCCGGCGGCACCCTCACCGCGCTGCCCCTGCCCAATCTTGCCGCCTGCACCCGCCGCGAAGTGCAGGACTATTTTGACAATGGCTGGACCCTGACCGAGACCCTGTTTGCCGGGCTCAAGGGGGAAGAAGCGTTTTTTCGCCCGCCCTATCACGGGCTGCGGCATCCGATGGTGTTTTACTTCTGCCATCCGCCGGTGTTTTATATCAACAAATTGCGCGTTGCCGGTTTGATTAGCGAGCCGCTGAACCCCTACTTTGAAAAATTGTTCGAGGTCGGTGTCGATGAAATGCGCTGGGATGACATGTCGAAAAACGAAATGCTGTGGCCCGCCGTGGACGAGGCGCGCGCCTATCGCGCCGCCGTGCATGCCACGGTCAGCCGGGTAATCGCCACGCATCCGGGGCTGGCCGACGGCCATGCGCCAATCACCATGCAGGATCCGCTGTGGGCGCTGTTCATGGGCTTTGAGCATGAGCGCATTCACCTTGAGACTTCCACCGTGCTGCTGCACGAGCTGCCGCTGGAGTGCGTGCAGCGTCCGGCGGCCTGGCCGGCGCTTTATCCGGCTGCGCCGCGCGAGGCGGCGACAGCGCTGCGCCCCCGTCCCGGCATCGACTATCCGGCGCCGGAAATGCGCGACGTGGCGGCGACCCGCGTAACGCTGGGCAAGCCGGCGGACTGGCCGTCCTACGGCTGGGATAATGAATACGGTTCGCGCAGCGTGCGCGTGGAAGCCTTCCGCGCAAGCGCCCGGCTGGCGAGCAACGGCGAGTTTCACGAGTTCGTCGCCGCCGGAGGTTACCGGGATGAGCGTTACTGGTCGCCCACCGGCTGGGCCTGGCGCAGCTATCGCAATATCAAGTGGCCAACTTTCTGGGTGCCGGATGGCCCGGCGGGCCTGCACCGCTACAAGCTGCGCACGCTGTTTGAAATTATCGACATGCCGTGGAACTGGCCGGCCGAGGTCAACGGCCATGAGGCGCACGCCTACTGCGCCTGGAAGTCGGCGCAGGACGGCGCAACCTACCGGCTGCCCACTGAAAACGAGCATCACGCCCTGCGCGACCCGGTGCATAGCGTGGCCGACGATCCGGCGTTGCATTGCGACGGCGCCGCGTTCCGCAGCCAGGGAATCAATCTCAACCTGGCGTATGGCTCGTCCACTCCGGTGGATGCGGGCCGCGTCACCAGCGCCGGGTTTTACGATGTCTTCGGCAATGTCTGGCAGTGGCTGGAAGATGATTTCAATCCCCTGCCGGGGAGCGAGGTGCATCCGTATTACGACGATTTCAGCAGCCCGTGTTACGACGGCCAGCACCAGATGATTCTCGGCGGCTCATGGGTTTCCACTGGCGAAGAGGCCGGTCCCTGGGCGCGTTTCCACTTCCGGCCGCATTTCTTCCAGCACGCGGGGTTCCGGCTGGTCGAAGCGATGCACGATGGCGGCGCCATTCACCTTGACGGCGAGGACGCAGCACATCACGTTTATGAAGACCGGCAGATGGTGAATGACTACATGCTGCTGCATTTCGGCAGCAAGGCAGACCAGATGCCGCACGCCTTCGGCCCGCAGGATGCGACGGAATTTCCGCTGCGCTGCGCGCAATGGCTGCTGGACGGCGCGCAGGAATTCGGCGCAGGCACCCAGCGCGCGCTGGAAGTCGGCTGCGCCGTGGGCCGGGCAAGTTTCGAGCTGGCGCGCACCTACCATGAAGTCATCGGCGTCGATCTTTCGCGTGCGTTCATCGATACCGCCGAAGCCCTGCAGCGCGAGGGCCGCTTCGACTACTTCCGCAAGGACGAAGGCGAGCTCGGTGCGCAGCTTGCGGCGCGGGTCGACCCGGCCATTGACCGCCGCCGCGTGGCCTTCCGCCAGGCGGATGCCTGCTCGCTGCCCGCCGATTATGTCGATTTCGATGCGGTGCTGATGGCCAATCTGCTGTGCCGCCTGCCCAGCCCGAAATCATTGCTTGGGCGTCTCGGCGGGCCGCGCGGGCTGGTCAGGCTGGGCGGACTGGTGGCGCTGTTTTCACCGTACAGCTGGCTGGAGCAATTCACCCCGCACGGCGCCTGGCTGGGCGGTTATGCGAAGGATGGCCGCGAGGTGAAAAGCGCCGATGCCCTGCGCGAGCTGTTCACGCATGAAGGATTTGTCCTGCGCCGTGAGGCCGAGGTGCCCCTGGTGATCCGCGAGCACAGCCGCAAATACCAGTACATCGTCACCCACGCCATGTTGTGGCAGCGCGAGGTATAGCCAAGATTCCGGCGCAGTAGTTGCATGAAACACGGCACGCAGATAAGTTATCTGCGTGCCGTGTTTCTTTTGCGCGGCTGATGTCCGATGTGGCTATGCGGCCGGCAAACTTTCCGCATCGCGAACCATGCCCGCAATGCCATGCAATTGGCTGAGCCAGCCCAGGGGAATGCCGGAAGACTGTGGGGATGCGGCCGCAGGTTGCGCGGCGTCGCGCGCTGCGGTGAGGGCGCCGAGCAGCAGGCTGCGGCCGCAACTATCGCCACCGGCGAGAATATTGGCTTCGACAGCCTCGCGGTAATTGCCGGCATGGCGGGCAATGTGGAACAGCACGGGCAGGCCTTGATACAGGTGGCAAGGCATGCCAAAGCGCGCGGCAGCCGCAGGCGCATCGAGAGCCGGCATGGCGAGCGCTTCGTCAAGCAGTGGCCGGAGCACGTCGCCGGCCGCTTTAGCCGCAACGGCGAGCGCCCGGGGCAAGGATGTTCCGGCCAGCACTTCATCCAGCGCAATGGCAGAGACGGTGGCCGCGTCGCGCGCCAGCGGGTGATCGTGGGTTACGGCAACGGCCTGCTGCACGGTGCTGATGAGTTCATCGCGCGTACTGCGATGGCTGGCAACAAGCGCCGGTATGCATTCCAGCGCGGGCAGCTGATCGTCGTCGACGCCTGAAACGGCGGGGTACTCATCCGGTTTGGCATAGCCCAGCAGGCGCACCACGGTAAGGCGCGTGGGACGGTCGGCATAACCGACCCAACTGCCGCCGGGGCCGAAAGCCGCCAGCCATTCCTGCTGAAATTTCTGGCGTTCGAAACGCCCGCCGGTTTTGGCTAGATGCGCCAGCATCTGGCGGCAGGCTTCGCCGTAAAAGGACAGGTCGCCGATGCGCTTGCCGGCGTGAGCGAAGTAGCCCGGCACCCCGTGATAGTTCGCCGCGTCGGGGGCGCGGAAGGCAAGCGGCCCCTGTTGTTGCAGGATTTTCAGCCGGCCGGCATCGTACAGCCAGTGCAGGCCAAGCGTTGCGGCGTCTGCGGTAAGCGCGCCAAGAATAGCGGCGAGGCGTGGGGTCATTTTTTCTCCTCAAGTGGATAGGGTTTTGAAAAACATCGCGAGAACGGCTGAAAGCAAGGCATAGTCTCCGCCGCAAAAAAGAATCAGTAGGCCAACACAGCGGGCAGAAAAATCTCTGTCAACACTACGCGCTGACTGCCAAATGCGAACAGCGTGCGTCGCGCCCAGTATCGCTCATGTGATCGGGTGTACGCAAAAATTCCGGCATGCAGCGGATGGCGCGCATCGATGGCGGCATATTCGACGGCGAGGCGAACGAATCCGGGGTGGGAAAACAGCAGCGTGCCGAGCGAGCGGCGGCCCAGGTTCCGCAGCCAGCGCTGCACCGCGCCGCGCCGCGTGACGGGCGCGACGGCATGGGCAAAGGCGACCGGCGTGGCGCCGCAATAGAGCACGACATCGCGCACCCAGGCGCGACGGCGCGGCGGCAGGCCAAGCACTGCGCGTTCATCGGCCAGCGGCGGCAGCAATGCCTGGCGCAGGGGCTCGACGCGAAATGCGCCGCTGGCTTTTTGCCAGCGTGCAGTGAGCGAACGGCGCTCGCGCAGCCAGGTGTCATACGGGCGTGCGGCGTGCGCATGCGGCAGATGCGGCGACCAGGGCGATTTGATCGATTTGATCGATTTGATATATGGCACGAAGTGATATGCAGGAGAAATACGTTTACCGGACGGTTATCGCGTGTGCAACGGCCTCTCTCGCCATCCCCCCAGGGAACCTGCTTCGCGGCGCACCCCAAGGGTACTCGCTCCGCAGCGTGTTGCCAGCGCCGACTTTTTCAGGCGTTCTTCCCCTTTTGCCACAGCACATCACTACCGCCCGCCGCCTTGTTGAGCCAGCGGCCGAGCACGAACAGCAGGTCGGAAAGCCGATTGAGGTATTGCCGTCCGCTATCCGAAACAGTTTCGGTGGCGGCCAGCGCAACGACGGCGCGCTCGGCGCGGCGGCAAACGGTACGCGCCAGATGGGTCAGCGCGGCAGCGCGCGTGCCGCCGGGCAGAATGAATTCCTTGAGCGGCTGCAGCGCGTCGTTGTAATGGTCGATGGCGGCTTCAAGCCGCGCGGGCTGCGTGCTCTTGAGCAAGACCGCGCCGGGGATTGACATTTCGCCGCCCAGATCGAACAGGTCATGCTGGATGCCGGTGAACAGCTCGCGCACATCGTCCGGCAGTTCTTCGCAGAGGATGACGCCGATCAGCGAATTCACTTCATCCACGTCGCCCAGCGCCGCGATGCGCGCGGAATTCTTGGGCGCACGCGAGCCGTCGCCCAGGCCGGTGGTGCCGGCGTCGCCGGTGCGTGTGTAGATTTTTGAAAGTCGATATCCCATGGGATCTTGCCTGTAAAGTTTCGGTCGGGGAAAACGCAAATGGGCATCACACCGTTTTGCTCGCAGGCTTCATTGTAAGCTGGAGACTACTGTTCTGCATCTCACAGGAACTGCCATACGCACAGGGAGAATCATCATGCCTGAAACTGTCGATGTCGCCATCATCGGCGCGGGCAGCGCGGGGTTGGCCGCGCTGCGCGAAGTAAAAAAACGCACGCAGAATTTTGTCATCATCAATGACGGGCCGTGGGGCACCACCTGCGCCCGCGTTGGCTGCATGCCTTCCAAGCTGTTGATCGAGGCGGCGAACGCATTTCATCATCGCACCGCATTCGACGGATTCGGCATTCACGGCGCGGATCGCCTCACGGTGGATAGCGCCGCGGTGCTGCGCCGCGTGCGCCGGCTGCGCGACGAATTTGTCGCCGGTACGCTGGATGCCACGGAGACGCTGGGCGAACGTGCCATTTCCGGCCGCGCACGCCTGCTGAGTCCGGGTCGGCTGCAAGTCAACGGCCGCGAAGTGCGCGCGCGCAGCATCATCATTGCCACCGGTTCGCGCCCCGTGGTGCCCGCAGCCTGGCGCGCGCTGGGTGAGCGGGTGCAAACGACGGATACGCTCTTCGAGCAGGAAACCCTGCCTGCGCGCATGGCGGTGGTGGGGCTGGGACCGCTCGGCGTCGAGATCGCCCAGGCGCTCTCACGGCTCGGGGTGAAGGTGACGGCTTTTAGCCGCAACAAGAGCATCGCCGGCGTGACCGATCCGCAAGTCAATGCAGTCGCCATGGATTTGCTGGGGCGTGAGTTTTCCTTGCATCCCGGCGCCGATGCGGAACTCGCCGCCACAGCGAATGGCGTGCGCGTGCGTACCGGCCCGAGTGATGACAATCGGGAAATCGAAGTCGATCAGGTTCTCGCCGCGCTCGGGCGGCGCCCCAATATCGACGATCTCGGGCTGGAGACGCTGGGTGTCGCGCTCGATGCCCAGGGCATGCCAAGGGTAGACCGCACCACCCTGCAAGTCGCGGATCTGCCCGTGTTTCTGGCCGGCGACGCCAATGCCGAAATGCCTCTGCTGCATGAAGCCGCCGATGACGGCCACATCGCCGGCATCAACGCCACGCAGCCAGGCGTCACCTGTTTTGCGCGCCGCACGCCGCTGGTCATCGTCTTCACCGACCCCGGTCTGGCGATGGTCGGCCGCCGTTTCAACACACTGGATGGCGTAAAGCCATTGGTCGGCGAAGTGAATTTCGAGCACCAGGGCCGCGCGCGCGCCGGCCAGCGCAACAAGGGCCTCCTGCGCATTTACGCCAGCCCGCAGGAAGGCCGCCTGCTGGGGGCCGAAATGTGCGCGCCGGCTGCCGAACACATGGCGCATCTGCTGGCATTGGCGATCGGCCGTTCGCTCACGGTGCGCGATTTGCTGCGCCTGCCTTTTTATCACCCGGTGCTGGAAGAAGGCCTGCGTACCGCCTTGCGTGGCTTGGCCAAGCAATTGCCTGCCGACGCAGGGTTTGATCTGGCGGCGTGCGATGGCTTCAATAGCGAGGCGCTGGATTGATTCGGCCTATCGTTGGCTTTTCAGGGCAACAGCGCACCCAACAGGCCGGCCAGCGCGCACGCAGCAATCACTTTCACGATGCCCGCCTTGTAGCGGAACAGCGCAATGCCGGCCGCCACGGCGAGCAATGCGGAGCCGATGGCGAAACGGCCGGCGAAGGGCGCCGCGGGCATGGCCCCAGGCCACAACACATGCCAGGCAAAAAACACCGCAAGATTGAGAATGACGCCGACCACGGCCGCCGTGATGCCGGTCAGCGGCGCAGTGAATTTGATGTCGCCGTGAGTCGCTTCAATCAGGGGCGCACCGGCGAGAATGAACAGGTAGGAAGGCAGAAAGGTGAAAAAGGTCGCCACCAGCGCACCGGCGGCGCCCGCCATGAAAAGCATGTCGGGGCCGAAAACCTGTTTACCCCATGCGCCGATGAAACCGACAAACGTCACGATCATGATCAGCGGCCCCGGCGTGGTTTCGCCCAGCGCCAGGCCGTCGATCATCTGCGGGCCGGTGAGCCAGCCGTAGGTCTCGACGCTCCCCTGATAAACATAAGGCAGCACCGCGTAGGCGCCGCCGAAAGTCAGCAGCGCGGCCTTGCTGAAAAACAACCCCATTTCCCGCAGCACCGCATGGCCGAGCGTCAGCATCACGCCTGCCCATAGGGCGAGGCCGGCGAGCAGCAGCAACGCCAGCCGCAGCGGCCGGAACTGCGCATGCCCCGGCGGCGGCGTGTCGTCGTCAATGACGGCGGGGCCAAAGTGTTGCACCGCTGCACTGTGCTGGCTGGCGGAAAATTTGTCCGGCACCAGTTGTCCGCCGATCCATCCCGCAAGACCGGCGAGCAGGATGATGAGCGGGAAAGGCAGGCGCAGGAAGAAAATACCGATGAACGAAGCTGCAGCAATGCTCCACAGCAGGGGATTTTTCAGCGTGCGCGAACCAATCCGCCAGGCCGAGAAGGCCACCACCGCAACAACGGCGGGCTTGATCCCGGTGAAGATGCTCTGCACCCACAGGACATTGCCAAAGGCCAGGTAAATCCAGCTTAAAGCGATCAGGATAAAAAGCGAAGGCAGCACAAACAGGGTGCCCGCGATAATGCCTCCCCAGGCGCGATGCAGCAGCCAACCGATATAAATGGTGAGCTGTTGCGCTTCCGGGCCGGGCAGCACCATGCAATAGTTGAGCGCATGCAGAAAACGCCGCTCGGAAATCCAGCGGCGCTCTTCCACCAACTCGCGATGCATTACGGCGATCTGCCCCGCCGGGCCGCCAAAACTGATGCAGCCGAGTTTCAGCCAGTAGCGAAAAGCTTGCCAAAAGGATGGATGGGCAGGTGGCGCAGACATGCTTTCATTGTAATCAAGAACAGTCGCAGGAACAGGCATCACGAAAAAGCCGGTGCTAGTTTGAATCCGTTTCTGGACGGCACGGCAGCAGCATTTCGTTTTTGCGCCACCCGCGTTCGGCACGACTTTGCCGGCCAAGCACCGCATGGACAGTATTGGCGGGAAATTAAAATTTGACGGCCAATGATTGGCTCTGCTAAACTGGTTCTAGCTAGAACTACTTTTTGTATGCCATGCAGCAAGCCACCGTCCGATCAGCGTTAAAGGAGCTCGTGCGTTGCTATCAGGCCTTTGAGGCCTATGCCAGCGCGAATATCCATCGGCTCGGCCTGACCGTACCGCAGTTCGATATTATTGTCACGCTCGGCAATGCGCAGGGAATGACCCCAAAGGAACTAGGGGAACAGACCTGGATTACCAAAGGCACATTGACGGGGGTGATTGACCGCCTACAGGCCAAAGGACTAGTCAAACGGACGCCCAGCACACTGGATCGCCGCAGCCAGATCATCACGCTGACAAAAAAGGGCCAAAAATTATTCGATAAGGTGTTCCCCGAACATTTAGCCTATATCGGCCGAGCTTTTAGAAATTTCAAAGCGGAAGATTTACTTGGCATCGAAGCAATCCTGGGGACTTTACGCAGAACATTTGATGAACATAAGCCGGAAGTTAAAGAATGAACCCGACGCATGCAAAAACCTACACCGGAACCGCCATAGTCCTCCACTGGCTGATGGCGCTGCTGATCTTTGCCGTCTTTCCGCTCGGGGTTTACATGCATGAGCTGCCCCTGTCGCCAACCAGGCTACAGCTTTACAGTTATCACAAATGGATAGGCATCACCGTGCTCATGCTGGCCATCATGCGCGTGCTGTGGCGTGCCACTCACCGACCACCCCCGCTGCCGGCCGACCTGCCCCGCTGGCAACACATTGCCACTCATGCAGTACATCATTCCCTGTATCTGCTGCTGCTGGCCATTCCGCTTTCCGGCTGGCTGATGAGTTCCGCCAAAGGATTTCAGACAGTCTGGTTCGGCATTTTGCCGCTGCCTGATCTGGTCGCCAAGGACAAGGCCTTGGGCGACTTGCTGCAAGAAGTGCATGAAGTATTGAACTTTACGCTTCTTGGCCTAGTCGTCCTGCATGTCATGGCAGCATTGAAACATCGTTTTGTCGACCGGGACGGCATTTTTTCGCGCATGCTGCCCATGCAGAAATAATCGCGATTCTTCCACACTCACTAAGGAGAGATTTCATGAAAAAGATTGCTTTCTTTGCTGTTGCCGCCTGTTTTTCGTCTGCCGCTTTTTCTGCGGCGGAGACTTATGTTATTGAAGGCACGCACACCTATCCGCGTTTCGAATACAACCACCTGGGCTATTCAAACCAGGTGCAGCGCTTCACCAAAACCAGCGGCCGGATCACCCTGGATCGTGCCGCCGGGACCGGCACTGTGGATGTGGTAATTGATGCCAAATCAGTGGACACTGGCTACGCGCTGTTCAATACGCACATTCAGGGAGCGGATTTCTTTGACACGGCAAACCATCCAAACATCACTTTCAAGTCAAATCGCATGAAGTTTGACGGCGACAAGCTGGTTGCGGTGGCGGGCGATCTGACCATCAAGGGAATCACCCGGCCGGTCACCCTTGATGTCACTTCATTTCATTGCATGCCGCATCCCATGCTCAAGAAAGAAGCGTGTGGCGCAAATGCCAGCACCAAAATCAAGCGTTCCGATTTTGCGATGGGCAAAAACGCGCCTTATGTCAGTGATGAAGTTACCCTCACCATTCCGGTAGAAGCCGTTAAAGAGTAGAGCAACAGCTCATGCAAAAGGATATGCCTTCATGAATTTGATCCAGCGTTCGACATCCGCCTCCCTGTTAATTGGCTTGCTGGCCGGGCTTGCCGGATGCAGTCCAAGCAGCGGCAAGCCCGGCGGTCCGGATGCCGCCATGCTGCCAACGGAGGTCGAGGCTCTCACAATCAGCCCCGGCGCGGTGACGTTGACCCAGGACTTGCCAGGCCGCCTGGAAGCCTGGCGTACGGCACAGGTACGCGCGCGGGTGGAGGGCATCGTCGAAAAGCGGTTGTTTGTCGAAGGGTCGGATGTCAAGGAAGGCGCCACCTTGTTCCAGATCGATTCGCGCACCTATGCAGCGACACGCAATGCCGCAAAAGCTGACGTCGAGGCAGCGCGCCTGGTGGTTGAGCGCTACAAGCCGCTCGTGGAAATCAAGGCGGTAAGCCAGCAGGAGTCGGATACGGCCGAGGCCCGCTACAAGCAGGCACAGGCGGGTTTGGCGCGCGCCGAGCTGGATATGGAAAACACCCGCGTGCCGGCTCCGATCTCAGGCCGCATCGGCCGCGCCCTGGTGACCGAAGGCGCGCTGGTAGGCCGGGGAGAGGCGACACAGTTGGCCACGATCGAGCAGATTGACCCCATTTACGTGAATTTCACCCAGCCCGGTAGCGAGTTGTTGCGGCTGCAGGCAGCGGTGAAAGCCGGCAAGCTGAAGCGCGTCGCATCGGCCGGCATAGAACTGCTTCTCGAAGATGGCAGCGCTTATCCGTTGCCCGGCACGATACTTTTTTCCAATCTGGCGGTGGATCCGACGACGGGAGCGGTATCAGTCCGCGCCCAATTTCCCAATCCCAAGCGCGAACTGCTGCCGGGCATGTTCGTGCGTGTGCGCTTCCCGTCGGCCGTGGCAGACAATGCCATCCGCGTGCCGCAACGCGCGGTGCAGGGCGGGCCACAGGGTCAGTTCGTGATGCTGGCCGCTCCCGACGGAAAAGCGGTGCCTCAACCCGTCAAGACCGGCGGCATGGCGGGAAGCGACTTCATTATCACTGATGGCCTCAAGGGCGGCGAGCAAGTCATCGTCAATGGCCGGGCACGACCGGGCATGCCGGTAAAAACAGTGCCATGGCACGCAAGCGACAGCGCCGGCACTCCACCTTCTACAGAGAATCGGCCAAAAGAAAAACCACTCGCTGCCAACGGCAAAAAAGAGGGCTGATCCGTGTTCGCCAAATTTTTTATTGATCGGCCTATTTTTGCCTGGGTGATTGCTCTCATCATCCTGCTGCTCGGCGTGATCGCGATACGCAGCTTGCCTATCGCCCAATACCCATCGGTTGCCTCCCCCGGACTGACCATTTCCACCACCTACCCCGGCGCCGCTGCCCAGGTAGTGGAAGAAACCGTCGTGGCCCTGATCGAACAGGAAATGAATGGCATCGACAACCTGCTCTACATGGAATCGACATCGGAAATTGGCAGCGGATCGGTAACGCTGACGTTCAAACCCGGCACCGACCTGGACTTTTCCTCCGTTGAGGCACAAAACCGCATCAAGCGTGTTGAAGCACGATTACCCGAAGACGTGCGTCGCCTCGGCGTGACAGTCAACAAGACTGCGCGAAACTATGTGATGTTTGTTGCAGTGAATTCGCCGGATAAAAGCCTGAATGACGTCGATCTGGGCAGTTATGCCGCAGCCAACCTTCTGGAACCTTTACGCCGCGTGCCCGGCGTGGGTGAAGCGCTGCTCTTCGGCACCGAGTACTCCATGCGCATTTGGCTGAATACCGCCAAGCTCCACAGCTATCAGTTGTCGCCGGCGGATGTTGCGCGCGCCGTACGGGCACAGAATGTACAGTTGGCAACAGGCGAATTGGGGCAGTTGCCAGCGGCTCCCGGACAGGAACTGAACGCGGTCATCGTGACCAAGGGCCGGCTTTCCACAACAGAGGAATTCGGCAACATCCTTTTGCGCACGAATCCCAATGGCTCCACCTTGCGCGTCAAGGATGTAGCGCGTGTAGAGCTTGCAGGCCAGACTTACGCAAGAGATTCCCGTCTCGACGGGAACAGCAATGTTTCCGTTGGCATACGGCTGACACCGGACGCCAACGCGCTAAAAACAGTTGCTGCCGTCCGTGCAAAATTAAAAGAACTTGAACGTTATGCGCCCAAAGGGGTTGCCTTCGTCGTGCCCTATGACACATCCAAGTTCGTTGCCATTTCAATCCGCGAGGTGGTGACGACTCTGGTGGAAGCGGTGTTTCTCGTTTTTCTGGTGATGCTGCTGTTTCTCGGTAACTTGCGGGCCACCCTGATTCCTACCATCGTTGTGCCGGTGGCGCTGATGGGCGGGGTCCTGGGGCTTTGGGTTCTCGGCTACTCGATCAATGTACTGACGCTGTTTGCCATGGTGCTGGCCATCGGCATCGTGGTAGACGATGCCATTGTCGTGGTGGAAAACGTCGAACGCATCATGGCGACCGAAGGATTATCGCCACGCGATGCAACACGCAAGGCAATGGATCAGGTCGTCAATGCGATCATCGCCATTACGCTGGTGCTATCGGCAGTATTCGTCCCCATGGCTTTTTTCGGCGGGGCTACCGGAGCCATCTATCGCCAGTTTGCCGTCACCCTGGTGATGACCATACTGTTCTCGTCCTTGATGTCGTTTACCCTGACGCCAGCTTTGTGCGCGAGCCTGCTCAAGCATGAACCCGGCAAAGACGATGTGCTGCCTTCAACCGGCTTCCTGGGCTGGTTTAACCGCCTGTTTGCCCGCACGACAACAACTTATACCTCCTGGGTAGGGCGTGCGCTGCAGAAAGCCGGCCGTTATTTGCTGGTCTATGCCGTTATCCTCGGCGTCACGGCGGGCCTCTTCGCGCGACTGCCCGGCAGCTTCCTGCCTGAGGAGGACCAAGGCTATTTCATCAGTGTTTTTCAGCTCCCGCCGGGAGCTACCAAGGCGCGCACCTTTAAGGTTTTGCAAGAGATCGAAGGGTTTTATGCGGGCCTGCCAGAGGTGGAGCACGTGGTTGGCGTCCTCGGATTTTCTTTTTTCGGGCAAGGGCAGAATACCGGGCTTGCGTTTGTCATACTCAAGGATTGGGACTTGCGCACCGGAGCCGAAAGTTCGGCCCAGGCAATAGTGCGTAAATCCAATATGGCCTTCTCCCGCATGAAAGAGGCGATAGCCTTTGCGATCAACCCGCCATCCATTCCCGAAGTATCGGCTACCGGCGGGTTCGATTTTCGCTTGCAGGATCGCTCCGGCCTGGGGCGGGAAAAACTTCTGGAGGCACGCAACATACTGATGGGCATGGCCTCACAGGATCCGCGGCTCGTTGCCGTGCGTCCCGAGGGCCAGGAAGCGGCGCCTCAGCTATTTCTCGACATCGACCGCGTCAAGGTGGAAACACTGGGCGTAGCGATTGCCGACCTGAACGATACGCTGCAGTCGGCACTGGGGGTTGCCTACATCAACGATTTCGTGCGTCAGGGGCGCATCCTGCGCGTCCAGATGCAGGCGGAAGCCAACACGCGGCGCAGCGTTGAGGACATTCTCCAGCTGCCGGTGCGCAATAATAAGGGGGCCATGGTCACGCTGGGAGAACTTGCCACTCCGCACTGGATCATCGCTCCGCCAAAAGTTGATCGTTATAACGGCCTCCCCTCAATGAAAATCAGCGGCTCCCCGGCGCCAGGGCGCAGCACGGGCGATGCCTTGACAGCCATGGAGGAACTCGCGCAAAAGTTGCCGCCCGGCATAGGCTTTGAATGGTCGACGTCTTCCTTCGAAGAGCGGTTGTCGGGGTCGCAAGCGCCCCTGTTGTTCGCCATTTCGCTGATTGTGGTATTCCTTTGCCTGGCCGCTCTTTTTGAGAGCTGGTCCATCCCCTTTGCCGTCATGCTGGTCGTGCCATTGGGCGTCTTCGGCGCGGCGCTTGCCGTCACCTTGCGCGGCCTGCCCAATGACGTGTATTTCAAGGTCGGCTTGATTGCCATCATCGGCCTGTCCTCCAAGAATGCCATCCTCATTATCGAGTTTGCCCGCAAGCTGCAGGATGAAGGCATGAGTCTCGCCGATGCCACGCTGGAAGCATGCCGGCTGCGCTTCAGGCCTATCCTGATGACATCGATCGCTTTCATGGCCGGTGTCCTGCCGCTCGCCATTTCCACGGGCGCCGGCGCCGAGAGCCGCCATGCCATCGGCACGGGAGTCATCGGCGGCATGCTTGCCGCCACCTTGCTCGCCGTGCTTTTGGTGCCGCTCTTCTTCGTTGTGGTACGGCGCATCTTCCCCGGACATCCACGCACCCACAAGGAGCCGCACGATGCGTAAATTAGGCTCTTTGGCTACCGCACTGCTCCTCGCCGGCTGTTCTTTTGCGCCCGTCTATCAACGACCGGAGCTTCCGGTGCCTGTACAGTGGCCGGCAAGCGAAAAAGTCGGCGCTGGCGAAACGGCGGCAGGCGACATGCATGACGCGCAGGTTGCCGACTGGCGCAGCTTTTTGCCTGATCCACGTCTGCAGGCCTTGATAGGGGCCGCGTTCGAACATAACCGCGATATGCGAATTGCCGTGGCCCGGGTGGAAGAAGCGCGGGCGCTCTATGGCGTCACGCGTGCCGACCGGTTGCCGACGGCGAATCTCGCCGCGTCGCAAGCAGCGGCACGCACCCCCGGCCAACTCACACCCACCGGGCAGCCCCAAACCAGCCGGAGATATGATATTGATGTCGGCATTACCGCCTTCGAGCTGGATTTCTGGGGGCGGGTAAAAAATCTTACCGAGGCTGCGCGTGCCGGTTTTCTCGCTACGGCAGAGGCACGCGAAGCTTTCCGGTTGAGCTTGATTGCCGATGTGGCCAACGCCTATTTCACTCTGCAGGAATTCGAGGAACGCAGCATTCTGGCGCGCGCCACGTTGGACAGCCGGGCCGAAAGCCGCCGCCTGATTGCCAAACGGCGCGAGGTAGGGCTTGCCGGTGATCTGGACTTCCTCACAGCCGACGCGGCCTATGAATCTGCGCGGGCGGAAGTCGCCAATCTCGAACGCAGCCGTGCGGTGGCCGCGAATGCATTGACCTTGCTGGTAGGCACAGCGCCGCAGAATCTACCCGCTGGCCGCAGCCTCGCTGAGCAGGGGGATCTGCCGGATATTCCCGTGGCTGTACCGAGTGAAGTGTTGCTGCGCCGGCCGGATGTGCGCGCCGCCGAGCAACGCCTGATTGCCGCCAACGCCAACATCGGCGCGGCACGGGCGGCATTCCTGCCGCGTATCGGCCTGAGCCTTGCCTTTGGTACGGCCAGCCGGACGTTGGGCGGCCTGTTCGACTCCGGCACGGGAGCCTGGAGTTTTGCTCCAAACCTGATGCAACCCTTGTTCGATTCCGGCCGTACGCAAGCCAGCGTGAGCCTGGCCGAAGCGCGCAAGGTGATTGCCGTGGCAGATTACGAGAAAACCATTCAGCAGGCCTTCCGTGAAGTGGCTGATGTGCTCGTGGCACGCGATCAGCTGGCTGAACAACTCAAGGCATTGAGTGCAACGGAAAAATTCCAGGGCGAACGCCTGAAACTTGTCGATGCGCGCTACCGCGCCGGGGTGGCAAGCTATCTGGAACTGCTTGATGCACAGCGCGATGCCTTCATCGCGCAGCAGAACACATTGCAGGTACGGCGAGCGCTGCTCGCCTCTGCAGCACAGCTCTACAAGGCGCTGGGCGGGGATGCCGCAAAAGAGGGGGATGAAAAAACCAGCTGACATCGGGAATCCCGATGTTTCCTGCGCGCCAGCCCAAGTGCGCTGAAATGAGCGGCGCGCCGGTGTTCAATGGTTCAGTGATGATGCCCGTGCGCGCCATGCACATGGCCGTGGGAAATTTCCTCTGCGGTAGCATCGCGCACGGCGGTCACCGTGCAGGAAAAAACCAGCACCATGCCGGCCAGCGGATGATTGCCATCCACCACCACCTTGTCGTCAGTGATATCGGTAATCGTATATAGCATGTCTTCTTCGTCACCGCGCTCAAACTGGGTGCCGACCTCGATATTCTCCGGAAACAGGTTGCGCGGTTCAATAATGATCCGTTCGGCATCGTACTCACCGAAGGCCTCCTCGGGTTGCAGCTTGATCTCCAGGCTTTCACCGGCAGTTTTGCCTTGAATGGCTTCTTCAATCCGGTCGAAAATGCCGCCGTAACCGCCGTGCAGGTAAACCAGCGGCGCAGCGCCTCCGTCAATGAGGTTGCCGTCTATGTCCTTCACGCTGTAGCTGAGGGTGACGACGCTGTTTCTAGCGATGAGCATGATGCTTTCCTTTGCCATTCAGGCTTTGTACAAGTTGATAAACGGTTGCGGCGTGCCCTTTGGGCTGAATATCATAAAGGGCATGCTGAACAATGCCGTTTTTGTCGATGATGAATGTGGAGCGGATAATGCAGAGTTTTTTGTGGCCGTCACGTTCGCGAAACTGGCTAACGCCGAACTTGCTGCATACCTCGCCCTTCTCGTCGGAAAGCAGGCGCACTGACAAACCGTGCTTGTCGCGAAAGTTGGCATGCGAAAAACAATCATCGCGCGAGATGCCGAGGACGGCGCAACCGAGCTCGGCAAATTCACTTTCGTGGTCGGAAAAATCGGCGGCCTCAAGTATGCAGTTAGGAGTGTTGTCGCGGGGGTAGAAAAAAAGTACGACATGTTGTCGGCCATGCAGGGAACCGGAATCGAACCATTCCATGTCCGCGTCAGGCAACATGAAATCAGGTGCAATTTCTCCGGTGTGCAGCATTCGGTTCCCCTTTCCGGGCAAGTTCAACTTATTCTAACCGAGCCTGCGCCAAGTAAATCAAGTCCTGATTTCTTCTTCCGACATAAGGAGAATGTCCCGGCGGTGTGCACTGGCAAGATATTCATGGGAGCGCATTTCCATCAAGCGGCTGACAGTGCGCTTGAATTCGCCGGCCTGCAGCCCCTGCGTGTAGAGCTCCTTGGCGAGGCAGTCGGCGCTGATAATGAGCTTGACGCGATGATCGTAGAGAACATCCACCAGCCAGGTAAAGCGGCGCGCTTCGCTGGGCATGTCAGCACCCATTTTCGGCACCTGCGACAGAAGCAGGGTGTGATACCTGTCAGCCAGCGCAAGATAGTCATTTTGCGAGCGCGGCCCCCCGCACAGCGTTGCAAAATCGAACCAGATGATGCCCGGCGCACGGCGTATCACGGGCAACTCGCGATTGAAGATGGTAATCGGACGGGTATGTCCATCGCCGCCGGCAATCTGGCGAAAGATCCGGGCCAGGGCCGCCTGCGACGTTGCATTGTTTGACGTGAGAAATATGTCCGCCTGCTCAAGCGCCCGCAGGCGGTAGTCAACACCCGCATCAATCTCGATTACATCGAGTTTTTCATTGAGCAGCCTGATAGTCGGTAAAAAATTTTGCCGTTGCAGGCCATTGGGATAAAGGCCGTCCGGCGGGTAATTGGAAGTAATGCAGAAAACCACGCCGGCCGCAAACAAGGCATCCATCAGACGGCCTAGGATCATGGCGTCGGCAATATCCGAGACATGAAATTCGTCAAAGCACATCAGGCGGGTTTCGCGCGCGATACCTGCGGCTACTTTAGCCAGCGGGTCGCTCTCGCTCTCGTTGTGATGCGCCTTGAGCGCCTGATGCACCTCGCGCATGAAGGCATGAAAATGAACACGGCGTTTGCGCCGGTAGGGAACAGCAGCGAAGAAGCAGTCCATGAGGAAGCTTTTGCCGCGTCCTACCCCACCCCACAACCAGACGCCGCGCGGCAGCTTCGGGTGAATAAGGAGCTTGCGCAGGCGGCTGCGCCGCGCTGCTTTCAGGGCCAGCAGTTCGTCGTAAAAAGTCTGCAAACGCCGGGCAGCGGCAATCTGTGCAGAGTCGGCAACAATGCCGCGCTCGGTGAGCGCCGCATTGAATGCTTCAAGCATTCCGTCCTTGGCTACGTTGAGAATATGATGGGGCACTAGGGCTTAGCCGCAACGGGCGCAATCGCACGGCAGGAACAAGAAGATACAAGCTCCATGCTCGCTACGCGCCATCGTAAGGAAGGCTTTCAGAAATGCAGGGGGCGCTTATCAACGGCCAATGCAGATTCGTGCATTACTTCGGAGAGCGTCGGGTGGGCATGGCAGATGCGCGCAATGTCTTCCGATGACGCATTGAACTCCATCGCGACAACCGCTTCTGCGATCAATTCAGAGGCGTTATTGCCGATAATATGCACGCCGAGAACGCGGTCGGTTTTTGCGCAGGCGAGCATCTTGACGAAGCCGGTCGTATCGCCCTGCCCCAACGCACGACCATTCGCGGCAAAGGGAATTTGCCCGACGCGATAGTCGGCACCCTCATTCTTCAGCTGTTGCTCGGTCTTGCCAACCCAGGCAATTTCCGGATGGGTATAGATGACCCAGGGAATCACGTCGTAATTAACGTGCCCCTTCTGGCCGGCGATACACTCAGCCACCATGACGCCTTCCTCCATGCTCTTGTGGGCGAGCATGGGGCCGGGCACAACGTCGCCCACGGCCCAGACATTGGGCAAATTGGTATGGCAGTACTCATCCACCGCGATAAAGCCGCGCTCGGTAGTCGCCAAGCCCACGGTCTCGGCACCGAGATCGTCCGTCATGGGAATGCGGCCAATCGAGACGATCAGGCGATCGCATTCAAGCACTTTGGCTTCGTCGCCCAGTTCATAGGCAACGGTCACGCCTTTCTTGCCGGCATCAACCCGGGTTATCTTCGCTCCCAGAGCGATGTTCAGGCCCTGCTTCTGCGTGAATATTTTCCATGCCTCCCTGGTAACGGCAGCGTCAGCCGCCAGCAGAAAATCAGGCATGGCCTCGAGAATGGTGACTTCGGAGCCAAGCCGTTTCCATACCGAACCCAGTTCAAGGCCAATGACACCGGCGCCGATGACGCCAAGACGTTTGGGTGCCGTGTCAAACGCCAGCGCGCCCACGTTATCGCAGATGATCTCGTTATCCACCGGGATGCCCGGCAGATGCCGCGCCTTGGATCCTGTAGCAATGATGACATGCGTGGCTTCAACGACTTTGCCGCTGACATCCACTTGCCAGCGGTCATTTTCACGGCCCACGAATTTTCCGTGACCGGGCAGCAGCGTGACCTTGTTTTTCTTGAACAGGCCCTTGATGCCGCCGGTGAGCTGGCCAACGATGTTGTCCTTGCGCTTGAGCATTGTCGCCACGTCCATTTTCACGTCGCTGGCGGTAATGCCGTGCATGACGAAAGAATGTTTGGCCTGCTCGAAAAGTTCTGATGATTGCAAGAGCGCCTTGGAAGGAATGCAACCAACATTGAGGCAGGTGCCGCCCAAACGAACCTCGCCTTTCGGGTCGGCATAAGACTCGGATTCAATGCATGCCGTAACCAGGCCCAGTTGGGCAGCACGAATGGCGGCAATATAACCGCCGGGGCCGGCACCAATAACGACGACATCAAATTGCTTGGACATGAAACGACCTTTCCTGATCCGTGATCTTCGCAGCTAAGCAAACTAGGGCGAATTGGGTATTTATACGTCGAGCAGCAAGCGCGCGGGGTCTTCCAGCGCCTCCTTCATCGCCACCAGACCGAGCACGGCCTCACGGCCGTCAATGATGCGATGGTCGTAAGACATGGCGAGGTAGTTGATCGGGCGCACGACGACTTGGCCATCTTCCACAACGGCGCGATCTTTGGTTGCATGTATTCCTAAAATCGCCGATTGGGGCGGATTGATGATCGGCGTTGACAGCATGGAACCGAAGATGCCGCCATTGGATATCGAGAACGTGCCACCCGTCAGATCTTCCAGCGACAGCTTGCCATCCTTGGCTTTTTGGCCGAATTCGGCAATTTTCTTCTCGATCTGGGCAAGACTCATTTGATCGGCATCACGCAGAATGGGCACCACCAGGCCGCGCGGCGAACCCACAGCGATGCCGATGTCAAAATAGCCGTGGTAAACAATATCGTTGCCATCCACCGATGCATTGAGTACCGGGTATTTTTTCAGTGCGGCAACGGCCGCCTTGACGAAAAATGACATGAAACCCAGTTTGACCCCATGTTCTTTCTCGAATTTCTCCTGGTACTTTTTGCGCAGCTCAATCACCGGCGCCATATTGACCTCGTTAAACGTCGTCAAAATGGCGTTAGTCGTCTGGGATTGCAGCAGGCGCTCGGCCACGCGCGCGCGCAAACGCGACATCGGCACGCGCTGCTCGGGGCGATTGGCAATAATGGCATCGGCATTAACGGCGGCTGGCTGCGGCAGCGCGGCCTTTGCAGCAAAAGTCGGCGCTGGCGACACGGCGGCTACGGCAGGCGGAGCGGCAGGTTTTGGCGTGCCGGTAACGTCTTCCTTGAGAATACGGCCGCCGCGGCCGCTCCCCTGCACATCCGCAGCCGCAAGTCCTTTTTCGTCCATGATCTTGCGTGCGGACGGCATGGCGGTTGGCGCCGTCGCCATTGAAACAGGGGCGGCAGACGCTGCCGCCTGCGCCACGGACGCCGGGGCAGCCGTAGCCGCTTTTGCCGCCGTATCGAGTTGCGCGATCACCTCACCGGAAACAACAGTCTCGCCATTGCCTTTGATGATTTTGACAATGACGCCGGCCGAGGGGGCAGGCAGTTCGAGAACCACCTTGTCGGTTTCGATATCGATCAAATTCTGGTCACGGCCAACAGCCTCACCTTCCTTCACATGCCATGCGGATAGCGTGGCTTCGGCGACCGATTCAGACAGTTGCGGTACTTTGACTTCGATCAGCATATTTTCCTCACTCACTCCTGTGAATTATTCCGGTGCTTCAGCGTATCAAAAGCACCTTCGATGACTGCCTTTTGCTGGGCATTATGCTTGGCGTAATAGCCTACGGCGGGTGAAGCAGAAGCAGGACGGCTGACCAGGAAAAGGGCTGCCTGGCCCACCGCGGTCACCAGATGGTGGCGCGATGCCAACCAGTACCAGCAGCCCTGGTTGCGGGGCTCTTCCTGGCACCACACCACTTCCTTGGCTTTCGGCCACTTCGCCAGCTCGGCGTTAAGCTCCGCTTCCGGGAACGGATACGGCTGTTCCAGACGGACAATCGCGGTATTGGCGATTTTCTGCTCCCGGCGATGCGCCATCAGTTCATAGTAGATCTTGCCCGAACACAACACGATGCGGGTCACCTTCTTCGCATCCAGCGCCTCGGTTTCACCAATGACAGTCTGAAAGCTGCCTTGCGACAGTTCATCAAGCGAAGACACGGCATCCTTGTGCCGCAGCAATGATTTGGGCGTAATGATGACCAGCGGCTTGCGGAGCTTGCGCAGCATCTGGCGGCGCAACAGATGGAAAATCTGCGCGGGTGTGGTTGGAATGCACACTTGCCAATTATTTTCGGCCGACAAGCTCATGAACCGCTCTATACGCGCAGAAGAGTGCTCCGGGCCCTGTCCTTCATAGCCATGCGGCAACATCAAGGTAAGCCCCGATAAACGTCCCCATTTCGCTTCGCCTGACGAGATGAACTGATCAATCACGACCTGGGCACCATTGGCGAAGTCGCCGAACTGGCCTTCCCAGATGACCAGCTCATTCGGTTCGGCGGTCGAATAGCCATAATCGAAAGCCATGACACCCTCTTCCGAGAGCACCGAGTCAATGACAACGAAAGGCGCCTGCTTGCTATCCAGATGTTGCAAGGGCATGTAGCTGCCATCATCCCGTTTCTCGCGATTCTGGTCGTGCAACACCGCATGGCGATGGAAAAAAGTGCCACGGCCTGTATCTTCACCCGAAAGGCGGACGCCAAAACCCTGCACCAGCAAAGTGGCATAGGCCAGGCTCTCGGCCATGCCCCAGTCCAGGGGAAGCTTGCCGTCACTCATCAGACGGCGATCATCAATGATTTTTTGCACGCGCGAATGGAGCGTGAAGTTTTCCGGAATAGCCGTGAGTCGCTTGGCGAGCTTTTTCAGGTCAGCCACAGGCACCGTCGTATTGCACTCGTTGGTATATGCATGGCCCATGAAAGGCGTCCAATCAACCATATACTTGTGTGCATAATTTTCCAGTACCGGGTTGTAGAGCAGCTCACCCCGGTCGAGTGCGGCGCGGTAATCCGCTATCACCTGTGCCGGTTCATCCGCCGTGCATATCCCCTGCGCCACCAGCTTGTCGGCATACATCTGGCGTGTACCAGGATGCTGATTGATTTTCTTGTACATCAGCGGCTGCGTTACCATCGGCTCGTCCTGCTCGTTGTGGCCGAGCTTGCGGAAACAGACAAGATCAATCACGACATCGCGCCTGAACTCATGACGATATTCCATCGCCAGCTTGGTGACAAAGGCAACCGCTTCAGGATCATCGCCATTGACATGAAAAATCGGCGCTTCAATCATTTTGAAGATGTCGGTGCAATACAGTGAAGACCGGTAATCACGTATGTCGGAGGTGGTAAATCCGATCTGGTTATTGATCACGATATGCACGGTGCCGCCCGTGCCATAACCGCGCGTAGCGGAAAAATTGAGCATCTCCTGATTGACACCCTGCCCTGCCACCGCTGCATCGCCATGAATTATCACGGCTAATACCTGGGCGCCGGTCTTGTCACCGCGTCGCCGCTGCCGCGCATAAACAGAACCTTCGACCACCGGATTCACGATTTCCAGATGCGACGGGTTGAAAGCCAGGGTGAGATGCACCGGGCCGCCGGGCGTTGCCAGGTCCGACGAGAACCCCATGTGATACTTGACATCGCCCGCCGCAAGGTCGGATGCCTTCTTGCCTTCAAACTCATCAAACAGCATTTTCGGCGCCTTGCCCAAGGTATTCACCAGGACGTTGAGACGGCCACGATGCGCCATGCCGATCACCATCTCCTGCACGCCGAGACTGCCGGCAACGCGGATCAGTTCGTCCATTGCCAGAATGGTCGACTCGCCTCCTTCGAGTGAGAAGCGTTTTTGGCCAACATACCGTGTGTGCAAATAACGCTCAAGCGTTTCAGCTGCCGTGATGCGCTCCAGAAACCTTTTTCTTTCTTCCACAGTGTGGGATGGCGTGGCGCGCACAGGCTCCAGCTTTGCCTGCAACCAGCGCTTTTGCTGAATGTCGGCGATATACATGTACTCGGAGCCGATGGTGCCGCAATATGTCTCGCGCAGCGCTTCGAGAATTTCACGCAAGGTGGCCACATCCGGCAAAGCGGCGAAGGAACCCGTTTGAAAGCTCTGGCCCAGGTCGGCTTCGGTAAATCCGTAATGCGAAGGTTCCAGTTCGGCAATTGCCGGACGCTCGCTACGTTTCAACGGATCGATTTGCGCCCAGCGGTTACCCAGGAAACGATAGGCGTTGATCAGTTGCAGCACCTTGACTTGCTTGTCATCTGGCGCAACGGCACGCGCCGGCGCTTGCAACGTACCTTCTTTGGCGCGCTGAGCAAACGAAGCAATTACTGGATAGTGTGCAACGTCAGGTCCGGTATAGCTTCCGGCGCCAGGAAGTATGGAAAGCTTGTCGAAGTAATCTCGCCATGCAGGCTCGACAGACGCAGGATTGGCGAGATAGGCGTCGTACAGTTCTTCAATGTAGGGTGTATTCGAGCCAAACAGATATGAGTTGGACAGCATCTGCTTCATCATGGCATCACCTCTGATTTTGCTTAAAAGATTAAAAAATAAGGGGCAGTCGCCTGCCCCCCTGTTTTAACGCTTGGCCAGCGGGACAACATCGCGGCGGGCGGCACCGACATAGAGCTGGCGCGGACGACCAATCTTGTACTCCGGATCGGTAATCATTTCTTCCCACTGCGTCATCCAGCCCACCGTACGGGCCAGCGCGAAAATGCAGGTAAACATCGACGTCGGGATACCCAGCGCCTTTTGTACGATACCGGAATAGAAGTCGACGTTCGGGTAAAGCTTCTTTTCGATGAAGTAATCGTCTTCCAGAGCAATTCTTTCCAGTTCCTTGGCCAGTTTGAACAGGCGGTCGTTCTCCAGTCCCAGTTCGCTCAGCACGTCAGCACAGACCTTGCTCATCAATTTTGCCCGCGGATCGAAGTTCTTATAGACCCGATGCCCAAAGCCCATCAGCTTGAAGCTGTCGTTCTTGTCTTTGGCACGCTTGATGTATTGGCCGACGCGGGAGACATCGCCAATTTCCTCCAGCATCTGGAGGCAGGCTTCGTTGGCGCCACCGTGTGCGGGACCCCAAAGACAGGCAATTCCGGCGGAAATGCAAGCGAAAGGATTGGCGCCTGACGACCCGGCAAGACGCACGGTCGAGGTGGATGCATTTTGCTCGTGATCCGCATGCAACGTCAGAATCACATCCAGCGCACGCACCAGTACCGGGTTGGGTTTGTATTCCTCGGCCGGGGTGCCAAACATCATGTGCATAAAGTTGGCCGTGTAGTCCAGGTCATTGCGCGGATACATGAAAGGCTGGCCAACGCTGTATTTGTAGGCCATGGCAACAATGGTGGGCATTTTTGCGATCAGCCGGTTAAATGAAATGCTGCGATGTTCGGCATCGGAAAAATCATGGGCCTCATGGTAGAAAGCGGACAGCGCACCGACGACACCGATCATCACGGCCATCGGATGCGCGTCGCGACGAAAACCCTGATAGAACTTAACAAGCTGTTCATGCACCATCGTATGGTTTTTGACCACGCTCTCAAACTTGGTCTTTTGCCCGGCGTTTGGCAGTTCGCCATTCCGCAGGAGATAGGCGACCTCCAGAAAATTGCACTGCGCAGCCAGTTGCTCTATGGGATACCCACGGTAAAGCAACTCCCCCTTGTCACCATCGATGTAAGTCACTTTCGACTGGCAGCTTGCTGTAGAAAGAAAACCGGGGTCGTAAGTGAACAACCCTGTTTTCCCTCCCAGAGTCCGAATGTCAATGACGTCATTGCCGTGAGTTCCTGACATCACGGGAAATTCGACATTCTTGCCATCTACAGAAAAATTCGCGGTGCGATTTGTGCTCATACTCAGATCCCCTATGCGCTGCCGTTTAAATACAAGTTCTCTCAATAACCGGTGGTCAAACTTCCCGCAACCACTCGATCATTCTTGCCAATTGCATATCATCGATGGCCTGTTTGCCGCTCACCAAAGCCCATAAATCATGGTCTTCCAGCTCCAGCAATCGGGTCAGCGCCGCCTCGTCCTGCATATCAAGAGCCTCGCCATGCCGTTGCCAAAACCGCTGGAACACCAAATCAAGCTCCAGCAACGCACGCCGGCAGTGCCATCGAAGGCGGCCCAAACGTGCGTTACGCTCTTCATCCATCATGTAACAGTGACTCAAACTGCACGGCGCACCATCATTTCCTTGATCTTGCCAATCGCCTTGGTCGGATTCAGGCCTTTAGGACAGACATCGACACAGTTCATGATGGTGTGGCAACGGAACAGCCGATAAGGGTCTTCAAGATTGTCCAGTCGTTCGCTGGTTGCCTGATCGCGGGTATCCGCGATGAAACGATACGCAGCGAGCAGTCCTGCCGGGCCGACGAACTTGTCCGGATTCCACCAAAACGAGGGACATGCAGTCGTGCAGCACGCGCACAGAATACATTCGTAAAGGCCATTGAGTTCCTCGCGATCCTCAGGTGACTGCAGACGCTCGCGTTCCGGCAATGGATCATTATTCACCAGATAGGGCTTGATCGAGTGATATTGCTTGAAAAACTGGGTCATATCCACGATCAGATCGCGGACGACCGGCAAGCCGGGTAACGGACGCAACACAATGGGCCGCCCTTCCGGAAACGCCGCCAGATCCATCAAGCAGGCCAATCCATTCTTGCCATTGATATTCATCGCGTCCGAGCCGCAAACGCCTTCACGGCAGGAACGGCGAAATGAAAGCGAGTCATCCTTGGCTTTCAGTTTGATCAGTGCATCAAGCAGCTTCTTATCCATCGGGTCACACTCGACGGAGATATCCTGCATGTAAGGCTTGGCATCCTTGTCCGGATCGTAGCGATAGATCTTGAACTGGAAGGTACGCATTTGCAGGGAGTTTGTCATCGTCTGGTCCTTTTCAGTAGGTACGCTTTTTCAGCTCGATGGTATCGACAGAAAGCGGTTTCATTTGCACCGGCTTATATTCAAGACGATTTCCTTCACGATGCCACAGGGTATGCTTAAGCCAGTTTTTGTCATCCCGCCCATTGGGTGTTTCCTCTGTATCGGGCGCATCATCGCGCATGTGCGCACCACGTGACTCCTTGCGCGCTTCCGCAGAGATCATGGTGGCCTTGGCCACTTCGATCAGGTTGTCCAGTTCAAGCGCTTCAATCCGCGCAGTATTGAATACCTTGGATTTATCCTGTATTTCAGTATGGGCCACGGCTTCGGCCACTTCGAGAATCCTGGCGACGCCTTCCTTGAGCAGATTGCTGAAACGAAACACGCCCGCATGCTTCTGCATCGTGCGTTGCATGAGCAGCCGCGTTGCGTGCACATTGGCGCCGTCTTTCTGCTTGTTCAGGCGATCCAGGCGGGCAACGGACTTCTCTATGACCTCTACAGGCAATGGCTTATGTGCTTTGGCATTCTTTCGAATCTCTTCCACAGCGGCCTCACCGGACGATTTTCCAAACACCAGCAGATCGAGCAGCGAATTGGTGCCCAGGCGGTTGGCGCCGTGCACGGAGGCGCAGGCGCATTCGCCGGCAGCGTAGAAGCCGGGTACCGGAGCGGCCAAATCGCCGCCTTGCGACACAACAACCTGGCCGAAGCGGTTGGTCGGTATGCCGCCCATCTGGTAATGACATGTGGGCACCACGGGGAGATACTCCTTGAGGCAATCAACGCCGGCAAACTGGATGCCGATTTCGTGAATGCTCGGCAAACGCTTGAGAATGACTTGGGGATCGAGATGGGTAAGATCGAGATACACATAATCCTTGTACGGCCCGGCGCCGCGCCCTTCATTGATCTCGGTCAGCATCGAGCGGGAAACCACGTCGCGCGAAGCGAGATCCTTGGCGTTCGGCGCATAACGTTCCATGAAACGCTCGCCATCCGCATTGCGCAGAATGCCCCCTTCGCCCCTCACGCCCTCGGTGATGAGAACGCCGGCACCGGCGACACCCGTGGGGTGAAATTGCCAGAACTCCATATCCTCCAGCGGAATCCCGGCCCGGGCCGCCATGCCAAGCCCATCGCCGGTATTGATGAACGCGTTGGTGGATGAATAATAGACGCGGCCTGCGCCTCCGGTGGCAAAAATCGTCGCTTTGGCCTGAAAAGCCACGACTTCGCCCGTTTCCATGTCCATCGCGACAACACCCAGCACCTCGCCTTCGCTATCGCGTATCAGGTCAAGCGCCTGCCACTCGACGAAGAACTGCGTATTGACCTTGATGTTGCGTTGATACAAGGCGTGCAACATGGCATGACCCGTGCGATCCGCCGCGGCGCACGAACGGCGCACAGGTTTTTCGCCGAAGTTCGACATGTGGCCGCCGAAAGGCCGCTGGTAAATCTTGCCATTATCGACACGGTCAAAGGGCATGCCGTAATGCTCCAGCTCGACAACGGCCTGGTTGGCTTGACGACACATAAACTCAATCGCATCCTGATCCCCCAGCCAGTCGGATCCCTTGACTGTGTCATACATGTGCCAATGCCAGTTGTCTTCTTCCGAATTCCCCAGGGAAGCCGCTACGCCTCCCTGGGCAGCAACGGTATGCGAACGTGTCGGAAAAACTTTGGTGAGCACGGCGGTCTTCAAACCGGCCTCCGAGAGCTGGATCGCGGCACGCAGACCGGCACCCCCGGCGCCAACGACCACGGCATCAAATTTGCGAACGGTATAAGTCACTCTTACAGCCCCCAGATAATCTGAATTGCCCAGCCGGCATAACCGGTCAGGGCGAGTAATGTCAGCACATGCAACAGGATGCGGATGCCCGTCGGCTTGATGTAGTCCATCCAGATATCACGTACACCCACCCAGGCGTGATAGCCGAGGCTGAGGATAAAAAGAAACGTGGCAAACCGCACGAAACCGTGGCCCATAAAGGCGCGCCATGCATCAAAGGAACTGGCCGCGCCACTTAACACCGCGGCAAAAACAACCATGGTATAGACCGCCATCAGCACACCGGTAATGCGCTGCGCCAGCCAGTCTCTCAGCCCGTAATGAGCGCCAACGACAATACGTCCCATGTCAATAGACTCCGAAAAGCTTAAGGCCG
This sequence comes from uncultured Rhodocyclaceae bacterium, assembly GCA_964596295.1. GTDB lineage: Bacteria > Pseudomonadota > Gammaproteobacteria > Burkholderiales > Rhodocyclaceae > Rugosibacter. Next base: position 56,872 of record CAZQTB010000005.1, on the reverse strand, counting down.
AAAACCAGCGTCAGCGCAAGGCTGACAACCATGACCGCAACAGCCGATGCGCGTGCTTGCTGTTTCTCTACCCCGATATGAATATCGATTAACAGAATACGCAGTCCCATGCAGAAGTGATGCAAAAAGGCCCATATCAAGCCTAATAAAACCAGTTTGACAAACACGCTGCCCGTTATCGTTTTGAACGCGGCAACACTTTCCGGGGTAGTTCCAAGCGACAACTGAAGCAGCCAGATAAGCAGGGGTAACATCAAAAATAATCCTGCGCCACTCACTCGATGCAGAATCGAAGCGTATCCCGCCAACGGAAGACGGATTTCTGTCAGCTCCAGAAACCTGGGACGCTGTTTTTGCTGTGTGTTCAGTTCTGGCATTCGATGCTATCTCCTTTCTTGACGCAGGCATGCAAAGCAAGGGATAACTGCGCGCGATACCGCACGCACATCCATGCCCCATGTAACTTATCCAAGCTCATTGAAATAACAATGCTCTTGAGTGGAATACAAACCACGCCGCCATTCCACTGGCTTGTCGGCATAGGAAAAACTCAGACGTTCAACAGAGAGCAAGGGACTGCCCTCTGCCACTTTCAACAATTCGGCGCTGGCGCGGTCCGCCGGCACAGCGCGCAAGCGTTCTTCGGCCCGTACCATGCGAACACCGAAATGGCTCTCAAAAAAGCTGTACAGCGAACCTTGATAATCACGCAACATGTCCAGCGTGATGGTGCCGAAAATCGCGCCGGGCAAATAGATCTCATCAACCACAATGGGCTTATCGGCAAATTGCAGCACCCGCCGCACGATGGTGATGGGATCACCCGTCTTGAGCGCCAGCATGCGTGCGGCCTCCGGGCCGGCCTTGGCCCGCCAGCACTCGAGCGGAATGCTCTTGGCCTGCTGTACGCCGCCGGCAAGCGGCATGAGTCGCAAGAAACGGAAAAAAGCGCGCGGATCGTCATGGGTGGCAACGAACGTACCCTTGCCTTGACGGCGTACAAGCAGGTTTTCCGCCGCCAATTCGTCAATGGCTTTACGCACGGTGCCTTGGCTTACCGAAAACCGGACCGCAAGCTCGGATTCGCTGGGGATCACTTCACCCGGATGCCATTCGCCGGATTGGAGTTGTTGCACCAACAGCGCTTTTATCTGACGATAAAGCGGGCTGAAAGTCGGCGATGGCGAGACGGCGGTGCGATGCATGCGATGAATTTGAACATATTTTCTGACGTCCGTCCATAGATTAATATGTATTATATATAAGACATATAATATATATTGACACGATATAACATCCAAACTATGATTTTATATTTGCGGTGCATGGTCAAACAATCTTCATTCAACGCAAATCGTTTGTCGCAGGAAGTCTTGTCATCAAGCATTAGCAACTGGCTTCAAGCCATACTACCTATCTCGCCTATCCCCTATTCTCAATCGGAGTTATCGCCATGACCAAAGCCCCCGTACGTATTGCAGTGACCGGCGCCGCCGGACAAATCGGCTACGCGCTGATCTTTCGCATCGCTGCGGGTGAAATGCTCGGCAAAGACCAACCGGTGATTCTGCAAATGCTCGAACTGCCGATGGAGAAAGCCCAGGCCGCCCTCAAAGGGGTCATGATGGAACTTGATGACTGCGCTTTTCCGACACTCGCCGGCATGGTCGGCACGGACGATCCCGCCGTCGCCTTTAAAGATGCCGATTACGCGCTCCTCGTCGGCGCCAAACCACGCGGCCCCGGCATGGAACGCAAGGATCTGTTGATGGAAAACGCCAAGATTTTCATTGAGCAGGGCAAGGCTCTGAACAATGTTGCCGCGCGCAATGTCAAGGTTTTGGTAGTCGGCAACCCGGCCAACACCAATGCGTATATCGCCATGAAGTCGGCTCCCAGCCTGCCCAAGAAAAACTTTACCGCGATGCTGCGGCTGGATCACAACCGGGCAGTTTCCCAGCTCGCCACACGCACCGGGAAAGCCGTCTCCGACATTGAAAAAATGATTGTTTGGGGCAATCATTCGCCGACCATGTATCCCGACCTGCGCTTCTGCACTGTTGCCGGTGCCGCTGCGCCAACACTGGTGAATGACGACAACTGGTACAAGAACGAGTACATCCCGACAGTGGGCAAGCGCGGCGCGGCGATTATTGCGGCGCGCGGCGCGTCATCGGCTGCTTCGGCTGCCAATGCCGCCATCGGCCACATGCGCGACTGGGCGCTGGGCACCAACGGCAAGTGGGTCACCATGGGCGTGCCGTCGGATGGCTCCTACGGTATCCCGCAAGACATCATCTATGGCGTTCCGGTCACCTGCGAAAATGGCGAATACAAGCGCGTGGAAGGTTTACCGGTTGATGAGTATTCGCGCAGCATGATGGACAAAACGCTGGCCGAACTGCAGGAAGAACAGGCCGGCGTTGCCAGCCTGCTTGGCTGAGCCTTGGCCGCTACGCGACCCAATACCGGCGCACGGAGTGCAATAGACAGACAGTGAACCAGCCACTTCATCCTGCGGCTGTTCTGTATCAAGGCACAAAACCCTTCCCGGCGCTTGCCGCCTGCGAGCACTATGCCGGGTCGGAGAAAATGATACGCAAGGCTTTGCAGCTGCAGTCCGAGCTCGGGCCGGTTTTCGACGTCACCGGCGATTGTGAAGATGGCGCGCCTGCCGGCCGTGAGCGGGAACATGCGGAGATGATCGCCAATCTTCTGCTCGAGTCCGCCAATAGCCATGGCCGCCTGGGCGTCCGCATCCACGACATCACCCACGCGCATTGGCGCGCTGATCTGGACATCATCATCGGTCGCGCAGGGCATCGGGTTGCCTACATCGTATTGCCCAAGCCGGCGTGTGCCGCCGACGCGGAAACGCAGATCGCCGCGCTCGACGCAGTGCGCCGGCGCCACGCCATCACGCGTGAAATTCCGGTTCATGTACTGATCGAAACCCCCGGCGCGCTGCATGAAGTTTGGCAGATCGCCGCCCTGCCCCATGTCGAGTCCATCGACTTCGGCCTGATGGATTTCGTCAGCGCCCACCACGGAGCCATCCCGGTCGGCGCCATGCGCTCGCCCGGCCAGTTTGAGCACGCGTTGATCGTCCGCGCCAAATGTGAAATTGCCGCCGCTGCGCTGGCAAACGGTGTGGTACCTGCCCACAACGTCACAACCGAGCTGCGCGATACCCGCATTGTCCGCGAAGATGCGCGCCGCGCCCGTCACGAGTTCGGCTTTTTGCGCATGTGGAGCATCCACCCCGGGCAGATTCAGCCCATCATCGAAGCCATGCGCCCGGATTCCGACGAGGTGAATGAAGCCGCCGACATTCTGCTGGCCGCCCAAAATGCCGGGTGGGGTCCCATCGCATGGGCCGGCACGTTGCACGACCGCGCTTCCTACCGTTATTACTGGGAGCTGCTGCAGCGCGCGCATGCCACAGGCGTTCCTTTGACAGAAAAAATCCGTCGTCACTTTTTCAACGCTACCGCTTTCGCCCAGCAAGGTTCTTAGCGCCACGACTGCATATCGCACCTATCGTACCTATCGCATAAAAGGAAAACATCATGCTCGAGACCTACCGCCAGCACGCTGCCGAACGCGCTGCGCTTGGAATTCCCCCTTTGCCGCTCGCCAAGCAGCAGATGGAAGAACTGATTGCTTTGCTGAACAATCCGCAACAACTGGCCAACAAGGACGACGAAGCTTTCCTGGTCGAGCTGCTGACGCATTGCGTTCCGGCAGGCGTAGATGATGCTGCCAAGGTCAAGGCAGGATTTCTCGCAAAAGTCGGTGCTGGCGAGACGGCGTGCGCGTCGCTTTCGCGCGCGAAAGCGACCGAACTGCTCGGCACGATGGTTGGTGGCTACAACGTAAAACCGTTGATCGATCTGCTTGACGATGCCATGGTTGGCGATGCATCGGCCACGGCGCTCAAATCCACGCTGTTGATGTTCGACGCATTTCACGATGTGGCCGACAAAGCCAAGGCCGGCAGCGCCAATGCCAAAGCCGTCATGCAATCCTGGGCTGATGCCGAATGGTTCACGCAGCGCCCCGAAGTGCCGGAGAAAATCACTGTCACCGTGTTCAAGGTTACCGGGGAAACCAACACCGATGATCTCTCTCCCGCGCCCGATGCATGGAGCCGCCCTGACATTCCGCTCCACGCGCTGGCCATGCTGAAAAATCCGCGTGACGGCATCACGCCCGATGCCGTCGGCACGGTCGGTCCCATGAAACTGATCGAGGAACTCAAGAAAAAAGGTCACCCGGTGGCTTATGTCGGCGATGTGGTCGGCACCGGCTCCAGCCGCAAGTCCGCCACCAATTCGGTGACCTGGTGGACCGGCGATGACATTCCCTGTGTACCCAACAAGCGCTATGGCGGATTTTGTCTGGGTGGCAAAATCGCGCCGATTTTTTTCAATACGCAAGAAGATGCAGGCGCTTTCCCTATCGAATGCGATGTCAATCAAATGGCCATGGGCGATGTCATCGACATTTATCCTTACGCCAGAAAAATCGAGAAAAACGACGTCGTCATCTCGATCTTCGACTATAAATCCGAAGTTCTGCTTGACGAAGTGCGTGCCGGCGGCCGCATCAATCTGATCATCGGCCGCGGTCTCACCGCCAAGGCGCGCGAAGCGCTCGGCCTACCGCCTTCCACAGTGTTCCGCCTGCCCAAGCCCGTAGGCGACACCGGCAAGGGGTTTACGCTGGCGCAAAAAATGGTCGGTCGCGCCTGCGGTCTGCCGGAAAAAAATGGCCATCAGCAAGGCATGCGCCCTGGCACCTATTGCGAACCACGCATGACATCGGTCGGCAGCCAGGACACCACCGGCCCGATGACGCGCGACGAACTCAAAGACCTCGCCTGCCTGGGCTTTTCTGCCGACCTGGTGATGCAATCGTTCTGCCACACCGCCGCCTATCCCAAGCTGGTGGACGTCAAAACCCATCGCACCCTGCCCAGCTTCATCACCGCGCGCGGCGGCGTTTCGCTTAAGCCGGGTGACGGCATTATCCATTCCTGGCTCAACCGCTTCCTGCTGCCGGATACCGTCGGCACCGGCGGCGACAGCCACACGCGTTTTCCCATCGGCATCTCCTTTCCGGCAGGGTCGGGTCTCGTGGCATTTGCCGCCGCCACCGGGGTCATGCCGCTCGACATGCCCGAATCGGTACTGGTGCGTTTCAAAGGCAAACTGGAAGACGCTACCAAGCGCGGCATTACCCTGCGCGACCTGGTCAATGCCATTCCGCTCTACGCCATCAAGCAAGGTTTGCTCAGCGTGGCCAAGCAGGGCAAAAAAAACATCTTCTCCGGCCGCATCCTGGAAATCGAAGGCTTGCCCGATCTCAAGATCGAGCAAGCCTTCGAACTCACCGATGCCTCCGCCGAACGCTCCGCCGCAGCCTGCACCGTGCGTCTGAACAAGGCGCCTATCGTCGAATACCTGCGCTCCAACATCACATTGATGAAGTGGATGATCGCCGAAGGCTACGAGGACAAACGCACCCTCGGCCGCCGCATCAAGGCCATGGAAGAATGGATTGCCAACGGCACGCTGCTGCAACCGGACGCCGATGCTGAATACGCCGCCATCATCGAGATTGACCTGGACGATATCACCGAGCCTGTCCTGGCCTGCCCCAATGACCCGGACGACGTCAAGATTCTGTCCGAAGTTGCCGGCGACAAGATCGATGAGGTGTTCATCGGCTCGTGCATGACCAACATCGGCCACTTCCGCGCCGCCGGTAAGGTGCTGGACGGCAGGACCGATCTGCCCACCCGCCTGTGGATCGCCCCGCCGACCAAGATGGACGCCATGATCCTCAATGAAGAGGGTTATTACGGCGTGCTCGGCAACTCCGGCGCACGCATGGAAATGCCCGGCTGCTCGCTGTGCATGGGCAATCAGGCGCGCATCAAGCAGGGCAGCACGGCGGTATCCACGTCCACGCGCAACTTCCCCAACCGCCTTGGCGTTGATACCCGCGTGTATCTCAGCTCGGCCGAACTGGCGGCCGTGTGCGCACTGATGGGCAAGATTCCGACCGTCGCCGAATACATGGCGCAAGTGCAGGCGCTCAATGCCAAAGCCGGTGAGGTGTATCGCTATATGAACTTCGACCAGATCAAGGAGTTCCAGGAAGTGGCCGATACGGTGAGTGTGTAATCCATCCGCCGCAGGCATTCCTTTGCGCCGACTTTTACCGGAATATCCGCCCCGCGAATTCCCCGCGCGGGGCGGCGATTACTCATCACAATCGCGACCGCCAAAACTCCGCAGGAAACCGCCACCACCCTCGCCCTCGCGCGCGGGGAAAATGCAAATCAGGATGGAAAACGAACCCATGGCATCCCGGATGTCGGGCGGGAACGCCGAAAATGGCGCGGCCAGATCAAGCACGGTTTTGATGTAGGCAATCTGCGCCTGCTGATCGGCAGCGCGAAGCACGCGGTAGCTTTTCAATGTGCCATCCGGATTCAAGGAAATTTGCACCAGCGCCTTATGCGATCCCCTGCCGCGCGGATCATTCCTGACAAATGCAGCGCTCCGGTTCAGCTTGCGAATAAACGCATCAAAATACATCTGCAGGCTGAAAGGTTCAACGGCCTTGTCATTGGCTAATTGCTCGGCCGGCACCTCATCATCGTTTGCCTGCAGATGCTGTCCTCCCTGCCTGGCTATGCCCAGCGCCCGCTGCGCCAGGTCAAAACCAGTTTTTGGAGGGGAGAGTTTGAGTTCACTGAGGAATTTTTCCATTTCATCGCGCTCGACATGGGTCCACGACCTGGCAGACAGCTCTCTGTTAGGAACACTCAATATCCGGGGTTTCCGTTGTTTCCTACTCGTGTCTGCAGGCATTTTCCGTACATCCGCCGGCCGCGGAGACGGCTTGGCCTGTTGCGTAGTGTTACCCGGCGGAGCGATGACAACGTCAAGGCGGGAATGCGTCGAGTTGTTTGATCTGGTAGCCAAATCAGGTGCAGAAAGCCGCAGGGACAGTGCAACCACGTGCAGAAGAATGGAAAATAACAGCGCAAACCTGAACGGTTTCCGCGAACGATAGTTACAGGACTCCATCACTGCATTCCGTACCGGTACATGCAGGCGGACGAGTTCTCACTGAGCAGCATGCGGTCCAGTGAGTCCTCCCTGCGTAACTCTGAAAATGTGGGGTTTTGTCTAAACCGGGCCAAACGCGACAAGCAATGGTATCCGGAGAGAATCCGTGCTTACCACATGGGGAAACACCTGGTCGACAACCTAGGTTTTGGCCATATCGGCCGAGCGGGCCACGGATTCTGCTTCGCTTGGCTTCAGATTGCGTTTGAAAACGACCGGCGCGACAGAAGCCCCGCCGAAACTCTTCTTGACCATCCATTTCGCCAAGGCCGAATCCATGTAGTCGGCATGGCCGGGAAACCAGTCTTCAAGCGCACTGACCAGACCCCTGCCAACGGCAATTTTGTTTTCTTTCAACATCGCCTGCACTCCGCGCACGGATTCCAGGACGTTGGCATGCTCGTCGATATGGCAATCTGCCGATGGGAAACCAGTTGAAGTCATCCATTCGGCTTCCTCGGCAAAGTGCTTGACGGCATGTTGCTCGAAGACATCAAGGCAGGCTGCGAAATCCGCATCGGAAGCATTTTTCATGGCATTCACCAACGTGACGAACTCCTGATGGGTATCGTCCATCGGACCATAACCAAGCAAATAGGCATCAGACCAATCAAAGTTACTAGTCATAACAGCTCCATCATTATTTACTGCTCATGCAAAAAACGACAGACAACCATCGAGCAGATGCCAGCGTCTGCACATAATGGATGCTACACAATGCGAACGTATCATGCAACGTGGAATTGGTCGGATTCATGCTCCCACATCAGGCGGCATCTCCGGCCGCATCATGCGCTTCACCACCGAAGGCAAGCCGCTTGATACGGACAAGCTCGTCACGAGCAGCTGCCGCTGCCTCAAATTCGAGATTTTTCGCATGCTCCTGCATGGCTTTTTCCAGCCGTTTGATTTGCTGCGCCAGTTCTTTTTCGCTCATCGTTTCATAGCGCGCCGCCTCTTGTGCCGCCTTGAACTCCTGCACCGCCGTGTCAGCTTCATAAACACCATCAATAATGTTCTTGATCCGCTTGGTAACGCCATACGGCGTTACCCCGTGGGCTGCATTGTGTGCCAGCTGTTTCATCCTGCGGCGCTCGGTTTCGGCAATCGCGCGCTGCATCGAATCGGTGATCCGGTCCGCATACAAAATCGCCGTGCCCTTGATATGGCGCGCTGCCCGGCCAATGGTTTGAATCAGCGAGCGGGCCGAGCGCAAAAAGCCTTCTTTATCTGCGTCGAGAATCGCCACCAGGGAGACCTCGGGAATATCCAGCCCCTCGCGCAACAGGTTGATGCCGACCAGCACATCGAATACACCCAGGCGCAGATCGCGAATGATCTCGACACGCTCAACAGTATCGATATCCGAATGCAGGTAACGCACTTTGATGCCGTTGTCGTTCAAATACTCGGTCAGCTGCTCTGCCAGACGCTTGGTCAATGTCGTCACCAACACCCGCTCGCCCAGGGCAATGCGTCTTTTCGCTTCTGACAGCAGATCGTCTACCTGCGTCGAAGCCGGGCGTATTTCCAAAACTGGATCGACAAGCCCTGTGGGACGCACCAATTGCTCCACCACCTGGCCCTGATGCGCTTCTTCGTATGTCGATGGCGTGGCCGAAACAAATACTGTCTGCGGTATCAGCTTCTCGAATTCCTCGAATTTCAGCGGCCGGTTGTCCATCGCCGAAGGCAGGCGGAAACCATAGTTCACGAGATTTTCCTTGCGTGCGCGGTCGCCCTTGTACATGCTGCCTACCTGCGGAATCGCCACATGGGATTCATCAACAAACATGATCGCGTCTGGCGGGAGATAGTCATACAGCGTCGGTGGCGGCTCGCCGGGCCGCCGCCCCGACAAGTGCCGCGAATAGTTTTCGATTCCCTTGCAAAACCCCAGCTGATCGAGCATTTCCAGGTCAAACCGGGTGCGCTGCTCAATGCGCTGCAACTCCACCAGTTTCTGCTCCCTGGCATAAAAGTCCATACGCTCGCGCAGTTCGTTCTTGATCGCCTCAATGGCCTTCAGTACCGTAGCGCGGGGGGTGACGTAATGGCTGGAAGGAAATACCGTAAAGCGGCCCAGCTTCTTTCGGGTCTGCCCCGTCAGCGGATCAAACAGGGTCAGCGTCTCAATTTCGTCGTCGAATAGCGTAATGCGTATCGCGCTCTCGGCATTTTCAGCAGGGAATACATCAATCACATCACCCCGCACGCGATACACGCCACGCCGGAAGTCCACCTCATTGCGTTCATACTGCATTTCGGTCAGCCGGCGAATGATCTCGCGCTGCGCCGTTTTCTCGCCCTGCCGCAGATGCAAAATCATGCTGTGGTAATCCACCGGATCACCGATACCGTAGATCGCCGAGACCGTACAAACGATCACCACGTCGCGCCGTTCAAGCAGGCTCTTGGTGGCCGACAAACGCATCTGTTCAATATGCTCATTGATGGCCGAGTCCTTCTCGATGAACAAATCGCGCGAAGGCACGTAAGCTTCAGGCTGGTAGTAGTCGTAGTAGGAAACAAAATATTCCACCGCGTTCTCCGGGAAAAACTCACGGAATTCCGCGTACAACTGCGCCGCCAGCGTCTTGTTGGGCGCCAGCACCAGCGCCGGCCGGCCCAGTTGGGCAATGACATTCGCCATCGTGTAAGTCTTGCCCGACCCGGTGACACCGAGCAGAGTCTGGAACGACAGCCCGTCATTGATCCCCTCAGTCAGCAGGCGGATCGCCGCCGGCTGGTCACCTGCCGGCGGAAATGGCTGATGTAGGCGAAAAGGGCTGCCGTCGAACACAACTACCGGTGCTTTTAAAGCGATGATTTCTGCCACTCCGAAACCTCATGTCGTACTGCTTTTTCTTGCCCGGACCGGGCACAAAACGCGGCAGAACTGATCGAAAGTCGCCGCTCAATCAGGTATTATTACGCGCTTCGCAGGCTGGCGACGCTCCGCCGTATCACCAGCGCCGACTTTTACCCATTTTTTGCCCTCCGGAATCCCAATGACATCGATTTTTTCCGCCGTTGACCTGGCTCCCCGCGACCCTATTCTTGGCCTGACTGAAGGCTTCAATGCCGACACGCGTACCACCAAAGTCAATCTTGGCGTAGGCGTGTACTACGATGATAACGGCAAAATTCCCCTGCTTGATGCCGTCAAAATAGCCGAGAAAGCTCGCCTTGAAGCTGCGCCTGCCCGCGGCTACCAACCAATTGAAGGCCTCGCCACCTATAACGCGGCTGTGCAGAACCTCGTTTTTGGCACTGGCGCAGCCCCGGTCAAAGAGGGCCGCGCAGTCACCATCGAAGCCCTCGGCGGCACGGGCGCGCTCAAAGTCGGCGCGGACTTTCTCAAACGATTTCACCCCGCTGCCAAAATTTATATCAGCGACCCAAGCTGGGAAAACCACCGCGCCCTGTTTGAATCAGCGGGATTTACCGTAGAAAACTATCCCTACTACGACGCCACTGCCAAGAACGTTGACTTTGCCGGCATGCAGGCCTGCCTCGCAGGCCTGCCCGCAAACTCCATCGTTGTGCTCCATGCCTGTTGCCACAATCCGACAGGGGCCGATCTCAATGCAGAACAATGGCAACAGATAGTGGATGTCATCCGCGCAAGAAATTTGATCGCCTTCATCGATATGGCCTACCAGGGTTTTGCGGATGGCATAGCGGAAGACGCCATAGCGCTTGACCTGTTCGCCGCATCGGGCCTCCAGTTCCTGGTCTCCAGCAGTTTTTCCAAATCCTTTTCGCTCTATGGCGAGCGCGTCGGCGCACTCACCCTGGTCACCGAAAGCAAGGAGGAAGCCGCTCGGGTTCTGTCGCAGGTCAAACGGGTGATTCGTACCAACTACTCCAACCCGCCTACCCACGGGGGTGCCATAGTCGCCGCAGTGCTCTCCAATCCGGCACTCCGCCAGCAATGGGAAGACGAGCTGGCTGCCATGCGCGAGCGCATTCGCGCCATGCGCGTAGCCCTGGTGGAAAAACTCAAGGCCAAGGACGTGGCGCAGGATTTTTCTTTTGTTGTCAAACAACGCGGCATGTTTTCTTATACCGGCCTCACTGCCAAACAGGTTGAGCAACTCAAGACCCAGTTCGGCATCTATGCCGTGAGCACCGGCCGCATCTGCCTCGCCGCGCTGAACAGCAAGAATATTGAATACGTCGCCACAGCCATCGCCGCAGTGGCAGGCAAATAGCTAAGGGGCGGCCAAAAGGGTATTGCGAGCGCCAAGGGGTGTGGCTATAATTCGCGCCTCTTGCAATTCCTCGATAGCTCAGTCGGTAGAGCGCCGGACTGTTAATCCGTAGGTCCCTGGTTCGAGCCCAGGTCGAGGAGCCAGAAATACCAAGCATCTAGCCCAACATCGTGAGTTGGGCTTTTTGTTTTCTGGCTGCCGTGTAACCACTGTGTAACCGACTTTCGTCAATCCGCCCGCTTACATCTGCCCACCCAAGATGGTGACAGCTATCCGCGCAGCATGTAGCCTACGTGCATTGCTCGGGGGAGGTGGATCATGAAATCCTTGCTGTCGATGACGATAGCCGCAATCGCCCTTATCGGCTGTGCTAGTGAAGCACAAATGAAACAATGGGAGCAGGAGCGGGTGGAAAAAGAAGCCCAGCGAATGGCCGCCATGGAGAACCAATGCAGCAAATACGGATTCCGCCGCGGCACCGACCAGTTTGCACAATGCCTACTTCGATTAGATCAGGCAGATAAGCAGCGCGAGGCGGCCGAGGATGCCGCGTTTGCTGCCGCGATAAATAAGGCCTTCAATCCACCAAAAACGCGCACTACATGCATCGTATCCGGGGATATTATTGATTGCGATTGAAAAATTTTACGGTCTATCACAATACCAAGTTACTGGTGACGCAAGTCCTACTGCGTTTACCGCCCAGACCTGCCATCGCGTACTTTTGAATACTTTGTGCAGAAAGGTTAATGTCTGTTCTTCAGCAACCTTCTTTTATCCAGCTTTAATGGCGGCTTGCGTGGCATTACCGCCATTTGCTACCAGTTGAGCAAAATGCTCATGGCGCTCTTGATTTGGCCTTTTCTCGCCTTTCTTAAAGGCTCCGCTGCTCTTCACCGTCACCTTACGGTCTTTAACATTTCCGAGTCGGCCAAAACCTTACCTTCTTTCACCTTCCCATGGGCTTTGGTTTTGTTAGCGGTCAAGCGCCTAACAGCAAGTTCGAAAATGTAGGCTTCTGTAGGCTATCCAAGGGCTTCGGTTTCGCCGGACCCTTGCCGTAACCTTGCCGTCCTCTAGAACTTAGGTTTTCTTAGGTGGCCTACCCCCGAGTCGCCCATTCTTTGCCGCAGCCCGCTTTCCCTTTTTGGTCCGTGGCCCCGTCGATGCGCCGCCATGGAACTTGCAGCGGCCGTTTATGTACAGGTTGAGTTGCTTGCATGGTTGCCCGGTGCGTTTCGTCCTGGCCCCGCAGGTCAGACCGCGGCACTCGTCAGGATAAGGCGAGTAGTCTCTTTCCCCGTAGGGAACATCGTTGGCCTCGCAGTAGGCATGTCGCCGCCAAAACTCTTCAGAGTGCTGCCGAAACTTGAGACGTCGATCCCTGTCAGGGTCGTTGGCGGACATTCCTTGGTCAGATGCCTTCCGACAGCGATGCACTCAACAAAAAGGCCCGGATTTCTTCCGTCGACTTCCCTTCAGACACCATCTGCTTACACTTGGCCGCAAGCGTACCTCGGATGCGGTAGAACTGCTGTTGCGCAAAGCAGTGCGCCGCGCGGTTGATTTCCTGCTTCAGTTCCTTATTCATCGCTCACCTTTCCTCGCGCGCGCATGTGCGCGTCTGCGCGTACTGTTCCCATATCCGGACATCTCCGGACATGGTGGCCTCACAGTCCATGTTTTATCGCCGCATCCTCAAATGCCTCTTCAGCCGCCTGCCACAAGGGAATACTCTGCTTCTTCGCCACTGCCTTGAGCTTTTCCAACGTGTCGGCGCCGATGGTGATGTCCAGCCTGGCGCAGCCATCCTTGGCCATCCGCTCTCGATGCCAGCGTACCCGCTCAACGCTTTCAGCCCTTGGGGTAATCTTGGGGCCATGTGTTTCCGGTAACGGAGCCAGCACACGTTCAATTTGATCCATGGTCTGCATCATCTCTTTCGTCTCGGTCATGGTTTCGCCTCCTGTTGAGCATGCTGCGCATCGGTCACTATCGCCTTGAGCAGCGCATTCCGTTCGACCGTCAGCGCATCGGTCTTCTGCCGCTTCTCTGCCGGCGTCAGGCTCTGATCCCGCCTCACGGCGTCCATGTCTTTATTGATGCCTCGAAGGTTCTCGCTAGCCTTCTCCAGCGGCTTGGCTTCGCCGGCAAGGGGTGATTTCTCTTTCTGGTCGGCCAGATCCGGGCGGCCCATCTTGTCGAGTGCCTTCAGTGTTCCGCGCAGCCGCTGGGCTTCGTTGAGCATGTTGTAGAAAATCGTCTCGTAGCGGGTGTGCTTCGCCGGTTCTTGTTGGTAGAAGGAGCGCACCACCGGCAGTTCATCCGCCCGGCCCTCGGGTAGTTGGTTCCTGAAGAAAGCCTGATCGGTCAGCTGTAGGCCATATATTGCCCATGTGTTGAAGTATCCCCGCAGGAGAGCTTCCGCCCGCACCGGATTCACCTGCAGCGATTCAGGCAGGTCGCGGGTCGCCATGCCGGCTGCTTTCATCGTCTCCGACGTGCTCGGCTTCGCGCGCAGGAATGGCTGTACTTCCTGCATGCCCGGAGTTTCAATCGGTGCACCGGTGAAACTGTTGCGGTTCGTCGCTTGCTCGACCAGGGGCGCCACGAGCTGCGGCATCAGGTTGACGCTGAAAGTTGCGCCGAGAATTCGAACCATGTCTTTGCCCAGGCCTTCAGGATCGTGGGACAGAAGCTTTTCCAGCGAGCGTTCAGCCACTGACGCCATGGCGCCGATCTCCCAGGTCTTCGGCATCATGAAGTGTTGGTCAACAACAAAGAAGTGCCAGTAGCCGTCTTTCTTCCAGTCCTCAATATCCTGATAGCGGGGGTCGCTCCGATTCAGCAGGTACAGGGCCATCGACGCCAGCGCCATCAGCCCGGCCTTGGTGGCTATCGCGCCCCGGTTGGGATCGTGCATCAGTCCCCTGGCCAGGCGATCAAACGAGACCACCGCGGGTTTGAGAAACATCACGGTGTCATACATCAGGCCCAGCGCTTGACTGTCGCCGCGCATTGCGAAGTCGGTTGAAATTTCCCTTCCGAGATAGGCGGCATGCCGGGGATTCTCGCCAGCCTTGATGGCCCGAGAATATTCACCCAGGCGCGTGCTCATCTCGAAAGCGTCTGCGATCGATTCCACTGCACTGAGCAGCTTCTCAGGTGTGTCGAGGACAGTCCGGTAGTCGATGCCCTTGCGGCTATAGAACCGTTCCAGTTTTGCCCTGAAGGCTTCCTCATCCAGGTAGATCGAACTGAGTCCGCCGCCGTTGGCGATGTAGTCCTTGTACAGCGGGTCATTGGTCATGCGCAGCCGCATGCCTTCCAGACTGTCCATTACCGGCCGGAATCCGGCTCGTGACATCACGGCGCCCATCAGCGTATCGCGGCTGATGTTCCTGACCATGAAATCGGGTGTCAGCGTAATCGACAACTGGCCGACGCGCTTCGGATAGCCCAGCCAATGAACGAGCCAGTGTTGATTTTTCCTGTCGATCGAGGAAAGCGCGCGCATCAGAATCGGATCAGCGACTTCGAAGTAACGCGGCTTGCCGCCTTCTAGAACCGCTACCACATTGCCGCCGGCAGGTGCCTGGTCATGCAACATGAACTCAAATGACTCGGGCGATTGCTCCAGTTGCTCACGCAGCTTTGTAATTGTCCGCTCTATCGCCGGTGTGACTTTGCCCTTGCGGTTGATACCGATGGCTTTCAGGATGCCCTCCAGCACCTGTTCGCTGCTGATGCGCACGGATTTCGATTCCTTGGGTATCTCGGTCATGAACCGGCCGCCGCCCCGCTGTGATTCGGCAAGCTGGGCAATCTTCTGCCGTGCCTCGTTCTTGACCGCCTTGTCGATCAGCGTGGCTGCGTTGCCCACCATGTTGCCCAGGATGTCGCGCAGGTTTTCCGTGCCGCCCGTGAGCGCCTTGATACCGGACCATTCGCCAGGCTTGCCACCTTTCCACTCGCCTGCCTGCCCAACCCGATGGAACGGCATATACGACTGGCGTTGCCACATGGCGCGTGCCGCAGGATTGACGACACCTTGAGCCTCGGCGAAATCGAGGATGCCTTTGTTCCACTTTTGGTACTCGTTGAAGGCAATCTTCACTTCAGGAGTTTCGAGCGCCACCATGGACTTGATCTCCCCGGGTGTGAAGAGATGTTCCCGGCCCTGCATCTGGAGCTCGCGCGCGGAACGTCCAACGAAATACAACAGCGCGTCGTCAAGATTACCGGAAACGGGCTTGATGATTTCCTCCAGGCCTTTGCCGGCGTAGGTGAAGGATCCATCTGTTCTTTTCACCGGTGAGCCGTAGCGGATTGCCCCATCAGTAATCGAGTGCGATGCCCTCGCCAACCTGGCTGACTCGTAGGAGCCGCCAGAGTTGATCTTGCCGGTCAGGTCGCGCTCCATCCGATAGACCCCGTGCAAGTCGTCTGAGACCGATTGCCGGAACCTGTCCCACACGCCGTCCATGGCCTCGGATAGTTTCTTGTTGGCGCCGATCTTGGAGCGCGCACGGTCAAGTGCATTTTGCCCGAACCATGCCTGCATGCCTTCCCTGGCTTTGAGGATGGCCGGGCCGTATTCGTGTTGGCGAATGAAACCATCGAACCAGTGATTGAAGTTCGGCACCCGCGCCCGCGCTTCTTCCGGCTGGGTCATGTACAGGCGGACAAATTCGGCGAAGCCCTCCTTGACATTTTTCTTGTCGTAGCTCACGCCATTCAGTTCGTCGGCAAAGAGCTTGCGGTCCGGGCCCAGTGCCCAAACCTTTCGAATGGCTGGAATGCGGTCATCGAGCAGGTGCGCAATTTCATGTGCCGCCGTCTCAATGTCTGCCGCGTGTTTGATTCGCACGACTTCATGCTGTTCGGTGTAGGTGCCCAGCGCCTTGCCCTTGACGCGGCCCTCGTAGATGCTGGTACCTAAAGCCTTCGCCAAAGGCACGAGGACATCCTCTCGGGTCAGCGGCTTTGCACTTGGCGGTACATCTGCCGACTCCAGCGCATCGCTGCGGAAGCCGATGTAATTCTCGCCAGGGTGCATGGCCTCACGCGATGCGGAGACTTCAGGTTTTTCCAGATCGGTCTTCAGCCCCGCATTTTCGAACGCTAGTTGCATGGCTGTTGGCACCGTGTCGCCAAGCTCTTCCTCACGCACGTGTACGCGCGCGGAGCGTTGCGCATCTGCCAGCGGTACCTGTTCCCCTGCGTTTCCGGTAACGGTATCAGGAGGCGCAGGTGTGTTTGTCGTTTCCTCGGCCAGCGGACGGAATCCCAGAGCGCCTTCGCTCGGTTGGGCAAGTTCATCCGGTACCGTCGCCTGCTGCCGGCGTTGAATCTCTTCTAGCGGGATGTAGGGCGATGCCGAGAATTTCGCCAGGTCAGCATCAGCCAGTTCCGTGACCGGCGTACCCCGGAAAACTGGTACAGGACTCGCCATTTCACTGACTACGGGGTCTGCAGGTAAATCGAGCGCCTTGTTGGCCAACGCTATGGCTTCGTCTACCGTTTCTGCGCTGCCTATTGCCCCGAGTGCTGCATCGGACTCAGCCTTCCTGGCCACCGCTGCCTGTTCAGGAGTCAGCCGCACTATTCGTTCGCCAATTGTTTTCGCACCTCTGATGCCAGGCGCAATCGCCATCGGCAATGCATTGACTGCGGTATCTACAGCAGTTGCGGCCATCGGTGAGTCAGTCGCAGCCAGTGTCTTGTCGCCGGCGTATTGGCCGCCCTTAGCGAGTAATTCAAAGGGATACATCGCGGCGTTGGTGAGATGTTGGCCAAGCTCCGTCTTCGGATGGTAGGTCAGGGCATTGCCCACTGCATGGACAACGTCCTCTGGAGGGGTGTCGGTCAATCCCATCGCGTTGGTCGCGGCCGTGCCCATCCCGGCGATACCCGCAACCGGGAGTGCTATCGCCTGCGATCCAAGATTGGCTGCAGTCTCGACAACCGGATAAACAGAGCCCACGGCCTCAACGGTTTTTAAGGCCGGCGCCAGGCGTTCTTTCAGGCCCGGTTCGGCATTCTCGGCGGGGATGAAACCATACTGAGGCTCGTCATTGCCAGCCGGAATGAAGCCGATCGCACCTGGTCCATCTGGAGCAGGTCTGTCCTGGGTAACCGGCGTGAAGCCGATTTCTGTCATTGCAGGCGACCGTAATACCCGACGACTTTACTGCTCTTCGGATCGACCACCTCATAGCCCTTGGGTGTCACCCTTCCCATGCGATATGCCTTCATGGCCGGGTCGGATTGAAATTTCTGAACGACTGGATCCGCACCGGGTTTCAGTGGTGCCGGCTGTTCGGTACCGGCGTCCGTACCATCTCCCGCCGCAGTGCCAGCGCCAGCATCCTCAACGCCATTCTGCTGATCGAAAATATCGTCTTGCCCATACTTGCGCCGATTGGCGATACGAACGCGCGCCGAGAGCTGCGGATCGTAATCAGGGTTTTCTCGTCCAGTCGCTGTAGTCGGGCTGGTTCGGCGTCGGAGTTCTTCAGGACTCATTCCGGCAATTCGGTTTCGCGCACCATCGATCTCCTTGTTTTTCACCCGTTGTATTGGGGTCAGACCGGAACGAGCGTCAAGCGCCTCGGCAAACCGTGCATCGCTTCGGTCTTGGCGTTCATTCTCACGACTGTCCCGCCTGTCTTCCAGGGCAAGGTCACGCTTCAGTCCAGTGTCGTTTTGAAATACGGGCTTTCCGGTCGTGGTGTCGATCAGCGTGTCGTCGCGCCCAATCTTGGTGAACTTATCAGCCATCGCCCCCCGTCCGGCCTGTAGTGCCTCGTAGTCACCAGAACTCGACAGCCTTTCGATGGCAGCATGTTCGGCTTCCTGCCGACTCAGCGGCCTCGTCTGGCCGGTCACCCGGTCCTGTGCCGTTCGATTTGCTGAGGCCTCCTGTTCGTCCAATTGCTTCAGAGCCGCTTGCCGGTCCTCTTCGGAGATATTCGGGTCGTTCAGCAGTTGCTTCCTGACTGGAGAAATGTCTCCCTGGAATCCACCAGTCGTGCCTTGGGCGGCCAGTTCGTCTCCCGTAAGAGAAGTGGCACGATCGGCGGTTACCGGGACTCGGGTGTTCATTGAGTCCGACACGGCACTGCCGAAACGTTTGAGAGGCGCACCCTTTATTTGCGCTCTGACAGTCTCCATAGCCGCCTCTCGATCGACCGCAATTTGAGCCTCGATTTGTTTCGACGAAATGTTGACATAGGCGTCGGCCGCCCCGCCGGCAAAGTCCTTAAATGCATCTATGAGTCCCATGTTTATCTCCTTTACATCAACCAGGATGGTGCCGCCATGCCGGCAAGCAGATCGTCCAATTCCCTTTTCTTCTTCAGCGCATCCAGCACACCGAAGGACTTGGCGAGTCCCAGTACCGTTTTCGTGCATGCCGTGGTCAGCATCTGAAAATCAACTTTCGCTATTTCCCTAACGGAGTGAGCCAACTCAATGCACAAGGCAACGCCTGCCGGAGCGATCAATTGCGGCGGAAGTTTTCCTTCGGACTTCTCCATGAGAGTGCGCATGATGTTGATGATTTCGTGTGCAATCGCTTCGTCCGGCACTACGCCGTGTTGAACGCAACGAATCACTCTCGGCTTCACGTTCTGCTTTTCCATGACCTCGATACCCGAAGCAAGTATTCTGTCTAGTTCGCTTCTGTCAATGAGTGCCAATTCTGACTCCCATCGCTTGGGGTTGGGTGTCGATCAGTCCTGGCTGCGGTTGTTGTTGTGGCTGTTGTTGCCCCTTCATGGCATCCAATACCCCGCAAACCTTCGCCACCCCGAGGGCTGTTTTAGTTCGTGCTGACAAGAGTGTTTTGGCGTCGATCTTCATGACCCCCGATTTGTTGGCGAAGTCCGCCAAGTCGATGCACAAAATATCAGCCGCGGGAGCGATGACTTGCGCTGGCATCTTGCCTTTCGAGACATCGATCATAATTTTCATGGCCCCCGTAATCTCGATGGCCAGCACATCATCGGGTGGTGCCTTTTTACTCAGACCATTCATCAGTTGCTGCCGGGTCTGCGGCGAGTAAAGTAATTTCATGCCAGCGGCTACCACGCGATCGAGCGCGCTCATATTCACGGCTGGAGAAGGCTGGCCTGGTTGTGGCTGTTGGGCGACTTGTTGTGGTTGCTGATCCATGAGTTCGTTCATGTCAGGCTCCAATTACGTTCGGCGAACGCGGATTCCACTGGTTTTTCGTGCGTAAATTGCTATAGGGTGCGTCAATCAATCCCTGCGGTAACGACACGCCGGCTGCACTCCCCTGCATCTGTTCCTTGTTGGCCTGCGCCCGGGCGTTGGTCTCCGAATTCAGTGTGTCTGCTGCAGCACGCGACCGGTAGTAATTTGTCTGCGCTCGCCTTAGGTCGCCATTCGCCAGTCCGCTAACTCCACTAGCTATCATGTTCGATAAGACTTTATGCTTTTCGGTCCAGTCACCGAATTGCTTCAGCCCCTCGAAAACACGTCCGGCAATTGATTTTTCTTGTGGTGTGTCAGATGATCCGGCAAGTCTGGAACCGGCAAGCGTCCCGAAGTTTCCGCCACCACTGGAACCGGCATCGAGACCTCCATCGGACATTCCGCTGTTTCCGCTGCTGACTTGCTCAAGCCCAACTTGGTATTGCGCAGGGTCGTAGCCATAATCTGTCGAATTGATGAAGTCCAGAAAATCATTGAAATCACTCCGGCCGGCGGGATCAGCCAATGACGGCGTAGAAAGGTTATCTCCATTGGTGTAACCCCCGGAGCTGAAATCGTAGGTATTCCCTGCGAGAGCATTATCGAAGCTGCTGTAATCGTCTGCCATGATTAAATCCTCAACTCGGTGGTCGGCGTAATGCCGTATTGCGACAGGTCTTGCGTCTGGAACATTGAACGTGTGGTATCTACCCTGCGCGAGTCGAGCGCCAGATCGCCCAATGAGCCAAAAGGTTGTTGCGTTGCATTGGGATAAGGCGTCGTGCTGAAATCTCCGGGCTTCGGGCTGTCAATCAATCCGGTTTTAACCGCCGTACCCGCCGCCTGTCCGGCGATGCCCCCCAAAAACTTGCTTCCCGTCTGATCGATGGTCCAGTCGCCGACGAGGGAATTAGCGGCACTCGCGGCGCCGGACGTCAGGATATTCTTTGCCAGGTCACCAAAACTTCCGCCGTTGATTACCGTAGCGGCGGCTGCTTTTGTCCCGCCCATGATGGCCGACTGAACAGCATGAACTCCCGTCGGGCTGATAATGCCAACAGCGTCGGCAGCCGTTTCCCCGAGGCCGCCAATCTGTGTTTTCAGCCCTTCGCCAATGCCTGCCGAAACACCGCCAGTCACCGCGCCTTTCAAGATATCACCGCCGGAAATCGCCGCCTGTGCGCCGCCTATTGTTGCGCCCGCGGCTATCGTGCTGCCGACTGTTGCTGTGCCGCCGCCATAAGCGACGGCCAATGGGCCAAGAGCATAGCCGCCGACAACGGCAAGCGCCAGAGTGCCAAAACTGCCCAGGCCGCCGCCATCGTGAATCTGCATGTAGCCGGCGCCGGAATAATCGCCGCCGGGCTTGATTCCCATCGGATTTGAATAGCCGCCTTCCGCGCCGATGCTGCCAAGGTCTTGATTGGCGGAATTCCGGTGAGCCAGGGCGTCTGCCATGAAAGCCTGCGGATTTTCCTGCGCCCATGCCTTGTATTCCGGCGAGTAATACTGCCACTCGTTGGTGTCTATTCCTTTGGTATCGCTGTTCGGTTGAAGCAATCGATTGAACTGGTCGGGAGAGACTTTAATCGAGCCATTGGCAACACCGCCGTAAAGCGCCGCGACTTCTGGCGCAGAAAGCGGCCTGGTGTCTGTGCCAGACAAATATTCGGTGAAATCTGTTCTTGCCGGCGCGCGCCGGCCAAAGGTATTCGGTATTGCGAGCGTTCCGCCAGAAGGAACCGCGCTGCCAATAGTATTAAAGCCGAATCCCATATCAATCAGAATGCCAGCAACGCATCCAGCCCGTCGATGCCGTTATGTGCCCCTTGTATTGCTGTAATCTCTTCGTTCATGGCTCCACTTTAATCAGCAAGAACGACATATGCCGGTTGCTGCCGCGCCCCGTCTTCCGATAAACAGGTGTGCATTTGTTGTCTAATTCTTTGGACTCGACGGACAAAGTTTTCTTGGTTGATGCTCTCCTCTTTCTTATCAGTGGCACAAGACCAGTACAAGAGCAAGCCGAACTCGGGATCGTGCTCGCTGAGGCATGCATATGTGCCAGTGCCTGCCAATGCAGCGAACTCGCGGAATAGGTCAGATGGCGATTGATCTGGTTTCTCAGCAACGTGAGCAGAAATCAATTGGCTCAAATCATCTGCCTTCTTGCAAGGTGCGCGCCGCGCTTGACGATAGGCTTCGACCACTTCAATGCTGGCACTCCAGAACAAAGCTGTGTCGCCTCGCTGGCGTGCATGGATAGCGAGGAGCGCGCAGAGTAACCCCCATGGGTTACGTCGATCATTTCCAAGTGACAGACGCGCCAGAATCGCCGCCACGGGCTTATCGTCCTCCCGGATGGGCGCTGCGCTGTCCAACAGACCGGCAACTGCTTGCAGCCCGCTCTTGATCGTTTTGGGAGCAACGCCATTCAGTCGCCACTCGATGGCGGCAAGGAGATCTGATTCGGTTGGCAGGGAGCGCGTAGCCATCTATTGAGACTCAAGCGGCCTCTTTCATTCTTTGAAGCCGCCCTTTGGCCGCGCCGCCAATCCCAAGTAGCGGCGTGGGCTATCACCATTCCAAGGGCTGAAATTCATGAGTCTGCCATCGTAGGCCAAGCTGACATCGCCCAGCGGCCCGTTGCGATGTTTTCGAATAATCAGTTCGGCGAAGCCTTTCCACTCGGAACGTTCGTTGTGCAGTTCTTCCCGGTGCAGCATGGCAACCAGATCTGCGTCCTGCTCGATCTCGCCGCTGTCGCGTAGATCGCTCAACACGGGGCGCTTATCGTTCCGGCTCTCTACACCACGGTTGAGTTGTGCCATCAGCAGGACGGGCACGCCAAGCTCCTTGGCCAACGCCTTCAAGCCACGGCTGATACTGCCGATCTCCTGAACGCGGTTGTCACCTTGGCCTTTCATCAACCCAAGGTAATCGACGATGACTAGGTCCAGACCAGCCTTGCGTTGGATGCGCCTGGCGCGTGCCCGGACATACCCGACTGAGATGGCCGGTCGGTCGTCGATGAACAATCGCTGCTTTTCGGCCGGCTGGACCATGCCATACATCCGATCCCATTCGTCTCGGTTCTTGGTTCCGGCGCGCATCGCGTGAACGGATACCTGCGAACGACTGGCGAGGATCCGCATGCTGATCTCGCGGCGCGTCATCTCAAGAGAAAAGAACATCACGGCTTTACCGGCGTCGACAAGTTTGTCAGCCACATTGCAAGCGAACGCCGATTTCCCGACAGATGGTCTCGCCGCGACAAGAATGAGTTGGCCTGGTTCCAACCCACCGGTGAGACTATCGAAGGCCGGGAAGCCAGTCTTAAGACCGCCGGTTTCGCCACGGCTGTCGATGTATTGCAAGGCCTCGACCATTCCATCTTTCAATGACGCAGGTTCGTCTATGTTGTCGTCGCTGGCTTCTGCCAACTTGATTTCGGTCTCAGCGATGATCTCTTCAGGGTTCCTGTTGGCAGCCGCAAAACACGCCGATGACAGTCCGTCGCCGATCTCGATCAGGCGCCGCAACCTTGCTCGATCGTGGACCACCTGGGCGTATCTGCGGATGTTTGCCACACTCGGCGTGTTGTTCGCTATCTCGCCCAGGTAGGACATTCCGCCCACCTGATCGACCTCGTTGCTCTGCTCGATCGATTCGAAGACCGTAACGACATCGACAGGCTTTCCGGCATTCGCCAGGCGCGCGATGTGCATGAAGATCCTGCGATGATCGTCGCGGTAGAAGTCTGCGGCTGTCACGACATCAGCAATCCGGTCCCAGCCGTCGGCGCCGGGGATCAGCAGGCCACCGATCAGAGACTGTTCGGCTTCGACCGAATGCGGCGGCAACCTGAGTTCGGGGGCGTTCATGCGGCCTCCCGGTGGTACTTGTTTTCAAGGCTCTTGATAAATCCGCTGGGCGACATCAGGAAGTCGATGTCAGCAAAGAACCGCGGCTTATCGGGTGGCGGCTTCACCTTGCCGGTCAGAAAGTCCGATGTAGCGCACACTTTGAAAAACTGTTCCCAGGCCGTCAAGCCAGTCTGCTGATCGGCATACCCGAAAGGCTCGCAAGTGAGTTTCGCCGCTTCCTTCCACCGTTCCGTGATTGCTCCCCGCCGCGCCTTATTCAGTGCCTTGCATATCGGGTTGTCAGGCATCAATCGATGATAAGCATCGACGATCTTTTCCACTGGACACACCAGCCAGTCGCCGGCAGGCGACTTTGTAGTTGAAGGGTTAAGGGAATCAGGAATCAGGTTAAGGGAATCAGCACGGCTAGACTTGGGTAAGACTTGAGCTTGTCTCGGATTCGCCCCGGATTTGTCCAGGGCCGGAATCAGGCTTACCGGTTCTTTGTGGTGTGGGGTCTGGTGTTTGCCGAAGTTAACGACCTGGATGTAGCCCTGTCCACCGGCTTCATAGCGTTCAATGAAACCGGCCTTTTGGAGTTCCGATAGCATCTCATCAATACTGCCTTCGTCATACGGCAGGATCTCGGCGCGAATCCGCTTCGGCCTGTCCTCAAGCCGCCCTTCACGATCAGCGAGACACCATAGGCCAGCGAATAGAAGTCGAGCGAATGGCGCGCATTCGGCGAGTTTCTCGTTCTTGAAAAAACCAGGTTTGAGGTTGCGCGATCTGGCCATGCTTAGCTCCCAACCAATGGCGTCAGGAAGTTGATCGCCATTCGCGCGAAGTAGCGCTGGTGCGCCACGGTTCTAGCTCGCCGCACGAAGCCAAGCATGATTTCAGCGTTGTCGATGTACTTGACTGGATTGATGGCTTGGGAGTAGAATCCGACTTGCTGAGTGTCGTTAAGTTTGTCCGCAGAGCCAGGCGGGCGCCTGGCTTCTGCATTTCTGGGCGGCGCGTTCATGCGGCCACCTTTTCAGGTTGGCCTCGAACGAGTTGGTCAAAGGCATCGTCGGGCCAGAGCAACCGCCTATTTGGAAGTTTCTTGGGCTTGAGCCCGTAATAACTGCCGGATCGGCAAAGCACTGATCTCAGCGTGTGCGCCTGCAAGCCGAGCTTTGAGGCGAGTTCTTCGGTGGTCATGGTCAGTCTCCAATAAGTGAAGCTAACCGTGTTTATATGCCGCTAGATTGGGTTTGAAAACCGGTTCCGGGAAGTCAGGAAGCTGGGCGGGAAGTCGGGAAGTTAGGCGGGAACTTTCCTCGCTTCGCTCATTGCAGTGCTCACTGTTTTTTGTATGACTTCTTGCTTTGTCCCGTTGTTATCGATCCAAATCAACGTTCCTGCCTTGCCTTCATTGGGAATTCTGCTATCCCCAAGAGTTTTGAGGGCTTTGATAACGGTCCTTACGTTGGCTTTCCCGTTATTGGCACCGTCTATTTTATTGATCTCATTTCTCAACACACCGCGCCAGTAAACTTGACGAACATCTATAGCAAGTGTTTCGGGACTCTCCCTATCCAGAAAATGGAACGGCCATTCACCACCATGTCCCCGGTACTCCTTGGTTCCGTCTTCGCGCTCCGGTCCATATTCAAATACATGACTAGGTATATCCTGCAACGAAAAAACGTCTCCGTTTTCTTGTCCCCACTTGGTAAGATGATAGAATTTTACATGTAGAATCAATATTACTTTTTGATCATCTTCAATACCTTCTGGAATATTCTCAAAACCTTCAGCAGCAAGAACTACTTCATCGACAGTACCAACGCTGCCCCTTCCACTGCATACCTTTAACTGCCCATCTCTGGCGGCTTTTAGCAATAGTGAAATGTATTGTGGTCTGATATTTATCAAGCTCGGGACGTGTAGTTTTAATTTCCCGAAGCCCGACGCCGCTTTCCTGGCCATAGTTTCAGCGACGTACCGTAACGGGATCACGTCACCATGTATTTCTGGAAAGGTTGGGATCGTGTATTCCATCAGTGCGATCTCAAGCAATTGACTGGCACCCGCCACATCCCGACAAAGCGCCTCGTCAAGAATCGGCGATGCCGGGTCGAGTAAGTGCGGTCACAGGTGCCGTAGCGTTCTTCTTGCATATGGTTTTAGGTGCGCGGCTGTAGGTAGAACACATTGCCAACGTGGTGGTACTGCGGAATTTGTCTCGGCAGGGGATCTGATTGGGTAGCATCCGCCGTGTCGGCGGCGTCATCACCATCGTCGTTGGCCATCATCAGGCGGTAGAACTCCATCTGTTCAGCAGACATTGGAATCCTCACCCTGACTGTGCGCTTAATGAACCCCCATGCTTGAATAGTAATCAGCGTTTGCTTGTTCGGACGCTTGCCGATTGGCTTGCCAACAATCAGGCGCGGGCCATCAGTATCAAAGACTACGCGCTGTGCGGTCGGATTGTTTCCAGGCAGACCCGGTAACCACTCGGGGCGAGTCAATCCGTAGCCGATAACTGCTTCGGGCGAACCTGTGCACCATAGCTCCCGACAACGCCCGACTTCGACTTTGATTTCGCCTCGCGGGGTATCAATGAAAAAGATTGGAGTCCCGTAGCTGTCACGCTGGGTGGTGGCGGGTATCGTGATGGTAGGCAGTTTGTCGATAATGGCGCTCATGCGGCACCTCCAAGCATTATTTTCCTGGCCGCTTCAAACTGAGTGAGAGTGCTTATTTTTTCTCGGACATACCTCTCGAATGTCTCACGCTCGTCAGGTGTGAGCAGTCTATACTCGTAGGCGGTGAAGCAATTTGCGATCAGATTTTCTTTGATCGACATATTGCCCCGCCTTCCATCGAAGTCGTCCAGGTGTTGCAATACCTGATCCAAATCCAAAAAAAAGACGTTCCCGCGGTCATCCATAACCTCCTCGACAACCGGGAAATCAATGGCGAGATTGCCGCCCAGCCATCTCAACTTTCCCTTGTTGGGCCATTCGAACCGACTCGCGTAGGGATGTGCTGGGTGGATTGCGCCCTTCGGCGCGCGGATGCTACGGGTAGAATTGGCGGTAGCCATTTTGCATCTCCTAGTCAGGTGCTTCGTGGTCAGGCGGCTTTGGTGCTCAACACACCTTGGCCGCCGCTTTCCCGACGATAGCCCGCGTCGGGTGCGGGTTGAAACTATGCGGCCAACCGTTCGGCCTTGATCGGCTTGATGCCGGCCAGCTTCTCAGGCTGCTGCTGCACTTCCCACAGATCGACAGCCTCTTGCATGCGCAGCCAACTCTCGGGCGTGGTGTTGAGGAACTTGCCCACTCGCGCTGCCATCTCGGGAGTCATGCCACGTTTTTCGTGCAGCAGTTGAGACACTGACAGGCGGGAAATATTTAGCCGATCAGCAAGCTCGGTTTGCGTCATATCGAGGGCAGGCAACACGTCCTCGCGCAGGATTGCGCCGGGATGAGTCGGCCGGCGCTTCGGGTCTCTCAGGGTCTTCATCAGTGATAATCCTCCATGTCCACATCGATGGCATCTTCACCATCAAATCGAAAAGTGATGCGCCAATTTCCAGTTACTGTCACGGCATAAGTACCCTTGCGATTGCCGCCCAAGCCGTGGAACTTATAGCCGGGGATATTCATGTCCTCTGGCCTTACAACAGCATTCAGTCGGTCCAGTATCCGTTCAATCCTGGCCTCGCTCTTGGCTAGGATGCCCCGGTGGTCTCCCTTCCTGAAGAACCGCTCAAGTCCTCTATGCGTGAAGTTTAGAATCATGTCCGTTTGTAATCATTTTATATACATTGTAATCACTGGCAATACAAAGTCAAGTCCTAATCATTTCACCGCCTTCAGCCCCTGTGCTGACTCCTTTGCCACGAACTTCACGCCGCCCTGTTCGAGAATCCATGCCTCGTAGCGGGTATGCCAGATTCGCAGAAGATCGAGCGGGCGAACGGTGTAATGCTTCTCGGCCGTCGCGCTTGGTTTGTGCCCCATCACCTGGGCAACGACGCCCGCGGGCATCTCAACCCACTCCGCCAGGCTCTTGAAGGACCGCCGTAGCCCGTGCAAGGTCAGGCCATCGATACCGGCAATGGCACATGCCTTGCGGTGCGCTATGGCAGGCTCCTGTAGCCGTCCTGATGCCGCTGTTGCGCTGCTGAATACCCACTCGGAAGGTTTCCACTTTGGCTTCGGTTCTTCCTTGCCACGAAGCTTTTTTACTTGCGGCGGGGTGTCGTTGATGCGCTTGAGTTTGGACAACATGATAGCGACGTAAGGGGTCAGAGGAATGACCCGCTCTCCTTCAACCTTGTCGCGGATAGTCAGGCTGTTCCACTTGGAATCCACGTCCGCCCATTTCAGGCTCGCCAGTTCTTCGCGCCGCGCACCGGTCAGTAACAAGGTTTGCAGATACACGAAAATTACCGGGTTGCGGATCTGGCGCACGGCTGAAAACCACACCGGCAACTGTTCGCGTTGAAGGCTGTCGGTCTTTGCCTTCTGCTTGGGCAGGGTCTCTCTCGTCACCCGGCCGGCACAGGCATCCTTGTCGGCCAGTCCGGCGTAGGCAGGTATTTCTCCGCACCAGTTGAGAAATGCGCGGAGCAAACGGAAAGCAAGAGCTGCTTGCGTCGGACGTTGAATGGCTTCTTCGCGGAGCCATGCCTTAACCCGCGCCCTGGTAATGTCGGACAAGCGCAGTGGTATCAATGCAGCCAGCGCGCCGGCCTGCCGCTTCTGTCCCTGCTTGCCGCGCCTTACGGGCTGGCCGCCCAGCGCGGCAAGGGTTTCATGGTCCCGAAGATGGCGGGCACTCCACCTCGCGCGGTGGCTATCGACGTACTGGAGCCAGAGCTCGCCGACAGTTAAGTCCTGGCGTTCTGCTTCGACGCGCTGCGATTCAACATGAGCAACTTGCTCTGCTCTTGCCTGACGAGGGTCAATTCCCTTGTCGATCAGGGTTTGAAGGCGCCGCGCTTCTTCACGCGCGCCGGGGCGTTGCGGATCGCCGCTCTCAATGTCCCACGATCTGACATCGCCAATCGTAGTACGAATGGTTTTGCCGCTGAGCTTGCCTTGGAAGATGTACGACTTGGCATCATTGGCTGTCACGCGCACAGCCAAGCCGGGAGCTTCAGTGTCCCAAAGAAAGGCTTGAGAGACACCCGGCCCACAGATGAATTCCCTGATCCGTCCCGCCGTCAACTTGACTCGAGCCATGTCCGAAAATCGCTCCATGTAACCACTATGTAAGCGAAATCATACAATACGAATCAATATAAATCAACACGCGGATTTATTGTTACACGTGAAACACCGCTCTATTACTGGATAAAAAGCTATTTCATCAATGTCGATCAATACCCCTCAATATGGCACTTCTTCGGACTGTTAATCCGTAGGTCCCTGGTTCGAGCCCAGGTCGAGGAGCCAGAATCAATCAGGGTCTAGCAGTTTTTTGCTAGGCCCTTTGTCTTTTATCGATCCGGAGCGGTTGTTCATGGGCGATAGCATGCGGTGGAACTCAAAGACAGAGCCGAACCGCTGAAAATTTCTGTGCGCCGACACAACAGCGGCCGAATCTCAGGAATTAGCTAAAGTTAAGCTAACCTAGCCGGTGAGTCCGGTCAGTTGCGGTTAAGACTTAACTCGTTTCCACAAGAAAACCAGCAGCGCCAAGCCGATTACTGTGCCAGGAGGAAGCTTTTGTAACATGCCAACGGCGTTGGCAGAAACGTCGGCAATGAATCCTCCGCTGCTTGCGCCCAATATGATGTTCAATAGAATGCACAATGCAATTGCCAGCAATGTCACATCGGCAATGCGCCAGCCAGTCAGGATAAATTTATCGATCATTTTCTATCTACCCGGGTTTCCCCGGGTAGTTCCCTGATAAATTTAATTGGGGCTACGCTTTGAGAAGAGCCACAAAATAATTGCCAGGGTGATTAAACCTGACAAACCGTTGGAACCAAGGTCTTTAACGACTGCGGTGATATTGGTCACAACACTACCAAAAAATGGCAAATTATTTCCTACCAAAACACTGGCCAGTATTGCCAAAGCCAAGAGCATGAGGCCTATATCGGTAATTAGCCCAATTATTTCTTTTGCTTTTTGCATTGATGATCTCCCGTCTTGTTATGAAAAGAAAAATCAACTGCCAACGTGTAAATGGACTCATTTACACGCACCATACTGGGGCAAAAACGATTCTCTGTCAATGCGGAATTAGGGGGTGTAAAGAGCAAATGCCATGCTCAAACACTTTCTCATACATCGCGTGATCGAAGCCCTATAAACCCACGGCGCAGCCCTCAGGTGTGGCGAGCCAACCAGGGTGTTAACACGCAATTTCTGAATGTCGGGTGTCAGCCGGAAAGAGAAGCAGTCTAGTGTGGAACAATTCCATGAGTGTTGGCGAGTGAGGGCGGGCCAACACGTTGATTAAATGACAAATAATTCGAACTGTTAATTCATGGGTCCTTGGTTCGAGCCCAGGTCGAGGAACCAGATTAAGTCAGGGTTAGCCGAATCGGTTAGGCCCTTTGTCTTTTCTGGCGTGGGGAAGGTGTGGGGATTTTCGTTGAATCGCTAAATCCGCGAATGTGCATTGCAACTCCCAAGCGGCATTCGATATCGCGTTTATCGACTGGCTGCTGCCATCTCCTATGCAGTCATTATTCGAACTTTCGAATCGTAAAACCGGATCAAATTGCGCCCGGCCTCTTTGGCTTGATACATTGCCATATCAGCCCGCTTGAGAATATCTTCCATACTGGCTTCATGGTTGAGAAACAGCGCCACGCCGATGCTTGCCGTGCAATGATGTTCAATAGTGGTATCTGCGTTGTCTTCCTGCCATACTTTCAGCACATACGGTTCGGCCAGAATGGCGCGGATTTTTTCCGCCACAATGTTGGACTGCACGGTGGATTCGGCCTTATCCTTATCCAATTCACTGAGTACCAGCACGAATTCATCGCCACCTAAACGCGCAACTGTATCCATCTCACGCAAGCAGCTGGTGATGCGCCGCCCTACCTCTATCAGCAGCAAATCTCCCATATTATGGCCCTGCTTATCGTTGAGCAGTTTGAAGTTGTCCAAATCGAGAAGCATCAGCGCGCCATACTTTTCACTACGCTTGCTGGTCGCCATAGCCTGATCCAATCGATCACTTAACAAACGGCGGTTGGGAAGGCGTGTCAATGTGTCGTAGAAAGCCAGATTGTGGATTTCCTGTTCGTTTTCAACACGCTCGGTAATGTCGCGGGATACAACGACCACACGCAATGCGCGGCCTTGACTGTTTCTAATCAGTGCGCCGCAGGATTCCATGTAACGAATACTGCCGTTTGCCAGCACAAAGCGGAAATTTAAGCGATGGCTGTGACCAGACTGCACAGTTTCCCTGAAAGCCAATTTGACACGCTCCCGATCATCCGGATGTAACTCGGCGAAAGAGTCTGAGCCCTTCATGTTTCCGATATCGCCAAATAACTTGGCATATGAGGGGCTGTTATAGAGCCGCTGGCCTTCCAGATCAAGCACCGCAAAAAAGTCTTCGCCGTTTTCAACAATCATGCGAAAGAACTCTTCACTCGCGCGCACAGAGGCATCGGCCAGCGAGGTGTTTGCGCATTGAGTCGCCACCTGCGGTCGTCGTTGCAGATTGTGTTTTTTCTTTTTATCGCCCTGCTTTATGGGCCTTCCTTCTGGATCGGTATGCTGACTGTTTTTCATCGGACACATCATCAATATCAATAGCAACTCGGTATTGCCGATTACTGCAATAAGGACAATACGGCGGATACATACGCACTATGTTATGCGGCATTTGGCCGCATATTTGTCCAAGAATACTACTCCATCCGGTGTTTCCGGCTTGATTCTTCAGCCGCGATAACGGGTTATGGCTGGCAAGAGAACGAAACTACTCCCCGGGCACTGGCGGGCGGGAGCAACACAACACGTTGATTTAATGAAAAATAATTCGATCCGTTAATGCGTAGACCACTGGTTCGAGTCCAGATCGAGGAACCATAATATTTCAAGCGCTTAAGCCATCTTTCAGGGTAACTTTTTGTTTTTCAGGGGGCTGATATTGGTTTTTCCGGGGTCTGTACAGGCTCAGGGTGACGAACGGTTTGCTATATCACATGAAATAGAGAGAGAGGGAATCGACCTGCAACCGGTGAATTTCTTTCTTCCGTCGGCGTCATCAGCCATGACGCGTGCTTGGCTGTGAACGGAACAGCCATTGTGGTACCGGCCAGGCATGCGGCTACGAAACTCGATCGATATTAGGGCGCATAATGTTCAGGGGTTTCATGGCTTTTTCCTGATCCTCAGCCGGAAGTATTCGATATGGTTCCCGATAAACCGTCTACAAGGGTTTCGATCGACCATGCGCCCCCGCGAGGCGGTGCGGCGGTGAGCGGCGACCCCGAACCGGCCGTCTGGCGTACCAGCCTGCGGGTGAGGCTTATCTTGCTGGTGACGCTCGCCGTGCTCCCGGCCTTCGGTCTGATCGTCTGGTCGGCTTACGAGGACAGAGAGGCACGGCTACATGAGGCCGAGAGATTGGCTGAGCGAGTCGCCAGCCATGCCGCGGCCGAATTCGGCCAGATCGTCGAGTTCACGCGCGGAATACTGGGGCGCCTGGGCGAGGATCCGGAAATTCGCGACGCCAGCAACGCGCAGGCATGTCGCCGCCAACTGGCGGAAGTCCGCAAACGGCATCCGGCATACGGGCTGATCGGCGTCGTCACCCGCAACGGCAAGACGGTCTGCTCCGACACGGGTCAGGCGATCGGGGTCTATCTCGGCGACCGCGACTACTTCAAACAAGCCGTCGAAACCCGCCGATTCGTCGTCAGCGGCTTTATCATTGGCCGCACCACCAGCATGAACATCATGGTCCTCGCTGCGCCGATCGTCGATCGTGCCGGGAAAGTGACAGCGGTCATGTTCCTATCGCTCGACCTCGCCTGGATTCGTCGCCAGATGCAGGAGATGGCTGTTCCCCCAGGCAGCAACCTGATGCTGGTCGACGGTGCGGGCACGGTAATGGCCGCGTATCCGGATACTCAGGCAACGATCGGACAGAAAATTCCCGAACTCGAATCCTTCCTCGTGCAAAGCCCCGGCGGCCAAGTGCCGGGCATTCGCGCTGTCGGCCTTGACGGCGTCAGCCGGGTAGTCGTCAGCGTAGCGCTGCCGCGCGCACCGCGCGGCAGCGCTTTCGTCCGCGCCGGGATTCCGACCGCCGGGATCGTCACCCAGGCGAACCACGCACTCGCCCGCAACCTGCTCGCGCTCGGCATCGTCGCGCTGATTGTCTTCGCCGCCGCTTGGTGGTTCGCCGGCCTTCTGGTCGTCACCCCGACCCGGCGCCTGATCGCAGCGGCCGAGTCGCTCGGGCGCGGTAACATGGCGGCGCGTACCGAACTGAAACACGGCCCGGATGAACTGGGACAGTTGGCTCTTCATTTCGATGAAATGGCGGCACGCGTGCAGCGGGTGACACGGGCGCTACGCACCCTCAGCGCCGGCAATCGCAATCTGCTGCGCGCCAACGATGAATCCGTCCTGCTCCAGGAGATGTGCCAGATCGCCGTTAGCGAAGGGGGCTATCACGTTGCCTGGGTCGGTTACCTGAAAGACGATGCCGAGAACGGCCTCTTCACCGCAGCCGTTGCCGGTACGCAAGGCAACCTCAATCAATGGGTCGAGGCGAATGCCGGCAAGGGCAGCGAGGGTCCGGCCGCGCTCGCGATCCGCTCGGGAGCGACACAGGTGGTGCAGAACGTCGCGTATGATCCACCGCCGGTCGCGGATCACGGACTGCCGCCACACCTCGCCGTGTGCGCGTTGCCACTCAAAGTGCACGGCGAAACGATAGGTGCGCTGAAATTCTATGCCAAGGACTCGGCCGCGTTCGACGTGACCGAACTCGAACTGCTCGAAGAGATGGCGGCTGACCTTGCCTTCGGCATCCAGACCCTGCGCGACCGTCACCAACACGCGCTGGCCGACGAGAAAATCCGGCAGATGGCCTACATGGACAGCCTGACCGGTTTGCCCAATCGCACCTGCCTTGAAATGGTTTGCAGCGAGTTGTTGGCAGCGGCGGCGCAAGCCGGCGACCATCTCGCTGTCATCGCCGTCAATCTCGATCATTTCACCCGTATCCAGAACGCAATTGGCTTTGCCGAAGGCGACCGGCTGATTGTCGAGGTCGCGCATCGGTTGCGGGCCGCCGCCGCACCCGCGTGGTCTGTCGCCCGGCTGGTTAGCGACCGCTTCGCGATCCTGATCCCAGCCACCGACACGGCCGCCGCGATCGAGGTGGCACACGGATTGGCAGCCAAGTTCGAGCACCCCTTTGCCGTCGCCGGCATTGACGTTGAGGTCAACGCCAGCATCGGCATCACGGTCTATCCCGAGCATGGTGACGACCCGGGGCTGCTCTTGCGTCGCGCCGACGTCGCCTGCATTGACGCCCAGTCGAATGGCGTGGGCATAGAGCTTTACCGCGGCAAGAGCGAAAAGGAAAACCCCGAGCGCCTGCAACGGATGGTCGACCTGCGCCGTGCGATCGACGACGGCCAGCTTGCGGTTCACTATCAGGGCAAGATCTGCGTGCGCACCGGTGTCGTCACTGGTGCTGAAGCGCTCGTTCGCTGGCGGCATCCGATCAAGGGCAACATACCGCCGGTATTTTTCATCCCCGACGCCGAGCAAACCGGGCTGATCAAGCAGCTCACCCACTGGGTGCTCGATGCGGTGCTGCGGCAGCTTCATGAGTGGTCATGGGATGACAAGGCGGTTCCGGTTGCCGTCAACCTCTCCGGACGCAATTTTCGCGATCCGAAACTGCTGGAGGAGCTGCGCCGGCAACTCGACTACTGGCAGGTCGATCCCCGCCTGCTCCAGATCGAAATCACCGAGACCGTGCTGATGAAAGACGCACAAATGGCGCAAGGAGTACTTGAAAAGATGCGCGCCATGGGACTCTTGATCCTGATCGACGACTTCGGGACCGGCTATTCGTCCTTGCGCTATCTCGCCTCGCTGCCGGTCGACATGATCAAGATCGACCGCTCCTTCGTCATCGAGATAGTGCACCGGCCCGAGATGCGCGCGCTCGTCGCGGCAATGATCGACATGGGCCACAAGCTCGGCTTGAAGCTGGTCGCCGAAGGGGTAGACGACGAGCAGCAGGCGCAGATCCTGCGTGAGATGGGATGCGACGAAATCCAGGGTTTTCTCTACTGCAAGCCGCTGGACGCACAAACGTTTCGCGACTGGGTCGCGCGGCAACACACGATCACGTAGCGCCAGCGGGAGCCAGATTCCGCCGCCTCGCCGAAAGTGGCGAGGCAGATGCTGGGACGTACCTGCAAATAAAAAAGCGCGCGCTGACTAAACAGCACGCGCTTGCACTCCACTCCGGTATCACGGTCACCCCCTGCGGGGAAGCGACCGCTCGCCAGAGTTTTCCTTAAGGGCGGGACCCAGTGGGGAATGGCCAAGCCGCTGCAGGATTCAGCGACGACTTCAAGCCAGGAGTTGCAGCAGTCGACGGTGGGGTAGCTGGTTTCGCTACCGGCTTCTTGGCAACAGCCTTCTTTGCCGCCGGTTTCTTGGCAACAGCCTTCTTCTTCGCTGCCGGCTTCTTGGCAACAGCCTTCTTCGCTGCCGGTTTCTTGGCAGCAGCCTTCTTCTTCGCTGCCGGCTTCTTGGCAGCAGCCTTCTTCGCTGCCGGTTTCTTGGCAGCAGCCTTCTTCTTCGCTGCCGGTTTCTTGGCAGCAGTCTTCTTCTTTGCTACCGGTTTCTTGGCAGCAGCCTTCTTCGCTGCCGGCTTCTTGGCAGCAGTCTTCTTCGCTACCGGTTTCTTGGCAGCGGCCTTCTTCTTTGCTACCGGTTTCTTGGCAGCGGCCTTCTTCGCTACCGGTTTCTTGGCAGCAGCCTTTTTTGCTACCGGTTTCTTGGCAGCGGGTTTCTTCGCTACCGGCTTCTTGGCTTTCTTCTTTACAACCATGTTGAATCTCCTTAACAAGTTAACAGGGAAGAGCCACTACTACATCTACTGCAACCCGTCTGGGTTAATGCGGATTATCCAACGCATTAATGCAATTGAAAGCAATGAATTCCACTCGTTTATCCGTCTATCACTACGTTTTAGTTTACGTTCGGCCAACGGAATATCCATGCTTTTAGCATATTCAGCTAATCCCAGCTTAACGTGCCGCCTGTCTGATACTCGGTGACGCGGGTCTCAAAAAAGTTTTTCTCCTTTTTCAGGTCAATCATCTCGCTCATCCAGGGCAAGGGATTCTCTTCACCATCAAACATCGGGTCAAGACCGATTTGCTGACAACGGCGATTGGCAATGTAGCGTAGATAGCCCTTGAACATTGATGCATTGAGGCCCAATACGCCACGCGGCATCGTATCTTCCGCATAACGGTATTCGAGGTCTACGGCAAGCCGGAACAGATTCTTGATTTCCTCACGAAACGCCGGCGTCCACAGATGCGGGTTTTCAAGTTTGATCTGGTTGATGAGATCAATGCCAAAGCTGCAGTGCATGGATTCGTCACGCAGGATGTACTGGTATTGCTCGGCCGCCCCAGTCATCTTGTTTTGCCGCCCCAAGGCCAGTATCTGGGCGAAGCCGACATAAAAGAACAAGCCCTCCATCAGGCAGGCAAAGACAATGAGGCTGCGCAGAAGCTGCTGATCCGCCTCTGGCGTACCGGTACGAAAACCCGGGTCTGTCAGCGTGTCGATGAAGGGGATCAGGAACTCATCCTTGGCTCGAATACTGGGAATCTCGTGGTATGCATTGAATATCTCGCCATCATCCAGGCCCAGGCTTTCGACAATGTACTGATAAGCGTGGGTATGGATCGCCTCTTCGAAGGCCTGACGCAACAGATACTGTCGGCATTCAGGCGCGGAGATATGCCGATAGGTGCCAAGAACGATGTTGTTTGCAGCCAGGCTGTCGGCAGTCACAAAGAAGCCCAGGTTGCGTTTGACAACCCGCCGCTCATCTTCAGTCAGTCCGTTGGGATCTTTCCATTGCGAGATGTCACGGGACATATTGACTTCCTGAGGCATCCAGTGATTGGCGCAACCCGCCAGATATTTTTCCCACGCCCATTTGTATTTGAAAGGAACCAGCTGATTGACATCCGTGCCGCCATTGATGATGCGCTTGTCTTCCACACGAATGCGGCGCAAATCCGGACGCGTCTCGTCATCGGCAAGGGTTTCCCGGCCAAAAGTCGGCGCTGGTGACACGGCGCCTGCAAGCGCGGGGGAATACTTCAAGCCGCCTGCTATCGATAAGTCTTCTTCAAAATCAAGCATCACTGACACGCCTCGCACTCAGGATTATCGATACTGCAAAATTTGGCATCCTGTGGCGGGTCGGACATGGAGTTTTCCATCGTTACCGCGTTCAGCTCCCCCCCGCGGCCGGTCGACTTTTCCGCCGCTGTCGCCCCGATTGAGCGCAGGTAGTAAGTGGTTTTCAAGCCACGCAACCAGGCCAGCTTGTACGTCTCATCGAGTGTCCGGCCCGATGCGCCTGCCACGTAAATGTTGAGCGACTGCGCCTGATCTATCCATTTCTGCCGCCGCGCTGCGGCTTCCACCAGCCACTTTGGCTCGACCTCGAATGCGGTTGCGTACAAAGCCCGCAGCTCGGCCGGTATGCGATCGATGCGCGCCAGCGAGCCGTCAAAGTATTTAAGGTCGGCAATCATGACCTCATCCCATAGGCCCAGCGCTTTCAGGTCGTTCACCAGCTGTTCATTCGCCATGGTGAATTCACCGGACAAGTTGGATTTGACATACAGATTTTGATATTCCGGCTCAATCGACGCCGAGACGCCAACAATGTTGGATATCGTCGCCGTCGGCGCAATTGCCACGCAGTTTGAGTTACGTATTCCCACTTGTCGGATACGAGTGCGCAACGCCGTCCATTCCAGCGTCGCAGAGCGATCGACCTCAACCTGGCCGCCACGTTCCTGCGCCAGCAATTCCAGCGAATCCAGCGGCAGGATGCCGCGATCCCACAAACTGCCGTTGAAGGATGAATAACGCCCGCGCTCCTCGGCAAGATCGGTCGATGCCCAGTAGGAAAAATAGCAAACAGCCTCCATGGATCGATCAGCAAATTCGACGGCTGCCTGCGACGCATACGGGATGCGCAAGGCGTGCAGACAATCCTGGAAACCCATGATGCCCAAGCCCACCGGCCGATGGCGGACGTTGGAGTTGCGGGCCTTGTCGACCGCATAGAAATTGATATCGATCACATTGTCGAGCATGCGCATCGCCGTGCGAATGGTGCGGCGCAACTTGTCGCTGTCAAGCTGGCCTTCTTTCAGGTGCGCGACAAGATTGACCGAGCCGAGATTGCAGACCGCAATTTCATTGTCGGAGGTATTCAGCGTGATCTCGGTACACAGATTCGAGCTATGCACTACGCCCATATGTTGCTGAGGCGAGCGCAGATTGCAAGGATCCTTGAAGGTAATCCACGGATGCCCCGTCTCGAACAGCATGGTCAGCATCTTGCGCCAAAGCTGTAGCGCGGGCAGTTTACGGAACAGGCGAATCCGGCCCGCAGCTGCCTGCGCCTCATAGCCAAGATAGGCTTCCTCGAACACCCGGCCGAATTTCTCGTGAAGATCAGGGCAGTCGGATGGCGAGAACAGTGTCCATTCGCCGCCTTCCATGACGCGCTTCATGAACAGGTCGGGTATCCAGTTCGCTGTATTCATGTCATGGGTACGCCGCCGGTCGTCGCCAGTATTTTTGCGCAGCTCGAGGAACTCCTCAATATCCAAGTGCCAGGTTTCAAGGTAGGCGCAAACCGCGCCCTTGCGCTTGCCGCCCTGATTAACAGCCACCGCCGTGTCATTGACGACCTTGAGAAAGGGGATCACCCCCTGGCTCTTGCCATTGGTTCCCTTGATGCGGGCCCCCAGCGCGCGCACCGGCGTCCAGTCATTGCCAAGGCCGCCAGCAAATTTTTGCAGCAGCGCATTCTCCTTGATGCCCTGATAAATACCATCAAGCTCATCCGCCACCGTCGTCAGATAACAGGAAGAAAGCTGCGAGTGCAGCGTGCCGGAATTGAACAGCGTCGGCGTCGAACTCATGAAATCGAAATTGGAAAGAACTTCATAGAACTCGATGGCACGCGCTTCACGGTCAATTTCGTTAATCGCCAAACCCATTGCCACGCGCATGAAGAAAACCTGCGGCAACTCGATACGGCGTTCTTCTATATGCAGGAAGTAACGGTCGTAAAGCGTCTGCAAACCCAGATAGCCAAATTTGAGATCACGGCGCGCATCCAGGGCCGCACTCAGTCGCAGCAGGTCGAACTGCGCCAAACGGGGGTCAAGCAACCCAGCATGGATGCCAGTGCGAACAAAACCGGGGAAATATGCTGCATAGCGGGCCGTCATATCTGTCTGACCGACTTCCTCACCCATTACCTCATGACGGACGGTATGCAGCAGAAGCCTCGCCGTAACATAACTGTAGGCAGGATCCTTCTCGATCAGGGCGCGCGCGGCAAGTATGGCCGACTTGCGCAACTCGACAAGCGGCACACCGTCATAGACATTTTTCAGGGTGGCATCGAGAATTGCATCGACCGATACAGCTTTATCCAGGCCATCGCACGCCGAGACAATAAGGCAGCGCACTGCCTCTCGATCCAGTGGCACCTTACGGCCCCCGTCCACCACATGCAGTTCCGTTGCAGTGACAAACTTTTGCTGACTCCGTTCCTGATTGCGTTTTTCACGGTACAGAACATAAGCCCGCGCCACGTCGTGTTCGCCGGAACGCATCAAAGCAAGCTCAACCTGATCCTGGATGTCCTCGATGTGCACCGTTCCACCCGCCGGCTGACGGCGCTCCAGCGCAGTAACGACGGCATTGGTCAACTTTCCGACCACGTCGCGGACACTTGCCGATGCTGCCGCCTGCGAGCCATTCACGGCAAGAAACGCCTTGGTCATAGCAATGGCTATCTTGGCCGATTCAAACCCGACTACTGTGCCATTACGCCGAATGACCTTGAGTTCGGAAATGTCCGGTATGGTCAGGGAAAAACTGGGGTGATCAGAACTGCCAGGATAATCGTCGTTTTTTTGAACAGCAGCACTTTTTAGTGCAGAGCGATCGAAGCCGGTACCTGAAATATTTTGCATAGACGCCTCCAGCAATTGTCGCAATCCCGCGCAGTGTGAGGCGCCCAAATATGCTTGGTACCTGCACTTGCTGCGCAGCCCCACATATACAATAACCTACTATATATAGTGTATCAGCAACATTCTGACACTAATTCTAGTAGTTTGATTTTTCGACCGCAAGTTTTTTTATTATCAGCAACAGCATGCTGTTGCCCGCTACCGCCAAATTAGCGAGGGGGATGCGTTATCTTGTTCCAGTCGAAGCTGGGACCGGGGTCTGTCTTGCGCCCAGGGGCGATATCACTGTGACCAACGACTGCCTTGAGCGGATAGCGGGCCCAAAGTTCTGCCAATAGGGAATTGAGCATGAGGTATTGCGCATTTTCAAAAGGCAGCTCATCGCATCCTTCAAGCTCGATGCCAATGGAGAAGTCATTGCACCGTTCGCGGCCCTCCCACTGCGAAACACCGGCATGCCATGCGCGCCGGGATAAGGACACAAACTGGATCAACTCGCCGTCGCGGCGAATCAGAAAGTGGGCGGAAACCCGCACCCTCGAGATTTTCCGGTAATAGGGATGGGCTTCCGGATCAAGGCGATTGCTAAACAGGTCAATAATGCCCTGCCCGCCAAACTCTCCCGGGGGGAGACTGATGGCATGAACGACGGCGAGACAAACATCCGTATCTGCGGGACGTTCGTCAAAATTCGGGGAGGGTATCCGCTGCGCGGAGGATAACCAGCCCGCCCCTGTTTCGGCGCCGGACTCCTGTTTCACTCGTTCATTCCCAGGCGCGCCATGCGATAACGCAAAGAGCGGAAGGTCACGCCCAGCAGGCGGGCCGCTGCCGTACGATTGTTGTTCGTCTCCTTAAGCGCATCCAGAATCATCTGGTATTCAACCTGATCCAGCTTATCCTGCAACGTGGCCGTCGTTGCGGGAGCATTACCAGGACGGGAGGACGATAAATTCAAATCGGCGACCTCAATATGATTGCCATTCATCAAAGCCAACGCCCGTTCCAGTATGTTTTCCATTTCACGCACATTCCCGGGAAACGAATAGCCCTGCAGTTCTTTCAGGGCGGCAAGAGTCAGCAATGGCGGCCTTATCCCGGCTGCACGCGCCAACCTCTCGAGAATGTGTCTTGCCAGTAACGGAATGTCCTCGCGACATTCGCGCAACGCCGGCATGCGCAACTCGATCACATTGAGGCGATAAAACAGATCCTGACGAAAACGCCCCTGCTCGACCAGCGCCTTGATATCCTGGTGGGTCGCACAGATCACCCGGACATCAATGGCCTCCTCGGCTGTTGCCCCCACCTTGCGTACCCGCTTCTCCTGAATCACGCGCAGCAGCTTGACCTGCATGGTCAAAGGTAAATCCGCCACCTCGTCGAGAAACAGCGTACCGCCGTTCGCCGCCTGAAAAAAACCATCCCGTTCCTCGCTGGCACCGGTAAACGCACCCTTGCGATAACCGAAGAACTCGCTCTCCATGAGATTTTCCGGAATCGCACCGCAGTTCACCGGCACAAAGGCGCGCTCACGACGCGCACCCAACGTGTGTATCAATTGCGCGGCCAGTTCCTTGCCGCTACCGGATTCGCCAGTGATATGAACAGGCGCCTGGCTGCGTGCCACGCGATCAATGAGCATCCGCACCTGCTTGATCGCCGACGAGTCGCCCAAAAGGCCGGTCTCGGCGCCGGCATCACGGATCGAATCCGTTCCGGACAACTCCAGCGCTAACTGGACCAAACTCCGCAATTGGTCGAGTGATACCGGTTTTGCGATGTAGTCAAAAGCGCCTTCCTTCAGCGCGGCAACTGCGTTTTCCGTACTGCCATGAGCAGTAATGACAGCCACCGGCAAGTCGGTTATCGTTCCACTGATATGCCGTACCAGTTCCAGCCCTGTGCCATCAGGCAAGCGCATGTCGGTTAAACAAAGCTGGTAGCGCTGGCTGGCCAGCATTTGCCGCGCCTCAGCCAGGGAGCCTGCGCAATCCACCTCAAGCCCCATGCGCGCCAGCGTCAGGTCAAGCAACTCGCGAATATCCGCCTCGTCATCCACAATCAAAATGCGCTTGGCTTCACCGCGCCTGCGGCGTTCAGTCGTTAAAGACATAACCCTCCCCTTCAGCGGTAATGCAAAAATGGGCGCCCGGCCCGTCATGCAGCAGTTCAAGACGGGCATTGTTTGCCTCGCACAGCTCCCGTGCAATGTAGAGTCCCAGGCCAGTCCCTGCGCCATGCGTCGTAAAAAACGGCTCGAATACCTGCCCACGCAGAGACTCCTCGATGCCGGAGCCATCGTCAATGACATGCAGTTCAACACGCGTGGCAGTAATGGCCCTTGCCTCAATACGCACCGCCCCAGATGAAAAACTGGCATGCCGCAGTGCATTACCCATGAGATTCCACAGTACGCGATGCAAATGTCCTCGATCGAAACGCAACTTGACATTCCCCCTCTCAGCAGCGCGCACGCGCTTTTCTGCTGACGCATCATGCAGCGAGAATTCTTCGAGAAAGCCGGGAATGAAGCCTTGCCAACTGATTATCTCCGGTACGGCGCGATCGCGGCGACCCAACTCCAGCACCTCAGTGACCAGCCGGTTAAGGCGGTGAGTATTGTCGTGAATGATATGGGCAAGCCGCTGGCGCAGAGGGTCGATATCCTCTTCTGCCAACAGCTCTGCCGCATGGCTGATAGCCGCCAGCGGGTTGCGAATCTCGTGGGCCATGTTTGCAGTCAATCGGCCGAGCGCAGCAAGTTTTAGCTGTTGCGCATGGAAATGTACGCGTTCCATGTCTTCAAGGTAAATCAGCGAATTCCCGTGTATCTCGGCAGGCGGCAGGTAACGGGCACGCAGCAGGCGGTCTGCTGTCGCATAGCGCAATATTTCGGCAGTCTCGACATGACGCTCGTTCCACACCGGATAACGCTCAGCCAGCGGATCAGGCAGGGGCTGCGTTCCATCCGATGCCTGCATGCCAAGCAAGGTTTGCGCTCGTGGATTGAGCAGGCGTACCTGTCCATCGCCATCGACCACGAGCACGCCACCTTCCATATCGCGGATAATCCGTTCGCTGATCCGTAACTGATCGTCGAGTTGCTGTCCCCGTTCACGCGCCAGCAGTTCATTGGCCACCACCCGCTGCGCCAGTAACCGCGCAACAATGGCCGCCGCAAAAAAAGCAATGCTGGTGATGCCGGCGCGCACAAAGTCAGCGGGATCGGCATCCAGCGTCAGTGCCCGCCAGCTTTCCTCCAGCAGTACGGCTACGGAGGCCAGCGCCGCGTAGAACAAAATCATTCGCCCCTGCCCTACCAGGCCGGCCCCGGAAACCACTACCAGCAGCAGCATGGCGATACCGCTTTTTTGGCCGCCACTGGCAAACATCATTAGCGTCAGCGCAAGAACGTCTATCGCCACATGCAGCGAAAGCTGAAAATTAAAACGATGCGGCTGCCGCAACAGCGTAACGAGCAGTGCAACCGAAAGCACCAGATATACGATGGCGACGTTACGGAATAAATGAAAATCCTGGGCGCCAATGCTCAAGGCATCGCCAAAAGCGAGCACCGCCACGAGGAAAAGCAGTGCGACGCTCAGCCGGTAGATGGAGAAAAACCGCAACGAGCGCCAGAAAGACTCCAGCGCCTGGCTCTCATCGGATACCCGATTGCGCGCCATCATCTTCGCACCCCCTTCAAACGATGCGCTTCACAGCAATACGCATAATCATTCTCGACGATGGCCTCTGTCTGGGGAAAATGCATGCCGCAGTGCGCGCACTGAATCATAGCCTCCGGCAAAGATGTCCGGGGTGGCCTTCGTCTATAGCTTCCAGTCGTGCGAAATACCAGACAAATAAGGGCGACAGCAGCAGCAAAGAGGAGGATTTTCGCCACCGCAGGTCAGCCTTCCGCAGTGCTAATGGAGTGGTCGGGGTGAGAGGATTCGAACCTCCGACTCCTGCGTCCCGAACGCAGTACTCTACCAGGCTGAGCTACACCCCGACGGTGAGTGGGCAACGACGAATGATGGTGCGGGAATGGACCGGAAAACACAGTCCGGCCATGCATCTTTGCAGACATTGCGGCGTCAGAAACCTCGTTGCACGGCAAAGTCTGCGAATTGTATCAGCGTTTGCCTGAATTTTGAATCCGGCAGCGGTGCCAGCGATGCCTTTGCCGCTTCCGCCTCGGCAATTCCGTGCTGACGCGCCACTTCCAGCGCCCCACTGGAGCGCACGGCGGAAAGAACCGCCGGAAAATTTTCTCTGTCAGCATTTTCTATGGCGTTACGCACCAGGGCAGCCTGTTCCGGCGAACCATTTCGCATGACATGAATCAGCGGCAATGTTG
The DNA here is from genome assembly GCA_964596295.1 of uncultured Rhodocyclaceae bacterium. Taxonomy (GTDB): domain Bacteria; phylum Pseudomonadota; class Gammaproteobacteria; order Burkholderiales; family Rhodocyclaceae; genus Rugosibacter. Next base: position 12,776 of record CAZQTB010000005.1, on the reverse strand, counting down.
TTTTCCCTTCTGCCAGATCGTCGCCCAGATGCTTGCCGGTTTCCGCCTCCTTGCCCGAGTAGTCAAGCACGTCATCGATCAGCTGGAATGCAGTGCCAATGTGCATGCCATAGGCGGCCATCGCCTCTTCGGTATCCGTCCCGGCATTGCCAAGGATTGCCCCCAGGCGCGCGGCGGCTTCAAACAGCTTGGCGGTTTTGTAGTGGATAACCCGAAGATAGTCGGTCACCGAGAGGTCGGCATTGCCGCAGTTCATTAACTGCAATACTTCGCCTTCCGCAACGACATTGGTTGCATCAGCCAGTACCTGCATTATGCGCATGTCGCTGACACGGACCATCATCTGGAAAGCGCGCGAATAGAGAAAGTCACCCACCAGCACGCTTGCGGCGCTGCCAAAAATGGCGTTGGCGGTATCGCGCCCGCGCCGCAGCGCGGACTCATCCACCACGTCGTCGTGCAGCAGCGTGGCGGTATGAATGAACTCGATAACCGCGGCAAGTTCGTGATGCTGCGTGCCGGAATAACCGCAGGCGCGTGCGGCAAGCAGCACCAGCGCGGGACGCATGCGCTTGCCACCCGCAGAGATGATGTACTCGGCTACCTGCCGTATCAATACGACCTCGGACTGCAAGCACGTGCGGATGACAAGGTCGACGGCACGCATGTCAGCGTCGATCGGGGCGTACAGGCTGGAGAAATTCACGGCAGGGCAATCGGATAAAGACGCAATGTTAGGCAGCACAGCGGGCGACGTCAACGAGCGCTGTGCATACCCCCGTCTGCCGCAGGGATCAACCTGCATCAAGGCCGAAGTAGGCGCGAATTCGCCCAAGAATCGACTCGTGGTGAGCTGACCGCCGTGTCGCCAGCGCCGATTTTTCAAGGTCTTGCCGCATCTGCCCCAGTTCGGCTTCGCGCGCAACCAGAATGTGGGATATTTCGTCCGCGATGCCGGGACGGCTGCGCATTATTTTTTCGAGTCCGACGCGATCAAGCTGATAGCTGTCAACGTCCGTCTTGGCAATGACAGTTGCGTGGCGCAGTTCGCCCGTCAGCAAACTCATTTCGCCAACCACACTGCCGTCTCCCAGCGTTGACAACAGCCGACGCTCATTTTCAGATTCCAGCCAAACGTCTGCCTCGCCGGAAATAATGACGTATAGCCAGTGGGTGTCTTCACCCTGGCGAATGATGACATCCCCCTTGATGAAGGGCGTATGGATAAAGTGATTGGCAAGCGTCGTCCTTTCGTCGCTGGACAGGGTGCGGAACAGGTCAATATGGCCGATCGCCTCAATGCGCCGCTTCAATTCCTGTTCGGCCAATGCCGCCTCGTGTGCGGCATTCTCCTTGATGATATGCCGTGCCTCCTGGGGTATCGCAAGCGGAATCCCCGCCCGCTCCATAGCCGCAAAAATGTGTATCCGTACCGCCGAATCGGTCGGGTCGTCGAATTCCGGATTGGTCAGCCAGTAGCGCATCGCATAGCGTGCATAGCCTGCGTCAAAGCTCATCAAAATACAGCTGGGCCGGGGGGTGCTGGCGACATTCGCAATCTGTGCATTGACTACCGCCCGTTCGGCAATGTCAAGAACCCTTGCCGGCGGGTAATCAAGGCCGACGTTGAACCATATCCAGCGCCGCCAGACATCGCGTTGCTCCGGCACGCCACTGTGGATGCCGACCACGGTAAACTTGCTTTTCATCAGTTGGCCATTGGGCACAACTACTTTTTCGCCGTTGCGCGTGGCAATCTTGGTATACCGCCAGCGAATATCCATCACCCGGCCGCTGATGCCGTCGACCACGACCCAGTCGCCAATCTCCACCGAATGGTCAAGGTGGACAGCCAGTCCGCCCAGAATGTTGCCGAGCGTATCCTGCATGGCAAAAGCCACCACGGCCGTAATCACTGCCGAAGTAGCGACGATCTGCGACAGATCAACCCCTGCATACCGCATGCGCACGAGTCCCAGCACGCCGTAGCCGACAATCACGGTGATATCTTCAAGAATGCGCGGCGTCTCAATATGCAATGCGGGGATGGCGACGCGAAACACCAGCAGGCCTGTAAAGCGGATCAGCGTAATCCCGATGCCAATCAAGGATATTTCGTAGAAACCGTTGGCAACAATCGTCCAGCCCAGGCCATGCATGACCGCTGCGCCAAGCTCCCCTAACAGGCAAAGCACGAAAAAGGTGATGGTCTGTTGCAGCACGTACCGACTGCCATCGGGCAAGGTGTAGCGCAACAACGTCCAGAGCAGGAATCCGCTGGTCATGAGCCAGGGTTGTTCGCGACTCCAGAAAACAGCCACAACAGTTACCCAAAATTCGTTCATGTCCAGGCCCATCCTTCACTGATCCGTGTGCTTAAAGAGACTTTTTATCAATGGCCACTGCCGCCGGCTGACGGGAATACGCTCATTGATGCCCAGCAGAATCACCTGCCAGCAGGCTTCCGCTTCGCCTTCGGCGCTTGCGCGTTCGATACCCATCACGACATCCAGCGCAACAAGACAATTACGATGAATACGCAGGAAGCGATCTGCAAACTCGGCCTCAAGTTTCACCAGTGATTCCTCGAGAAGATACTCGCGTTCCGCCGTGCGCGCTGTGACATATTTCTGCTCGGCCTTCAGATAGAGAATGTCTGCCACTGGCACGAGGAGAACACGGCCGCGTTCGAAGCAGGACAGATTGCGCCGTGTCGCCAGCGCCGACTTTTCGAGGCGTTCGGCCTCATCCGGGCGGCGCCTTGCCTTCTGCAGGGCTGCGGCAAGGCGCGCCGCGCGCACCGGCTTGACGAGATAATCCAGTGCCGCCAGTTCAAATGCCCTGACGGCATACTGGTCGAAGGCCGTGACGAATATCACCGCAGGCGCGCCCGGCAGGCGGGAAAGATGCCGGGCGAACTCTACGCCGTCCATGCCCGGCATGCGGATGTCGACCAGCGCTATGTCGCACTTATGCTTCTGTATCAGTTCCAGCGCGCTGCGGCCATCGTCGGCTTCGGCCACTACTGTGGTGGGAATGTCAATGGCAATATCGCCCAGCAGATCCCGCAGCCGGGCGCGGGCCGGTGTTTCGTCGTCGACCAGCAGCAGGCGCAGCGGCTTGTCCATCACGATGTATACGGGCGATAGGGAAACTCGATGACCACCTGGAAGCGGCCTTCGCGTAGTCCCGTCGCCATCACGGCTTCGAGATTAAAGAAAAGAATCAGGCGCTCACGAATATTGGCGAGCGCCATTTGGTTGCCATGGGCATGCCGGTCGGTGGTAGCGATGGGATTCGATAGCTCAAGACGCAACCGGTTGCCCGTTCTCTCGAATCGGATACGGATCTCGCCTGGCTGGGTGGATGGCTCAATGCCATGATAGACGGCATTTTCCAGCAAGGGCTGGAGCATGAGCGGCGGCACCAGCGGATCAGGCGGACAGGACGCCATGTCCCATTGCACGCGGATGCGCTCGCCCAGCCGCAAACGTTCCAGATTGAGGTATTGCCGCGCCACTGCGATTTCCTCGGACAAGGGCACCAGTTCGGCATTCTCGCGCATCAGGACACGAAACAGGTCGGCAAGTTCTTCCAGGGCAGTTTCAGCCCGGCGTGGCTCGGAACGAATCACGCTTAGCACGGCATTCAGCGCATTGAAAAGGAAATGCGGGCGGATGCGGGCGGTGAGCGCCAGGAGACGGGCTTCAGCCAGCGCCGGCGATTGCGCGCGCGCCAAAAGATCAAACCAGACAAGCAGCAAAAGCATGCCAATTGCAGCCCACAACGCGGTACGGCCAAGTCCTATCTGAGTCAAATGCATTGCGGCAACAAGGCCATGCACCGCCGCTGTCACCAGCATGGCCAGAAGCGGGACAAGCGCAATCCTGATACGCCCTGGCAATGGAGCGATCCACTCGAAAATGAGGGCGAGTACCGCAAGATTCACCAGCGTCACCGGCTCGACCAGCACCGCCAGTGCGACAAATTCGGCAAATAGACTCCCCCAGGCGCGATTGGCTGCCAAAACGCCCAGACCAGCCGCGAGATTGACGATAAGCAACGTGCGCAGCCAAATGCCCACATTACGGAAGTCCGGCAGACTCGACGGCACAAGGTTTTCCCTTATACTTGGCATGGGATTCAATTGCCTTTCACCTTTGATTTTTCATCGTTTTCATCACCTGTCTTGTCCAACTTGGCGGTCTTTCGATTATGACAGAACCTACACTCCCGGCTTCCGACAAGACGTGGTCCGGCCGTTTCTCCGAACCCGTCTCTGATCTCGTCAAGCGTTACACTGCCTCCGTGTTTTTCGACTCGCGGATGTGGCGGCAGGATATTCGCGGTTCGCTGGCCCATGCCCGCATGCTGGCGCAGCAAGGCATTATTACCGCCGACGATCTGGCGGCCATCGAACGTGGCATGGCGGCAATCAGCAACGAAATCGAAAGCGGCCAGTTCCGCTGGAATCTCGATGACGAGGATGTCCATCTCAATATCGAGAAGCGCCTCACCGCCCTGATAGGCGATGCCGGCAAGCGGCTGCACACCGGGCGCTCGCGCAATGACCAGGTGGCGACCGATATCCGACTCTGGTTGCGCGATGCGATTGACGACATCGATGGCCTGCTGCGCAATCTGCAGATCTCGCTGATAAACCTTGCCGAATCGCATAGTGATACCCCGCTGCCAGGCTGCACCCACTTGCAGGTCGCACAACCCGTGACCTTTGGCCACCACCTGCTGGCCTATTTCGAAATGTTGCACCGCGACCGCGAACGTTTTGCCGACAGCCGTCGTCGCGTCAATCGCCTGCCGCTGGGCGCCGCAGCACTGGCCGGGACAACTTTCCCCATTGACCGCGAGGCCGTGGCGCGCGAACTGGGCTTCGAAGCGATTTGCGGGAACTCGCTGGATGCCGTCTCCGACCGCGACTTCGCCATCGAATTCTGCGCCGCCGCCGCACTGGTGATGATGCACCTTTCCCGCTTTTCGGAAGAGTTGATTCTGTGGATGAACCCGCGTATCGGCTTTATCGATCTGCCTGATCGTTTCTGTACCGGCTCATCCATTATGCCGCAGAAAAAAAACCCGGATGTGCCTGAGCTTGCGCGGGGAAAAACAGGACGCGTCTATGGCCACCTTATGGGGCTGCTCACTCTGATGAAAGGCCAGCCACTGGCCTACAACAAGGATAACCAGGAAGACAAGGAGCCCCTCTTCGATACCGCCGATACGCTGATCGACACGCTGCGCGTCTTCGCCGACATGGTGCCAGGCATTCGCGTCAAACCTGAAGCGATGGCTGCCGCACTCCGGCAAGGCTACTCCACAGCGACAGACCTGGCCGATTATCTGGTGAAGAAGGGATTGCCTTTCCGCGATGCGCATGAAGCGGTTGCCCGTGCCGTACGTATCTGCGAAAGCCGTGGTTGCGACCTGGCGGACCTTGCCCTGGATGAATTACGCACCTTCTCCCCCTTGGTGGACGCCGACGTTTTCAGTGTATTGACCATCGCCGGATCGCTGGCTGCACGCAACCATCCCGGCGGCACGGCCCCCGCGCAAGTCCGTGCCGCCATTGCGCGCGCCCGCGCCCATCTCTAACAGATGGCTCTTCCCGAACATGTCGGCAAGTACGAGATTCGCGGCAAACTAGGCGAGGGAGCCACCTCCATCGTCTATCTGGGTTTCGATCCATTCAGCAAACGCGAAGTTGCGATCAAAGTAATTTTCCCCGAAGTATTGCGCGACAAAGAGCGCGGGCGTCAATATCGTCACCTGCTGCTGACCGAGGCATCTCTGGCCGGCAAGCTCATGCATCCGCACATCGTGCAGATTTTCGATGCCGTGCTCAATGAAGAACAAAGCTACATTGTCATGGAATATGTGCCCGGCGGCACGCTCGAACCTTTTTGCACAGCAAGCAATCTCCTGCCAATCGACCGGCTGGTGGAAATCACCTTCAAGTGCACCCGCGCGCTTGACTACGCCTATCGCGCCGGCATCACTCACCGCGATATCAAACCGGCCAATATCCTGCTTGTGCAAAACAGCGGTGCCGTGCATGGTGGCGACATCAAGATTTCGGACTTTGGCGCGGCGCTTGTCAGCGGCGTCGACCAGACCCGCACCCAAGTGACGGGCGTTGGCTCGCCGGCTTACATGTCGCCGCAACAACTGCGCGATCAGCCGCTGACTCACCAGACCGACATCTATTCCCTAGGTGTCATGATGTACCAATTGCTGACGGGACGACTCCCTTTCGAGTCGTCGTCCAACTACGGCATGATCTACCAGATATGCAATACCGAGCCGCCATCGCCTTCAACTTTTCGCGTTGATATACCCTCGGGGCTCGAAGCAGTAGTCACTCGCGCCATGCAAAAAGAGCTTCGCTCACGCTACCAGACATGGGATGAGTTCTCCCATGATCTCGCCCAGTCTTTTCGCAACAAGCAGCTTTTGGCGCAACATCAGGAATTTCCCGACAGCGAAAAATTCGAGGCGCTACGGGCGCTGCCGTTCTTCGTCGAATTCTCGGATGTCGAGCTCTGGGAGGTGGTGCGCTTCTCACGCTGGAAAGACGTTGCGCCCCGCACCGTGATCATGAAGGACGGAGAACCGGGCGACTTTTTTGCCTTTCTTCTGGAAGGCGAACTGAGCGTGGAGAAAAACAACCGTCACCTGGTAACGCTCAACGCCGGCGAATGCTTTGGCGAAATGGCCATTATTCAGCGCGGGCAACGCGAGCGCGGGGCGGATGTCGTGGCGACAACCACGGCACGCGTGGTCACCATTCCGGCACAGGCGCTACAACATGGTTCGAATGCCTGCCGCATGCACTTCTATCAGGGGTTTCTCGATGTCATCGCCGGCCGCCTGACTGACGCCAATCGCCGGATAACCTCGCTATAGCTTGCCCCTGGAGACAACCCCCGTCTTCAGCCCGCGCGCGCAACGAGATCAAGGCACTTCTGCAGATCTCCTGTCTCGTACATCTCGGTCATGATGTCGCTACCCCCCATGAACTCACCACCGATGTAAAGCTGCGGCACCGTCGGCCAGTTGGCGTAGTCCTTGACGCCCTGACGTACGTCTGCATCGGCTAAAACATCAATCGTCACCAGATTTTCCACACCACATGCCTTGAGAATTTGCACGGCACGCGAAGAAAAACCACACTGCGGAAATTGTGGCGTACCTTTCATGAACAAGACGACTGGATTGTTTGTCACAAGGTCGTGAATTTTTTTCTGGGTATCCATGGCGCATTCCAAAATAACTGAGTAAAAAGATCGGGTATTTTAGTGGCGTGACCTTTTCGCCGTCAAGCACTCCGTCGCAATCTGGCTGCGCAACCGCAGTCAGTACCGTCCCAGGCATGAAACAGGATCACAATTGTCACAAAATGGTCGGCGGTGAAAGGATGGCGAACGCATTCCGGGTGATTCAAGACGGTGTGCATGCTTTATGGTGGTAGCGCCTTTTATATTCAGCGTGTAAGGTTTCACTGTCTGCGACGTCAACGCACCATTCCCGCCCAATGAATGGAAGAGCTCTTATGCGCATCCTGCACCCGGACGATATCGTTCCTTCTGAAATCACGCCACGCTCAACATATGAGCGGCGGCGCGAATTTCTGCGGCTGTCCACGGGCATTGCGCTTGCCGGGCTGCTTCCCGCGGCCCAGGCAAAACCTGGCCCCGGCAAGGCAAGCCTATTCTCTACTGCCGAACCTCCGACCTCACCGAAGCATGTATCCGGCTACAACAATTTCTACGAATTTGGCACCGCCAAGGAAGACCCGGCGCAAAACGCCCATACCTTGCGCGTACGGCCTTGGACAGTCACTATTGAAGGCTTGGTAAAAAAAACAAAAACGCTGGATATCGAAACAATACTCAAACTTGCATCGCTGGAAGAACGCATCTATCGCCTGCGTTGTGTCGAGGGCTGGAGCATGGTGATCCCCTGGCTCGGTTTCCCGGTAGCCAACCTGCTAAAACAGGTGGAGCCTCTGGGCAGCGCAAAGTACGTCGAGTTCATCACCGCTGTGCAGCCAGACACTATGCCGGGCATAAGCCGCGGCGTGCTTGACTGGCCCTATAGTGAAGGCCTGCGCCTGGATGAAGCCATGCACCCGCTCTCCATCATTGCCATAGGACTGTATGGTGACGTACTGCCGAATCAAAACGGCGCGCCGCTGCGACTCGTTGTGCCTTGGAAATACGGCTTCAAGAGCGGCAAGTCGATTGTAAAAATTCGCCTTACCGACGGCGAGCCGCACACCACATGGATGAAAGCCGCGCCGCAGGAATACGGCTTTTATTCCAACGTCAATCCGGCCGTTGATCATCCACGCTGGAGCCAGGCGACCGAACGCCGTATCGGCGAATTCCGCAAACGCAAAACGCTCCTTTTCAACGGCTATGCCGAACAAGTGGCCCAACTCTATACCGGAATGGATTTGAGGAAATATTTTTGAAGCCGGGCTGGCTGAAACCACTCGTCTTTGTTGTCAGCCTCGCACCGCTCGGCTGGTATGCCTGGGGCGCCCAGGCAGACACTCTCGGCGCCAACCCGATCGAAGCCGTGACACGGGGCCTTGGCACCTGGGCGTTCAACTTTTTGCTGATCACACTGATGGTGACACCCCTGCGCAATTATTCGGGCTTGATGTGGCTACCCGGCTTGCGGCGCATGCTCGGCCTGTTTGCCTTTTTTTATGCAACCCTGCACCTGACAACCTATCTCTGGTTTGATCAGTTTTTCGACTGGCCGGCCATTGCCAAAGACATACTCAAGCGGCCTTTCATCACTGTCGGGATGGGGGCTTTCGCGCTGCTAGTGCCCCTGGCTGCGACATCAAATACCATCGCTATGCGTAAACTCGGCGGGCGGCGCTGGCAGAAATTGCATCGCAGTGTTTACGCCAGCGGGGCTCTCGCCGTACTGCACTACACATGGATGGTGAAGGCCGACGTCACCAAACCATTAATCTACGCAGCGATTCTCGGTATCCTGCTTGGCATGCGGGTGCTGTGGAAAATACAGAAACGCGGTCAGCGCCTAGCCAAGCCACAGAGCAGTTCAGTGCAGCACGCGCGGCATTGACAGCAAAAATTCGGCGACAGGCGCCTCGAATTGCACCCCATCCTCAGCCGTCATCTGGTAACTGCCCCGCATCGTGCCGACCGTGGTGGCAAGTTGGCAACCGCTGGTATATTCAAAACTCTCGCCGGGGCTCAGTAGCGGTTGATGCCCGACAACGCCCAGACCACGCACCTCCTGCACATGACCTTCGGCATCAGTAATCATCCAGTGCCGGGAAATCAGTTGCGCAGAAACATTTCCGGTGTTGCGCAAGCGTATCGTATAAGCAAAAACATGGCGATTAATCGCCGGATCAGATTGCTCCGGGATATAGTGAGCCTCCGCTACTATCTCAATCTGGTATTTCTTTGCTTCGGCCATGAGCGATATTCAACACCAAATTTAGCCCTGGAGCAAGAAATTGGCTAAACGACACCACTATAATTGACCCAGTTTGACCATCCGCCGTTATTCCGCGACACTGCACTGTGCAAATCACTCACCTGGGCAAAGTATCGTAACAGCCACCTATGACTTCCGGCAAACCAACTCATACCGCGTCCCGTTTTATCGACCAACTGCTGAGCGCCGGCATCACCCCGGATGACAGCGAGGAGTTGCGTCTCAACAAATCACTGCTGATGCTCGCCACTGGGCTGTTTACGATAACAGCGATATTGTGGACGGTGATCTACTCTTTTCTTGGACGACAGTTTTCTACCACGCTTCCGTTTGCCTTTCAGGTTCTCCTGACGGGCAACATGCTGCTTTACATCAAAACCCGCAACTTCGATTTCTTTCGCATTAGCCAGTTGGGATTTTTTTTGTTTCTTCCCTTTGTGGCGCAATGGGCAGTCGGCAATTTCATTACCTCAAGCGGTGTCATTCTCTGGGCGCTGCTCGCCCCGGTAGGCGCCCTCCTCTGTATCGGCACTAGCCAATCTGTCGGCTGGTTCATCGCATGGGTCACCCTGACGGCGATTTCCGGCGCTATGGACTACTACCTCGCCGATCCATTTTTTTTACCCAAGCCCGATGGCGTAGCCATCCGCACCAGCATAGTATTTTTCGCACTTAATTTCATCGCCGTATCATCAGTCATCTATTTGTTGCTGCGCTACTCGATTACAGAGAAGCGCAAGATGCAGGAAAGGCTGGAAGAAATTTACGCACAGGTGCAGATCGAACAGGAGCGCGCAGAAAAGCTGCTGCTGAATATTCTTCCCGGTCCTGTGGCAGAGCGCCTGAAAAACTCAAATCAAACCATCGCTGACGGCTTTGCTGACGTAACTGTCATGTTCGCCGATATCGTAAACTTCACCCAGGTAGCGGCCAACTTGTCACCCGGACAGGTATTTTCAATGCTCAACCAGATTTTTTCTGCCTTTGATGAGCTTGCGGATAAACATGGCCTCGAAAAAATCAAGACCATCGGCGATGCTTACATGGTCGCCGGCGGCCTAGATAACAGCCGTCCCGATTATGCCGAGGCCATCGCCGATATGGCGATAGACATGCGCGACACCCTGCGTGAAAATTTTAGCGTCAATGCCTTACACCTCGAGATACGCATTGGCATTGGCACAGGCCCCATTGTGGCCGGCGTAGTGGGGAAAAAGAAATTCATCTATGACCTCTGGGGCGACACCGTCAATATTGCCAGCCGCATAACTTCGGAAGGCATACCCGGAATGATCCAGTGCGACGCCACCACCTGCCGCAGGCTTTCCGCAACATTCAATTTCCATGAGCCACAGACCATCCACCTGAAAGGCAAAGGCAATGTGACGGTCTATCGATTGATCGGGCGCAAGAGCTCGCCTGATCAGACTGCGACATAAACAGCTCTTAGGCCGTTGCTGGCGCCAGGCGAAAGCATACCCGGCCCATCCGGTTTTCCATCAGGTCCAGCTGATATCCGGCCGACTCTGCATGGCGAGCAGCCTGGTACAGTCCTATACCCAATCCATTTTTCGAATATGTCGGCTCAGAAAATAAATTCTTGACAATATCTTCGGCGATCGGCGAGCCATTGTCGGAAACCTCCAGTTCAGCAACACCATTGCGGATGACCAGCTTGATTTGTAGCTGCAGCGCAGGTTCGCGCAGCCGCTTTTCACTGGCATTGTGCATAAGGTTTTCGGCCACGCCAGAAAAAAGCTCCGCAGACAACTCCCCCGCTACTTGGGAGGACTCCAGGGATATCCATGTACTAGACGCCACGCGCTGGGTGAAATCGCTCCACCACTGGCCTGCTGAAGAAAGCTGTATCTGTGCGTCTTCGCGGGGAGTATTTAGCTTGGCCAGTGTTTCTGATAGCCGTCCAGCGATAGCCGGTAATTGCCGCCGCAAAAGCGCTTGATAGGCTGGCGAAAACTCGGCATCCGGTTCGTTCGCGGCCATACATAATGCATTTATCGTTTGCAGGATATTTTTGACATCATGCGTGAGCCGCGCTCCCGTTTCGTGGATAGCCCTCATGTAGGACATCTTCTTCAGCGCGGCATCCCTTTTTTTATCGCCATAAAATTTGGCTAGCAGTTTTGTCGGTAGGCTGAAGTGGAATACCAGCGTAGCCGTGAGTTGATATCGGGTGTAGATACGCAGGGTCATTTCTTCGTATCCAAACTCGGAACAACTTCCTTCAGTCAAACCACATTTGCCTGTACGCCCGCCCGCTACCCATTCCACTCCGAGCACCCATGGCAGCCATTGCGCCATGTTAGTACACGCTTGTTCAAGAAAAACTTCAGGATCGTCTTCACGAAGTGCCAGATCGGTAAGGGTATTGAGCCATCGATCAATCGGCAGTCCGATGGACATCAGATAACGCGAAAACAAGTTGCCCAGTCCGGCAAAGCCAGCGCGGGGATCCCATGCCCACCCCAGCACAAGCAACATCGTCCCGATCAGCAACATGGATTGCAGCAAAGCTTTAGCGTAGCTGCTGTCTAGCGTCAGCATGGCCGCCAGACTGCCGAGAATCAATGCTGCCAGGATTAAGATGACAAGCAGGCTGTTGATGAAATCGATAATACCTTCAGCGCGGTTCAAACGCTCCGGTTTTACCAGAGGAATCATGGCCAGAACTGAAAGCAGCAATCCACCATGGCCCAGCCAGGTAATCGCCGCCGGCAGTTTTGCCATTGGCAGGGCAGACGGCACGGCAATCAATAGCAAGGCAAGCAGCAGGGAAGCAAACGCAAATTGATAAACCATGCGCAGGGAGCGTTCGCCAAACAGCGATACCTTGCCACCAATGATGGCTGCCAGGATCATGATCCAGACCACAAGCACCCATTGAAGCCATGCCAGCGCACCGGCCATCATCAGGAACCCTATCAGCAATGTCATTGGCGAGAAGCGGTGATCGCTCCGCACAAACGGCTGCCAGACCATGAACAGGCCCAAATGCACGACGAAGAAAGCCTTGCCGGACAGGCTGTCGGCCCCGTTCCACAGCGCAAGGTACAAAGCGCCCAATAATGCTGGCAAAAGCAGATGCTGCCAAGCGGGGAAATATAGATGCAACATCGACAATCGAAAGCGCGACAGCACTGTTGATCCTTTTCTCTAAGCCCCAGTGACATGAACAGGTAGATGAAACAGGATTGTAGCCAAGCAAGCTGACTTGGCGTGGGGAGTGTATCGTGTGCTGCAAGGTCAAATCCCCCTTC
>CAZQTB010000004.1:0-110227 GCA_964596295.1 uncultured Rhodocyclaceae bacterium | reverse complement strand
ACAAGAACACCACCATCCCGACCAAGGCGCAGCAGGTGTTCTCCACCGCCGACGACAACCAGAACGCGGTGACCATCCATGTCCTGCAAGGCGAACGCGAAATGTCGTCCGGCAACAAGAGTCTCGGCCAGTTCAACCTGACCGACATTCCGCCCTCGCCGCGCGGCATGCCGCAAATCGAAGTCACCTTCGACATCGATGCCAACGGCATCCTGCATGTGTCGGCCAGGGACAAGGGCACCGGCAAGGAAAACAAGATCACCATCAAGGCCAATTCGGGACTCTCCGAAGAAGAAATCCAGCGCATGGTGAAAGACGCCGAGGCCCACGCCGAGGAAGACCATAAGGCGCACGAACTGGTCAACGCGCGCAACCAGTGCGACGCCATGGTGCATTCCATCAAGAAAGCGCTTGCCGAACACGGCGACAAGATCGGCGCCGAGGAAAAAGCCGCCATCGAAGCCGCCATCCAGGAAGCCGAAGCCGCCCTGCAAGGCAGCGACAAGGACGCCATCGAAGCCAAGACGCAAGCCCTGACCCAGGCCTCGCAGAAGCTGGGCGAGAAAATCTACGGCGACGCCCAGGCTGCCGCAGGCGCTGCGGGTGCCGGAGGCGCGGGGGCGGAAGCCCCGTCTGGCGGCGCGAAAGCGGACGACGGCGATGTGGTCGATGCTGAATTCACCGAAGTTAAAGATAAAAAGTAAGGGACAAGAAGTAAGCCGACGACAGAAAACCTGAAATGTACCGCCGGGCCGCTCGCCATTCTGGCTGCGGCCCGTTCTGCTTGGCTCTGAACAACTCTGGACAATCATGGCAAAACGCGACTTCTACGAAATCCTCGGCGTCAATCGCGACGCTTCCAATGAAGAAATCAAAAAGGCCTATCGCAAGCTGGCCATGAAGCATCATCCGGACCGCAATCCGGACAACCCCAAGGCCGAAGGCCATTTCAAAGAGGCCAAGGAAGCCTACGAGATTCTCTCCGACGAACAAAAGCGCGCCGCTTACGACCAATACGGCCACGCCGGCGTCGATCCGCAAGCCAGAGGATTCGGCGGCGGCAGCAGCGGTTTTGGCGAGACCTTTTCCGACATCTTTGGCGACATTTTCGGCAGCGGCGGCGGGCGTTCCAATGTCTACCGCGGCGCCGACCTGCGCTACAACCTCGAAATCTCCCTGGAAGAAGCCGCACGCGGCACCGAAACCCGCATCCGCATCCCCACCATGGCCGAATGCGAAACCTGCGACGGCAGCGGCGCCAAAAAAGGCACCCAGGCCAAGACCTGCCCCACCTGCGGCGGCCACGGCCAGGTGCGCATGCAGCAGGGCTTTTTCTCGGTTCAGCAAACCTGCCCCAAGTGCCACGGCACCGGCCGCTACATCCCCGAACCGTGTACCACCTGCCATGGCTCAGGCCGCATCAAGCAGCATAAGACGCTCTCCGTCAAAATCCCGGCCGGCATCGATGAAGGCGACCGCATCCGCCTCACCGGCGAAGGCGAAGCCGGCGTCAACGGCGGGCCGACGGGCGATCTTTACGTGCAGATTCGCCTCAAGCCGCACGGCGTATTCCAGCGCGACCACGACGATCTGCATTGCGAAATGCCGGTCAGCCTCACCACCACCGCGCTCGGCGGCGAGATCGAAGTGCCCACCCTCGACGGCGCGGCGCACCTCAAGATTCCCGCCGGCACGCAGACCGGCAAGGTATTCCGCCTGCGCGGCAAAGGCATCAAGGGCGTCCGCTCGCACAGCCATGGCGACCTGCTCTGCCATGTGGTGGTTGAAACGCCGGTGAATCTCACCGACCGGCAAAAAGAACTGCTGCGCGAATTCGAGGAAATCAGTCAGGGCAACGCCGGACGCAACAACCCCAAGGCCCAGGGCTGGCTGGAACGGGTGAAGGAATTTTTTAGCGACTGACGCGCCTGTTCATTAGACTGCGCTGGGTGGCGCGTTCGATTTATCCGGCGTTACCCGTGGCTTGAGACCTCACGCAAACAATGCCACATACCTCTGAAAAAGAAACACGCGATTCCGCTTGAATCCTGTGGTCTCGCGAAGAATACCCAGCCGGACCAGATCGTCGATCAGGCGTAATGCCGTGGAAATACTCACCGAAAGCCCAGCGGAAAAATCTTGCCCGTCCACAATCGGCTTGCCGTACAGCAGGTGCAAAGCGGCTTGAGCGAGCTTGGTTTTTTTGCCTAAAGCCAAAATTTCCCGTTCGCATTCTGCACGCAACCCGATGATCGCCCTGAAAGTCTGAATCGAGTTTTCTGAAGTGAGATATATCCCTTCCAGAAAAAACTTGAGCCATTGGGTCAGATCATTGTGAGTGCGCACCCGCGTGAGGTTGTCGTAATAGAGCGCCTTGTGCCGCTCAAAAAAAGCTGACAGGTATAAAGACGGCTTCACCAGCAATCCAGAGTTCACCAGATACAAAGTGATCAACAATCGCCCGATTCTGCCGTTGCCGTCCAGAAACGGATGAATGGTTTCAAACTGATAATGGGCAATTCCGATTTTGATCAAGTCGGGTATGGGCTGGGTTTGATCATTGAGGAATCGTTCCATATCCGCCATGAGATCGGGCACATCATCATGGTGCGGCGGAATAAAAACCGCGCTTTTAAGCGTCGCTCCGCCGATCCAGTTTTGGCTGCTGCGAAATTCGCCCGGCAACTTGTGCGCACCGCGCACGCCGGCAAGCAAGGTGCGATGCGTCTCCTTCAGTAAACGCCCTGACAGCGGCAACCGCTCCAGTGATGCAATGGCCCGATCCATCGCCAGGATGTAGTTCTGCACTTCCTCCCAATCGTCGCGTTTTTCAGGGTCGATATTCTCGATTTTTTGCAGGGCGTCTTCAATATTGGTTTGTGTGCCCTCAATGCGACTACTGGTGGTCGCTTCCTTGCTGACATGCATCCGGATGAAATAATTCACATCCGGCACCAACTGCGAAAACGCATTCAGCTCTCCCAGCTTTCTGTCCGCTTGGCTAAGTAGCCGGAGCAGATCGCCGTCACTTAGCGTCCAGGCATGGTTCACCGGCGACGGCAAAAAGCTCTGGTACTCATAGTGCTGCCGGTATCCGCCGGATTGATAATCCTTGATGTCCATTGCGCCTCCTTGCCAAGTTGCTTACTGCTGACACAATTATTTATATTCTCAGATTAGCACTTTTATGAAAATATGTGAATTTGTGTTTGCAGAGAGACTACGCAATACGATCATGCGATGTGCGAGTTTGAAGAAATCAGCCAGGGCAACGCCGGACGCAACAACCCCAAAACCCAAGGCGGGCTGCGGCACGGCGGCGGACGCCGTGCCGCAGCGACCAGCTAGAACATGCCGAAGGCAGCCCGCTCGGAAACCGCCGTCTCGGAGCTGGTCAGGAACTGCAGCACCACCGGCTGGCCGCGTGTCTCGGTTACCTCGCGGGCCCGCTTGAAAGCGGCGCCAATCTCGGCAGGATCCTCGATGGTCTCGGCATGGGCGCCCAGTTCCCGCGCCACGCCGGCGTAGTCGCCGCCCAGATCACGCGTGCGGTAAAGCTCGTGCGAGCGGGCCATCGACTGCGTCTCCACCGCCATGGTCGAGTTCTTCAGCACCACGGTGATGGTCGGGATGCTGCAGCGCACGGCGGTTTCGATGTCGAGGCCGACCATGCCGAAGGCGGCGTCGCCCATGAAATTCATGCAGACCTTCTCGGGGTGCACCAGCTTGGCGCCCATGATGAGACCGAGGCCGCAGCCCAGCGCATGCGACTTGCCCCACGACAGATAGCCGCCGGGCGCCGCCCGGTAGAACGGCGTCAGCTGGTCGCGCGGGCTGCCGGCGTCGTGGGTGACGATGGCGTCGCGCGGCGGAATCGCCTTCATGCACTCGGCGACCACCCGGTACGGCGTGATCGGCTTTTCGTTGCTCTCCAGCTTGTGCGCCCAGGCCGCCAGCCAGTCGGCCCGCCGCCTGGCGAGCGTCGCGCGCAGCCCCTCGCGCAGCCGCGGCTTGCCGCCGGTGAGGTCGCGCAAGCAGACCAGCAGGTCGTCCAGCACCAGCGCGGCATCGCCGACCACGGCCTCTTCCACCGCGTACTCGCGGGCAATGTCGTCGTGGGCGTTGGTGATCTGCATCACCGGGACTCCGGCAGGAATCTTCACCGTCATGTAGTGGCGCGACAGGCTGCTGCCGATGCCGAGCACGAGGTCGGCTTCCTTCCACGTCTCCACCAGCACGCCGGGCAGGCCGACACCGCCAGTGCCCAGCGCCAGCGCATGGTCTTCCGGGAAGGCGCCCTTGCCCAGCAGCGTGGTGGCCACCGGCAGGTCCAGCCATTCGGCCAGCGCCACCAGCTGCGCCGTGGCGCCGGCGTAATGCACGCCCTGGCCGGCCAGCACCACCGGCCGTTTGGCCGCCAGCAGGCGCTTGGCGACACGCTCGATGTCGGCGCTGTGGCCGCGGCTGCGCACCGGCGGCAGCAGGTTGAGCGGCGCCGGCGGCTCGCTCAGCTCCTGCGTCGCGACGTCCCACGGCACTTCCACCAGCGCCGGCCCGCGGCGGCCCTGGCGCAGCGCGACAAACGCCCGGCGCAGGCTGTCGCTCAGCCGTTCCGGAACGTTGAGGGTTTCGTACAGCTTGGTTACCGACGGCAGGCTGAGGGCGGGGTCGAAATAACCCGGCACACCCTGCTTCGGGCGCGGATGGCCCAGCGGCAGCAGCAATACCGGCGAGCTGTCCGAGTAGGCGGTGGTGATGCCGGCGAAGGCATTCTCGACGCCCGGCCCGAACTGCATGGCGAACACCGCCGTCTCGGCGCCGGCGCTGGCGCGGGCAATGCCGTCGGCAATGCCGACGCCGACCCGTTCCTGGCGGCAGATGATGGGCCGCATGCCGGCATTGGCCATGGCCTCGATCACCGGACTGGTCGGAAAGCAGACAAAGCGCGTTACGCCGGCCTCGCGCAGCAACTGCGCCATGGCATCAACGGTGTTCATGTAAATATCTCCTCGGGATATTGTGATGGTTGTGATGTAACTGCAGCTATGGTACCTGTGTATTTGTGTGAATAGGGCAAGGCGTAGTCTGTCTGCGCGTAGCCAGTTTCAAACAAACGGCCGGCGCTAAGCGCTTCCTGTGTGCATGCGCTGGGTTATGGCGATACTTTTATTTTCTTCGCCGTATTGCCAGCGCCGACTTTGTCCAACCGCGCGATTCCCGACTTTGCTGCACGCAAGAAAAACGGGCGCCTGCCGGCTCTCGATGCTAGTCCGCAGACCGCAGCTGCTGTACCTGGAAGAAACTCGGCGGGTTGAGTTTCGGGTCGATCTGGCTTTTGTATTGCCCGGTCGAACAGCGCCTGGCCTGCACGTCGATCATGGTGCCCGAATCGTCGATGGGAATGCCGACCCCCTTGTTCTCCGGCATCTGCTGATCGGGATGGCTCTTGCCCAAAAGTCCCACCTTCCACAATTCGCCCTTGCGGTCGTAAATCAGCGAAACCGCAATCGTATTGGTCTGCGCATCGAACAAGAACACGCGCCGGCTCACCGGATGGTTGGCCAGCACGGGTTCCGCCGTCACCACGAAAACCTTGCGCAACTGCCAGCGCACGTCGGGGAAACATCCTCCCTGGCCGGTAAATCCGACGTAGCGAAAACCGTCGGCCTCCTTGAATTCATCCGAGAGCGCGAGCTCGTTGTGATTGTAAAAGGGCAGCAGCATGTTGCGCGTGCCATTGAATGTCCACTTCATCTCCGAGACCCGCGCGTTGTAGCCGCCGAAATCCTCGATCATCACATCCGAGCCGAGAAAGGCGTCGGTTGTCTGCCCTGTCGCCAAGCGCCGCACGCGGCGCTGGAAACCGAAGTACATGTAGGCGTCATCCTGCCTGAGATCGTCGTCGTAACGCTGGATCAAAAGCTGGGTGTTCTTGAGGTCCATGGGCTCATTCACCATCAGATAAGTTGCCGAAAGCAGGTTGGACGGGTTCGGCTGGATTGCAGGGATGGGAGGAGTCTCGACACGGTACTTGAACTTGATTGCATGAACATTCACGCGTAACGAGCGGTCAACCTTGCCGGTCATCAAGTCACGGTATTTCCATTGCACAGGGCGGATGGTGAATGTTTCGCCGATGCCGTAGCGGAAATTCCATGCGATTTTTTCGCCGGCGCGCGACTCGCTTTCCTGCGGTTCTTCCGGAAAGGGCCGCCCGCCGGCATAGCCAACCAGTTCGCCGGGTTTTTCGCCCAGACGCGCCTTGTTCAAATTCTCGCGCGTCGCCTCGACATACTTTGGCGCCACGTCAAACGAAACCGTAGGCGTCGTCTTGATCTCATACCATCCGTTTTTCACCAGCATGAGGGTGCCGGCGTCGAGTATCTCCCTGAAGCGGTCGGCATTGTCCTTGTTGATTGTCATATTCGCCGCAAATCCGGAAAATGCAGGCATGCCGGAACGGTAGGGGAAAAAACTTTTCATGACGTCGGCTTCGGTGGCTGCCTGCGCGATGCCGGCGCCGACGAACAGGAATCCGGCTACGGCCGCAAAAAAGCGTTTTTTCATATTCCTCATGTTTTTCTTTTGGTATGGATTTGTGCGGCTTACGCACGCCGCCAGGTTGTCCCTTGCGGGCCGTCCTCGAGCACAATGCCCGCGGCTTTCAGCTCGTCGCGGATGCGGTCGGATTCGGCGAAGTTTTTCGCTTTTTTCGCCGCGGTGCGAGCGCCGACTTTTGCTTCGATCTCTGCGTTGTTCATACCGTCGGCCGGGGCCGCTTGCAGGAAAGCCTGCGCGTCGCGCTGCAAGAGGCCCAGCACGCCGCCCAGCGCCTTGAGCTGGCCGGTCAGCGCCGTTTCTCCGCGATTGACGGCAGCGGCCAGGTCGAACAGCACGGCCATGGCCTCGGGCGTGCCGAAGTCATCGTCAAGCGCGGCCTTGAAGCGCTGGGCGTGCGGTTCGTTCCAGTCTGCCGCCGCTTTGCCGGTATGGCCTTTGAGCGCAGTGTAAAGCCGCGTCAGCGACTGGCGCGCGTCGTCAAGATGAACATCGGAGTAATTGAGCGGGCTGCGGTAGTGAGCGCGCAGGATGAAAAACCGCACGACTTCGGCGTCGTACTTTTTCAACACTTCGCGGATGGTGAAGAAGTTGCCCAGCGACTTGGACATTTTTGCGTCATCGACGCGCACGAAACCGTTGTGCATCCAGTAATTCACGAACTGGCCGTCATGGGCGCCTTCCGACTGGGCGATTTCGTTTTCATGGTGCGGGAACTGCAAGTCCTGGCCGCCGCCGTGAATGTCAAAGTGCCGGCCGAGCAGTTCGGATGCCATGGCCGAGCACTCGATATGCCAGCCGGGCCGCCCCGCGCCCCACGGCGAATCCCATTTCGCCGCGGCGGGTTCTTCGTCCTTGGCGTGCTTCCACAGCACGAAATCGAGCGGATCCTGCTTGCCCGCCATGACGTCCACCCGCTCGCCGGCGCGCAGGTCTTCCAGCGATTTTCCCGACAATTTGCCGTAACCGCGAAACTTGCGCACCGAGTAGCAGACATCGCGATTGGCCGCGACATAGGCGTAACCGTTTTTTTCCAGCGCGGCGATCATGTCTTTCATCTGCGCGACATATTCGGTGGCGCGCGGCTCGGCGTCCGGCGGCAACACGCCAAGCGCGGCGGCGTCTGCGTTCATTGCGGCGATGAAACGGTCGGTCAGTTGGCGGATGCTTTCGCCGTTTTCCTGCGCGCGGCGAATGATCTTGTCGTCGATGTCGGTGATATTGCGCACGTAATTCAACTGGTAGCCGCTGGCCCGCAGCCAGCGTGCCACCATGTCGAACACCACCATCACGCGCGCATGGCCGAGGTGGCAATAGTCATACACCGTCATGCCGCAAACATACATTTTTGCGCGGCCTGGCTGCATGGGGACAAATGCCTGCTTTTCGCGGGCGAGGGTGTTGTATAGCTTCAGCATCGGGATAGGGGACGATCAAACACCGAGATAGCCTTGAATCGCCGGCGGTTTCGGTTCATAGACTGTACGGGCTTGGGTTGTGGGATCAGGTTGCTTCTTGCTAGAATCCACGACTGAATTCAGCATGGTTTGGCCCCGCGAAATTCTTTTGCGGGCAACCACAACGAGAAGTATATATCATGACCAAAATCCACTTTAATGCTATGCGCTTACTGGTACTCGCCTTTTCTCTGGCTTTTCTTGCGCTGGCTTCTGCTGCCCATGCAGAATCCCTGCAGGACATCAACACGCTTGTAAAACAGGGACAGCATGCCCAGGCGCTGGAGCGGCTCGACGCGTATCTCGCGACTAACCCCAGGGATGCCCAGGGACGCTTTCTCAAAGGCGTCGTGCTGACCGAGATGAAAAAACCCGCCGAAGCCATTGCCGTGTTCACCAGATTGACCGAAGACTACCCCGAGCTGCCCGAACCGTACAACAATCTGGCGGTCATCTACGCCCAGCAGAAGCAGTACGACAAGGCGCGTCAGGCGCTGGAAATGGCGATTCGCACCCATCCGTCCTACGCCACGGCGCATGAGAACCTTGGCGATATCTATGCGCGGCTGGCCAGCCAGGCGTATGACAAGGCGTTTCAGCTCGACTCATCCAATTCCAGCGCGCAAAACAAGCTGGCCCTGATCCGCAACCTGATCACCACGCCGGCCCGTCCGGGGAAGGCAACTCCGCCGGCAGCCGCCGCGGTCAAGCCCGCCGAAACACCGAAGCCTGCCCCTGCTGCCGCTATCGTAGTGATTCCCGCTGCTGCACCGGCCCAGCCCGCAGCGGCAACGCCTGCCGAAACAGTTGCCAAGCCGGCCGCGGCCGTTGCACCGTCCGGCACAGCCGAAGCGGCCATCACCCAGACCATCGAGAGCTGGGCTGCGGCCTGGTCGCGCAAGGACATGAAGTCCTATTTCGCTGCCTATGCGCAAAACTTCAAAACGCCGGACGGCAAGTCGCGCGCAGCATGGGAAGACGAACGCCGCAAACGTATTGTCAAACCGGGCGCGATCAGCGTCGGTTATGAAAATCTGCGCATCGCTGTGGACGGCGATTCCGCCGTTGCGAAATTCCGCCAGTATTACGAATCAGGTTCGCTGAAGACCACGACCAACAAGGTTTTGCAATTGTTTAAGCAGGATGGCCAGTGGCTGATTCAGCAGGAGCGGGTCGGTAGCTGATGCCAGGCCGGCTGCGCTTTCTGACGATTCCGGCAGCAGTCGGCCTGCTGTTCCTGGCAGGCGTGGCGGAAACTCCCGGCAAGCTGTCCAGGCACGCCGATAACGGCATGGCGCCGGCATCACCGGCCTTGTTCGCCGACACCGGGCCGGAACCCCAGTTGGCCAAGGTATTCGATGCCATTGAACAGAACCAGGTCGGCCTCGCCTTGCAGCAGACCGAACAATTGATCACGGCGTATCCGAATTTCCGCTTGGCCTATCTGATCAAAGGCGATCTGCTGCTGGCCCGTACCCAGGCTCTCACCACATTTGGCCAGGGGGGCGGACATGCAGCCAGAAGCAAGGTGGCCGATCTGCGCGAGGAAGCCATGGTCCGCCTGCAGGGCTATCGCTCCAAACCGCCGGCTGACCGCATACCGCGCTACCTGTTGCACATGCCGTCCGAACAAAAATACGCGGTCGTCGTGGATACGCAAAAGTCGCGTCTTTACCTGTACCAGAATGACAACGGCACGCCTCGTTTTGCCGCTGACTATTACATCACGCAGGGCAAGCTCGGCGTGGAAAAATTGCGCGAGGGTGACAAGAAAACCCCGATTGGCGTCTATCACGTGACCGGCAGCCTGTCGCGCCGGAAACTCGGGGACTTTTACGGCAGCGGCGCCTTCCCGATCAACTATCCCAACGAATGGGATAAGCAGCAGGGCCGCAGCGGCCACGGCATCTGGCTGCACGGCACGCCCTCCAACACTTTCTCGCGCCCGCCGAAGGCGTCCGATGGCTGTGTCGTGTTAACCAATCAGGACCTCGATTCGCTGTCAAAGCGCCTGCAAATCGGCCTGACCCCGGTGATCATCAGCAACGCGATGGAATGGCTCTCGCCCGACGACTGGCAGAGCGAGCGCAATGCGCTGCGCGAGGCCGTGGAGGAATGGCGGCAGGACTGGGAAAGCCGCGATGTCGAACGCTACGCGCAGCACTATTCGCAAAAATTCACGGCGGATGGCCAGGGCTATGCGGCCTGGATCGAACAAAAACGCCGCGTCAATGCCGGAAAAAGCTGGATCAAGGTCGGCACCAACGATATCGGCATGCTGCGCAATCCCGGCAGGGAAGAATATGTCGTTGTTACCTTCGATCAGGATTACCGGTCGAGCAACCTGTCCAGTCATGTGAAAAAACGCCAGTACTGGATCAGGGAGGACGGCCGCTGGAAAATCGTCGCCGAGGGAACGGCCTGATGCCCTGAAGGTCTTGCCCTGTCGCAAAATACCCACGTCCAATTTCTTTTTTTATTCTGGAGCTCGCATGCAACGTCTTTTTTTCCTTGCCTTCGCACTTTTATTCGGCATCACGGCACAGGCCGCGAATCCTCAGGTCGAGATGAAAACCTCGCAGGGCACACTGATCATCGAGCTGTATCCCGACAAGGCTCCCAAGTCGGTGGCGAACTTTCTGCAATATGTCAAAGATGATTTCTACAAGGGCACGATATTTCACCGTGTCATCGACGGTTTCATGATCCAGGGCGGCGGCTTCACCGCCGGCATGAAAGAAAAGACAACCCGCGCACCGATTCCGAACGAAGCAAAAAGCGGGGTGAAGAACGAGGCAGGCACTCTGGCGATGGCGCGCACCAGCGATCCACACTCGGCCACCGCACAATTCTTTATCAACCTTGAAAACAATGCCGCACTCGACTATCCCGGATCGGACGGTTGGGGCTATGCCGTGTTCGGCAAAGTGGTACAAGGCTTCGACAGCGTGCAAAAAATCGGCAAAACAACGACGGGAAATTCCGGCTTCCACCGGAATGTTCCCGCCACACCCATCGTCATCGAATCCGTCAGACTGCTGGCGGCAAAGAAATAAACCTGAAAGAAAATCCATGATCAAACTCACCACCAGCCACGGCGCCATTACTCTCGAACTTGACGCCGGGAAGGCGCCGAAAACCGTTGCCAACTTTATTGACTATGTCAAAGCCGGCCAATACGACAATACGATCTTCCACCGCGTGATCCCCGGCTTCATGGTCCAGGGCGGCGGTTTTGAGCCCGGCATGCAGCAAAAGCCGGTTGGCGCGCCGATTGACAATGAGGCGAACAACGGCCTCCGGAACGACTGCTACACGGTGGCCATGGCGCGTACTTCAGACCCCCACTCGGCCACGGCGCAGTTTTTCATCAACGTTGCAGACAACGATTTCCTCAACTACGGCACTTGCCAGGACGGCTGGGGTTATTGCGTCTTTGGCCGCGTCATCGCAGGCCAGGACGTGGTGGACAAAATCCGGGCCGTGCCGACCCGCACTGTCAGCTTTCACCAGAACGTGCCTGCTGACGATGTGCTGATCGAGCGCGCCGAAGTCGTCTGAACATAGCCAAAGAGTGCCATGCTGAGAATTTCCGGCACTGCCCGTTTTGTTTCCGATGTGCACCTGAAGGCCGCGCGCGCCGATATTGCGGCACGCTTTGCCGCATTTCTTGCGGATACCGCAACGGCGAAAGTCGGGACGCTTTTCATCCTCGGCGACCTGTTTGACGCATGGATCGGCGACGACGATCTTGCAGACCCGTTCAACGCGCAGGTCTGCGCCCTGTTGCGGCAACTCGCCGATAGCGGCATGCAGTTGTTTTTCATGGCCGGCAACCGCGACTTTCTGATTGGTGAAGCCTTTGCCGCAGCGGCAGGACTGCAACGGCTCGGCGAGGTTGAAAAAGTCACGTGCAACGGTACCCATCCGGATGCCGGCTTGAGTCCGCGCATGGATAACGCGCCGATACTGCTGATGCACGGCGATACGCTCTGCACCGGCGATACCGATTACCAGGACTTCCGGCAAAAGGTGCGCTCCGATGCATGGCAGGCCGATTTTCTGGCCCGCCCGCTGGCGGAACGCCGCGCCGAAGTGGCCGCGTTGCGGCGACGCAGCGTGGCGGCGACGCAGGCCAAGCCGCAGGCGATCATGGATGCCAATCCCGACGCAGTGCGCGCCGCGCTGTCAGGCTCCGGCTGCCGTCTGCTGATCCACGGCCATACGCACCGTCCCGGCTGCGAACGCGTCACGCTCGCCGCGGGCATTGCCGAGCGCTGGGTGCTTTCCGACTGGGATACTGGCCGTGGCGACGCGCTGGAAGTCAGCGCCGGCGGCATTCGCCGGATTGACCTGTCAAGCTGACCTGGCGCTACGCGGCAAGGCCGCGAGCAACATCGGCGGCAAGATCTGCCGGACTTTCCAGCCCGACGGCGATGCGCAGCAGGCCTTCAACGATGCCCGACGCCGCGCGCGCTTCAGGCGAAATGCGGCCGTGCGTGGTGGATGCCGGGTGCGTAATGGTAGTTTTGGTGTCGCCCAGATTGGCCGTGATCGAAAGCAGACGGCAGTTATCCACCACACGCCAGGCCGCCTCACGCCCGCCTTTCACTTCGAACGCGACAATGGCGCCGCCGCTGGCCTGCTGTTTCATCGCCAGCGCATGCTGCGGATGCGAAGCCAGCCCCGGATAGTGCACGCGGGCGACCTGCGGCTGCTGCTCCAGCCAATGCGCCAGTTCCAGTGCATTGGCTGACTGCTGCTTCATGCGCAGCGCCAGGGTTTCCATGCCTTTGAGAATCACCCAGGCATTGAAGGGGGAAATCGCCGGCCCTGCCGTGCGCAAAAACTTGAAGACTTCATCCGTCAGGGTTTTCGGGCCGCATACCGCGCCGCCCAGCACGCGCCCCTGCCCGTCAAGATATTTGGTGGCGGAATGAATCACCAGATCGGCGCCCCATTCCAGCGGCCGTTGCAACGCCGGGCTGCAAAAGCAGTTATCGACGACCAGCAGTGCGCCACGCGCATGGGCAGCTGCGGCAAGAGCCGCCATGTCCAGCACCTCGGTCAGCGGATTGGAAGGCGTTTCGATAAACAGCAGGCGCGTGTTTGGCCGCAGCGCTGCGCTGAACGCCGCACTGTCGGCGGAATCAATGAAAGTCGTCTCTATCCCGAAGCGCGGCAGAATGTTGCCAAAAAGCTGCTGCGTGGCGCCGAAAATGCTGCGCGAGGAAACGATGTGCTCACCCGCTTTCATCAACGCCATCACGGTGGCAAGAATCGCCGCCATGCCGCTGGCCGTGGCCACGCAACCCTCCGCCCCTTCCAGGGCGGCGAGGCGCTCCTCCATCATGGCCACGGTCGGATTCGTAAAGCGGGCATACACCATGCCCTCTTCCTCGCCGGCAAACCTTGCCGCTGCCTGGGCCGCGCTGCTGAAGACAAAACTCGATGTCAGGTAAAGCGCCTCGGAATGCTCGTTGAACTGGCTGCGCGTCTGTCCAGCGCGCACTGCGAGGGTTTCCAGAGACCAATCGTTCGGTTCCATAGGCGATCCAGATAAAAATTCGGCCATCGCTCAGCCCTGCCCCAGATTCAGGTCGAGCTGCGCATCTTCGTTACCCTCGTTCCCCTCGCCGTCGCCATCCTCCGCGGCATACGCAGACGGCCTGGCGCGCTCGTCTTCCATCTTTTGCAGATAGGCCGGCGTGATATCGCCGGTAATGTACTGGCCGTCGAAACAGGATGTCTCAAACCGGGTGATGCTGGGATTGATGGCGCGCACTGCCGCCTTGAGATCGTCGAGATCCTGGTAGATCAGCGCATCGGCGCCGATTTCACGGCAAATTTCCTCATCCGAGCGGAAAGAGGCGATCAGCTCGGCCCGCGTCGGCATGTCGATGCCATAGACGTTGGCAAACCGCACCGGCGGCGAAGCGGAGGCGAAGTAGACTTTCTTCGCGCCCGCCTCGCGCGCCATCATGATGATCTCGCGGCTGGTCGTGCCGCGCACAATCGAATCATCCACCAGCAGCACATTGCGGCCCTTGAATTCCTGGGCGATGGCATTCAGCTTCTGGCGTACCGATTTGCGGCGCGTAGACTGGCCCGGCATGATGAAAGTGCGACCGATATAACGGTTTTTGACGAACCCCTCGCGGTACGGCAGGTTGAGGCGCGCTGCCAGATCCATCGCCGAATGGCGGCTGGAATCCGGAATCGGAATCACCGCATCAATCGCCAGATGGGGCATGGTGCGACGGATCTTGTCGGCAAGAAAATCACCCATGCGGGCGCGGGTTTCATACACCGAAATGCCGTCCATCACCGAGTCGGGACGCGCCAGATATACGAACTCGAACATGCAGGGCGCATGCACGGTGCGTTCGGCGCACTGACGGCTGACGAAGTTGCCGCGCATATCGATGAGCACGGCCTCGCCCGGCTCGACATCGCGCAACAGCTTGAAACCCAGCGTGTCAATGGCCACGCTCTCCGAGGCAACGAGATATTCGGCGCCCTGCGGCGCATCGTTCCTGCCGATCACCAGCGGACGAATGCCATAGGGATCGCGAAAAGCCACCAGGCCGTAACCGGCAATCATGGCTACGACCGCATAGGCGCCGCGCACGCGACGATGAACGCCGGCTACCGCCTTGAAAATGGTCTCCGCATTGACTTGATGCGTGGCTGATGCAACCTGCAGTTCATGGGCGAACACATTCAGCAGCACTTCCGAATCGGAATTGGTGTTCATGTGGCGCAGGTCCTGCAAAAACATGTCCTGCTTGAGCTGTCCGGCATTGGTCAGATTGCCGTTGTGCGCCAGCATCAAGCCAAATGGCGAATTGACGTAGAACGGTTGCGCTTCGGCGGCATTATCCGCAGAACCGGCCGTGGGATAGCGGCAATGGCCGATGCCCCAGTTGCCGACCAGGCTGCGCATGTTGCGCGTGCGAAACACGTCGCGCACGAGGCCGGAACCCTTGTGCATGTGAAAACGCCCGCCTTCGCCCGTGGCAATGCCAGCCGCATCCTGGCCGCGGTGCTGGAGCACCTGCAAGCCGTCATAAAGCAACTGATTCACCGGCGTGGTTGCCACCACGCCCAGAATTCCGCACATGCTCTTCCTCTATCAAAATCGAATACGCTTTACCGCTTCCGCCGGTAACCACGGTTTTACTGCAAGTACCGCCGTTTCCAGCGGTGGCGCCAACACAGCCTCCTGCCACCAGGTTTCCCTTGGCAGCGTCGTCATGCCCGCCACCATGACGCCCGCCATGACCACCAGCACACCGCGCAGGACTCCAAAAAACGCGCCCAGCAAACGGTCCATCAGTCCTAATCCAACCGCACTCAGCAGGCGCGAAAGCAGCATGCGCGCAATACCGAACAGGAGCAATACGCCGACAAAAATCACTAGGTAAGCTACCGCCAGCCGCATACCCGGTTCTGCAATCTGCCCGGCCAGCCACCGGGCGGCCAGCGGAGCCTCGGCGCGCGTCACAAAAAACGCCACTACCCAGGCCGCCAGCGCCAGAATTTCACTCACCACACCGCGCCACGCGCCAAGCAACACAGATACCGCCATCGCGATCATTACTGCGTAGTCAAAAACCGTCATCGCCCTATTTCACTGTCACCGTGCCATTCAGACCAATTTTTTTAATCCTTGCCTGGGCCTTTTCTGCGGCCTCGCGGCTGGCAAACGGCCCCACCCGCACGCGCGTGCGCGCGCCCTGCTCCGACTCGAACTTTTCGGTATAGGCGGGGATGCGCATTTCCTTCAGCTTGGCAAGCAGTTGCCTGACATTGCCGCTGTCCTTGTATGCTCCCAATGAAATCGCCCACTGCTGCGCGGCGGCGTCAGCCGGCTCGGCATCGGGTGCTGTCCTGTCCGTCTCGGCTGCAGGCATGGATGCGGGTGCAGGCGCAGGGGTGGAAACTGGTTGCTTGTCCGACATAGCGCTACCGCTTCCGGGGACAGGATGCGGCGCAGACGCAGCGTTGAGTCCGGTTTTCGGCTCAACCGGAGGTAGCGGCTGGGGAGCCGCCCTGGCGGGCAGTATCTTGGCGGCAATCCCGCTTGTATCCTGGCTCGGGATGCGCACCTGAATGTCATGAACCGGCGGGCGCGGATCATGGTCCATGACCATCGGCAGCACGATCACCGCCAGCAAAGCCAGAGCCACAGCGCCGACAAGCCGTCGCCGGGCGCGCTTTTTCAACTGGAGTTCGGGGTCCGGTGAAGTATCGTTTTTCGCCATCATGTTCACACTGATCGTTATGCTGAAAATTTAGGCTTTCCGGCCAAACGCATGCAGCGCCGCTGCCACCGCAAGGAATGATCCGCAGGCGAGAATTCTATCATCTTCACCTGCGCGCTCCTGCGCTTCCGCCAATGCCGCATGCGGCGATGCAAATTCACCCGCCACCGTCAGGCCCCTGGCGCGCAGGCGGCTGGCCAGAAACTCGGCGCTGGCGGCACGGCGGCCTGCCAGCGTACACGGCAGCCAGTGCGTGACACGCTCGCGCAGGGCCTCCGTCACGCCGTCAATATCCTTGTCTGCCATCATGCCGAAGACTGCCCAGGTGTGCGGATGGAAAGCCATGTTGCCCAGATTGGCGGCGAGCACGCGCGCCGCTTGCGGGTTGTGCGCCACATCAAGCACGATGGCGGGACGTCCCGGCAGCACCTGGAAGCGCCCGGCCAGCTCGACGTCAATCAAGCCCTGACGCATGTCTTTCATGGCCACAGGCAACTGTCCGCATACCGCATCGAGCGCAGCCAGCGCGCAGGCGGCATTGCTCAACTGGTTGTCGCCACGCAAGCCGGGGTAGGCGATACCGCCCCTGCGCCCTTGCGGCCCCCAGTACAACCACTGCTGTTCCTGCTTCAGGTAGCCAAAATCGCGGCCCATGATCTGCAGTGGCGCACCGACATCCGCAGCATGCGCCAGCAAGGATGCCGGTGGCCGCGGATCGCCGCAGATAGCGGGAATGCCGGTGCGGAAAATGCCCGCCTTTTCAAAACCGATGGCCTCGCGATGCGGGCCGAGAAATTCCATGTGGTCGAGATCAACCGTGGTGACGATGGTGCAGGCCGGCGCATAAACGTTCGTCGCATCCAGCCGTCCGCCAAGACCCACTTCGAGAATGATGGCGTCAATCTCCGCTGCGGCAAATACTTCCCATGCCGCCAGCGTGCCAAATTCAAAATACGTCAGGGCGGCATCGCCGCGCGCCGCCTCGACCCGCGCGAAGCCGGCGATCAGGCGCGCATCATCAACCGCTGCGCCGTTGATGCGCACGCGCTCGTTGTAGCGCAACAAATGGGGGGAGGTATACAAGCCGACGCGGTAGCCCGCGCCGAGCAGGATGCGCTCCAGCATGGCGCAGGTGGACCCTTTGCCATTGGTGCCGGCCACTAAAATGACGGGGCACGTTTCGCGTTGTCCCAAACGGGCCTTGACGGCAGCGACGCGCTCCAGCCCCAGCTCGATTCCGGCAATGCCGCGCGGATGCAAAGCCTCGAGATGGGCCAGCCAGGCCTCCAGCCCGCCGGTATCCGGCGGCATCAGGGCGCCGGCATGCACATCAAGAGGGTGATGAGCGAAGCGAGCTTGTCACGCAGTTCGCGCCGGTCAACAATCATGTCGATGGCGCCTTTTTCGAGCAGAAATTCGGCACGCTGAAAACCCTCGGGCAAGGTCTGGCGCACCGTCTGCTCGATCACGCGCGGACCGGCAAAACCGATCAGCGCGCCCGGCTCGGCAATCACGACGTCGCCGACAAAGGCAAAGGACGCCGAAACCCCGCCCATGGTCGGGTCGGTCAGCACCGTGATGAATGGCAATGGCTGGTGCGCCAGCTTCGCCACTGCGGCCGTGGTCTTGGCCATCTGCATCAGCGAAAACAGCCCTTCCTGCATGCGCGCCCCGCCGGACGCCGTAATGCAGACGAACGGCGCGTTCAGCTCGATGGCGGTCTGCACGCCGCGCACGAAACGCTCACCCACCACCGACCCCATCGACCCGCCCATGAAATCGAATTCAAAACAGGCCATCACCACGGGCACGGTCTTGATGGCCCCCTGCATCACCACCATGGCATCGCTCTCACCGGTTTCTTCATAGGCGGCCGCCAGGCGGTCAGGATAACGCTTGCTGTCCTTGAATTTGAGCGGATCCATGGGCAGCACTTCCGCGCCGATCTCGAAGCGCCCCTCTTCATCGAGCAGCAAATCCAGCCGGGCGCGGGCGCGCATGTGGTGGTGGTGGCCGCACTTCGGGCAGACTTGCTGGTTGTTTTCCAGGTCGGTGGCATACAGCACCGCCTCGCAGGCGGGACATTTTGACCACAAGCCTTCGGGCATCGACTTGCGCACCCCCTGCGAACGCTTGATCTTGGGCGGAAGAAGTTTCTGTAACCAGCTCATTGACGTGTCTCCTGATCCATGGCGGCGCGAATTCCGCTGAGCAGCGCCGTAACGCGCGCCGGGGCGCCCGCCGCACTGCCGTTCCCGATTTCCTCGATGATGCGGCTGCCGATGACCACCGCATCGGCCACTGCCGCAACACGCGCCGCCGTCGCCGCATCGCGAATGCCAAAGCCCACGCCGACCGGCATGCCAACCTGTTCGCGAATCGCCGGGATGCGGCGTATCACCTCATCCATATCCAGATGCCCCGCGCCCGTCACGCCCTTGAGCGCGATATAGTAAATGTAGCCGCGGCCCAGCGCAGCAACTTCGGCATAGCGGCCGGCGACCGATGTCGGGGCCAGTAAAAAGATCGGATCCATCTGCTCGCGTTTCATCGCCGCCGCAAATTCGGCGCATTCTTCGGGCGGATAATCGACCACCAGCACGCCATCCACGCCTGCCGCATGCGCATCGTGGGCGAAGGCATCGATGCCATAGGCTTCGATCGGATTGGCATACCCCATCAGCACCACGGGCGTCATGGCATCCGCCGCGCGGAATTCGCCTACCAGGGCAAGCACGCGGCGCAGCGTCATGCCTTGCGCCAGCGCCCGTTCGGATGCGCGCTGAATCGTCGGCCCGTCCGCCATCGGGTCGGAAAACGGCACGCCAAGCTCGATGATGTCGGCTCCGCCCTCGACCAGCGCGCGCATCAGCGGCAGCGTCAAACCGGGATGCGGATCGCCGGCGGTAATGAAAGGGATCAGCGCCTTGCGGCGTTCTTTGCCCAGGCGCGTAAAAGCAGATGAAATGCGCGACATGGTCAGAACTGGATTCCGGATTTTTCGGCGACGGTGTGCATGTCCTTGTCGCCGCGGCCGGACAGGTTGACGAGGAGCGCATGGTCTTTGCCCAATGCAGGGGCAAGCCGGGCAGCGTAGGCCAATGCGTGGCTGGACTCCAGCGCCGGGATGATGCCTTCGAGATGGCACAGGTCATGGAAGGCCGCCAGCGCCTCATCATCGCTGATGGTGACATACTCGGCGCGGCCGGTATCCTTGAGCCAGGCATGTTCCGGACCCACGCCCGGATAATCCAGGCCGGCGGAAATGGAATGGGTTTCGCTTACCTGGCCGTTTTCGTCCTGCAACAGGTACGTGCGGTTGCCATGCAGCACGCCGGGCCGGCCAGCGGTGAGCGAAGCCGAATGCTTGCCGGAGGCCAGGCCAAAACCCGCGGCTTCAACGCCGATCAGCTTGACCTCCGCGAACGGGATATAGGGGTAGAAAATTCCCATCGCATTCGAGCCGCCGCCGACGCAGGCAATCACCGCATCGGGCTGGCGGCCGATGAGTTCCGGCATTTGCACCGTGCACTCGTCGCCGATCACGGCTTGAAAATCACGCACCATCATCGGGTAAGGATGCGGCCCCGCAACGGTGCCGATGATGTAGAAGGTATCCGCGACGTTGGTCACCCAGTCGCGCATGGCTTCGTTGAGGGCATCCTTCAATGTCTTTGAGCCCGACTCGACCGGCACCACGGTGGCGCCGAGCAGCTTCATGCGATAGACGTTGGCGGCTTGCCGCCTGACGTCCTCCGACCCCATGTACACCACGCATTCCATGCCATAGCGCGCGGCCACTGTCGCCGTAGCCACGCCATGCTGGCCGGCGCCCGTTTCGGCAATCACGCGCGGCTTGCCCATGCGCCGCGCCAGCAATGCCTGGCCGATGCAGTTGTTGATCTTGTGCGCGCCGGTGTGGTTCAAGTCTTCGCGCTTGAGGAAAATCTGCGCGCCGCCCAACAGGTTCGACCAGCGCTTGGCGTGATAGATCGGGCTGGGGCGGCCGACATAATGCTTGAGTTCATAGGCAAACTCTGCGCGAAACTCGGGGTCGGCCTGCGCGGCGGCGTAGGCCGCGCGCAACTCGGCCAGGGCCGGCATCAGGGTTTCGCCGACGAAAATACCGCCGTAGGGGCCAAAGTGGCCGCGCGCATCCGGCAGGTTATAGGGCAAGTCCAGCATCTGCATTTCGCACTCCGGCAATAAATTGGGCAATCTTTGCGGCATCCTTGATGCCTTTGGCGGCTTCGACGCCGCTGCTGACATCCACCGCCCAGGGCCGGACGACACGCACGGCTTGTTCAATGTTGGCGGCACTCAGTCCGCCCGAAAGAATCACCGGCAACGGCAGCGATTTCGGTATCAGCGACCAATCAAACCCTGTGCCGCCGCCGCCGTACCCTTTGACAAACGCATCCAGCAGCAAACCGCAGGCGCCTTCGAATGCGGCGGCGTATTCTAGCAAATCGGTCTCCGGTCTTACCCGCGCTGCCTTGATCCACGGCCGGCCGAACTGGCGGCAATAGGCGGCATCCTCGTCGCCATGAAACTGGAGCGCATCCAGCGCAACCTGGGCCAGCACGGAATGCACCGTGGCCGGCGATGCATTGACGAAAAGCCCGACGCGACTGACAAAGGCAGGCATGCGCGCGACGAGCCCGGCAGCCTGTTCAGGCGCAACGTAACGCGGGCTGGATGGATAAAACACAAAGCCCAGCGCATCGGCGCCAGCCGCAATGGCGGCGTCACGGTCCTGCGCGCGGGTAATGCCGCAAATCTTGATTCGGGTTCTGTTCATGGGTTCAGGGCAGTATGATCGGCGTCTGGTCAGCGCCGACTTTCAGTTGCCAGACCGGATCATAGTCGACACCCGCAAAGTACAGTCCGCAGGCATCAAATGTGGGTGCGGCCAAAGCGCGATCCCGGGCGGCAAGAACTCCGGCAAGCCAGTCCGGTGGATGCGCGCCCTTGCCGACATAGACCAGCGCGCCGATCAGGTTGCGCACCATATGGTGCAGGAAGCCGTTGGCTGCAAAGTCGAACACAAGCATGTCGCCGTGGCGCGCAATGTCGACTTTCCGCAGTGTCTTCACCGGTGATTTCGCCTGGCATTCGGCAGAGCGGAACGCTGAAAAATCATGCTCGCCAAGCAGCGCTGCACTGGCCGCGCGCATGGCGGCAACGTCCAGCGGGTGGTGAAACCAGCCTACGCGGCGGGCAAGCAGGCCGGGGCGCTCGGGACGGTTGAGCAACAAAAAACGGTAACGCCGGCCGCGCGCCGAGAAACGCGCATGAAATTCGTCCGGCATCACCTGCGCCCAGCGCACGGCAATCATCGGCGGCAGATTGGCATTGACGCCGCGTATCCAGGCCGTCAGCGGCCGCTCGACATGCGTATCGAAATGCACGACCTGCTCAAGGGCATGCACGCCGGCGTCGGTGCGTCCGGCGCAGACGGCGCGGATCGGCGCATCGGCGATGACGGTCAGGGCGGATTCCAGCGCATCCTGCACCGAACCCCCACCCGCCTGCGACTGCCAGCCGCAGAAAGTGGAGCCGTCATATTCAAGACCGAGGGCGATTCTCATGGCAGCCAGAGTGTCGCCAATAGCGCGCAAGATGCAAGCCCCAAAGCGGCATCGCTTGCCCCCATGCCAGCCTGCGGCAAATGCAGAACATCGGCAGAAACGGCGGCGACTTTTTGAATCTGACCGCAGGGAATGCAGAACCGCCCCTGGACGCCGCGCGTTTGCCCGACTTCCCGCTCCGCCTCTTCAAGCGTCAGCATCAGCCGCACTGCAATGCGGTTGCGCGACACACCGAGCCAGCATAGCGGAGCCAGCAGGGAGTGCATGCCGGCGACCAGTTCCACGGGAGTCAATGCCTGCAGGATCAGCGCCAAAGTCGCCAACGCCAGGAGCAGGTGCGCAATGTGTTCGATGGCCAGGTGCAGGCCCTCTGCACTTGCGCCCGGCATGAAAGGCAGCGGCGTCCCGGGCGTCATCCAGACAAACACGATAAACAGCGTCAGCAGCAGCCAGCGGCTGCGGCGCAGCAAACGCTGCAGATGCGCGCCCGCATGGACAAGGGCGAATGCGCCCAGCGCGAGGCAAGCCAGCATCAGCGCCGCGCCGCTGCGTACGGAGATCGCAACGAGCAGCGCCAGCCAAAGCAGGATCAGGCTGGCGGGATGGGGACGAGTCACGGAGGGAAACACCTCCCGGCATGAATGCACGCCGGGAGAAAATCGCGTGTCAGCCGAGGCTGGCCAGCTTGGTACGGGCGGCTTCCTGTTGCCCCGCGCTGCCTTCGGCCAGTGCTTCCTGATAGAGCTCACGCGCGCCCTCGCGATCCCCCATCTCCTCGTAGGCCGCAGCCAGCTCAAGCTTGGTGGCGACCTCGGGATTATCCGCAACGTCTTTTCCAGCCGACACATCAAAAGTCGGCCCTGACGAATCGGCGTTCAGATCAAGGCTGATCGAATCGAGGTCAAGATCGAGCGCGGCAGCAGGAGCAGGCGTAGAGGCAGGCACCTCCTTGTCCAGAGCGAGATCGAAGTCAAAATCGATGCTGTTTGCATCAGCGCCACCCGTACCTGCGGATACTCCGGGAAGGGCGATAGCCGTCTCATCGCCAAGCGGCAGATCCAGCGGGGCCGCGGCAGAGTCCGCAACGACGGGCACCACAGACGCCGTTGTTGCGGCCGCATCCGGCGAACCCAAATCAAGATCGAAATCCAAAGCCGCCATGTCAGGCATCGCGGGGGGGATCGCGACTTCAGGACTTGCACTTGCGTCAGCTACCTCGCCAGTCTTCGCCTCCAAATCCAGATCAAGATCGAAATCAAGCGTTGCCGTGTCGACATCATCTTGAGTGGCGGCAGGGGCAAGGTCGGCGGATGGCGCAGACGCTTCAGCGGCCAGCGGACTCGCCTGCAGTACCAGCGTGGCACCGAAATCCGGCTCTTCAGCTTTAGCCGGGGGCCGCTCAATGACAGGTGAAGCCGGTTGATATAGCACATTCCCGGGGTCGAGCGACGCGCCCATCGCAGCAGCCTTTTCCCAGTCGGCCCCATTGCCTCCGGTTTGCGCACGCAAGCGTTTCGCCATTGCGTCAAACGACGCGAGGTTCTTGCGCCCGGCATAAATTTCGAGCAGCTTCAGGTACAGCGCATGCCGCTTAGGCTCTTTCTCCAGTCCCGCAAGCAGCACCTCCTCGGCTTGCGCATCACGACCAAAGGCAAGAAAGGTGTCCGCTTCGGTCAGCGCATCCACGACCATATCGGCAGGGCTGGCGCTGAACCGGCTGGGTTGCTGCTCGCTGGAAGGCGGCGCGACACCCGGCGTGCTGAACCTGGCGCCGGACGTCGAACGCACGGAAAAATCGCTCCCGGCAGTCGCTTCACCCGCTTCCGCTATTGCCTTGTGTTTCTTGCGCCAGGCAGAGAACCCAAACCAGCCGAACAATAGCGCAAGCACCCCGCCGCCGCCGAACACCAGCAACCCGTTTTCTTCGATGAAACCGGGTTCCGGCTCAGGCGGAGGTAGCGGAGCCACTTTCTTTTTTTCCACGCCGGGCTTGGCTGCAGGTGGGGGGACGGGCTCAGCAGGTTTAACGGCGTCGACCGGAGTGTCTGCTTTGGCAACCGAAGCGGGGGCGGGCGCTTCGGGTTGGGGGGCTACAGGAACGGAGGGAACCGGGGACGGCGTAGCCGGCTTCGATGCTTGCATCTGCTGCTGAAGATCAGCCCCCGCCTGACTTTTCAGTTCGGCCAGCTTTTTCATGCTGTTCAGGTTCTTTTCCAGATCAGCAGCACGGCTGTTGGCTTCCTTGAGCGCCCTGTCGCGCGCCAGCAAATCTTCTTCCAATGTCGAAATACGTTCTTGCAGCTTGCCCTGGCCGCCCTTGGCAACTTCCGTGCGCGAAACTTCCAGCTTGTCTTTGCCGCCTGCAGCCGGCAGGGCCTCTTTCACTCTGGGCGCAATCTTCCCGCTTACCGCTTGCTGCACGCTCTCCTGGCCGGCTGCTTCAGCAGCAGCGATAGCTGCCAGCTTTTTGCGGTACGCATTGAAATCTGCCGCCTGGGCAACGATTTCCTTGCGCGCCTCATCTGCCGCAATTTTGCCCACCGCCTCGTCATCAGGAATCGCGAGAATTTTCCCCGCCTGCAGACGATTCATGTTGCCGCCGTCAAATGCCTTCTGGTTATTGCGAAACAGCGCCACCAGCATTTGATCCAGGCTGACGCCTGCGGGCCGGGTCTGTGCGGCAATTTTTCCCAGCGTATCGCCAGCGACGACTTTGCGGCTTTTTTCAGTGGAACCCGTCATTTTCTTCTCAACAGACGTATCTGCCGGTTTGGGCACGGCCGCTGCCGGTTTGAGCACGGCCGGCCGCTCATCTGCCACCGGAGGGCTTTCCTTGACCGGCTCAGCAAAGGGTTTCTCCGCAGGTTGTACCGCATCGGCTTCAAATTTCACTTCGGGTGCGGCGACCGGCACCGGCGATGTGGCTGGCACCAGATCGGGGGGATCAAGCAGGAAGGTGTATTCGCGCACCAAACGCCCTGACGCCCAGTCCACATCAACCAGCATGTCGATAAAGGGTTCATTCACCGGCCGGTCCGTCGTGACCTGGATGTAACGCCGCCCGTCGCGCTCCTTGACTTCACGCGAAAACTTCAGGGTAAGCAGTACCGGCACATATTCGATATCCGCCTGACGGAAGGCGTCGGCCGAAGCCAGCTTCGCCTGCAGTGACTGCGCTTCCTCGCTGGTGGCAAATACCTCAAGCTCGGCTTTAAGCGGCTGGCCCAAGGCCGAAAACACGGAAATCTTTCCCAGACCCGCAGCCTGCGCGGCGAGCGGCAGAGCAGCCATCGCCAAGGCGAGAACGGCTGCCTTGATGATATGGATTTGCTTGTCAGTTTTAAGCACAGTCACTCCCTGCAGGACTTTCAATAGTTTACCAACATAACATCATGGCATTAAGCGTGCAAGCTCAACCGGACTCTTATGATTTTTTACAGCCACACCATAATTCTCAATGACCATCACTGCAGCAGGATGCGCAACATGCGCCGCAGGGGTTCTGCCGCACCCCACAGCAACTGGTCGCCTACCGTAAATGCCGACAAATACTCCGGGCCCATGGCGAGTTTACGCAACCGGCCCACGGGAACGCCGAGAGTTCCCGTCACGGCTACCGGCGTCAGTTCCTTCAGGGTGATATCCCGCTGGTTGGGCACCACCCTGACCCAATCATTATGAGCAGCCAGCAGGCCATTGATTTCGTCCAGCGGCACATTTTTTTTGAGTTTGATCGTCAAGGCCTGCGAATGGCAACGCATGGCGCCGATGCGCACGCACAACCCATCGACCGGAACCGGCGTTGCCGCGCGCCCTAGAATCTTGTTGGTTTCCGCCTGTCCTTTCCATTCCTCACGGCTCTGGCCGTTGCCCAAATCCTTGTCAATCCATGGAATCAGGGAACCTGCCAGCGGCACGCCGAAGTTGCCGGTGGGAAACCCATCATCGCGCAGGATGCCGGCCACTTCACGGTCAATATCGAGAATGGCCGAGGCCGGATCATCCAGCAGCCCTTTGGCGACACGATGCGCCTCGCCCATCTGCGCCAACAGCTCGCGCATGTTCTGCGCACCGGCGCCGGACGCCGCCTGATACGTCATTGCGGTCATCCACTCGATCAGATCCGCCTTGAACAGGCCGCCCATCGCCATCAGCATCAGGCTCACCGTGCAGTTGCCGCCAATCCAGTTGCGCCCCCCTTTGGCCAGGCTGTGCTTGATGACATCAAGATTAACCGGGTCGAGAATAATTACCGCGTCATCCTGCATGCGCAGGCTGGAAGCGGCATCAATCCAGTGCCCCGACCAGCCTGCCGCACGCAGCCGGGGAAAAATTTCCGTGGTGTAGTCCCCGCCCTGACAGGTAACGATGATATCCATCGCCTTGAGTTCGGCGATATTCTTCGCGTCTTTCAGCAGCGGCGCATCCTGGCCGAGATCGGGCGCTTTGCCGCCCGGATTGGAGGTCGTGAAAAACACCGGCTCAATCAGGGCGAAATCGCCCTCCTCGCGCATGCGCTGCATGAGCACCGAGCCCACCATCCCGCGCCAACCGACCAGACCCACTCGTTTCATCTTCATTCTCTCATTATCGGATTACAGCGCCGCCAGTACGGCATCGCCCATTCCCCTGGTGCCAACCGTTTTCAGTCCAGGCTCGGCAATATCCGCAGTGCGATAGCCCTGCGCCAGGACTTTTTTCACGGCGGCCTCAATACGCCCGGCGGCGGCATCCAGAGCAAAACTGAAGCGTAGCATCATCGCCGCCGAAAGTATGGTTGCCAGCGGATTCGCCACATCCTTGCCCGCAATATCCGGGGCCGAGCCGTGGATCGGCTCGTACAGGCCAAAGTTCTTCTCGTTCAGCGAAGCCGAAGGCAGCAGGCCGATCGAACCGGTCAGCATGGAAGCCTCATCGGAAAGAATGTCGCCGAACATGTTGCCCGTAACAATGACGTCAAACTGCTTGGGGTTCTTGAGCAATTGCATCGCCGCGTTATCCACGTACATGTGGCTCAATTCAACATCGGGATATTCTGCACCCACCGCAATCACGACTTCGCGCCAGAGTTGCATGGTTTCCAGCACATTGGCCTTGTCCACCGAACACAGGCGCCTGTTGCGTTTGCGCGCGGCCTGAAAAGCCACGTGGGCGACGCGCTGAATTTCGGACTCCGCATAACGCATGGTGTCGAAGCCCTCGCGCTGGCCGTTTTCCAGCATGCGGATGCCGCGCGGCTGGCCAAAATAGATGTCGCCGGTCAACTCGCGAATGATGAGGATATCGAGACCGGCGACCACCTCGGGCCGTAGCGTCGAGGCATGCACCAGCTCCGGATAGACCAGTGCCGGACGAAAATTGGCGAACAGGCTGAACGCCTTGCGCAAACCCAGAATGGCCTGCTCGGGACGCAGTTCGCGCGGCAGCGTGTCAAGCGTGAAATCCCCCACGGCGCCAAACAGTATCGCATCGGATTGTTGTGCCAGCTTGAGTGCGGATTCGGGCAGCGGATGGCCTGACGCGCGGTAGCCCGCACCGCCGACCGGGGCTTCTGCCGTTTCAAATTTCAGATCCACGGCGCGCAGTACGCGCAGCGCCTCGGCAGTAATCTCGGGACCGATACCATCGCCGGGAAGAACACAAATTTTCATTCCTTATTTCCTCTAGGCAAACAGCCAGGGTTGTTCGGCACGCCGCCGCGCTTCGAATTCCCTGATCTTTGCCGCGTGCCGCAAGGTCAGTCCAATATCGTCCCAGCCGTTGAGCAGGCATTCCTTGCGGAAGCCGTCAATGGCAAATGGAATCGCCCGGCCATCGGGGCGCATGACTGCCTGGGCGGGCAAGTCGATCGTCAACCGGTAGCCTGGCGTGTGTTCGGTCAAGCTGAAAAGCGCGTCCAGTTCAGCCTTGGGCAACACAATGGGCAGCAAGCCGTTTTTAAAACAGTTGTTGAAAAAAATGTCCGCGAAAGATTCGCCCAGAATCGCCCGGAAACCGAAATCCTGCAATGCCCACGGCGCATGCTCGCGCGAGGAGCCGCAGCCAAAGTTGCTGCGCACCAGCAGAATCGAGGCGCCCTGGTAGCGCGCCTGGTTCAATACGAAGTTCGGGTTCTTCGGCCGCGTGGAGGAATCCATGCCCGGCTCGCCATGATCCAGATAACGCCATTCATCGAAGGCATTCGGGCCAAAGCCGGAACGCTTGATCGATTTGAGGAATTGCTTGGGAATAATGGCATCGGTATCCACATTGGCGCGGTCCAGCGGCGCCACCAAGCCTTCATGGGTAACAAATTTTTCCATTACTTGCTTGATTTCTGAATGACCTCGCCACCCTTCTCGATATCCTTGCCAATACCCTGAACCGTATTACAGGCAGTCAGCAAAGCAATCAAAACGAAGGCTGTCAAAATGCGCACCATGGTTTTCTCCTTATTTCAAGTTATCAGGTTAACTCGTTAATTCACGCACATCGGCAAAGCGTCCGGCAATGGCTGCAGCCACAGCCATTGCCGGACTCAGCAAATGCGTCCGGCCGCCCGCGCCCTGCCGCCCTTCGAAATTGCGATTCGAGGTTGAAGCGCAACGCTCGCCGGGCAACAGACGGTCATCGTTCATCGCCAGGCACATCGAGCAACCCGGCTGCCGCCACTCAAAACCGGCGGCCAGAAAAATCTTGTCCAGCCCTTCGGCCTCGGCCTGCTGCTTGACCAGCCCGGAGCCCGGCACCACCAGCGCCAACTTCACGCTCGCCGCCACATGACGCCCCTTGGCGACTGCCGCGGCCGCACGCAGATCCTCAATGCGCGAGTTGGTGCAGGAACCGATGAACACCTTGTCAATCATGATCTGATTGATTGGCGTGCGCGGCGCAAGCCCCATGTATTCCAGCGCACGGGCAACCCCTTCGCGTTTTACCGGGTCGCTGAAATCTTCGGGCGCGGGTACAGCGGCATTGATGCTTGCCACCATTTCCGGCGACGTGCCCCAGGTAACCTGCGGCGCGATGTGGCGGGCATCCAGTTCCACCACGGCATCGAATGCCGCGTCGGCGTCCGACACCAGCGTGCGCCAGAAGGCCACGGCCGTGTTCCAGTCGTCACCCTTGGGTGCGAACGTGCGCCCCTTGAGGTAAGCGATCGTTGTCTCATCCACCGCCACGAAGCCGACACGGGCGCCCGCCTCGATGGCCATGTTGCATACCGTCATGCGCCCTTCCATCGACAGCGCGCGTATCGCCGAGCCGCCGAACTCGATCGCGTAACCCGTGCCGCCTGCCGTGCCGATCTGGCCAATCAGGGCCAGCACGATATCCTTCGCCGTCACGCCAGCGCCGACTTTTCCTTCAATCCTGACCAGCATCGCCTTCGACTTTTTCTGCAGCAGGCACTGCGTGGCCAGCACATGCTCGACTTCCGACGTGCCGATGCCATGCGCGAGGCAGGCGAACGCGCCATGCGTCGAGGTATGCGAATCACCGCACACCACCGTCATGCCGGGCAGCGTCGCGCCGTGTTCCGGGCCGATCACATGCACAATGCCCTGGCGCTTATCCCTGAATGGGAAATATGCCAGCGCGCCCACTGCATGGATATTGGCGTCGAGCGTCTCTACCTGCTGCCGCGAGACGGGGTCTTCGATACCGCGTTCCCAATGCGTCGTCGGCGTGTTGTGATCCGCCGTGGCGACAATGGAAGAAACGCGCCAGGGCTTGCGGCCGGCGAGTTTCAGGCCTTCAAACGCCTGCGGACTGGTGACTTCGTGAACCAGATGGCGGTCGATATACAGCAGCGTCGTACCATCCTCTTCGGCGTGGACAACGTGGTTTTCCCAGAGTTTGTCGTAAAGCGTTCTTGACATGATTTCAGAAGCATTTGCAGGGTCGGCGATTATCGCACAGCCGCGCTTGCCAGATCAGCCGGAACTCCACGCCAAACCAGGCCGAGACCGATCAGCGCCAGAAATGCGGAGGCACTGAAGGTGATTGCCGGCCCGGCGTTTGTCCACAAGGCGCCCGACAGCAGAGCGCCGCCCAGTCCGCCGATGCCGTATGCCACGCTGCCATACAACGCCTGCGCCCGTGCCTGCTGACCGGGAACGAACCAGCGATTGAGCGCCGCCATGGTCGCTACATGATGCGCGCCAAAAGTAGCGCCATGCAGCACTTGCGCCAAGATCAACAGTCCCAGGATGCCCACCGCCCAGCCGATCAGCGCGAAGCGCAGCGCTGCCAGCGCAAAACAGGCCAGCAGAATGGCGCGCATGGAAGTCCGTGTAACGATGCGCGGCATAAGGAGAAATACGCCGATCTCGGCGACGACGCCGAGCGTCCACAACAGCCCAACCATCGTCTTGCCATAGCCGTGAGCCACCAGATGGATCGAATAAAAAACATACAGGGCGCCGTGCGCAGCCATCATGAACAGTCCCGCCGCGAGCAGGAATACCACTTTGGGCTGACGCAACACGACGGCCATGGGCCTGGCTGCGTGGCTGACCGGAGCTGCAGCGGCCTCAGCCAGCGGCAACGCGCTGAGCACGGCGCCCAGCAGGAGCGCCCAACTGACCCACAGCAGCGCGTCGATCGATGCCGCATCAAGGAGCAGGCCCACACCCATGACCGCAATGATGAATCCAACCGAACCCCACAGCCGAATGCGGCCATACCGCTCAGGATGGTCGGCAAGGTGCTCCAAAGTCAGCGTCTCAGCCAGCGGCAGCGAAGCGCTCCAGAAGAAATGCAGTACAGCCAGGCTCAGCAGCAAGCCGACAAAATCCCGCGTCAGGAACACGGCCGAAAAGCTGGCCAGCGCCGCTACCGTCGTGGCAACGATAATCCGCACGCGCCGGCCGCGATGATCCGCCAGCCAGCCCCAGAACAGCGGCGCAACAAGACGCATCAGCTGTCCCAGGGACATCAATAGCGCAATGCGCCCGGCAGAAATACCGATGGCCTGCAGGTAGAGACTGAAATAGGGTTGGAAGGCGCCAATGAAGGCGAAGTACCAGAAGTACCAAGCCGACAACCATCCTGTTTGCTGCATAGCCGAGCCGCAGGCCCGGGGCCTGCGATTTCCGCTCAAGAGCGGCCTGAATCGCGGCCGGATTGCGCCGGGATTTTCGGCGTCGGACAGGTGACATCGGCGCATTGCGCGCGATGGTGCAAGGCGGCATTGATCAGCACCAGCGCCAGCATCGCCTCGGCAATCGGCGTGGCGCGGATGCCCACGCAGGGATCATGCCGGCCGTGCGTTGCCACCATCACCGGCAGGCCGGCAAGATCAATCGAGCGGCGCGGCAAGCGTATGCTGGAAGTAGGCTTGACAGCCATGTTGACGACCACATCCTGTCCGGTCGAAATGCCGCCCAGGACACCACCCGCGTTATTGGTGAGGAAACCGTCGGGAGTCAGCTCATCGCCGTGTTCGCTGCCCTTTTGCGCCACGGATCGGAAGCCTGCGCCGATTTCCACGGCTTTGACGGCATTGATGCCCATCATGGCGTACGCAATATCGGCGTCGAGCCGGCCATACACGGGATCGCCCCAACCCACCGGCACGCCACGCGCCATGACAGTGATTTTTGCGCCCGCCGAATCGCCCGACTTGCGCAAGGCGTCCATGTAGCTTTCAAGCTGCGGCACGATGGCGGCATTGGGCGCAAAAAACGGATTGCCGTCAATCGCCGCCTCGTCCTGCCAGGGTATCTCGATTTCGCCGAGTTGGCACATCCAGCCGCGCACGCTGACGCCATAGCGCTCACGCAACCACTTGCGCGCCACGGCGCCGGCAGCGACCCGCACCGCCGTCTCGCGCGCCGAGGAACGGCCGCCGCCGCGATAGTCGCGAATGCCGTATTTCTGCCAATAGGTGTAATCGGCATGTCCGGGGCGGAAGGTATTCGCGATGGTTGTGTAATCCTTGCTGCGCTGATCTTCATTGCGGATCAGCAAGGCAATCGGCGTGCCGGTAGTGCGGCCCTCGAATACGCCGGAAAGAATCTCGACCGCATCCGATTCGCGGCGCTGGGTGACATGGCGTGACATGCCCGGTTTGCGCCGGTCCAGTTCAACCTGGATGTCGGCTGCGCAAATTTCGAGGCCCGGCGGACAGCCATCGATCACGCAGCCGATCGCCGGCCCGTGGGATTCGCCAAAGGACGTAACGCAAAAAAGGGAACCAAAACTATTTCCGGACATGGGTGCGAATCGCCTTGAAAGCACTGGAATCACTGGGAGAAGTTACCGCCAAGTCTACCATGCTGCCATCACGCCCAGCGACGGACTCAAGAGTTTTACGCATCCTGTCAGTAGTCCGGCCCGTGGCCTGCCTGCTAC
Source organism: uncultured Rhodocyclaceae bacterium (assembly GCA_964596295.1). Classification (GTDB taxonomy): domain Bacteria; phylum Pseudomonadota; class Gammaproteobacteria; order Burkholderiales; family Rhodocyclaceae; genus Rugosibacter. The sequence continues at coordinate 78,019 of CAZQTB010000004.1, read as the reverse complement.
GCCTGGTCCTTAAGCGCACGCCGCAAAATCTTGCCGACGTTGCTTTTCGGCAATTCACTGCGAAATTCAATCTGGTGCGGCACCTTGTAAGCCACCAGATTTTTCCGGCAATGGGCAACCAGCTCTTCGGCCGTCAGCGCCGCATCGCGCTTGACCACGAAGGCTTTGACCGCCTCGCCGGAATGCCCGTCCGGCACCCCGATGACGGCCACTTCCAGCACGCCGGGATGCATGGCCAGCACGTCCTCCACCTCGTTCGGATACACCTTGAATCCGGAGACCACAATCAGATCTTTCTTGCGGTCAACAATGCGCACAAAACCCTTGACGTCAACCACGGCCATATCGCCGGTACGCAAAAAACCGTCGGCCATCATCACTTTCGCGGTTTCGTCCGGACGCTGCCAATAGCCCGCCATCACCTGCGGACCGCTGACGCAGAGTTCCCCCGCCTCGCCCAAAGGCAGGTCGTGCCCCGCATCGTCGCGAATCGCAATATCCGTGGACGGCAGCGGCAGACCTATCGAACCGTTGAACTCCGCCAGATCCAGCGGATTGATGGTCACCGCAGGGGAAGTTTCAGTGAGCCCATAGGCTTCAATCAGCGCCACCTTCGTGGTTGCCTGCCAACGTGCCGCCACGGCCTTTTGTACCGCCATGCCGCCTCCCAGGGCCACGCGCAACCCGCTGAAATCGAGCCTGGCAAAGCCGGGATGGTCAAGCAATGCGTTGAACAATGTATTCACGCCGGTAATCGCCGTGAACTTGTACTTCGCCAACTCCTTGACGAAACCCGCAATGTCGCGCGGATTGGTAATCAGCACATTGGTCGCGCCGAGCGCCATGAAGGTCAGGCAATTCGCCGTCAAGGCAAAGACGTGATACAGCGGCAACGCGGTAATGACGATTTGCGGCCCCTCGCCAAGATGCGGCTTGATCCAGGCTTTCGCCTGCAGCAGGTTGGCCACCAGATTGCGCTGTGTCAGCATCGCTCCCTTGGAAACTCCCGTCGTGCCTCCGGTGTATTGCAGACAGGCAATATCGCCATGCCCAAGCGATACCTTGACCGGCATCCTGCCCGCTCCTTTGCGCAGCGCAGCTGACAGACTTTCGGCGCCCGGCAACGACCAGACCGGAACCATTTTTTTGACGTGCTTGACGACGAAATTGACCATGCCGCCCTTGACGACGCCCAGCATGTCGCCCAATTGCGTGGTCAGGATGTGCCGGATCGGCGTGCGGGCGACAGCCTCCTGCAGCACATGCGCAAAATTTTCGAGAATGACGATGGTCTCGGCGCCCGCATCATTGATCTGATGCTCAAGCTCCGGCGCCGTATACAACGGGTTGCAATTCACCACCGTGCACCCCGCGCGCAATGCGCCAAACAGACACACGGGATACTGCAGGACATTCGGCATCATCAGAACAACGCGATCCCCTTTTTTCAGCCCCAGAACCTCTTGCAGATAGGCCGCAAAATTGCGCGACAAGCGGTCAAGCTGCGTATAGCTGATGCCCTTGCCCATGCAAACGTAGGCAATACGCTGCCCGTACAGACGCACGCTTTCATCAAGGACTTCGGTCAGCGACGTGTAGGCATCAACATCTATTTCGGCAGGAACCCCTGCGGGATAGCTGCTTAGCCATATCCTCTCCATCGCATTCCTCCTTCCCGGCAAACAACCGGGCCCGCTCAGGCGCTTTGTTCTTCGGGCCAGTTGCGAATATAGGCTTTCAGCATTTTGTTCTCGAAACCCTGCTCCTCAAGTACCGCTTTTGCCACATCGTGAAATGAGACAACACCCATCAGCGTGTCGCCTTCCATCACGGGAAGGTAGCGTTGATGATGCTCGACCATCAACCGGCGCAATTCATCCATTTCCATTTCAGGACTGGCGCAAAACGGCTTGGCGACCATCACTTCGGCCACCGCTACCTGTTGCCAATGGGCGCCGTGCGCATGTACGGCATTCAATACCTCGCGGAAAGTCAGCATGCCTGCCATTTTGCCGTGCGCAAAGCACACCAGCGAACCAACATCCTGCTCGGTCATGATGGCGACGGCATCCGCCAGCTTCCGCTCGGGCGCAACGGTGTACAGCACTGCGCCCTTGATGGCGAGAATTTCTTTTACTTGCATGTTCTCTCCTTCCGCGATGTACCGCCTGTTTTCAACACATGCCGCATCAGCGCTCCAGCATCGCCAGCTTGCCGGGAACCTTCAGCCACTCGTCGGCATCCGCAGGCGGCTCCTTGCGCTCGGTAATGACCGGCCACTTTTTCGCCAATTCGGCATTCAATGGGACACATTGCGCCTGGTCCGCGGGAACATCATCTTCGGCAAAGATCGCCTCCGCAGGACATTCGGCAACGCACAGGGTGCAATCGATACACTCATCAGGATCGATCACGAGAAAATTCGGCCCCTCATGAAAGCAATCCACGGGGCAAACATCCACACAGTCGGTATATTTACATTTGATACAGGATTCGGTAACAACATAAGTCATGGTAATACTCCAGTCTGAACGATAAATGTATCATTGAGACACCCCGTTGGCACGCAGGGAAAGTTCCCCGCAGTAGTTTTTTTTGCTAGCATTCCCCCATGTAGCCGGTTCTGACCACGCAAAAACACTGCACACCCACCGCAATCACCAGGCAACCGAAGCAAAAAACCCGAGGCATCCATGAGCGAACACATCATTCACGTCACCGACGGCACCTTCAAAAACGAAGTGCTTGACTCCACTGTACCTACTCTGGTCGATTTCTGGGCCGAATGGTGTGGCCCCTGCAAAATGATCGCCCCCATTCTTGAAGATGTGGCGAAGGACTATGCCGGCAAATTGCGCATCGCCAAACTGAATATCGACGACAATCCCAGGACACCTGGCGAATTCGGCATTCGTGGCATCCCCACCCTGTTGCTGTTCAAAGGCGGCACCATGGAGGCGCAAAAAGTCGGCGCCCTGTCCAAATCGCAGCTTACGGCATTTATTGACAACAATCTCTGATCCCGTTACATTGCGTCCCGGAGTCCGTGTTCGGACCGCGCCTGAGCAGTAGAACCCCCGCCATTTCCCCAATGGCGCCTTGGCGTTTAAGCGCTTAATTTTCCATCCCGGTTTTCCCTCCTTCTGCCACGATGCAATGCACCGTGGCCATTACGCAGGTAGTCCATGCATCTATCCGAACTCAAAGCCCTTCATGTCAGCCAGTTGCTTGAAATGGCGGACGCCAATAATATTGAAAATGCCAACCGGTTCCGCAAGCAGGAACTGATCTATGCGCTGCTCAAGAACCAGGCCAAGAAAGGCGAAGCAATTTTTGGCGATGGCGTTCTGGAAATTCTGCCCGACGGCTTCGGCTTTCTGCGCTCCCCGGAGTCCTCCTACCTCGCCACTCCCGACGACATCTACATCAGCCCAAGCCAGGTTCGCCGCTTCAATCTGCATTCCGGCGACACCATCGAAGGTGAAATTCGCACACCCAAGGATGGCGAACGCTACTTCGCCTTGGTCAAGGTCGATCGGGTTAACGGCGAGCCTCCTGAAGCCGGCAAACACAAGATACTGTTCGAGAACCTGACACCCCTGCACCCCACCGAGCACATGCTCCTGGAGCGCGACATTCGTACCGAAGAGAACATCACCAGCCGCGTCATCGACATGATCGCACCGATTGGCAAGGGTCAGCGCGGCCTCTTGGTAGCCAGCCCGAAGAGCGGCAAAACGGTGATGATGCAACACATTGCCCGTGCCATTACCGCCAATCACCCGGACGTTATTCTCATCGTTCTGCTGATCGACGAGCGCCCCGAGGAAGTCACCGAAATGACCCGCACCGTCAAGGGCGAGGTTATCGCTTCAACCTTCGATGAACCCGCCACGCGCCATGTGCAGGTGGCTGAAATGGTCATCGAAAAAGCCAAGCGGCTGGTCGAGCACAAGCGGGACGTGGTGATTCTTCTTGACTCCATCACCCGCCTGGCCCGCGCCTACAATACCGTACAACCCGCCTCGGGCAAGGTGCTCACCGGCGGCGTTGACGCCAATGCCCTGCAAAAGCCCAAGCGCTTCTTTGGCGCTGCGCGCAATATCGAGGAAGGCGGGTCGCTGACCATTATCGCCACCGCCCTGATCGAAACCGGATCGCGCATGGATGACGTCATTTACGAAGAGTTCAAGGGCACCGGCAACATGGAAATTCACCTTGATCGGCGCATGGCTGAAAAACGCGTGTATCCGGCAATCAACGTGAATCGCTCCGGTACCCGCCGCGAAGAGCTGCTCCTGAAGCCCGACGTGCTGCAGAAAATGTGGATCCTGCGCAAGCTGCTTTACAACATGGACGACATGGAAGCCATGGAGTTTCTCCTGGACAAGGTCAAGGCAACCAAAAACAATGGGGAATTTTTCGACGCCATGCGCAGAAGCTGATTGCATGCAGCGGAAAATTAACGGATAATATGCGCCCTTGCCGGTTCGCCAAATCCACGAACCGCACCGAATCAGCTTGATGCTCGAAAGGACAATGCAATGAAAGAAGGCATCCACCCGAACTACACGGAGATTGAAGTCACCTGCAGTTGCGGCAACAAATTCAAAACCCGCTCAACCAGCGGCAAAGCGCTGCATATTGAAGTCTGCTCGGTCTGCCATCCGTTCTATACCGGCAAACAGAAGATTGTTGATACGGCCGGCCGCGTTGAGCGTTTCCGCCAGAAGTACAACAAAGCAGCCGCCTGATCGCGCTTCTTCCGACGCCAAGAAAAAAAGCAGCCCCTGGCTGCTTTTTTTCTTGGCGTCGGATAAGCTCATCGCATGCCCTTTGCAACTTCCCATGAATCCACCGCTCCGCCTGCAGGCAGGCTTGGGGTATTTCTTCTCTGTACGCTCTGGCTGCTGGCCGGTACCTTCGGGCACGACCCATGGAAGCCGGACGACGCCATCCATCTCGGGATCGCCTTTGGCATGGCCGGCGGCGACTGGCTGGTACCGCGCATCGTCGGCGACCCATGGCTTGTTTCGCCGCCGTTGTATTACTGGCTGGCCGCTCTCTGCGGCAAACTGTTCCACTGGCTGCTGCCCTGGCACGACGCGGCGCGCCTGGCCTCGCCATTGCTCGGCGCCGGCTTTCTCGTGGCGTTATCGGCAAGCGCCCGCCATCTGGCCGGTAGCAGCGCCGCCCTGACTGCCCCGTTGCTGGCCATTGGCACACTCGGTCTCCTGGTGCCGTTGCACGATGCCCAGCCTTCAATTATCGCTATCGTCGGTTATGCGTTGTCCCTGCTGGGCCTCATTCGATGGCAGGACACTCCCGTTCGCGGTGGCCTGCTGTTTGGCGCGGGCATCGGCATCAGCTTTCTTGGCACGGGCCTTGATGGCGCGCTCGCCCCGCTGATCACCGGGCTGCTCATCCTCCTCCATCCGGCATGGCGCATACGCGGCAGCCTTGCCGCTACGCTGGCGGCGATTGTCATTGCGCTCACGCTGGCGCTGCCCTGGCCATGGCTGCTGAAACACCAGGCGCCCGCCCTGTTTGATCTATGGTGGGCTACCGAGCAGGCCAGCATCGTTCCACGCAACAGCTTCTCTCGCGCTCACCTTGAACTGCTGCTGTGGGCAAGTTGGCCGCTTCTGCCCTTTGCGTTGTGGCATCTCTGGCTGGAACGCCGCCGCCTGTGGCTGACGCAGAATGTCCTGCCGCTGACGGCTGCCACCGTGTCGCTGCTCATCTTTTTTGCCGGCAACCCCAGGCCCACGGCGCTGTTACCTGCGCTTGCACCCCTTGGCCTGCTGGCAGCAGCCGGCGCCGGACGGCTGCGCCGCGGCGCGGCAAATGCGTTCGACTGGTTTGGCCTAATGACCTTCTCGCTCATCGCCGGGCTCATCTGGCTGGGCGCCATTGCCATGCTGACCGGCGCACCGGCAAGGATCGCCAAAAATTTCACCAAACCAGCCCCCGGCTTTGTCGCAGAAACCTCCGTCCTCCTCATCGCACTGGCAATAGCCGTTACGCTGGGCTGGATCGTTCTCACGCTACGCATCCCGCGCTCCCCCTGGCGGGCGGCAATACGCTGGAGCAGCGGATTGACAACCATGTGGGTGCTGTTGGCCGCCCTTTGGCTGCCGTGGATCGATTATGGGAAAAGTTACCGTACTGTCAGCGCCGACTTTTCCCGCCTCCTCGGCGAAAAACCCGGGTGCATTGCGCGACGCAACCTGGGTCTGGCGCAACGCGCCTCGCTGGATTATTTCAACGGGATACGCACCACGAGCGGCGAAAATGCAAAAAACTGCCGCTTTCTCATCAGCCAGGCCACGCCGCAAACCGAAAAGAACCTGGCCAACTGGAAACTGCTTCTCGAAACCTCCCGTCCGGGCGACAAAACCGAACGGCTACGGCTCTACCGCCGCAACTAGACTTTCAGGAAGTTGTCGCGGTAGTATTTGAGCTCATCGATGGACTCAAGAATATCCGCCAATGCCTCGTGGCGGCCGTGTTTTTTTAATCCCTTCGCCAGTTCCGGCTTCCAGCGTTTGCACAGTTCCTTCAGTGTCGATACATCGAGATTGCGGTAGTGGAACCACTCTTCCAGCTTGGGCATGTAGCGCGCCATGAAGCGGCGATCCTGGCAAATCGAGTTGCCGCACATGGGCGAGGTGCGCATCGGGACATGCCGCCGCAAGAATTCCAGCGCCTGCGCCTCGACCTCGGCATCATCCATGACCGAGGCCTTGACCCGGTCAATCAGGCCGGACCGGCTGTGGGTGTTGCGATTCCATTCATCCATGCCATCCAGCACTGCATCCGGTTGGTGCACCACCCACGTTGGCGCCTCGGCGATAACTTCCAGATTCGAACCGGTCACCACCATTGCCAGCTCAATGATCCGGTCGCCCTCCGGATTGAGGCCCGTCATTTCCATATCCAGCCAGACAAGCGCGTTTTTATCCTGTGCCATAGAGAATTCCCGAAATGATCGTTACGTAGAACATCTGCCATTCATTATCCTGAATAACTCCCGGCATGGATACAGATTCCATACGGAAAATCAGGCATTCGCGCGCAGCCATGCGGCCAGTTGCGGCACATCGTCCGCGCAGAAGAGCGGCGCCTCCGCTTCCAGCATCGCCCGCGGATGTGCGCCATAAGCCACGCCCAATCCTCTTGCGCCGGCGCTTTTCGCCATTTGCAAATCGTGCGTCGTATCGCCGATCATCAGGGTCGCCGCCGGCGAGACGCCGAATTCCTCGCGCATCAGCTCCTCCAGCATTTGCGGGTGCGGCTTGGAATGGCATTCGTCGGCGCAGCGTGACGCCTGAAAATACTTGCCCAAACCGCTGGCAGCCAGCGCGCGATCCAGGCCGTTGCGCGACTTGCCCGTGGCCACAGCCAGCTGAAACCCGGCGGCAGCCAGCTCTTCAATCAGTTCGGCTATGCCCGCAAACAAAAGCAGTTCATGGTCGCGTGCCAGGTAATGATGCCGATAACGCTCGGCGACCTCCTGGTAGCGTTCCGGCGGCAAGTCCGGCATGGCGTGGCGCAGGGCATCAATCAGCCCAAGGCCGATGATGTGGCGGGCACGCTCGTCCGCAGGTTCGGCAATGCCAAGATCGCGCGCTGCCGCCTGAATGGAGGCGGCGATCATTCCCGTCGAATCCATCAGGGTGCCGTCCCAGTCGAACACAATCAGATCAAAATTAGCCATAGGTTAGCCATAGTTCCGTTTTTCATGGGCATCCAGTCGCATGACAAAATCGCGCAATTCACCCGGCAAGGGCGATGCCAGCACCAGCGGCGCACCGCTCAGAGGGTGCGGCATATCCAGTCGTGCGGCATGCAAAAACATGCGCCTGAGGCCCGCTTTCTGCAACGTGCGATTGAGCGAAAAATCGCCGTACTTGTCGTCCCCTGCAATCGGGAAACCCAGATGGGCCAGGTGTACGCGAATCTGATGCGTGCGCCCCGTTTTCAGCTCCACCTCGACCAGGCTGAAATTTTCCCAGCGCGTCAACAGGCGCACAACGGAATGTGCCGCCTTGCCTGCCGGATCGACGCATACGCGCCGCTCATCACCGGCCGTCAAATACTTGAGCAAAGGCAGGCGCACATGCTGAAGCTCATTGCGCCAACAGCCTTTAACCAGCGCCAGGTAACGCTTGGCAATGCCTCCCTCGCGGAATTGATCGTGCAGCCCGGTCAGCGCCATGCGCTTTTTCGCCACCAGCAGCAAGCCTGAAGTCTCACGGTCCAGGCGATGCGCCAGCTCAAGAAAGCGGGCCTGCGGCCGGGCGCGCCGCAACTGCTCGATAACACCAAAGCTGACGCCGCTGCCGCCATGCACGGCAACGCCCGCCGGCTTATCCACAACGATCAGCGCTTCATCCTCAAGCACGATATCGAATTCACGCGCCGGAACCGGCGTCTGGTCAGCTTTTTCTGCGATACGAATAGGCGGCATGCGCACCCTGTCACCCGCCTTGAGGCGATACTCGACCGCCACCCGCGCCTTATTCACGCGGACTTCGCCACTGCGCAAAATACGGTAAATGTGGCTCTTCGGCACTCCCTTGGCGATATGCAGCAGAAAGTTGTCGATGCGCTGGCCTTCCGCTTCATCCCCAACCTCAAGCCATGTCACCGAATTTTTGCTTAAGTCCTTCATTTGCAATATACTCATTCTTGGTTAGCCATTCCGGAATGGCGTGCCTGACGGCCCGAAGCGGCGTTAGAGGCGCGGTTCTAGGATGCTGTCACGATCGGCGAACTCACCGCAATCTATCGTTCAGTGAGGTAACGCAAGCGACATGAGATGCAGCGCAGCCGTTTTGATTTTCCGGCGGCGCCATGACTCCAGCCGACCACGGGGGTTTCGCTCACCCGAAATAAAGAGCGAATACTACTTTATTGCGCGCAGTACACGCACAGATGGGCACAGATTGCCGTCCGCTGATTTGAATCAACGGACGTTTTTTCAAAGACAAGTCATACATTCCGTTTGCCAAAATTTACCGAGGCACCATGAACCTGCCAACCCGATTGCAAACCCGGCTCGCGCTGCTCGTGTCCTGACACTGGCAGCGTAGACTTGTCGTGCCCTCCTGCCAGTGCAGCGCGCGGGAGCACACATAGATGAAACGCATGCTTTTTAATGCGACGCAGGCTGAGGAACTCCGCGTCGCGATTGTTGATGGTCAAAAGTTGATCGACCTCGACATCGAATCAGCCTCGAAGGAACAGCGCAAGAGCAACATTTACAAGGCCGTCATCACCCGCATCGAGCCCAGCCTTGAAGCGGCTTTTGTCGAATACGGCGCAGAGCGCCACGGCTTTCTGCCATTCAAGGAAATCGCGCGCACCTACTTCAAGCCAGGTGTCGATGCCGGCAAGGCGCGCATCCAGGATGCGCTGTCGGTCGGACAGGAACTCATTGTTCAGGTCGAAAAGGACGAGCGCGGCAACAAGGGCGCGGCGCTGACGACCTATATCTCGCTGGCCGGCCGCTATCTTGTGCTGATGCCGAACAATCCGCGCGGGGGCGGTGTTTCGCGACGTATCGAAGGCGAGGATCGCCAGGAACTCCGCGAGGTCATGGATCAGCTGGAAGTCCCCGGCGGCGTGAGTCTGATCGCCCGCACCGCCGGCATCGGCCGCTCGCTGGAAGAACTCCAGTGGGACCTGAACTACCTGCTGCAACTATGGAACGCCATCGACGGCGCCGCCAAGGCGCAAAGCGGCGTCTTTCTGATTTATCAGGAATCCAGCCTCGTCATTCGCGCCATTCGCGACTATTTCCATTCCGAAATCGGCGAAATCCTGATCGACACCGATGACGTCTTTGAACAGGCGCAGCAGTTCATGTCGCACGTGATGCCGGGCAATGTCTCCCGTGTGAAACGCTATCAGGACGACGTACCGCTGTTTTCGCGATTCCAGATCGAACATCAGATCGAGTCCGCCTATTCGCGCCAGGTGACCCTCCCCTCCGGCGGCGCCATCGTCATCGATCACACCGAAGCCCTGGTTTCAGTCGACGTCAACTCCGGCCGCGCCACCAAGGGCAGCGATATCGAGGAAACGGCATTCCGCACCAACTGCGAGGCCGCCGACGAAATTGCCCGCCAGCTCCGCCTGCGCGATCTGGGCGGCCTGATCGTGATCGACTTCATTGACATGGAAGCAGCCAAGAACCAGCGCGAAGTTGAAAACCGCCTGCGCGACGCGCTGCATCACGACCGCGCGCGCGTGCAGACGGGCAAGATCAGCCGTTTTGGCCTGCTCGAACTTTCCCGGCAACGCCTGCGGCCGGCGCTTGCCGAGACCAGCTACATCACCTGCCCGCGATGCACCGGTACCGGCCACATCCGCAGCACCGAATCTGCCGCGCTGCACATCCTGCGCATTCTCGAAGAAGAATCCATGAAGGACAACACCGGCGCCCTGCACTGCCAGGTTCCGGTCGATGTCGGCACTTTCCTGCTCAATGAAAAACGCATTGACATCGCCCGCATCGAGTCGCGTCACCGCGTCAATCTGGTCATCATTCCCAATCGGCACCTGGAAACGCCGGCGCACGAAATCGTGCGCGTGCGCCACGACCAGCTCAACAGCGAAGGCCCCTCGCCGCTCGCCAGTTACCAGATGGCATCGACGCCTGTTGAAGAGGCCTACCAGACACCGTCTGCGCAAGCCGATGCCAAGCCTGCCAAGATCGAAGCGGCCGTACGGGGCATTACCCCCGACCAGCCTGCACCTATTGTCACGCCGTCACGCGCCGCTCAATCGCCGGCAAGCACGGGCGGAATATTCAGCAGGATTGCCGCTTTCTTCTTCGGTGACAAAAAAGCGCCAACCGCCAAGGAAGCAGAAACAAGCAAGCAACAGCCCCGCCGCAATGGACGAAACCGCAATCGCGACAGTGGCCGCGAACGTGATCGCAGCGCCCGCCGCGACGGACAAGATGGCGGCGAACGTAAGGATCGCCCGCAAGCCCGCCGCGAAGAAGGCCAGAACGCGGACGCCAGCCAGCGTCCGCGGAACAAGGCCAACGAACCCAAAGACGCCAGGGAGCCAAGGGAGCCGCGTCAGCCACGGCCCCCGCGCCCACCGCGTGCTGTGTCGGGTGAACCGCAGAGCGCCGTCTCGCCAGCGCCGACTTTTATCGACGAAAACGGCCAGAACGCCAATCCGGAAGGCGCAGCGCGCAGCGGGCGCAGGAATCGCGGCCGGGGACGCGGCCGCAGCGAACGTCGTGACGAAAGCGGCGCTTCCATCGCCAACGGCAGTGATGCGATGACCGTCACTGAGACAACGGAGATGACAACAGCTATTCATGCTGCGTCACCCGCGCCCGCTCAGGCCATCGACTCCGCACCCATAGCCATGCCCTCTATTCAGACACCTGCAGCGGATAACACGCCAATGGTGGCTGAAACCGGAACTGCAGTCGCCGAGCATGCCTTTGCCCCAGTGAGTGCACCGGCTGCCGCGCCTCTTGCCACCCCGCCCGAGGACGCAACACCGGCTGCAGTTCCCCCGGCCCCACAGGTTCCTATCGCCGCAGACTTTTCGAGTACGCTGCAGCAGGCCGGTTTGGTGATGATCCAGACGACTGGCGGCAGCGCCACGTCTCCGGCCGCCGCAACCATACCGGATCAACCGCTCGGCCGCAGACCCAAGCCAGCCCCGGTAATCCCTAGCGAACCGCTGCAGATGGTAGAAACCAAGCTGGATTGAGGCTTGTAGCCCATAACAAAAAATGGGGAGGCAAATCGCCTCCCCAAATCTTCAGTGGGTGCTGCATCTGATACATCGGCGCCAGGCATAGCCTGGCGCGAACCTGCCTCTGGAGCCTTCCCTGACCAGTAGGTCGAACAGTCACACCCCTCGATCTTTCAACCAGTCACGGGTCAGCTTCCATGCATACTCTGCGGCGGTCTTGTCGTAGGTAGGACGATAATCGGCATTAAACCCGTGATCGACGTTCGGGAAAACGACAATCTCGGAGCCGCTGCCCGACTTGGCGAGACTCGCGCTCATCTGGTTGACCACCGCCGGCTTGATGAATCCATCGTTACCGGCATACAAGCCCAGTACCGGAACTTTGAGGGTTGCGGCGAAATCGATGGGGTCCTGCGGCTTGATGTCGGATTTCATGCCTTCGAGCAGTCCGTAGTAGGCTACTGCAGCCTTGAGCTTCGGGTTATGGTTGGCATATTCCCAGGCGGCCCGGCCGCCCCAGCAGTAGCCGACGAGACCGAGGCGCGCGGTATTGGCCCGGCCACTGGCATGGGCGAAAGCGACAGCGGCGTCAAGGTCGGCATTGACCTGGACGTCCGGCACCTTGGCCACCACGTCGGCAAGGATGGCGTTGATGTCGGCCATCTTTGACACGTCGCCCTGGCGGGCAAACAGTTCGGGGGCAATCGCGTAGTAGCCAAGCTTGGCAAAGCGGCGGCACATATCCTTGATGTGTTCATGGACGCCGAAGATTTCCTGCACCACCAGCACCACGGGGTACTTGCCGGGCTTGGCCGGCATGGCGCGATAGGCGGGAATCCTGCCGCCGGCCACCGGGATGCTGACTTCGCCGGCAACGAGACCCTGCGTGTCGGTTGTTATGGCCTGCGCCGCCACCGGGCTCGACGCCAGCGCGAAGCCCGAGGCGAGCATGGTCATGACGAAGGCGCGACGGGACATGCCTTCCGGCAGCGTTTCCGCGGCCGGGTTTTGAAAGTCGATCGGCTTGAGACCGTAGTCCATTAATTTCATAATCTCTCCTGGATATTGGATGATTGCGGAGAATAGCACCCCGGCGCTTGGTCGAGCCGCCGGAAATTAGCGCAACTACCCGGTTGGGAATGGCGTGCGCCGCGAAGCCCCGGTAGTGGGGGCTTGAAAATTAAAGAGCCCTTCGCGCAGAAGGGCTCTGGCTTACTGGCGGAGACGGAGGGATTCGAACCCTCGATCCAGGTTTTGCCCGGATGCTCCCTTAGCAGGGGAGTGCCTTCGACCTCTCGGCCACGTCTCCGAAGCGGCGACAGAAGATTCCTGCCATCAATTTCAGGTAGCGGAGTATATCCGAAGCGGCGATGCTTCCGGCGTTTTATGCCGGAGCTGTCAGGGTAAATGCATAACATCAGCGAACAGGGCATTGAAAAACATCGCCAAGGCGGCGACGGAGTTTCCGAAACGTTGTTGCACGCCACTTACGGTTGCCAATGACCGCCACAAGAGCTTTTCAACGCCCGGCTAAAGCAGCACAAGATTGTCCCGATGGATCAGCTCTTCGCTGTCAATGTAGCCAAGCAGCGTTTCTATTTCCTGCGTGCCGTGGCCGGCGATGCGGCGCGCCTCCAAACTGGAGTAGTTGATCAGGCCACGGGCAATTTCGCGGCCGTCCCGGGTACGGCAGGCGACGACGGCGCCGCGTCCAAACTCGCCATCTACCGCCGTAACGCCTACCGGCAACAGGCTGCGCCCGCCGGCCAGCGCCTGCAAGGCTCCGTTATCGAGGGTGAGCGATCCTGCGAGCTGCAGATGGTCGGCGAGCCATTGCTTGCGCGCGGCGAGCGGCGATTCGGTGGCATAGAGCAGCGTGCCGATTTTCTCGCCATGGGCAGCGGCAAGCAGACCGTCGGGAGCGTGGCCGCTCACGATCAGCGTATGCGCGCCGCTGCGCGCCGCGCGTTGCGCCGCGCGAACCTTGGTAATCATGCCGCCTCGGCTGATGCCCGATCCGGCGCCGCCGGCCATGGCTGCGAAGCGACGATCATCGGCGCGACCTTCGCTGACCAGCGTGGCGCTCGAATCGCTGCGCGGGTCGGCTGTGAATAACCCCTCTTGATCAGTGAGCAGAATCAACGCGTCGGCTTCGACGAGATTGGCGACCAGCGCGCCCAGCGTGTCATTGTCGCCAAACTTTATTTCGTCCGTCACGACGGTGTCATTCTCGTTGATGATCGGTACGACGCCAAGCGCAAGCAGCGTATTCAGCGTTGAGCGGGCGTTAAGATAGCGCACCCGGTCCGCAAGGTCGGCGTGGGTGAGCAGAATCTGCGCCGCCTTCAGGCCGTGATGGGCAAACGTGCTGTCATAAGCCTGCGCCAGCCCCATCTGGCCGACGGCCGCCGCGGCCTGCAGGTCGTGCATGGCGTGAGGGCGCGTCTTCCAGCCGAGTCGCTGCATCCCCGAGGCAATGGCCCCGGAGGAGACCAGCAAAACCTCGCGTCCGGCGGCATGCAACGCCGCAATCTGGCGCGCGCAGTCGCCGATGAAGTCATGCGCCAGGCCTTCGCCGTTGTTAGTCACCAGCGCGCTGCCGACCTTGACGACGAGCCGATGGGCATTAGCTATCTGCTGTCTCATGGAGGCGTTGTTGTTCGAGATGATCCATGACGGCAAAACACACTTCGCGGCAGCCTTCACCGCTGATGCCGGAAATAACGAAATGGCGTTCCGCCCGATAGCTATCGACCAGGGCCTTGATTCGTGCGGCGCGCTCCGCCTCCGGCACCAGGTCAATCTTGTTGACCAGCAGCCAGCGCGGCTTGTCGAAAAGCGACGGGTCGTACCGGCGCAGTTCCTCGAGAATCGCCCGGGCGTCGCGGGCCGGATCGGCATCCGGATCGAAAGGAGCAATATCGACCAGATGCAGCAGCAACCCGGTACGTTGCAAGTGCTTAAGAAAACGGTGGCCAAGCCCGGCGCCTTCCGCCGCGCCTTCGATCAGCCCGGGAATGTCGGCAATGACAAAGCTGCGCTTATGGTCAACGCGCACCACGCCGAGATTCGGATACAGGGTAGTGAACGGATAATCGGCGACTTTCGGCTTGGCTGAAGACACGGCGCGGATAAACGTGGATTTGCCGGCATTGGGCAGGCCCAGAAGGCCAACATCGGCCAGTACCTTGAGCTCCAGTTGCAGCTCGCGTTGCTCGCCCGGCTGGCCAGGGGTGCATTGGCGCGGGGCGCGGTTGGTGCTGGACTTGAAGTGCAGGTTGCCCAGCCCCCCATTGCCGCCCCTGGCAATCAGCACCCGTTTGCCATGCGTGTCGAGGTCGGCCAAAACTTCGCCGGTTGCGCGGTCGCTGATGACTGTGCCCACCGGCATGTGCAGTTCCGTATCTTCGCCGCCTTTGCCGTAACGGTCGGCGCCGTGCCCCTTCTCGCCCTTTTGGGCGCGAAAGGTGCGGGTATAGCGGAAGTCGATCAGCGTGTTGAGATTCTGGTCGGCGATGGCCCAGATGCTGCCGCCACGGCCACCATCGCCACCATCCGGTCCGCCCATGGGAATGTACTTCTCGCGGCGAAACGAAGCCGCGCCGTTGCCACCGTCGCCGGCAAAAACTTCAATGCGTGCCTCGTCAAAGAATTTCATGTCTCAAAAAGGTAAAAGCCCTGTCGTTGCGCCAGGCAACGACAGGGCTTTCATCGCGCCAAAGAAAGTATCAGGCGTATGCCGGGATAACGCTGATGACACGACGCTTCTTCAGGCCCTTGACAGCAAACTGCACTGTGCCCTGGACCTTGGCAAACAGCGTGTGATCCTTGCCCATGCCGACATTGTCGCCGGGATGAAACTCGGTACCGCGCTGGCGCACGATAATACTACCGGCAGGAATCAACTGGCCGCCATACCGCTTGATGCCAAGGCGCTTTGACTCCGAGTCGCGGCCGTTACGCGAACTACCGCCTGCTTTTTTATGTGCCATGTTTCAGCTCCTGAATCAGTGGGTGCGATCAGGCGGCAATGCCGCTGATCTCGATTTCCGTGAAGTTCTGGCGATGGCCCTGGTGTTTCTGGTAGTGCTTGCGCCGGCGCATCTTGAAAATCTTGACTTTGGGATGCCGGCCTTGCGCGAGAACCTTCGCTGTAACCGTGGCACCGGCGACGAGCGGGGAACCGATCTTTACCGATTCGCCTTCGCCGACCATGAGCACCTGGTCGAGAGTAATTTCCGCGCCCACCTCAGCCGGTATCTGTTCTACTTTGATCTTTTCACCGGATACGACACGATACTGCTTGCCGCCGGTTTTTATGACCGCATACATGATGATGGACTCCAAATGGATAATGCAAAGAGGGGCGCAGTATACAGATGCCGGGGCGGCAGGTCAATTTCTTCTGCGGGGATTGCAGGCGGATGTCTGAATTGCATCAGCCGGATATTGGAAGTAGCATCCACGCCGGGCGTAATATCCCGCCCTAAGCATATTGTTCAACCGCTTGCCGATCAGATGGTTCTCTACAGAGAAAACTTCATCGCATCGCGCATCTCACAACTGAGCCAGCAGTATAGATAATTCATCCAGCGTGTTTGTCCATGTCGCCCTATCAAGCGGAAAACTTCATCATCATCGGCGTCACCCTTGGAGGGCAGCAGTTCCGGCCCAGCGACTGGGCGGAGCGGCTCTGCGGCATCATGTCGGCCTTCGGCACCGAACGGCGCATGGCTTATTCACCATACGTTCAGCCGGGCACCCACGAGGGCCACAAATGCGTCTTCGTCAATGCAAGTCTCTACGATACCGAGCCTATGGCCTATGCTTTTCTGGTTAATTTCGCCAAGGACAATCAACTTAAAGTCGCTCCCTGGTAATCTGCTGCGGCCGGGTTTCAGGAAAATGCAAGCCCGGCAAAAGATTCAGGGGCCGCACGCCGTGTCGCCAGCGCCGATTATTTCCAGTCAGCCGCGCACCGCAGCGCAACAGCTGAAGGCTCCTTCACTCAAAAACCTCTGCCTGAAGAAAAGCCTGTCCGGCGGCATCCTTTTCTGACAACAGCGGCTGGCCCGGCAACGCAGGCCACGCAATAGCCAGCGTGGGATCGTTCCAGGCAATGCAGCGCTCATGCTCGGCAGCCCGGTAGTCGGTGGTCTTGTAGAGAAATTCCGCCGTCCCGGATAACGCCAGGAAACCATGCGCCATGCCCGGCGGCACCCAGCGTTGCCGTTTGTTTTCGGCGGAAAGGATCTCGCCGGCCCAGCAGCCAAACGTGGGGGAACTGCGGCGAATATCCACCGCCACGTCAAACACCCGGCCTGCCACAACGCGAACCAGCTTGCCCTGTGGCTGCTTGACCTGGTAATGCAATCCCCGCAGCACATGGCGAGTTGATATGGAATGGTTGTCCTGCACAAAATTTACCGTCAGCCCGACAGCTTCATTGAAGGCGCGCTGATTGAAGCTCTCGAAAAAGGAGCCGCGCCGATCCTCAAAAACCTTCGGCTCAAGCAACAGCACGCCGGCAATGGCGCAAGGAGTGGCTCGCATCAAAACGCCTTCGCTCCCAGGACCTCTTCCAGCATGCGATTCACGCCGGCTTGCCAGTTGGGCAGATAAAGGCCAAAAGCCGTGCGCAGCTTCGCGGTGTTGAGCCGCGAGTTGAGCGGGCGCAGTGCAGGCCGCGGACAAGCCGCAGAGGAAACGGGCAGGATCGCCCCGCATGCCGTCAGGATGGGTTGTCCGGCGCGGCGCGCTGTTTCGATCACGTGGCAGGCATAGCCATGCCGGCTGGTCTCGCCGCCCGCTGCCACATGGTAAAGACCTGCAAGCTGCGGACGGGTGTGTACCATACGCAGCGCATGCGCGGTAACGTCAGCCAGCAATTCCGCCCCCGTGGGCGCGCCGATCTGGTCGGCCACCACGGTGAGCCGGTCGTGCGCTTGCGCCTGGCGCAACATGGTTTTGGCAAAGTTGTCGCCGTGCGCGGCATATATCCAGCCGGCACGAAAAATCAGGTGCCGCACATGGCCGGCCACCGCTTGTTCTCCTTCCAGCTTGGTACGACCATACACGCTCAACGGGATGGCGACATCGGTCTCCCGCCACGGCGTTTCGCCGTGCCCGTCAAACACGTAATCGGTTGAGTAATGCACCAGCCAGGCGTTGAGCTTTTGCGCCTCGGCCGCCAGCACGGCGGGCGCCAGCGCATTGATGGTGCGGGCCGCTGCGGGTTCCGTCTCGGCCTGGTCTACTGCCGTATAGGCCGCCGCATTGACGATCACATCCGGCATCACTGCGCGCACCGTAGCCGCGAGACCGGGCGGATCGGTAAAGTCGCCGCACAGGTCGTCATCGCTGCGGCCCAGCGCCACCAATTCACCCAGCGGGGCGAGGCTGCGCTGCAACTCCCAGCCGAGCTGACCATTTTTGCCGAAAAGCAGAATTTTCATGGACGCGTTGCGGCGCTGCCATACTGCCTCGCTACCCCATCGCGGTAGGCCCCGCTGAGCACGTGCGCCACCCAGGGCTGGTGATCGAGATACCACGCAACAGTCTTGCGGATGCCTGATGCAAACGTCTCAGCCGGCTTCCAGCCGAGTTCCTGCTCGATCTTGCGGGCGTCAATGGCGTAGCGCCGATCATGGCCGGGGCGATCCGGCACATGGGTGATCTGCTCCCGGTACGGCATGGCATCGGCGCGGGGCTGCAACTCATCAAGCAAGGCACACACGATATGCACGATTTCACCATTCGGCTTCTCGTTCCGGCTGCCAATGTTATAGGTTTCACCCAGCCGGCCGTCAGCCAGCACACGGCGGATGGCGCTGCAATGATCCGTCACATACAGCCAGTCGCGCACCTGCCGGCCATCGCCATACACCGGCAGCGGCTTGCCCGCCAGGGCGTTGACGATCATCAGGGGAATCAGCTTTTCGGGGAACTGGAACGGCCCGTAGTTATTGGAGCAATTTGTCGTTACCACGGGCAGGCCATAGGTGTGATGGTAAGCGCGCACCAGATGATCGGCAGCAGCCTTGGACGCTGCGTACGGGCTGTTCGGCTGATAGCGGTGCGTTTCACTGAATGCCGCATCGTTCACAGCCAGCGACCCATACACCTCGTCGGTCGACACCTGCAGCAAACGAAAACCGGACTGGGCCTTGCCCGCCAGCCCATGCCAATAGGCGCGCACCGCCTCCAGCAACTGGAAGGTGCCCACAATATTGGTCTGGATAAATTCGCGCGGCCCGTGGATCGAGCGATCCACATGCGATTCGGCCGCAAAATTAACCACCGCCCGGGGTCGGTACTCGGCAAGCAGGCGGCTGACCAGGGCGAAATCACCGATATCGCCCTGCACAAAAACATGCCGCGCATCGCCCTGCACGCCGGCCAGGTTTTCCAGATTGCCCGCGTAGGTGAGCTTGTCGAGATTGATTACGGATTCATCCGATTGGGCCAGCCAGTCCAGGACAAAATTGCTGCCGATAAATCCGGCGCCGCCGCTGACGAAAATGCTCATTGCTGTGCTCTGGCGATTGAAGAATGATGAAGGCTAACATGCTGACGCAAAATGCCAACCATCATAGACGATAGTAGAGCGGGCCGAGTCATGCCCGGCCCGCTCACTACCCGGTTGCACTACAAAACTGCAACCGGGAACTGCTGGCGTCCCCACGGGGATTCGAACCCCGGTTCATACCGTGAAAGGGTATTGTCCTAGGCCTCTAGACGATAGGGACTCGTCGGTGGTGGAGGTACGCGGGATCGAACCGCGGACCTCTTGCATGCCATGCAAGCGCTCTCCCAGCTGAGCTATACCCCCACAAGAGAGCGCGGATTATAGGGATACAGGCAAGTCATGTAAAGCCTTCGATTGCCCTTTGACCAGATTTTTTACAGCAGCTTGCCCGGATTCATCACGCCTTGCGGATCCAGCGCGCTTTTCACTGCGCGCATCAGATCCATTTCGGTCGGGCTCTTGTAATGCAGCACCTCATCGCGCTTCAATTGTCCCAGGCCGTGTTCTGCGGAAATGGAGCCGCCCAGTTCATGCGCCAGGTCATGTACGAGGCGATTGACAATCGGGGTTTGCAGAATAAATTCCTCATTGGATTGGGCATCCGCCCGGGAGAGGTTGTAGTGCAGATTGCCGTCGCCAGCATGGCCGAAACAGACGATGCGCACGTCAGGGGAAACGGCCTGTAATGCACTGCCGGCGCGCTGAATGAACTCGGGAATGCGCGAAACGGGCACGGCAATGTCATGCTTGATTGAAACGCCTTCGATTCTCTGTGCTTCGGAAATATTTTCACGCAAGGTCCATAGCGCGCTGCGCTGCGCCTCGCTCGCAGCTAGCGCAGCATCAACCACCTGCCCGTTTTCAACAGCCTGTTGCAAGGCATGCTCAAGGATGCCGGAAAGGTCGTTGCGTGCGCCCGACAACTCAATCAGCACATGCCATTCATGTCTGCCGTGCAGCGGGGCGCGTGCCTTTGGCATGTGCTGCAGGACCAGCTCAAGCGCAGACCGGCCGACCAGTTCAAACGCAGTGACCGACTCCCCGGCGGCATCCCGCAAACCTCCCAGCAAACGCACAGCGGCCAGGGGATCAGGCACGGCCGCCCAGGCGGTAGCAATGACGCGCGGCCGGGGAAAAAGTTTGAGCGTGGCGGCTGTTATCAGGCCCAGCGTGCCCTCGGCGCCGATGAACAACTGCTTGAGGTCGTAACCCGTATTGTCTTTGCGTAACGCGCGCAATCCATTCCAGATGCGGCCATCGGCCAGCACCACTTCGAGCCCCAGGGCAAGCTCGCGCGCATTGCCGTAACGCAATACCTGAACGCCGCCTGCATTGGTGGATAAATTGCCGCCCAGCGTTGCGCTGCCTTCAGCCGCCAGCGAAAGCGGGAACAGGCGATCGACTGCCGCCGCCGCTTCCCGCACCGCATGCAGGGTACAGCCGGCCTCCACGGTGATCGAGTTGTTATCGGCGTCAACGGCGCGGATGCGGTTCAGCCGCCGCAGGCTGATCAGCACCTCGCCGCCGATCGGCGTGGCGCCGCCGCATAAACCGGTGTTGCCGCCTTGCGGAACGACCGGCACGCCCGCCGCCGCGCATGCGCTCACCACGGCGGCAACGGTCGCGGTGTCGCCCGGCAGCACGACGCACAGCGGCTGGCCGGAGAAGCGGCCGCGCCAATCGGTACAGAACGGGGCTAGCTCATCCGCCCCGGTGAGCACAAAGTCGGCGCTGGCGATACGGCGCAATTCGGCTAACAACGCGGCCAACAGCGCATTCATTGCAGCGTCGCATACAGGTCATGCACATCGCAATCCATCACCGTGACCTCGGCAAACTGACCTACTGCAAGGGCCTGTCCGTCGGTGATGTAGACCAGACCATCGATATCCGGCGCATCGCCCGGGGAACGGGCAATGGCGCCTTCTTCGTCGATTTCATCGACGAGCACCGTCATGCGCCGGCCGATTTTCCTTTCCAGCCGCTGCGTGGAAATATCTTCCTGGTGCCGCAACA
The DNA here is from genome assembly GCA_964596295.1 of uncultured Rhodocyclaceae bacterium. Classification (GTDB taxonomy): domain Bacteria; phylum Pseudomonadota; class Gammaproteobacteria; order Burkholderiales; family Rhodocyclaceae; genus Rugosibacter. The sequence goes on along the minus strand of CAZQTB010000004.1, from coordinate 56,742 downwards.
GGCGCGCTTTGCGTTCTTCACGAACGTCTTCGGGCAAAGCGCCCGGCAGCGCATTGGCGCTTGCGCCGTCAACCGGCGAATAGGCAAAAGCGCCCACGCGGTCGAGTTGCGCCGCATCAAGGAAATCCAGCAACTCGTTGAACTCCGCCTCGGTCTCGCCGGGAAAGCCGGTAATGAAGGTGCTGCGAATCGTCAGCTCGGGCACCACCTTGCGCCAGGCAGCGATGCGCTCCAGCACCTTTTCCGCGGAGGCCGGGCGTTTCATCAGTTTAAGGATGCGCGGACTGGCATGCTGAAACGGGATATCCAGATAGGGCAGAATTTTTCCTGCGGCCATGAGCGGCATCAGGGCATCCACCGTGGGATACGGATACACATAATGCAACCGCACCCACAGGCCCAGCTCGCCCAACTGTTCGCACAACTCGTAGAGGCGGGTCTTGACCGGCCTGCCGCCCCAAAACCCCGTGCGGTATTTCATGTCCACGCCATAGGCGCTGGTGTCCTGCGAAATGACCAGCAGCTCGCGCACCCCGGCCTCGGCCAGGATTTCAGCTTCGCGCAGCACGTCGCCTATCGGACGCGAAACCAGGTCGCCGCGCATGGAGGGAATGATGCAAAAGCTGCAGCGATGATTGCAGCCTTCGGAAATCTTCAGATAGGCATAGTGATCGGGGGTGAGCCGGATGCCCTGCGCCGGAACCAGATCGACAAACGGGTCGTGCAGCGGGGGCAGGTGCGCATGCACGGCATGCATCACGTCCTGCGTGGCATGCGGCCCGGTGACAGCCAGCACTTTGGGATGGACGGCGCGCACGATCTCATTGCCTGCCGCATCTTTCTTGGCGCCAAGACAGCCGGTGACGATCACCTTGCCATTTTCCGCCAGCGCTTCGCCAATGGCATCGAGCGATTCCTCAACAGCGGCGTCGATGAAGCCACAGGTATTGACCACGACGAGATCTGCGTTCCGGTAACTTCCCGAAATCGCATAACCTTCAGCGCGCAAGCGGGTCAATATCTGTTCAGCATCCGTAGCGGCTTTCGGGCAGCCGAGCGACACAAACCCGACGGTCGGGGCCTTTGCCTTGATTTTTTTCATACGCTACTTGCCGGATTTCGAGGCTCCCGGCTGCGGAATAACGCCAGAGAAAATCTTCCGCGTCTGTTCTTTCATGTTTTCCTGCATCTTCTGGAATAACTGTTGCGACTGCTCGACATAGGCGCTCATCATGCTCTGCATCGCCGGCCCCTGAAAGTTGAGAAACTGGCCCCACATATCCTGGCTGCCGCCCCCCTGGTCGCCATAAGCCGTCATGGCCTGCTCCTTGAACTTGGCCTGCATGTCAACAAACGCCTTCATGTTGCTGTCGAGATAGCGCCCCATCATGCTCTGCATCGCGCTGCCATAAAAGCGGATCATCTGTGACAGCATTTCGGAGGAGAACATCGGGGCGCCACCGGCTTCCTCTTCGAGAATGATCTGCAGCAGAATCGCGCGCGTGAGGTCTTCACCGGACTTTGCATCCACAACATGGAACGCCTCATGCGCCAGGACCAGTCCCTTGACATCAACCAAGGTGATGTAGGTGCTGGTACGCGTGTCATAAAGACGGCGATTGGGATACTTCTTGATCATTCGACTCTGTTCAGCCATCGTGCGTTCCTCCCCCAAACCCCGACCCATTGTCAGGCTTAAAAACCAGCCCCTGCCGCAGCGGGCTGGCCATTTTCGTCAATCGCAGAGCATCAGCAGAAATGCAGACCGCCGTTGATGTTCAGTGTAGCGCCTGTCATATAACCCGCCAGATCGGACGCCAGATAGGCGCACAGCCCGCCTATCTCCTCGGGTTTGCCCAAACGCCCCATGGGGATGGCCGCCACGATCTCATCCCGCACTGCCTGCCTGACGGCCATTGTCATATCCGTGGCGACATAGCCCGGAGCAATGGCATTCACCGTCACGCCCTTCTTTGCCACTTCCGCGGCAATCGCCTTGGTGAAGCCGAGGATACCTGCCTTGGCGGCTGAATAGTTGGCCTGGCCGAATTGTCCCTTGATTCCATTCACGGACGAAATGTTGATCACCCTGCCCCAGCCGCGATCTGCCATGCCGGTCAGAACCTGGTGCGTCACATTGAAGACTGAATCGAGATTGGCGGACAGCACCGCATCCCACTGTCCCCTGTCCATTTTCCGGAAAACGGCATCGCGCGTGATGCCGGCATTATTGACCAGCACATCCACCGGGCCTGCTTCGGCTTCCAGTTTCCTGATCATGGCGGCACACGCGTCATAGTCCGTCACATCCGCCTCGGCCACGACGAAATCAAATCCTTCGGTCTTCATCCTGGCCAGCCACGCATCCCTGGGCGGGAAATCGGGCAGGCAGTTGGCGGCCACGGTGAAACCACCCTGTGCCAGCGCCTTGCAGATTGCGGTACCCATCCCACCCATTGCACCCGTTACCAATGCCACCTTCTTGATCATGTTCACCATTTTCTCTGCGACTCAAAAACCTGCCATGCCGGACATGCTGCGTACTGCGTTCCCGTGTTGGCCTCAGAACATGTGCTGACCGCCATTGATGGAAATATTCGCTCCGGTAACGAATGCCGCTTCCTTCGAGGCCAGATAAGCCACCAGGCCTGCAACCTCTTCCGGCTTGCCCAGGCGTCCCAGGGGAACCTGCGGCAATATCTTGCTCTCCAGCACTTCCTGGGGAATCGCCGTAACCATCTTGGTGCCGATGTAGCCGGGCGAAATGGTATTGACAGTCACCCCCTTTTTGGCCACTTCCAGCGCCAGCGACTTGGTGAAGCCATGCATCCCCGCCTTGGCGGCGGCGTAGTTGGTCTGGCCAAAGGCGCCCTTCTGCCCATTGACGGAGGAGATATTGATGACACGCCCCCAGTTGCGCTCCATCATGCCGTCCATCACCTGTTTCGTCATGTTGAAAACGGAATCGAGATTGGTGCGCATCACGGCATCCCAATCTGCCTTGGTCATTTTCCTGAAGGTCATGTCCCGCGTAATGCCGGCATTATTCACCAGCACATCCACCGGACCCAGATCCCTGGTCACTTGCTCGATGCATTTTTTGGCTGAATCGAAATCGCTCACGTCACACGGATAGGCCTTGAAACCATACCCCATGTCGTTCATTGACCGCAGCCATGCCTCCGCATTCGTATTGCTGGGGCTATAGGTCGTTACGACCTTGTAGCCCAGCGCAGCCAGCTTGATGCAGATGGCTTCGCCCAACCCGCCCATGCCTCCGGTTACCACTGCCACTTTTTGCATTTTGCTTCTCCGCCGATGTATTAATTGATATGCATGCCCGCCATTATGCCTTTTCCTTGACATAGCGCCCCGGAGCAGGCTCAAGCGATGGAAAGTCGGCGCTGCCGAGACGGCGGCGGGCGGGGATTTTTTTGCCGCCGCGTGCGCTCAACCATGCTGCCCAGAGCGGCCACCAGCTCCCCTTGACTTCCGTCGCTGCCGCCAGCCACTCGTCCGCATTTGCCGAATTGCTTTCGCTCACCCAATAGCTGCGCTTGTTCTTTGCCGCAGGATTGATAACGCCCGCTATATGTCCGGACGCCCCCAGAACAAACTGGCTCTCGCCACCCAGCAGGCGACGTCCGAGATAGGAGGTTTTCCACGGCACGATATGGTCTTCACGGCAGGCGAACAGAAAAACCGGCATATCCACGCGCCCAAGATCGGCTTTGACGCCGCACATTTCCAGCTTGCCCGGTACGCGCAAACCGTTCTCAAGATACATATTGCGCAGATACCATGCCAGGAAGGGGCCGGGCAGGTTTGTTGCGTCCTCATTCCAGTAGAGCAAGTCAAAAGCGGGCGGCTTGTTGCCCTTGAGATAGTTGCCGACCACATACTGCCAGATCAGGTCATTGGCGCGCAATGCCGAAAATACCGCCGACAGTTCGCGGCCATGCAACACCCCTCCTTTGCCAATGGCCGCCTCGCGTACCGCCACGGCTGCTTCATCGACAAAGTAGCCGATCTCGCCGCTCTCGGAAAAATCCAGCAGTGTCGCCAACAACGTGAGGGACGCTACGGGATCTTCACCGCGCAGACGCGCAACCGAAAGCGCGGAACCGAGAATCGTGCCGCCGACGCAAAAACCCAGCGCGTTGATCTGCGGCACGCCGCAGACCCGCTGCATGACCGCGATCGCCGTCAGCGGCCCCTGCTCAATATAGCTGTCCCAGGTCAGATGCCCGAGGTCGGCATTGACATTGCGCCATGACACGAGAAAAACCGTGTTGCCCTGCGCCACGGCGTAGCGCACGAGCGAGTTCTCCGGCTGCAAGTCAAGGATATAGAACTTGTTGATGCATGGCGGCACGATCAGCAGCGGCCGCTCGGCAACCTGTTTGGTCTGCGGCGAATATTGAATAAGCTGCATCAGCTCATTCTCAAAAACCACCGCACCCGGAGTGGTTGCCAGGTTGCGGCCGACTTCAAACGCCGCCTCGTCGGTCATGGAGATGCGGCCTTTTTCCAGGTCGCCGATCAGGTTCTGGATACCCCGGCGAATGCTTTCGCCTTTGGTTTCCAGCGCCGCCTGGATGAACTCGGGATTGGTGGCCGCAAAATTCGAGGGCGCCATGGCATCAATCGCCTGCCGGGTGAGAAACCGCACGCGGTTTTTTGCCTGTCCTTCCGGAGCCGTCTCGGCCAATCGCTGCAAATACTCGGCATTGAGCAAATAGGCCCGGCGCAGGTAATCGTAAATCGGGCTCTCCGCCCAGGCCGGATGGTCGAAGCGCCTGTCCACGGGCCGGGCACTTGCTGACCGAGGCGCCTGGCCAGCCGGCGCCTCGGTCAGCATGTCATGCCATAGCTGGATGTGCCGCCCCATCCATTCCTGATGCAACGCCTTGACAGCCTGCGACGCAGCCTCCCCAGTCAAGAAGCCACCGTTCGCGGATCCGGCAGACGATTGCTGCAACTGTGCGGCAAGAAACTGGTTGAATCCCTGAAACAAGGCATCACCCGCGTGTTGCATGAAATGGCCTATGGATGAAAGAGATGAAAAGCATTGCGAAACACCTGAAGAATGTTTTGATTTTGCATCGCACAATAGGCAGTGTCAAGAAAACAAACCCTTCACCTGCCCATCGCAAGCACGTTGTTTATCCCCCTACAATCACGCCATGTACGTGATTGCTATCGGCTGGCTGTACGTCACTCTGCTCATGGCGGCAACGGAATCCAGCCTGACTGCCGGAGTGCTGACCTTTGGCGTGTACGGCGTAGCGCCGCTGGCATTGTTTTTGTGGCTGCTGGGCACGCCGCAACGTCGCAGAGGACGGCTATCCCCAAAAGCGACCAACGACGCGATCCGTCAGAAAGATGCTGGCGATCCCCGCGCCGATCAATAGTATCTGCTGCACGGTCGCCCTTATTTCAGTGCGTTTGTGCAGCCCCGGAATCAAGTCGGCGACAGCAACGTAAATCATGCTGGCGGCGGCCAATGCCAGCAGCACCGGCACCGCGCTTTGCATCTGCCCCAGCGCGGCATATGCCAGCAACGCGCCAAGCAGGGTGGCCAGGCTGGAAAGCAGATTGAATGTCAATGCCCGCGCTTTTGAATATCCCGAATGCAGCAGGATCATGAAATCGCCGATTTCCTGGGGAATCTCATGGGCAATCATGGCCAGCGCGGTAATGATGCCCAGCCGTATGTCTTCCATGAAGGCCGCGGCAATCAGCACGCCATCGACAGCGTTGTGGAAGGTATCGCCCACCATGATCAGCATGCCGCTGCGCCCATGATCGCTGCCATGGCCATGCGCATGCGGTTCATGGCCCTCACAAGACTCGATATGGCAATGCCGCCACAGCACCAGCTTTTCCAGCACAAAGAAAATCAGGATGCCGCCAAGGACGGTGGCCGAAGTGCGCACGGCATCGCCGCTGGCTGTAATGGCATGCGGCAAAATTTCAAGAAAGGACGCGCCAAGCAAGGCGCCAATCGCATAACTGATCAGCAACGACACCCAGTGCGCTTTTGCCCTGAAGGAAAAAACAGCCGCCGCGACAACGCTCAACACGCCACCCGCCAGCGACATCGTGACGATCCAGCCCAGAACTGACATCAGATTATTTCCATTCAATTAGTTCCCGGCCGTCAAACCATCGTGAATACCGGGGTTTTGATCTTGCGAGAGTATCTCAAAGTATACCGTCATTGCCGCGCATGCAAAGCCTCGGCCATCAGTTGCCGGTAATGCGCCAGGCGGCGCGGATGAATGGCGCCGCCGGCCACCGCTGCCTTGATTGCGCAATCGGGTTCCGCCAGATGGCGGCAATCACGGAAGCGGCAGGCGCCCATCAACGGGCGAAACTCGACAAAGCCGGACTCGATTTCCTGCGGCGTCATGTGCGCCAGGCCAAACTCCTGCACGCCCGGGCAATCAATCAGCATGCCGTCCATGGGTAACTGTGGCAGGCGATACATCCGCGCATATGTGGTCGTGTGCTTGCCCGAATCAAGTGCGGTCGAGATTTCACGGGTGGCGGCGGCGACATCCGGCACCAAGGCATTGGTCAGTGTTGATTTGCCCATGCCGGATTGCCCGACCAGCACGGAAATTTCACCCGCCAGCAAGGGCATGAGCGGCATCGCGTCCTGCACGGCAGACAGTTCAAGAACACGGTAGCCCAGCGCGGCAAACGGGGCGAGCAATTCGCGCGCGGCCGGCAGCAATGCCGCCAGATCGCATTTGTTAAGCACAATCAGCGGATGCAATCCCTCGTGCTCGGCGGCGATCAGCGCGCGGGAAAGCAGCAGATCGCTGAACGAGGGCTGCGTGGCGACTACCAGCAGCAGTTGTGTCGCATTGGCGGCAATCAGTTTCTGCCGATAGGCATCGCTGCGATACAGCAGACTCTTGCGCGGAAGGTGGCCGGTAATCTGCCCGTCAGCCGTCAGCTCGACTATGTCGCCCACCGCATACGGACTTTTTTTGCCCTTCGGGAAACCGCTGGCCAGGCGGCCATCGGCAAGCTCGATCTGGTAATGCCGACCAAAGGCGGCAATGACGGTGCCGCGCTCGCTCAACACAAATTGCAGCGCAAGTTACAGCTCAAACAGCGCATCCATCTTCGCCGCACAGATGAAATCGTTCTCGCTCAGGCCGCCGATGGCATGCGTGGTATAGCTCACGGTGCATTCCTTGTAGCCGGCGGCCAGGTCGGGATGATGATCTTCGCGATGCGATATCCAGGCCGCCGCATTGACAAACGCCATGGTCTCGTAATAGTTCTTGAAACGGTAGGTCTTGATGATGCGCTGCCCATCGCGCCGCCATCCGGCAAGCGCATCCAGCAGCTTGCCTGCTGCCGCATCATCCAGCGGCTGCACGCCGCCTTCGCACGGCGCGCATTTGCGGGTTGCCAGATCGTCCATGGTGTACCTCCGTGCCTGGTTCAGATGGCTTGCAACCGCGCAATGCGCTGGCTGGCTGGCGGATGCGAGTCATGAAACAACGAGTATAGCGGGTCCGGCGTCAGCGTCGCCGCATTATCGCGGTAGAGCTTGACCAGCGCAGTGGCCAGATCGCCGGCCGCCGTTTGTTTTGCCGCATAAGCGTCCGCCGCATATTCATCGCGCCGCGACAGCGCCGAGGTCAGCGGCGCCAGCGGAAACAGGAAAACCGGCAGCACCAGCGAAAACAGCAACAGGCCCATCGCGATATTTACCGCATCGCCAGCGCCGTTCGAGTGGATACCGCTTTGCATAACTTTTACTTTTAAGCCGGCATAAAACCACGGCTGATCGATCACCTGGCCGAGCAGCCACAACAGGACAAAGCTCATCACCGTCAGCAGCGCAATCCGCTTCAGCACATGGCGATAGTGGTAATGCCCCAGCTCATGCGCCAGCACTGCTTCGATTTCCCGTGGCGTCAGTTTCTCCAGCAGGGTATCGAAGAAAACGATGCGCTTGGCGCGCCCAAAACCGGTGAAATAGGCATTGCCGTGCGCCGAGCGCTTTGAGCCGTCCATGACGAACAGCCCCGAAGAAGCAAATCCGCAGCGCGTGAGCAGGGCTTCTATGCGCTGCTTGAGCGAAGCATCCGCCAGTGGCGAAAACTTGTTGAACAGGGGAGCAATCACTGTCGGATACAACACCAGGACCAGCAGGTTGAAACCCATCCAGAACAGCCAGACATACAACCACCAGCGCGCGCCCATCGCCTGCATCAGCCACAATACGGTCAGCAACAGGGGAGCGCCAATCAGGCCGGTCAGCAAGCCGGTTTTCAGCACGTCGGAAAGCCACAGCCGCAGGGTCGTTTTATTGAACCCGAATGCAGCCTCAAGGCGGAATGTGCGGTAAAGGCTCGTGGGCAAACCAATCACAAAACCCAGCAGCCCGATACTCGCAAACAACGCCAGATCATGCGCGTAACCGGCGCCCGGCCAGGCGCGCCAGCCTTGGTCAATCGCCTGCAGCGCCCCGCCCAGCGTGAGCGCGAGCAATACCGCCGCATCCATGACAATCTCGACGAGGCCAAGGCGTCCCTTGGCCACGGTGTAATCCGCCGCGCGCGCATGATCGGCGTGTTCGATGCGCCCGGCAAACTCGACAGGCACCTGCTCACGGCAGGCGCGCACATGACGCATCTGGCGCACGCTGAGCCAGATGCGCAGCGCGGTCGACAGGGCCAGCGCCGCAAGAAAAAAGACAGTGAAATACGCAGCGGTCATGAGAAAATGCCGGACAGGCGAGTGATTTCGGAATTATTTTTGCGTCATCAATGACTTCTCGATCCGCAATAAACAGGCAACGAACAGGCAATGCCTGCGGGCTCATTTTATACGCATCAACAGGCATCCCGGCTAACATGCACCCATGAACCTGCTTCGCGCACTGGTCACCGTCAGCGGCATGACCCTGCTCTCCCGCATTCTTGGCTTCGTGCGCGATTTTGTCATCGCCCGAAGTTTTGGCGCCGGCCCGATGACCGACGCTTTTTTCGTTGCCTTTCGCTTACCCAACCTGCTGCGCCGCCTGTTTGCCGAAGGGGCGTTTTCGCAGGCCTTCGTGCCCATCCTGGCGGAATACCGGGCGCGCCGCGGCGATGCGGAAACCAAACGCATGGCCGACCGCGTGGCCAGCCTCCTGTTCCTGATCCTGATTGCCGTCACCGCCCTGGGCATGGTCGCCTCGCCGGTGCTGATCGCCATTTTCGCGCCGGGCTTCACCGCCGATCCGGACAAGTTTCAACTCACCGTGCAACTCACGCGGATCACGTTTCCCTACATTCTTTTCATGTCGCTGGTGGCTTTTGCCGCGGGTATTCTGAATACGTGGAACCGTTTTACCCTGCCGGCCTTTACGCCGGTGCTGCTGAACCTCTCCTTCATCGGCATGGCGCTTTTTGCCGCACCCTGGTTTGATCCGCCCATCCTGGTATTGGGCTGGGCGGTTTTCCTGGGCGGCGCGCTGCAACTCGCGATTCAACTGCCGGCGCTGGCAAAAATCGGCATGCTGCCGCGCTTTGACCCGGTCTGGCGCGATGCCGGCGTGCAGCGTATTCTCAAATTGATGGGGCCTGCGGTGCTGGGCGTTTCCGTGTCGCAGATCAGCCTGCTGATCAACACCATCTTTGCCTCGTTTCTGGAAAGCGGCAGCGTTTCGTGGCTTTACTATGCGGACCGGCTGATGGAGTTTCCCGCCGGGTTGCTCGGCGCCGCGCTGGGCACCATTCTTTTGCCCAGCCTGGCGCGAACCCATGCCAGCGGTAACGCGACAGAATTCTCCGCCCTGCTCGACTGGGGGCTGCGGCTGACCTTGCTGCTTACTCTCCCGGCATCCCTGGCGCTGGCCGTGCTGGCCGTGCCCTTGCTGTCCACGCTGTTTCAGCATGGCGCCTTTGCCGCGGCCGACGTGCTGCGCACGCGCGAAGCGCTGGTCGCCTACTCGATCGGCCTGACCGGGCTGATCCTGGTCAAAGTGCTGGCGCCCGGCTTTTACGCACGGCAGGATATTCGCACGCCGGTGAAGATCGCCCTCTTCACGCTGCTCCTCACGCAGTTGATGAATCTGGCCTTCATCGGCTGGCTCAGGCATGCCGGACTGGCCTTGTCCATCGGGCTGGCCTCCTGCGTGAATGCGGCGCTGCTGTGGCGCGGACTGCGGCAGCGCGGGGCGTATCAGCCGCTGGTAGGCTGGGGCGCGTTCATGCTGAAGCTGGCCGCGGCGCTCGGCGTGCTCGGCGGCGTGCTCTGGTTTTTCGCCGGCCCGGATGCCGGCTGGCTGGCGATGGGCAGCCACCAGCGTTTGCTGAAGCTCGCGCTTGTCGTATCCGGCGGCATCGTCAGTTACTTTGCCACCTTGGCGCTGCTGGGCTTTCGTCTGCGCGATTTCCGCCGTAGAGGCTGACCAATTCCCCGAAAGGGGCATCCTGCCCAAAAGTCGGCGGTGGCAGTACGGCAGTCATGAAAAATTCATGGAGAAATATTCAGATCCGGCCCTCTGATTACTTATTTGTATCATTTAAATCATAAGCTTAAATAACTCTTCGGTGATTCTTGCGGGAATGTCCCGTGTTGACATTAAGGCAATGGTATGAGAAATTGCTGCATCGCAACATAACTTGAAAGGGCAATGCCATGCTAAACATTGACGAAGCACAAACCAGGACTCAAGAAGTAATCGCCAACACTGCAGTGTTAAACGAAACATTGCTGCAAGGCGCTGTTAAGGCTACAAAAGAAGTCGGTGGGTTTTATAAAAGAATCATTGAAGGGAAGCCAACCGATCATTACCATATCACCAATGCTTTCAACAAGATTCTGTCAAACAACATCGAAGCGGCAAAGCAATATTTCAGGTCCTTCCGCGCTTGATGTCGCTTGGCGCGCGCATCCGATCCGCAATCAAAGAAGGTAGAAATCGATTACGGTCGGCACTTGATCGTTTTGCAGATGAATCTTCTTGCGTGCAACAAGCCAGTGCTCGCCATGTTTCTTCAACTGTATCTCGTATCTGCCAAAATGCTGATGCTGCTTCGCGGTGCGCGGATCGTAGGCCAGCACCATCCAGCTGGCCTGCGCCTCGACGATATCCACGTCTGTCATTGATCCGACAATATTAGTGGCAAAGTGCGTCGTGCGGGGCAGCGGCATCGCGGTGACGGATTTCCGCGACTGGATGCGCATGACCCGTTCCTCCAACCCGATGCGGGAATCGTGGTAGATGAGCGACACCTCGGTATCCGGATCATCGGTCTCCTCGTATTCATCCCGCCACGCGGGAACCCAATACACTGCATTTTCCGCATACAGTGCGAGCCAGGCTTTCCAGTCCCGGCGGTCGAGATACAGGCCTTCCTGGCACAGCACCCGGGTCGCTATTGCCGTGGCATTGTGGTCCGGCATTCTTATCCTCCTTTAAATTAGCGGTACTGATCTTCGATCAATGCGCAATGCCGCGTCGCACAGATGACGGCCTCTTACGAGCGCAAGGTATCCTCGCCATCCCGCAGCAGGAGCCGACGCCATTCGCGGTAGCCTGCGTGGAAGCATGTCTCATCGCCGAACGAAACCGGCCCATATTTCCACTCGACCTTTTTCAAGTCCAGGTCGCCTGCATAATTCCGCTGGCTCTCCGGGCGGGCGCCCAAACCGCGCGCATAACCCTGCGCATGGCCGGCAGCTCCCGCCTGGAATCCGCTCTGGCAGAGTTCATACATGACGTTATCGTCGGATGTCGCCAGTCCGCTCGGATTGAAAAAATCCTCGTACTGCCTGATTCTGAACCGTCTTGCTTCCCGGCTCTCCCCGATTGGGGCCAGGCAATGCGACGTCATGCGGGTTTTGTCCACCGCCAGCGGCTGCCACGTCCGCAACTGCAAGGACTGGATGTCGATGATCTGCAAATTGGGATAGATGGTCAGGTTGCGCTGACGCATCATCCAGGTCATATGCGACTTCGCGGCGCGCTTCTTGACGTCTTCGAGCAATGCATTGTCCCGGGCGAGCGCACGCTGTTCCTGGCCGGGGCGAATCGACCACATCACCGAATGCCCGCGCGGGAAACTGAACGTCCCCTGCGCATCGGGCTCCAGTTCCTGCGGCACGCCTGCGGGCGCCGCAACCGGCGCCGGCGCGCGTTGCGCACGGTGCTTCAGGACATCGATGTAAGAACTGTGAGTAGTCGCGAAATGGTAAAAGTCGAGGCCATTCTCAAACTGCAGCTTCCAGTTGGCATCGAACGTATAGGCGACCGTGCCGGATATGCATTCCAGACCTTGCGGCGCTTGCTCGGCGATGAGGTCCAGAAAAACCCGCGCATCGCCGAGGTGTTCTTCGATTGTCGGCACATTCGGCGCAAGGCTGGCGAACACGAAGCCGCGATAACTGGCAAGACGCGCAACCGGAACGAGATCGTGACTTTCGGCCTCGAACGCCTGCGAATATTGCCCATCCTTCTGATCGGTGATTGCAATGTTGCGCCCCGAACTGTCATAGGACCAGCCGTGGTACCGGCACACATGGAATTTCTGGTTGCCCTTGCTGAAGGGAGCCAGGAGCGTGCCGCGATGCCGGCAGCTGTTAAGAAAACAACCGAGTTTCCCATTCGCATCCCGCATGAGAATCACTGGTTGGCGCCCGATGTGCGTCGTCACAAAGTCGTGAGGTTTCGCGACCTGGTTTTCGAGTCCGATGAATATCCAGGTGGACTCGAATATTCGCGACATTTCCAGTTCGAAGAGGCGAGGGTCAAGAAAAACGTCGCGGCTCACACGGAAGATACCTTCCTCCGGCCGGTCGTCGAGCAGTTTCCTGACATTGACGTTGCTGGGATTCAGTGCGTTCATCGCAATATTTTCCAAATGATTTGCATGCACGGTGTTTACTTGACGGGTCATCGTTGCGTGAGGCCGAATCACTCCTGACGAGAATTGTGCAAGAGAGAAGAGAGTCTAGTGCAATAAAGCCAGCACGAGCAGCAGCCAGCCGAAGATTGCCGCCAACAGGTGCGGGTCGGCCAGCAGCTCCTGTGCCGGATCGCCCCCGCCGCCCTGGCCATGCAGCCGCCACAAGTAGCGCAGCATGCCGTACAGCACGAAGGGTACGGTCAGAACCAGTTCCTGCGTGCCGTGCAGGGCAGCAGTCTCCGCGCTCATGGTGTACAGCGCATAGGAAATAACCGTACCGGCGGCGGCAATGCCGATGAACTGGTCAAGCATCGGCGCGGTATAGTGTTCCAGCACGCGGCGATGGCCGGCGCTTTCTTTCTGCAGGACATTCAGTTCGGCAAGACGCTTGGCGAAGCCGAGGAACAAGGTGAGCATCAGCCCGCACAGCAACAGCCAGTGCGACGGCGCAATGCCCAGGCCCAGGGTGCCCGCCAGAATGCGCAGCATGAAGCCGCCGGCGATAATGAACACATCGAGAATGACAACGTGCTTGAGTCCCAGGCTGTAGGCAATATTCATCGCCACGTAAGCAAAGAAAATCCACGGCGCAGAACCCGCGTAGAGCACAGCCAGCGCGCCGCCCCCCAGCAAACACAGGGCCGCCAGCGCCATGGCCGCCGCCGGGCTGACCGTGCCCGCGGCCAGCGGCCGGTGCTTCTTTTTGGGATGCTGCCGGTCCTGCTCACGATCCAGCAGATCGTTCATCACATACACCGCAGATGCCAGCAAACAGAAAGCGGCAAAGGCGGCCAGCGCCTGCCCCGCCTTGACGGGGTCGTGCCAGGCATGGCCGAACAGCAGGCCGACGAAGACGAAGCCATTCTTCAGCCATTGCTGCGGCCGCAATAGACGCATCAGGGGACGCATCAGCGCTGGCATGGCTGCCCCGAAAAGTAACGGTCGCAAAAATAGCACGCGGTTTGCGGCAACCAGGGCGGAATCGCGTAGTACTTGCGCTTCACGCTGGCCAGCACGCCCTCGCGATAGGCGGGGTAATTGAAACCCTCGCCCTTGACGCGCCAGAAGCGTGCGCCGCGCACAATAAAGTTATCGACGGTGACATGGCGAAAGTACGCCCGATACATGTCCGCATCCGGCTCCGACTTGCGCAGGACAAGAATGTTGCGCCCGTCCAGGGCGCGAAAATCGGTCAGGATGTCGTCATGGCGCGCATGACTCGAGGCCTCGCCGAAAACAATGAAGTAACGCCGCGCGTTATAGCCCATGGTGACCGCATTGGAATAACCATCCATCGCCAGCACCCAATCCCCGGCGTAGGGTTGCAGTTCCTTGAGGATGGCCTCGTGCTCAAAGGTTAGCACCACGCCGTCGTAGATCCGCGTCTTGTGCCAGGTTTCCAAGGGCAGGCGCGAGACGACAAAAATGGTGGCCACATGAATTGCGGCGAAGCCGATGAAAAACAGGCCCAGGCGGCGCAGCACAGGCGCTGTCAGGCGCAGCGCGACCCAGATCAATGCGAACGGAACAAATGACAACAACCAGTGCAAACCGATCTGCTTGACCAGCGACAGCGCGGCAAACAGGATGATGGGCGCCAATGCCAGAACGCCGGGTGCGCCCAGCGCAGGCTGCGCTGAAAACCCGGTGCTGCCAATACGGCGATGACGGAGCGCCAACCACGCCACGGGGGGCGTCAATAGATAGAGCAGTGATACGGCATACAGCGCCGGGGTCATGAAAGACCATCCCGCATCTGCATTGCGATTGACGAAATTGAACATGTAATTCGGCCAGCAGTGGCCTGCATTCCACCAGGCCATCAGGGCCAGCGCAGGCAGCGTCGCGGCGTAGGCGATGGCCAGGCCTGTCCATGCGCGCAATGTGCGCCGCCGCAGCACGTCGATCAAGTAGGCAAAACCAAGGATGGCGGCAAAGTATTTCGACAGCACCGCGCCTGCCAGCAGCACGCCCGCCACTAGATACCAGCGCCAATGCCCACGTTGATCGTCGCGCGCCGCACGCAGCCAGGCCAGCCCGGAGAACACGCTGAAATAGACCAGCGGCGTATCGGTGGTGATGAAAACATTCCAGACATTCGCCGGGGCCAGCAGCACCAGCGCGGCAATCCAGTAGCGGCGTTGATCATCGATTGCCGCGACCAGGCGCGGCAAAGCCCACGCTACGGCCAGCGCGAGAATCGCCGGTTGCACTATCGCGGGCAGGCGCAACCATCCTTCCGCGTCGCTCACCGCCAGCAGCGCAGCCAGCCACCAGCCCACCATCGGCGGATGATCGTAAAAGCCCCAGTCCGGGCGCCAGCCCCACCAGATGAAATAGGCCTCGTCGCCGGTGATGGGCACAACCCATGCCAGCCAGCAGCGGAAGGCGAGCGTAATTGCCAGCAGCGCGACGAACAAACGGGCGCTCATGCGCAAGGGTTAACTCTCGGCAAGCGCCACGCGGCGGGCCTTGACGGCGCCGGCCAGAATGTCGAGCGCGACCAGCGTGTCATCCCAGCCGATGCAGGCATCGGTGACGGAAACGCCATACTCGAGCGGCTTGCCGGGCGTCAGGTCCTGCCGTCCTTCCTTGAGGTTGGACTCAATCATGACACCGAAAATGCGCACATCGCCCGCCGCCATCTGCGTGGCGATGTCGCGCGCCACATCAAGCTGCAGCTTGTACTGCTTCTTGCTGTTGGCATGGGAAAAATCGATCATCAGGCGTGCCGCCAGCGCCGACTTTCCAAGCTCGACACAGGCCGCCTCGACCGAGGCCGCGTCGTAATTCGCTTCCTTGCCGCCGCGCAGAATGACGTGGCAATCTTCGTTGCCGTTGGTCGACACGATCGCCGAATGGCCGGCCTTGGTAACCGACAGGAAGTGATGCGGACTGGCGGCCGCCTTGATGGCATCGACCGCGATGCGGATATTGCCGTCCGTGCCGTTCTTGAAGCCCACCGGGCAGGACAGCCCGGAGGCCAGTTCGCGATGCACCTGGGATTCCGTCGTGCGCGCGCCGATCGCGCCCCAACTGATCAAGTCCGCCGTGTATTGCGGCGTAATCACATCAAGAAATTCGGTGCCGCACGGCAGGCCGATCTGGTTGATCTCCCACAACAGCTTCCTCGCCAGGCGCAGGCCGTCGTTGATCTTGAAGCTGTCATCCATGTAAGGATCGTTGATCAGGCCCTTCCAGCCCACCGTGGTGCGCGGCTTCTCGAAATACACGCGCATGATGATGACCAGCTCGTTGCCCAGGCGTTCCCGCTCGGCGTTGAGCTTGCGCGCATACTCCATGGCCGCTACGGTATCGTGAATCGAACAGGGGCCGACCACCACCACCAGGCGGTCATCGGCGCCATGCAGGATGCGATGCACGGCCTGGCGCCCTTGATAGGTCGTTTCAGTCACCTTTTCATTGGCCGGAAATTCCCGCAGCACATGCGCCGGGGGAGAAAGTTCCTTGATCGCGCGAATGCGCAGGTCATCGGTAATATGGGTCATGGCTAAAAAGAAGGGGGCAAACAAAGACGCGATTCTACCGGGATAGCGCAAAAACCCCATGCCCAAGCAACGCATGGAGACGGCGTCAGGCACACAAGACGCGGCAACACTCCGCCGGACGCAGTAGAATCCGCGGCCCCCAACGCATGTCTTCAGTGCAAGCTTTTCCCCTTGCAGCCAATCTCGGAGCTTTTTCTTGGCGATCCACCACTTTCAGCTTCAGCACGAGTTCATTGAACTCAATGTGCTGCTCAAACTGCTCGGATTCGCGCCATCCGGCGGCACGGCCAAGTCGTTGATCGCGGAAGGCGCGGTGCGCGTGGGCCGGGAAATCGAAAGCCGCACGCGGCGCAAGCTGCGCGCGGGCGACATAGTGCATCTGGGTGACAACGAAGTGCGCATCATTGCCGCCAGCGGGACAGCCAGCCCATGAGCATTCAATGGTTCCCCGGCCACATGACCTCGGCCCGCCGCAAGGCCGCCGAAACGCTGGCCCTGACCGACGTCGTCATCGAAGTCTGCGACGCCCGCCTGCCCGAGGCCAGCAGCAACCCGATGATCCGCGAACTGCGCCTGCATCGCCAGCGGCCCTGCCTCAAGCTGCTCAACAAAGCCGATCTGGCCGACCCCGCAGCCACGGCGGCGTGGCTGGATTTCTACAACAGCCAGCCCGGCGTCAAGGCCGTCGCCATTGCCTGCAAAAAACCCGGCGACGCCGCCCGCGTGCCCGCGCTGTGCCGCACGCTGGCGCCACACCGCAACGATGGCGCCAAACCGCTGCGCATGTTGATCATGGGCATTCCCAACGTCGGCAAATCCACCCTGATGAATGCGCTGCTCAAGCGCCGGGTCGCTGCCGTGGGCGACGAACCGGCGATCACCAAATCGCAAATGCGCCAGGATCTGGGTTCGCACATGACCATCACCGATACGCCCGGGCTGATGTGGCCGAAAATCGTGCACGACAGCGATGGTTTCATGCTCGCCGCCAGCCATGCCATCGGCCGCAACGCCGTGATCGATTCGGCAGTCGCCGCGTTCCTCGGCGCGCTGCTGCTGGAACGTTACCCTGCGCTGATTGCCGCCCGCTACGGCTTCGCTACCGAGGGCATGGACGGCATCGGCGTCGTCGAGGCCGTGGCGAAAAAGCGCGGCTGCCTGCAAAAAGGGCGCGGCGGCGAACTCGACCTGGAAAAGGCGGCAATGATTTTTCTCACCGATTACCGCAGCGGCAAGCTGGGCCGCATCAGCCTGGAAACCCCGGCCAGCCGCGCCGCAATGCTGGCTGCGGAAACTGCAACAGCCGCGTCGCAGGCGTGATCGGCGGCTATGAAATCTTCAGCGCCCTGGCCAGGGAATCAAAGAACAGACAGTACACAATGATGGGCAACGGCAGGCCCAGCAGCGTGCCCGTCAAGTAATTGCGGAATCTGACGCCGGACAGGGCGAGCGCGTAATTGAGGGCAGGCATGGTTTGAAAAAGGGCCCGCAACAGCAGGACGCTTCTGACCGGCCGGGCATCCAGCCGGCGCAGTATCCGGACGGCTGCTTTATTGTTCAGGTCGCGCAGCGCATCGCCGCCCAGAAAGCGGATGATCAAGAAAGTCACGACGCACGAGACGCTAGCCGCAACATACGTGGCGACGCCTCCCCAGACGCTGCCTAACGCAAGCACCGCCGCCGCGAGGAAAATCCAGCCGGGAATATGCACCAGGTTGCCCAGCGAGAACAACGCCACGAAGATCAGCAAGCCGCTGATCTCGTGTTCCAGAATCCTTTGCCGCAGAAACTCCAGGTTGAAGTGGTTCCGCAGGCCGGACAATTCAAAGATGCCCAGCAATACAGCCAGAAACAGGAAAACGCCCAGCAGCCGCTTGTATCGCTGCATGGCAAACAATCACGCCGCCGCCCAGGCGGCAAGGAATTCCCGCCAGTGTGCCGCGCCAATCGCGGCAAGGCTGGTCTTCACCAGGTCAATCTCCCGTTCATGCTCGGCAGGGGTGAGCAGGCCGCGCATCAACTGGAAGCGCAGGAATACCAGCCAGGTGTTCACCACGTCCGTCTCGCAGTAGTCGCGGATTTCATCGACGCGGCCATCGCACCAGGCGCCCCAGACGGCGGAACCGTCCATGCCGAGCTTGCCGGGCAGGCCCATCAGCCGCGCCAGCTGGTCGAGCGGTGCGTTGGCGCGCCCCTGGTACATGGCCAGCAGGTCCATCACGTCAAGATGCCGCATGTGATAGCGGCTGATGTAGTTGTTCCACTTGAAGTCGCGCGAGTCGCGGTAATCGCCTTCGCCCATGTCCCAGTAGCGCGGCGCGGTGACGCTGTGCATCAGGCCGCGGTAATGCAGCACCGGCAGATCAAAACCGCTGCCGTTCCATGACACCAGTTGCGGGGTGAATTTTTCCACGCCGTCGAAAAAACGCTGGATGATTTCGCCCTCGTGCGATTTCGGTTCGGCCAATGACCAGACGCGAAAGCCTTCGTCGCTGCGCAGGGCGCATGAAATGACGACAACGCGTTGCAGGTGCAGGGGCAGAAAATCGCTGCCGTTTTTTGCCCGCTGGCGCTGCATGGCAAGTTCAGCGACCTCGGTATCCGGCAGCGTCGCCGGCAATTCGTGCAGGGTGCGCAGTCCGGCAATGTCGGGAATGGTTTCGATGTCGAAAACGAGATTGGGGGTCATAACGCGCGGCCTGTGGCGAAGTTCGGAAAAGTCGGCGCTGATGATACGCCGCACAGCACGTCCCCTTGAGCTTGGAGGGGGCGGCGTGCATCATGGCCGCAGCGCGGAATTATAGCGATGCGCCGCCAGCGCGCCGGGGATGCAACCGCGCAGGCCATCACCAAGTACGCCAAGCTGATAGCATGGCGGGCATGACAAAAATCCGCATGCACGCCCGGCCAGGCTGGGTCTATCTGGTCGGCGCCGGTCCCGGCGACCCCGACCTGCTGACACGCAAAGCCGCGCGCCTGATTGCCGAGGCCGACGTCATCGTGCATGACAATCTCGTCGCGCCTGCCATACTCGAACTGGCGCGCCCGGATGCCGAGCGCATCTACGCTGGCAAGCAGCGCGGCGACCACGCGCTGGCGCAGGAAGAAATCAACCACCTGCTGGTGCGCCTGGCAAAAATGGGCCGCCGCGTGGTACGCCTGAAAGGCGGCGACCCCTATATCTTCGGCCGCGGCGGCGAGGAAGTCGAAACCCTGGCGGCCGACGGCATTCCGTTCGAAGTCGTTCCCGGCGTGACAGCGGCAGCGGGCGTTGCCGCCTATGCCGGCATTCCGCTGACGCACCGCGACCATGCCCAGGCCTGCGTCTTTGTCACCGGACAGCTGCAAGACGGCAGCATGAATCTCGACTGGCCGGGCCTCGCCCGCCGCCGCCAGACCGTGGTCATCTACATGGGGCTTTCCGGCCTGCCTGTGCTGTGCGCAAAATTGATGGAACACGGCCTGCCGCCCGACTGGCCGGCCGCCATCGTGCAGCACGGCACGCAGCCCAGCCAGCGCACCGTCACCGGCACCCTCGCCACCCTGCCCGCTTTGGCCGCAGCGGCCCAGCTGCGCGCACCGACACTGATTATCGTCGGCACGGTCGTCACCCTGCGCGACAAGCTGCGCTGGTTTGCAGAGCACAACGCATAGCCGCTACGACCGGCCGGTAGCGGGACTGTAACAATTCCCACGGCCGGTTCATGGATAATGCTCCCAGTCTCTCCCGGAGCGGACCATGGCCGAAGAAATCGAGCTCAAGCTGGCGCTCGCGGAAAAAGAGCAGCCGCGTTTTTTGCGCCACCCGCTGCTGCAGCGCGCCGCGCATCGCCACCGGGAAACACTGGACAATATTTACTACGACACCCCCGACCTGGCCCTGCGCAACCGCGGGATTGCCCTGCGCTTGCGCCGTCAGGGCGGGCGCTGGCTGCAAACCGTCAAGCTCGCCGGTACGGCCGCCGCCGGCTTGGCCAGCCGGCCCGAATGGGAAACGCCCTACGCCGGACATTTTGATTTTTCCGCCATCGGCAGTGAAGATGTGCGTGCGTGGTTGCAGCGCCCGCGTCTGCTGGCGCGTATCGTGCCGATTTTCGAGACCCGCTTTCGGCGCCGGACCTGGCGCTTCGATGCGTCCTCCGGCGCCGTCCTGCTCACCCTCGATCGCGGCTGGATTATCGCCAATGACCGGCGTGCCGCCATCTCCGAACTCGAGCTGGAACTCGCCGGCGCTCCGCTTGATGCCCTCTTCAACCTTGCCCTGCCGCTCGCCGAACACATTGCGCTCACCCCCGCCGTGTTCTCCAAAGCCGAGCGCGGCTACCGCCTGCACACAGCCGCTGCGGCGCAACCCGCCAAAGCCGGAGACATCGCGCTCACCGGCGGGATGCCGCCGCTGGCGGCCTTCCGCCGCATTGCACTCGCCTGCCTCGAACATCTGCAACAAAACTACGACGGCGCGCTGGGCACCGAAGACCCCGAATACATCCATCAGATGCGCATCGCAACGCGCCGGCTGCGGGCTGCGCTGCGGCTTTTTTCACCCATCCTGCCCGCGAGTTTCGCCCAGCCCCTGCAGGAAGCCTTCAGGCCGCTCATGAACCAACTTGGCCGCGTGCGCGATCTGGATGTCCTGCAAACTGAAATTTCCGCCCCGGTGCTTGCCGCCCTGCCGGACGAACCGCGCCTGGTGGCGCTCTCCAGCGCCATCACCCTGCGTCGCTATCACGTCCGCAGGGCTGCCCATGCCTTGCTGCAGGCGGCCGGCTACGGACACACCCTGCTTGCTGCCCTGCGAACCCTGCATCGCGAGGTGCCAGCCGCGCAGGAACATCCTCCGCTCGCCACCTTTGCCGCGCAGCGCCTGCAGCATCTGGGCAAGCAGGTGACGCGCCAGGCCCGCGCGGCGCGCACCGGCAACCCCGCGTCGCTGCACGTACTGCGTATCGCCATCAAGCGCTTGCGTTATGCCCTGGAATTTTTCAGCCCTCTTGCCTCCCGCCATGGGCAACGCGACGCCTTGCGTCAACTTACCCGCCTGCAAAATACCCTGGGCCAGCTCAACGATCTGGCCCAGGCGGGCGCCTTGCTGATGGACTGCGCCGGCGATGACCCCCTCCTGCGCGAGGCCGTCACGCTGATCGGCGGCTGGCACGGGCCGCGCCACAAGGATCTGCTGGCTGCCGTGCCCGCTGCGATCAGGCGCCTTGAACGACTGCGACTGCCGGCGTTAACCTAGCGCGTCACGCGAGCGTCATCTGTGCCGCGTAAACTTGCATATTCAGAAAAAGGTGGGGCACGGATATGGACCTGATCCTCTGGCGTCATGCCGAGGCCGAAGAAGGCGGCGCAGGCATTGCCGACCGCAAGCGCCGATTGACCGCCCGCGGCGAGAAGCAGGCGAAGAAGGTCGCGCGCTGGCTGCAGCAGAATTTGCCGCGCAAGCGGCGCATTCTCGTCAGCCCGGCCGAGCGCACCCAGCAAACGGCGCACGCCCTGGAACTGCCCTACGAACTGGAAGAAAAAGTCGGCGTTGGCGCCACGGTGGCGGATGTCCTTGCGGCGGCGAATTGGCCCGAACAAAGCGGCGCGGTGCTGATTATCGGCCACCAGCCCACGCTGGGACGCGTTGCCGCGCTCCTGCTCGGCGGGGAGGAAGCCGACTGGCCAATGAAAAAAGGCGCCGTCTGGTGGTTTTCCAGCCGGGTGCGTGAAAATGAGCCGCAAATCGTACTTCGCGCGGCAATCAATCCTGATTTTCTTTAATTCACGCCGCCGGGCCTGTGCCCGCTGCCCCGCACGCTAGAATTCCGCTCATTGGGGCAACCCGCAAACCCTCGAATATGCGCCCGTGCAGAATGCAGCGCTGAACCCATCCCCGGTCCCGGAATATCTGGTTGCCTGCCTATGCGCCGCCTGGTGCAGCACCTGTCGCGATTATCGCGCGGGCTTTGAAGCGCTGGCGACGCGGTTCCCGGACACCGCCTTCCGCTGGGTCGACATCGAGGACGATGCCGATTGGGCGGGTGACTTCGATATCGAGAACCTGCCCACCCTGCTGATTTTTCATCACGACACCGTGGTATTTTTCGGTCCCATGCTGCCGCAGCCGGGCATACTGGAACGCACGTTCAAGGCGCTCCGCGCCATGACTGTCGAGGAAGCGCATGCCTCTGCCGCGCGCAGCGCAGAGCATCGGCAATGGCAGGCCTTGCGTCCCTTGCGCGCCACGCTTCTGGCGCATCCGCCGCGCTAAGCCGAAGCAGCGCGGCGCGCTTCAGTCAAGGCGCCGGGTTGGGGTAGCGCAAATGCAGCGCCTCGATTTCCTGCAGCACTTCAGCCGGCAACGGATGTGCGCAGGCCGCAACGTTTTCCTGCAGTTGCGCCATGGTTGTCGCGCCAATAATCGTGCTGCCGACAAACCGGCGCGTAGCCACAAAAGACAGCGCAAGCTGAACGGGCGTCATACCGTGGCGCCGGGCCAGATCGACATACGCGGCAACCGCTGGCTGCACATTGATTTTTTCGTAACGCTGGGCAAAACCGGCAAACAGCGCCATGCGCCCCGGGGTCTGCGGATCGGCCAGGTACTTGCCTGACAACAGGCCGAAGCCGAGCGGCGAGTAGGCCAGCAGCGGCAGGTTCTCGCGATAGCTGATTTCCGCGAGGCCCGCCTCCCAGGTCCGGTTGAGCAGGTTGTAGGCATTCTGTACCGAAGCGATGCGCGGGAGGCCATGCTTTTCTGCCGCCTGCAGAAACTGCATGACACCCCACGGCGTTTCGTTGGACAAGCCGATGGTGCGAATCTTGCCTTCGCGCACCAGCTCGGCCAGGGCATGCAGGGTTTCAGCAACAGGCACAAAGTCGCGCTCTTTTTCCGGATCAAACAGGTACTGGCCAAAGGAAGGCACGTTGCGGTCCGGCCAGTGCAACTGGTAGAGATCGATATAATCCGTTTGCAAGCGCGCCAGCGAGCCTTCAACCGCCGCACGAAGATTCTTGCGATTGAAGTTGAGTTCCCCGTTGCGTATCCAGTTCAGGGGACGTCCAGGCCCGGTAGCCTTGGTGGCCAGCACAATACGGTCACGCGCCTGGTTTTTCAGCCAGCTCCCGATATAACGCTCCGTATTGCCGGTGGTTTCCGCCGCCGCAGGAACCGAATACATTTCGGCGGTATCGATGAAATTGATGCCCTGGGTGAGTGCATAGTCAAGCTGCTCATGCGCTTCGGCCTCGCTGTTTTGCCGGCCAAATGTCATGGTGCCGAGACAGACAGGCGAGACCCGCAGATCGCTCTGCCCCAGATTTACAAATTTCATGCTTGCCACTCCTTTGCAATCAGTGCATGACTCCCCGTCGCGGATTTTTAACCGGCGCCCGCATGGGCGATATCAGGGAGTCCCCATGTTTTATTGATGACGCCTCTGCCATGCATCACGCAAACGGTATGGACAGTGCCGCTACAGGGATGGCCGGCAGATGGC
Organism: uncultured Rhodocyclaceae bacterium; assembly: GCA_964596295.1. Lineage (GTDB taxonomy): Bacteria > Pseudomonadota > Gammaproteobacteria > Burkholderiales > Rhodocyclaceae > Rugosibacter. The sequence continues at coordinate 32,823 of CAZQTB010000004.1, read as the reverse complement.
ATGGCAGGCGCGCTTCATGTTCAAGTGTAATACAATGCGCATTGCAGGCAATGCCGGTTGGCCTGCAATTCGGCATTTCGCCGCAGATCATTTCTCAAGCGTTTCGCCGCCTGAACCGGTTCCCCCTGAAAGGGGCAGGCCGATTCAGGAGTTCAATTGAACGTAACGACACCCGTCATCGACCCCGCAACACCCCCGCCCGCCGTCCCGCCAGCGCCAGCGCTTTGCGTCCCTACGGGAACTTTCGACGCCCTCGGCCTGTTGCCCGAACTGCTGCGCGCCGTCAAGGATGCGGGCTACACGACGCCCACGCCCATTCAGGCGCAGGCCATCCCCATCATCCTGGCAGGAAAAGATGTCATGGGCGGCGCGCAAACCGGCACCGGCAAGACAGCGGGCTTCACCCTGCCGCTGCTGCAACGCCTGGCGCCGTATGCCAGCAGCTCGCCTTCGCCCGCCCGCCATCCCGTGCGCGCGCTGATTCTTGCGCCGACGCGCGAGCTGGCGATGCAGGTGCATGAAAGCGTCGTCACCTACAGCAAACACCTGCCGCTGCGCTCGGTCTGCATCTACGGCGGCGTCGATATCAAGCCGCAGATCGCCGAGCTGCGCGAAGGCCGCGAGATCGTCGTCGCCACGCCGGGCCGGCTGCTCGATCACGTGCAGCAGAAAAGCGTGAACTTCGGTGCCGTCGAAGTGCTGGTGCTCGACGAAGCCGACCGCATGCTGGACATGGGCTTCATTCCCGACATCAAACGCATTCTGGCCATGCTGCCCACGGCACGGCAAAGCCTGCTGTTCTCCGCCACCTTTTCCGGCGAAATCAAGAAGCTGGCCGACAGCATGCTGAAGTCGCCGCAACTCATCGAAGTGGCGCGGCGCAATGCGGTCATTGAAACCATCACGCACCGCGTCTACCCGGTGGCCAGCAGCCTCAAACGCAATCTGCTGGTGCAACTTCTGACGCATGAGGACATGCGCCAGGTGCTGGTGTTTGTCGGCACCAAGTTCGGCGCCAGCCGCCTGGCCGTCCATCTCGCCCGCCAGGGCATCGCCGCCGACGCGATTCATGGCGACAAAAGCCAGGCGCAGCGCACCGAAGCGCTGGAAGGCTTCAAGTCCGGCAGGATTCGCGTGCTGGTCGCCACCGATGTCGCCGCACGCGGGCTGGACATTGACGACCTGCCGCACGTCATCAATTACGAACTGCCGCACACGGCGGAAGACTACGTTCACCGCATCGGCCGCACCGGCCGCGCCGGCAAGCAAGGCATTGCCATCTCGCTGTTTGCTCCGGAAGAAACGACACGGCTGCACGATATTGAAAAACTGATCAAACACACGATCGAGCGCGCCGACACCGGCGAATTTGCGCTTGACGAGGACGAGGCCGTACCCGGCAAGCGCAGCGGCGAAGAACGCCCGGCGCCCAGACGCAGCCCGCGCCAGGACCGCGAAGCGAGGTCACGCGGGCGTTCGGAAAACCCGCACGATCACCGCCCGCCGCCGCATATGCCGGCCGCCGCCGCGCACTTGCCGAAACTGGATTTCGACCCTAACAAGCCTTACGAAAACAAAGCCGGCACAGCGGCGGCAACGGGAAAACCTTCCGTCACGCGCCCGCAACGCGCGGTTGCTGCGCTGCTGGGTGGCTTAGGAAAAAAATAATTACGCCCGACACAATAAAAAAGCCCGCGCTGCAAAACAGCGCGGGCTTTTTTACTGCCAAAAACTGAATCAGGCGACAGCTTGCACCGGAATTTTCCGGCTGTGATGCGTGATGCGGTTCTTTGCATCCACGTATATCAGATCGGGCTCGAAATTCACCAGCTCGATTTCATTCATCATCGCATAGCTGGCAATAATCAGCAGATCGCCCGGCGCCGCTTTGCGCGCGGCGGCGCCATTCACCGAGATGGTGCCCGCACCGCGTTCCGCGCGGATGGCATAGGTGGTAAAACGTTCGCCATTGTTTACGTTGTAAATGTCGATCTGCTGGTATTCCTTGATGTCCGCTGCGTCAAGCAGGTTTTCATCAATCGCACAGGAACCTTCATAGTGCAGCTCGGCCTGCGTCACCGTGACGCGGTGAAGTTTTGATTTCAGCATCATGCGCTGCATTGTCGTTCCTTTCTCATGCAAAGGGGGCAATAGCCGTGAGGATAGCGTCAAATAGCCACATCAAAGGCTGGCCCATTCATTTCCGCTGCTGGCACACTGCCGGCATGAGCGCATCGCAGTGACCTAAACTTCCAGATTGTCGATGAGGCGCGTGCTACCCAAACGCGCCGCTGCCAACACCACCAGTCCGGAATCGTGAGCGGGGGCGAATTGTAAATCAAGTTTTTTACGCAATGCAACATAATCCGGCAGCCAGCCGCTGGCCTGCAATTCGGCCATTGCCTCCTGTTCCAGGCGGCCGAAATCGGCACACCCGGCGCGCACGGCAGCGGCGACCTTCGTCAGCGTCCGAAACAGGCGCGGCGCTTCAGCGCGTTCCGCCGCTGAAAGGTAGCTGTTGCGCGAAGACAGCGCCAGGCCATCGGCTGCCCGCACGGTCTCGCCGCCGATAATCCGGACAGGCAGGTTGAAGTCGGCCGCCATGTTGCGAATCACCATCAACTGCTGGTAATCCTTCTTGCCGAACAACGCCACATCAGGCTGGGCGATCTGCAACAGCTTGAGCACCACCGTCGCCACCCCGCGGAAATGCCCCGGGCGAAATTCGCCCTCCAGGATGTCCGCCTGTGCGGGCGGCGGCTCCACGTGATAAGCCTGCGGCTGCGGGTACATCTCGGCCTCGCCGGGGGCAAACAGATGGTCGACGCCTGCGGCTTCAAGTTGCGCGCAGTCGGCCGCAAAGGTGCGCGGATATTTTTCAAAATCCTCGCCCGGCCGGAATTGCAGGCGATTGACAAAAATTGTCGCAATGACGCACGCGGCATGCTCGCGCGCCTGCCGCATCAAGGTGATATGGCCCGCATGCAGATTGCCCATGGTAGGCACCAAGGCTACGCGTTGCGCGTTGTCCACGGCAGCGCGTGCCGCGCGCAGGCCGGCGATGGTTGCGTGAATCAGCATGTCGTCTCCGCCGGGCTGCCCCAAGGAGACGACCGCCAGCTTATTGGAAGCCGCGAAGTGCGCGGCTGAACCGCAATCACCCCCTTCCCGGGGAAGGGGGCTGGGGGGATGGGAGCCACCATGGTCAGTAACAATGTTCCGGCGCGGGGAAACTGCCATCCTTGACCGCGTTAACATACGCCGTTACGGCCTCGTCGATGCTCCCTGCCCCGGCCATGAAGTTGCGCACAAAGCGGCCTTTCTTGCCGGGATACACGCCCAGCATGTCATGCAGCACAAGCACCTGGCCGTCGCACTCCCCGCCCGCGCCGATGCCTATCGTAGCGCAGGCTCGCAATAGCCGCGTAATTTCACCCGCCAGCCCGGCAGGCACCATTTCCATCACCATCAAGCTGGCCCCGGCCTGCTCCAGCGCCGCGGCATCGGCCTGCATGCGCGCCGCCGCCTCGTCGCCGCGCCCCTGCACGTGATAGCCGCCCAGCGCATGCACCGATTGCGGGGTGAGCCCAATGTGCGCGCACACCGGCACGCCGCGCTCGACGAGAAAATGCACCGTCTCGGCCATCACTGCGCCGCCTTCCAGCTTGACCATTTCCGCACCGACCGCCAGCAGGCGCACGGCGTTGCGCATGGCCTGCTCTTTCGATTCCTGGTAGCTGCCAAACGGCATATCCGTGACGCACATCGCGCGCTGCGTCATATGGCCGACGCATTCCGTGTGATACACCATCTGTTCCATGGTCACCGGCAAGGTCGAGGTTTTGCCTTGCAAAACATTGCCGAGCGAATCGCCGACGAGAATCACATCCACGCCGCAACGGTCTTCGAGCGCGGCGAAGCTGGCGTCATAGCCGGTGAGCATGGCGATCTTTTCGCCATCGCGCTTCATGCGCGCAAGTTCAGGCAAGGTGATGGGTTTATTCGATGCTAGGTAAGTCATGGCGACCTGAAAATGAAATAAATGGCGCCTAGGATACACAAAGCGGCCCACAGATAATCCAGCTTGAGCGGCTGGCGCATGTAACAGACGACAAAGGGAATGAACACCGTCAGGGTGATGACTTCCTGCAGAATCTTGAGCTGGGCCAGCGAGAGTTCCTGATATCCGATGCGATTGGCCGGCACTTGCAGCAGGTATTCGAACAGCGCGATGCCCCACGAGACCAGCGCGGCAATCCACCAGGGCCGGTCGCTCAGGTTTTTCAAATGCGCATACCAGGCGAAAGTCATAAAGACGTTCGAGGCGGCGAGCAGCAAGGCGGTTTGCCAGATAACCGGGATGGTCGGCATGGTTCGGGCGCTCCTTTATGGCTTTATGAATGCGGCGGATGCAGCCGTTCAATCCGTTGCGCGGCGCATCGCGCCAGCAGTTCGCTTACGCTGCCCAAACCCGGGATGGTCAGCAGCGGCGCAATTTCCGCCAGCGGCGCAAGCACAAAAGCACGCTCGTGCAGGCGCGGATGCGGCAAGGTGAGTTGCGCATCGCTGCTCACTTTGTCGCCATAAAGCAGCAAATCGAGATCCAGTGTGCGTGGCGCATTGGGCAGCGAACGCTGGCGGCCGAAGCGCGCCTCGATGTCGAACAGCTGCGCGAGAAAAGTCGGCGCTGGCAACACGGTGAGCACCTCCACCACGGCATTGATGAAGTCCGGCTGATGCCGCAAACCCACCGGTGCGGTGCGGTACAGCGACGATGCAGCGACAAACTCCGTCTGCGGCAAGCCGCGCAAGACCGCAATCGCCGCATTCACTGTGGCCAGCGGATCGCCCAGATTGGCGCCCAGCGCAATAAAGCAACGCACGCCCACGGCTTTACTCTTCGTTGCTTACCGCGTTGCCCGCGGCGGCGTCCGGCGCGCCGCTGTCAGCCACCGCTTTTCTGGCGCGGCGGCGGCGCCGTTTTTTCGGCCCGCTATCGGGCAGCAGCATGGCTTCGCGCTCCTCCGCGCCGGCCTCCTGGAAATCCAGCCACCAATCGGCCAGCTCTTGGTCGATCTCACCGCTTTCTGCACGCAGCGCCAAAAAATCGTAGGCCGCGCGAAAGCGCGCCTGTTCCAGCAAGCGATAGGGCCCTTTGCCGGCGCGCTTTTCAAAGCGCGGCTGCAAGACCCAGATTTCCTTGATGTCGCCCGCGATGCGGCGCGTGATGGCGAGCTTCTCGCCCTGTATTTCAAGCACCTCGTCCATCGCCTCGTAGAGCGCCGGAATGGGCAGTTCGCCCCGCGCCTTGCGCGTTTCCCAATTGACCAGCACTTCGTGCCACAGCAGCGTGGCAAAGAGGTAACCGGGCGAGAGCGACTTGCCTGCCTTGACCCGCGCATCGGTGCTGGAAAGCGCGAGCAGAACAAACTTCTCGCCCAGCGGCTGTTCGAGAATGACATCCAGCAGCGGCAACAGCCCGTGGTGCAGCCCGTCATCGCGCAGGCGCTTGACGCATTCAACCGCATGGCCGGAAAACAGCAGCTTCAACATCTCGTCGAACACCCGCGCCGCCGGCACGTTTTCCATCAGCCCGGCCATTTCGCGGATCGGCGCGCGCACGGCCGGGTCAAGGTTAAGCCCCAGCTTGGCCGAGAGCCGCACCGCGCGCAGCATGCGCACCGGGTCTTCGCGGTAGCGCACTTTCGGTTCACCGATCATGCGCAGCGTTTTTTGCTGCAGGTCGGCCACGCCGTGGTGGTAGTCGTGCACCGTCTCGGCGGTCGGATCGTAATACAGCGCATTCACCGTGAAGTCGCGGCGCGCGGCGTCTTCCGCCATGGAGCCGAAGACGTTATCGCGCAACACGCGGCCATGTTCGTCCTTGACGGTATCCGCATCGTGCACCGCGCGGAAAGTGGATACTTCCAGCGTCTCGCCGCCCTGCATGACATGCACGATCTGGAACCGGCGGCCGATGATGCGCGAGCGGCGGAACAAGGCGCGCACCTGCTCCGGCGTGGCATTGGTGGCGATGTCGTAATCCTTGGGATCAATGCCGGCGATCAGGTCGCGCACCGCGCCACCCACCACATAGGCCTTGTACCCGGCTTTTTGCAACGTTTCACACGTGCGCCGCGCACCGGGCGAGACGCGTTCGCGGCGAATACCGTGACGGGCGAGCGGAATAAGCGCGGGCGTGCCGGAAGGAAGGGGGTCGCCGCGACGAAACACGCGGCGCAGCAACTTGCGGATCATGGGTAGAGGCAAAAACTGCGCAGAACAAACTGCGAGAGGCGGCAATGATAACGGAAAACCCGGCGCAGCCGAGTTTCAGCGAAGGCTAACGTTGGCCTTTTCAACGTTAAGCGAAGCGGCCAAAACTAAAGCCCAGCAAACACACATAGGCAAGCACAGGTTATCCCGTTGGCTTCCGCTAGAATCATGGATTTTCGCCTTCTGCATGCCTTATGGAACTCGCCAAGAGCTTCGAACCTGCTGAAATCGAGCGGCGCTGGTACCCGATCTGGGAATCCCGCGGCTACTTTGCCGCCGGTTTGGATACTGCCAAGACCGATAACTTCTGCATTCTGCTGCCGCCGCCCAATGTCACCGGCACGCTGCACATGGGCCACGGCTTCAACCAGGCGATCATGGACGCGCTGACCCGCTACCACCGCATGCGCGGCGACAACACGCTGTGGCAGCCGGGTACCGATCATGCCGGCATCGCCACGCAGATCGTGGTCGAACGCCAGCTTGATGCCCAGGGCATTTCGCGCCATGCGCTGGGCCGCGAAAAATTTCTCGAAAAAGTCTGGGAATGGAAAGAATATTCCGGCGGCACCATCACCCGGCAAATGCGCCGCCTGGGCACCAGTCCCGACTGGTCGCGCGAACGCTTCACGATGGATGCGGGACTGTCGAAGACCGTCACCGAGACCTTCGTGCGGTTGTATGACGAAGGCCTGATCTATCGCGGCAAACGGCTGGTGAACTGGGATCCCAAACTGCTCACCGCCGTTTCCGACCTCGAAGTGGCGCAGGAAGAAGAAGACGGTTCGATGTGGGAGATTCGCTATCCGCTGGCCGATGGTACGGGATACCTGACGGTGGCCACCACGCGGCCGGAGACCATGCTGGGCGATACCGCAGTAATGGTGCATCCGGAGGATGAACGTTACCAGCACCTGATCGGCAAGAATGTTGTGCTGCCGCTGTGCAATCGTGAAATCCCGATCATTGCCGACAGCCATGTCGACAAGGAATTCGGTACGGGCGTGGTCAAGGTCACACCGGCACATGACTTCAATGACTATGCGGTGGGTCTTCGCCATAACCTGCCGATGTATTCAGTTCTTACTCTTGATGGGAAGATCATCGATGACTTCCACCCTGCAAAGGGTAATCGAACCTTCCATGACGTCGCGCCCACTCAGGATGGGATTTTGATTAGTCCGGACCGGGCTAATGAACCACTAGCAACTGACTTAGGGATTCCAAAAAACTACCAAGGCCTCGACCGCTTTGAAGCACGCAAGCAGATCGTCACCGACCTCGAGGTTGCCGGCCTGCTGGCCAGCGTCAAGCCGCACAGGCTGACGGTGCCGCGTGGCGACCGTACCGGCGCGGTGATCGAGCCGATGCTCACCGACCAGTGGTTCGTCGCCATGAGCAAGTCCGGCGCTGACGGCCAGTCCATCGTCGGCAAGGCCTTGCAGGCGGTGGCTTCGGGCGAGATCAAATTCGTGCCGGAGAACTGGGTTAATACCTACAACCAGTGGCTGAACAACATCCAGGACTGGTGCATTTCGCGCCAACTGTGGTGGGGGCACCAGATTCCAGCCTGGTACGACGAGGCCGGCAATGTGTACGTCGCGCATGACGCAGCGGAAGCGCGCGCGCAGGCGGCGGCCAAGGGTTACAGCGGTGCGCTTGTGCGCGACCCGGACGTGCTCGACACCTGGTATTCCTCGGCCTTGTGGCCATTCTCCACGCTCGACTGGACGCCGGACTACCCGGAAAAATCCAATCCGGCGCTCGACCTCTATCTGCCGTCAACCGTGCTGGTCACCGGCTTTGACATCATCTTCTTCTGGGTGGCGCGCATGGTGATGATGACCAAGCACATCACCGGCAGGATTCCTTTCAGGCACGTCTATGTGCATGGCCTGATCCGCGATGCGGAAGGCCAGAAAATGAGCAAATCGAAAGGCAATGTGCTGGATCCGATCGACCTGATCGACGGCATCTCGCTGGACGATCTGGTGAACAAGCGCACCACGGGGCTGATGCATCCGAAAGACGCGCCGAAAATCGAAAAGCGCACGCGCAAGGAATTCCCGGAGGGCATTCCCGCCTTTGGCGCCGATGCCCTGCGTTTCACCTTCCTCAGCCTGGCCAGCCCCGGCCGCGACATCAAGTTCGACATGAACCGCTGCGACGGTTATCGCAACTTCTGCAACAAGCTGTGGAACGCCACGCGCTTCGTGCTGATGAACTGCGATGGCAAGGACTGCGGCATCCCTCCATCCAGCGCACATGCGGCATGCGGCGGCATTGGCCCGCTCGAGCTGTCACCGGCTGATCGCTGGATTATCAGCCTGTTGCAAAAACTGGAAACCGAAGTCGCCAGGCATTTTGCCGACTATCGTTTCGACCTGCTGGCCAAGGCGGTCTACGAATTCGTCTGGGACGAATATTGCGACTGGTACCTGGAGCTGGCCAAAGTACAACTCCAGAACGGCAACGAAGCGCAGCAACGCGGCACGCGGCGCACGTTGATCCGCGTGCTGGAAGCCACCCTGCGCGTGGCGCATCCGTTGCTTCCCTTCATTACCGAAGAGCTATGGCAAAAGGTCGCGCCCATTGCAGGGAAAGCCCCCGCGGATGGCAGCGAGTCGATCATGCTGCAACGCTATCCGCAAGCCAGCGAGATCGGCGTCGACCCGGCGGCGGAAGCCTGGATCGCCACGCTGAAAGCCATGGTCACTGCCTGCCGCAGCCTGCGTGGCGAGATGAACCTCTCACCCGCGCAGAAAGTGCCGCTGATCGGCTCAGGCGACACCAGTTCACAAAAAGTTCCCGCAGGCGACTCGAAGGTTGTGCAAAGCAAGCACCGCGCCGGCGCTGGCGGGACGGCGCTCCTGCACGACTATGCGCCTTATCTTGCCGCGCTGGCGAAGCTTTCCGCAGTCAGCGTGGTCGATGCCCTGCCGGAAACCGACGCCCCCGTGCAAATCGTCGGCGACTTCCGCCTGATGCTGAAAATCGAGGTTGATGCCGAGGCCGAAAAAGAACGCGTGGGCAAAGAGCTTGCCCGCGTTGAAGGTGAAATCGTCAAAGCCGAACGGAAGCTGGAAACACCGAGCTTTGTCGAACGCGCTCCGGCTGCTGTCGTGGCGCAGGAGCGCACGCGGCTGGAAAGCTTTGTCACGCTGCGCGAGAAGCTCCGGACGCAACTTGCGCGCCTGGGGTAAACCGCCCGGCTACTTGCGCCTCATGAAAAACTCAAACTCTGCGCCCAGTTCGCGGCTACCCAGCAATTCGTTGCCGGTCTGCCTGGAAAACGCCGCGAAATCCTGGACCGAGCCGGGGTCGGTGGCAAGAATGCGCAACACCTGCCCCGACTGAAGCTCGACCAAGGCCTTCTTGGTGCGCAGAATAGGGAGCGGGCACTTCAGGCCGCGTGCATCAAGTTCTTTGTCGAAATTCATCTTGTTTCATGCCTCTTCTTGCCTGATTGTACTCACCGCGAACATCCATTTGCGTCGGGTATCCTGCTGCGTGCAATTTACCTGAAAAAGCCTGGCGCCACGCCTGCTAAAATCAGCCGCAACTTAACAGCTTATCCAGGCAGTCCATGAAGGGAACCTTCCACACCCCGCTTGTGCAGCAGTTCATCCGCTATGTCGGCGTCGGCGGTTTCAGCTTTGTTGTCGACTTTGCCTGCCTCTATTTGCTCACCGAATACATCGGCTTGCACTATCTGTTGTCGGCCACGCTCGCCTTTTGCGCAGGCCTCACGACAAACTATCTGCTCTGTCTGTTATGGGTATTCGATTTCCGCCGCATGCAAAATCGCCTGCATGAGTTTTTCGTCTTTGGCGCTATCGGCATTGGCGGCCTGCTGCTCAACAACCTGCTGCTGTACACGCTGACGGACATCATCGGCCTGCATTATTTGCTGTCCAAGCTGTTCGCTGCCGCCGTCATCCTGCTTTTCAACTTTTCGCTGCGGCGCTGGATGCTGTTTTCTCCCCAGCCCTTGAATCTGGCCGCAGGGAATGTTGGAACACCCTTTTGTGCGGAGCCGTGTCCGGACGCAGCGCCTTCCACGCTGGAACGGAATCTTCTGTCATGAGCCCTAAAGTTCTCATCATCGGCGCCGGCCCCGCCGGCCTGACGGCCGCGCTGGAGATCGCCCGCCGCTCGGATATCCAGCCCATCGTGCTGGAAGCCCTCAACGATGTCGGCGGTATTTCACGCACCATCGAATACAAGGGCAACCGCATGGACATCGGCGGCCACCGCTTCTTTTCCAAATCCGACTGGGTGATGAACTGGTGGCGGCAGATGATGCCGCCCGCACCCGACAAGGACGCCGACGGCTTTTCGCTGATACCCGCGAATGACCGCCACCTGCTGATCCGGCCGCGCTTGTCGCGCATCTATTTTTTGCGCCGATTTTTCGATTACCCGATTTCGCTCTCGGGGAAAACCATGGCCAACCTCGGCTTCGTGCGGCTGGTTCGCATCGGCATCTCCTACGTCTGGGCCAGCCTGTTCCCGTGCAAACCCGAGCGCAATCTCGAAGACTTTTTCCGCAATCGTTTCGGCGGCGAGCTCTACCGCACCTTCTTCAAGGACTACACGGAAAAGGTGTGGGGCGTCGCCTGCCGCGCCATCAGCCCGGAATGGGGCGCGCAGCGCATCAAGGGCCTGTCGGTCACCAAAGCAATTCTTCATGCTGCAAAAAAAATCCTTTCCCGCACCGGCAAAGACGCCGCAGGCGTGGCGCAAAAAGGCACCGAGACCAGCCTGATCGAGCGCTTCCTCTATCCCAAGTTCGGCCCCGGCCAGATGTGGCGTATCGTCGCCGAAGAACTGCGCGCAAAAGGCGGCGAGATTCACTTCGGCCTCACAGTCGTTGCCCTGCAACGCGAAGGCGGGCGCATCGTCGCCATTGAAACCGAAGACGCGGACAAAAGTCGGCGCTGGTGGCACGGCGACTGGGTCATCTCCACCATGCCCATGCGCGACATGGTGCGCGCCTTGCACCCACCCGCGCCGGACGATGTCCGCGCCGTGGCCGATGGCCTGATGTATCGCGATTTCATCACCATGGGCCTGCTGGTAAAGAAACTCAAGCCGCGCCCCGAGGGCAAGCCGCCGATCAACCTGCTGCCCGATACCTGGATCTACATCCAGGAGCCGGATGTAAAAATCGGCCGCCTGCAAATCTTCAACAACTGGAGTCCGGCGCTGGTCAAGGAACCCGACACGGTCTGGATGGGCCTTGAATATTTCTGTCAGGAAGGCGATGTGCTCTGGCGCATGGGGGACGAGGAATTCGCGCACCTCGCCATTGCCGAACTGGCGAAGATCGACCTCATCGACCCCGCCGATGTCCTCGACTGGCATCGGGTGCGCATACCCAAAGCCTACCCGGCCTACTTCGGCAGCTACGACCGCTTCGACACCCTGCGCGACTTTGCCGATGGCATCGGCAATCTGTTTCTCGTCGGCCGCAACGGCATGCACCGCTACAACAATCAGGACCACTCGATGGTCACCGCCAAGCTGGCAGCCGAGGCTATCATGGCCGGGATCACGGACAAGGCGGCGATCTGGTCGGTGAATGTGGAGGAGGAATACCACGAAGAAAAAACTTCCTGACGCAATGCGCTGGCTCCTGCCGCTGGAATCGGTCGCGCTGCTTGGGTTGCTCGCGGCCATCGGCCTGGCTGCTGCATTTTCGCTTACTTTCTACTTCCCTGACGCGCACTCCAGCGCCTTCGCCCTCGAACATTATCTGGCGGGTACTTTCCTTGCCGCCCTGTTGCTCGTTGCAACCCGCTGGCACAGCGGAGGAGACAGACTGGGCGCCGATCTTTTACAACTGGCGCGCGAAATGTCCGCTCTGGCGCTGATCGTTTATCTGCACTTCAACTTCAAGCTCTGGGCGCAGATCATCAATCCCTACAACTTCGATGCCTTCTATCACGCCATTGACCAGGCGACTGCCCCGCTCGGCGAGGCGCTGGCTGTCATAAACCTTGGCTTTACCCCGCTCAAAACAGTCCTGCCCGACGCCTATCACGACGTCTTCGTCTTCATGTTTCTGGCCACTTTTGTAACGCTCTCGGTCGCCGGGCGACGCGAAGCCTTTGAGGGTAGCCTGCTCGCCGTTGCGCTGGTTCTCATCATTGGCGGCTTGGCCTACATTCCGGCGCCGGCACTGGGCCCCTTTCTTTATTTGCCGGACAGCAGCAACGATGCCAATGCCATACAGCAAACGATGCTTGAATTTCAGGAACGCTTCGTTGCTTCGCATGGTCGCGACTATCACGGCGGCAACTTCATCATGCCATTGGCCGCCATGCCTTCGCTTCATCTCGCCCATGCCTTTGTCCTGCTCTATTACGCCTGGCGGCACCTGCGCTGGCTGGGCTATGTGTATCTGCCGCTGTTCATCTTTCTCATCAGCGAAGCTATCGTCTCGCGCTGGCACTATCTGATCGACATGCCCGCCGGTTTGGCCATCGCCGGATTTTGTCTGTACTTGTCTCAGGAGCTTTCGCGCAAGCGGCGGCAATCGTAAAGCGCAAATCGCTGTCCCTGGGAGCGGGATGTCGGCACGATTTCGGTAGCCGTGGCCAGCGTGTGAAAATAGGCCGGATTGATCACCCAGTCCAGCACAGGGTCGGCACACAAATAGCGCAGGCTCGTCGGGGTCAACTCGCTGGCATTACCCCATGCCGACGGCTCCCATCCGTGCAGATTGAAGGGCCGCATCACATTCCGTTGCGCGAGGGTAAGCGAGAGGCGTGTCTTATCATCGATCTGCGAGTCGAGAAACACCGCGTCCGGCAAACCAATCTGGACCATACGCCCCAGGCGCCGCTGCATCTCCAGCGCTAAGCGTTCGGAGAACACGATGCCGACCGCCTGTGTGCTGCTGGCATAATTCGCCGTGCGCAGTTCGAACCACACGCGCTCGCGCGCGCCGTGCCAATAGACGACATCTCCCTGACGTATCTGCCCGGCGAAATACTCTGACGCCGGCGCCGCGCGATAGCGACCTTCCAGCGCACGCACAAAAGTACTCCGCTGATCCCAGAAAAACAAAGCCACACCGACAGCCGCAACCGCCAAGCCAAGGCTCACGTTGGCAGAAGTTCTCCTCAACATTGTCCACCCCGCTACAGCGAGCAGTCCAAACCCGCCTGTCAGCAGCACGCCGCGGATGATATCCGGCAACACAGGATCAGCCACCAGCAATCCGCCCCCGATTAATGCGAACAACTGCAGGAGGCTTGGCACTTCCGTACCGGCCGCAACCAGAAACACCAGCCAACCAGCGCGTTCGAGCAGCATCAGAGGCCAGCGTCCCAGGCAAGCCATCACGCTCTTGTCGGCGATGCGCAACACGATCGCCGCCACGAGCAGGCCATAACCACCGCCCAGTTCAAACAGGAGCAGCAGAGTGCCGCCCGCCAACAGTCCAATCCGTCCCAGCGGCGAAGCCTCCGGCCATCTTGCTGCCAAGTCGCACAACGCAACGACGGCAAACACCAATGTCAGCCACAGTGCGCGCCATGACTGCACTTGCAGGATCAGGGCCGATGGATAAACCAGACTGGCAGCAAACGTCACGACATATCCAAGGAAGCCGACGATCACCGCCAGCGCATACCAGCGACGCAGATGCGCCTGACCGTACATCGCCGCCAGCAGCAAAATCGCTGCTGCGGCAGCGACCAGCGAAGCATCGTGGTGTATGCCCGGCATCACCACGATGACGGCTGTTTGCGCCACAAGATCGAACCATGTCGCGTCCATCGCACGCAGCGGCGGCACATCGAAAAAGACAAGCGCAATCATCAACACAGGAGCGAGCATCACGCCAGCCAGTACGGCCTTATCCGGCAGCCTCGCCCCGAGCGATACAACCGCTGGCCCGACCGCCATCAGCGGATGCAGGCATAACGCCAGCCCGTGCAGCAGCCAACCTGCCGTCTCAAGCCTCCGCAAGTGTGCGGCCAAAGCAGCAAGGCTTGCCGCCACGGCAAAAGGCCGCGCCGTAACAAAAGACTCGGAAAGTCGCGTAATCGCCCAATCGTTAGGACAATACGCCAAGGGAAAACTCACCAGCAGCAGGAAAGCCAGCGTCGAAAAATGTCCTAGGCGCACCGCGCGCGCGAACACGAATGCCGCCCCAACAAAGGCCAGCCCTCCAGCCAATGCCATCCCGCGCGCAGCCTCGCCCAGCCCGAAACCAGCCACAGCCTGGGCAAAGATCACGGGGAAAATCGAAACGCCATCTTGCGCGCCAAACAAAAACCACGGGTCGGCCGCATACGCCTGCGGCATCAGGTGTCGCATCGCCATCAGGCTATACAGACGCGCATCGTGCCAGATGCCGTAATAAGCATTGGTCGTCAACCACAGCGCCAATCCAGAGAGGATGAGGGCTGATCGAGCCGCCATGCTCATGCCGTGCCTCGCTGCCGCAGATAAAAAGTCGGCGCCGGCGAAACGGCGCGCAGAGACGTACAGGCATAAAGCACCGCACCGGGCGCCACGGCGACGGCAGCAACGCCCGCCACCGGCTGCGGCATCACCACCCAATCCAGCATCGGGTCAGCGCACAACGCCAGTGGAGTTGAAGCTTTTGCCACCAACGCGGCACGCCGCCGCCACTCGGTAAATTTTTCTTGCGAAAACACTACCCCGATACCCTGTGTGCTGCCCCAATAGCTGGAGGTGTGCAGATCAAGCCAGACTGTCATTTCACGCTCAGCCCATGCCACCGTGTCCCCACTGTGAATGTACGCGGCAAACGGATGGGGGGACTGGCGGCTGTTCAGATAACGCCCCTCCATACGCCGCAGGGACTCCGGACGTACATCCCATTTGCCAAGTACCATGGCAACCAGTCCGGTCACAGCAATCACTGTCGCCATCCCGGTGCCGACACCGGAAAATAAACTCCGCCGGCCAAGCAGCCATGCCAGCAACAACGGCAACGGCCACAAGCCGCCTGCCACGAGACCGTGAAGCAAGAGAGCGTCCGGCCACCAGGGTGTAACAAAACGTGCACCGGCAATCTCAAGCTCCGCGCCGATTCCGGGCAGCGCCAGAAGCCAAAGCGCAATCATCGTTACCCAGACGGTTCTGCGCCATGCGCCAATCCTCGCCGCCAGCGTTTCAAGATGATGCTTGGGCGTCAGACTCGCACCGCACATCAGCCAAACGATGGGCTGCAATAGCTCGCCATCAAGCGTCACCAGGGCGAGCGCGCCACCAATCAGCAAGGGCACGATGTCCGAAACGAGTAATGCACGTTGCGTCACATCCAGCAATGCAATTCCCGCAACAGGGATGGCCAGCCAGAACACTCGCCAGGGTTGCCCTTGCACCGCGATTTCGAACGGCAGCCAGTAGGCGGAAAGCAGCGCCAGCGCCAGTCCGCCGCACGCCAGCGCCAGCAACCGCGCATACAACGGCCGCAGTTTTTCGCTGCCCGCGCGCGCACCGGCCAGCAGGGCGGCCAAGACAGTGAAATACACCGGCAGCCGGGTATCCGGGAGCGGCTTGAAAAGAATATCGGAAGTACCGCGCAGATACTCCAGCCACTCGCCGTGCATCAGGCGCCAGTGCGGAACATCCGGATTAGCCATACCCATGACGACTGACGCCAGTGCAGGGAGCATCATCAGCAGAGCCACCCATCGCATCGGCATGCGTGTCAGGACGATCAGCGCCAAGGGCCAGATGCCCAAGAGGGGATGCAGCAAACATGACAGCATGGCGGCGGACAGTGCCGCCCAGGATCTTCCGTCCGCCAGCAGCGCTACCGCCAGCACGCCCGCCGGCATCGCCCATGAGCGTGCCGTGGCAAAGTTCTCATTGATGACAAAGACCGATGCATTGGGCGAATAACTCACTGTCAGCGTCACGCCAAACAGCACAGCGAAACGTCCGGCCAGCGTATCGCCCAGCACTGCGCGCGCTAACGCAAACAGCGCTGCGACCCATAGCGCGCCACCGGAGAGCACAACAAACCGCGCTGCAGCATCCAGTCCCAGCGCACGCACCAGTTCACCATAGATCGGGGTAAACAGGCTGAAGCTGCCTTGCGAACCGAAGCGGAAAAACAGGTCGCCCGCCAAGGCATCAGGGTACAACCAGTGCGCGGCCAACAGCCCATACACGCGGGCATCATGCCAGATACCCTGATACGGACTATTCAGCAACCAGAGCAGAAACGCCGGTGCCAGAAGCAATGCGCTGCGCGTATGCCGGGGAACGTTTGGCAACAATACCGGGCCGGCCAAATCAACTGCCCTTGACGACATGCAAAAAGGCCGTCTCCAGGGAGAGGGCGGGTTTGATCTCGATCACTGCGTGCCCGGCGGCTTCCAGCGCATGCAGGGTTTGCCACAGCGAGGTACGCGGCACTTCGATAACCCAGCGGCCGCCGGGTTCCGGCAGCATGCCGTCCAAGACTGGTGCCGCGCCATGGCTGCGCACCAGCACACGATCATCCTCGCCCGCCAGCTCGCCCGGCGAGCGCACGGCGCGCAGCTCGCCCTTGTGAATCAGTCCGAAGCGATCGGCCAGACGCTCGACATCATGCAATACATGCGACGTCAGGAAAATGGTCCCGCCCTGTTGCCGGTATTCAGCCAGAATGTCCACCACATCCCGGCGGCCGATCGGATCCAGCCCGGAGAGCGGCTCGTCAAGAATCAGCAGGCGTGGCTGCACGGCCAGCGCATGCGCCAGCGCCGTGCGCTGTGCCATCCCCTTGGAAAAACCGCGCACGACCTTGCTGGCAACCTCGCCCAAGCCAAAACGCTCGAGCCACTGCATGCAGTGGCGGCGCGGACTGACGATTTGCCGGCGATGCAACATCAGCCCCATGCCGAGAATCTCCAGCGGCGTCAGGTAATCCGGCAGGCTGGGATTTTCGGGCACATAGCCGAGGCCGGAGCGGGCCGCGCTCCCGGTAGCGTCGACGTCAAAAAGGCGCGCATTGCCGGCTGTAGGACGCATCACTCCGGTCAAAATCTTGATGAGCGTGCTTTTCCCTGCCCCGTTGGGACCAATGAAACCAAATACTTCGCCTTCGCTCACGCTCAATGAAACACCCTTCAATGCCTCGAAAGGCGGCGAGGCCCAGCGACGCGGATAGGTTTTGCGCAGCTCGTGGATTTCTATTGCAGAAGTCGTGGCAGTGATGGCAGTCATCGTGGCGATCGTAGTGGCGGCGGCGTGTTGCGCAGAATGATTTCACCCTTCGCATCGAACGCAAAGCCGAAACCGAAGGGATCTTGGGGCAGGGCTGGCAGCAGGCCGGCGCTCACCAGTTCGTCAAGGCGCGCAGGAGGGCGATCGAAGCGCCGGCGAAAGGTCTCCGCCGCCATCCGCAACGCATGCAATGCCCGCAGACGCACCACGCGCTGCTCCAGATAGGCACGAAAATCCCGGCGCTTGGACTGTTTGGCCATCGCATCGACGATGCGGATGGCCAGATCGAGATCTTGCGCCTTGTCCAGCCAGCGGGCAGCAAAATTCTGCATGGTCAGACGCTCATTCGGGTCGGGCAGCTTTTCCGCCGCCGCACGCGCCCAGCTGGATGCACCCATCGCATCGCCCTTGAAGTACAGCAGGTGAAAGGCGTAATAGAACGCCGGCTGGTAATCGAAAGGACGGGCCAGGCTGGCGCGGGCAAGAATAGTTTGCGCGGCATCGAACTGCCCTACCCAGGGCAAAATGGCGGCAGCGATGTAATAGTTATCTTCATGCGCCGGATTGAGCCAGGAAACGTCTTGCTGCACCTTGGCCAGAACAGCGTAGTCCTCCGGCTTCATTTTCTCGGTGGAGACGACCAAGGCGCGGATGGCGGCGGCATTGGCCGCAAGATAACGGTCGCCCGCCGTCATGAACACCTGGACAAACAGCGGCAATGCCACCTGCATTTCGACATTAACGGTCTGCCGCGACGCGGTTTTCAGGTACTGTGCGCTGGCAAAAAACGCCGCGGCGCACAGCATGGCAGTAACGAGGGTCAGAAAATGCGGCAAACGCGTCGTCATTATCATCATAATCGCCGTCTCGCCAACGCCGATTTTTTGTTGATTATTCAAATTCGCGGCGGTTGAACTTCAACACTGCCAATGCCAGCAGCAACCCGGCGTATGCTGCCGCCATCAGCAGTCCGACGCCAACGGCCGATGCATCCGGCGCCAGCCCGTACATCGGCCACGGCCGCCAGTCGAGCCGCGAAAGGTCAGGCATCAGCCAGGCAATCGCGTCGACCATCGGCTGCAGGTAAGCAACTGTCGGATCGTCGCCGCGCGCCAGATATTCGATCACCGCGCCCAGACTCTTGCCCGCCACGGCAAAAGCCAGGCCAAGCGCCAGCGGCAGCATCGGCACGGTGGACAGACTTGCCAGCAACAGCGCAAACGCCGCCACCACCACAGCATCGACCCAAAGCCCGAACACCGTCAGCCAGTAGGCCCCGCCGGGAGCCACCGCAAACCCCTGTTCATACGCCCCTCCCGCATTCAACACCACGATCCAGAGCAACAGCCCCAGCAGCACGGCGGCCAGCAGGAGCAGGCCGACAACGCCCAGAAAGCGGCCGATCAGATAATGCCCGCGCGGTATCGGATAAGTAAGGGCAAACAGCACCGTGCGCTTCTCGATCTCGCGCCCGACCAGCTCCTGCACCCAGAAGAGGGCGAACAGCACGAGCGAGAAGCGCAGGCCGGAAAGCCCGACATCGAGTGCTACGGTTTTCGGTGCGCGCGGCGAAAAAGCGGCAGAAAGCCAGGCTACACCAACCAGCAGCACGCCAAGCACCAGCACGCTCTGGATGCTGCGGCTGCGCAATCCGGCGCGCCAGGCAGAAAGAAGAAAAGTCCACATCACATCACCTCGCAACCGTTATGCATAGGCATTCAGCCACGCATGAGCATTGGGCAAATACCACCAACCCGATGGCAAGAATAGGTTTGCCAGACTATTTCAAAAGAAACGCGCCCCGTAGGGCGCGTCCGTCATGCAGACTGCTTATGGCCGATCAGGTACTTCCGGCAGCGATTGCAGCAGCAATCGCCGTATCAGTATTGGCTTGGGTACACCCTGTAGTCGCACATGCGCCACCCGCCGTAATGGCACCGCCACTAGAATTTCCACCATAATACTGGTTGCCCTTGGCCGAAGCCGAGCCGACAGCCGCCAGGGTAGCCGTCGATTCCTGGGCGCCGAGAAAGACATTCGACGAGCACTGCACTTCAAAGCCGTTACGCGTAAAAACCGGAGCCGATGCAACTTGACCCGAACCGCCCCAGATTCTAACTTTACCGCCGCCTGATGCGCCATCACACAGACGATACGTAGTACCTGCCGTCACAGTCGCCACATCAGCGCTAGGCGCAGCGAAAACTGGGGAAACCATCGAAACCAGCGCAAGCGCCATAAAAGTATTTTTCATGTTGTCAGCTCCTATCAATTGTTGGAGTTGGAAATCATCGTAGTCATCAGGTTGCGCGCATCCGACTGCGCCGCCTTATTTTCGGCCTTCTTCGTGTATTCGCTGAACTGCGGAATGGCAATCGCCGCCAGAATGCCGATGATCGCCACGACAATCATCAGCTCGATCAGGGTAAAACCCTTTTGCAACTTGTTCATGCGTTTTCTCCTTTACGGTGAGGTGCGACACCTGTCGCTATGGTGAATCTAGCATATGCCATGCCACAGTACAAAACGCTGATGGCAGCGCCATTGGCCGTGTTTCGCCAAAAGTTTCAACACACAATCTGACAAAAAACGTCACTCTCTGGCGCATTACGTCAGCAATTCCGCTTCATTGACCGCGTCAATTTGCACGGGATCAAGGAACTGCTCCGCATAGCGCCGATATACCCCCTGCTTGACGAAAACATCGAAGAGATCGGGGTCTATGTGGCCGTTCTTCCTGAAATTGGCGAGGATGCTCATCGCCTGCGAGAGTTTCATGCCATGTTTGTAGGGCCGGTCGCGTGCAGTGAGCGCCTCGAAGATATCGGCAATCCCCATCGTCCGTGCCTGCACGCTCATCTGCTCGCGCGTGAGGCCCTTGGGGTAGCCCTTGCCGTCCATGCGCTCGTGGTGGCCGCCGGCATATTCGGGCACATGCTTCAGATGCCTGGGCCAGGGCAGCTGTTCGAGCATCTTGATGGTGGCGACGATGTGGTAGTTGATGATCTCGCGTTCTTTTTGCGTCAGCGTGCCGGCCCGAATGGTGAGATTCTCGATTTCATTTGCGGTGAGGAAATCGGCCTCGACGCCATTCACATTGCGCCACTGACGCTCGCTGCCAATGGCACGCACGCGTTGCTGGGCCTCCTCCTGCATCGATTCGCTGCCCATATTGGCATGACGCAGGAACTCGCGGTCGTCATCCAGTGCGCGCAGTTGCCCTGCCAGCTCGCGCTGGATGCGCGCCTCGGCCGGCGCATCCCTTTTCTCGCGCAGGGCCAGTTGATGGCGCAAGGCAGCGATCTCGGCATCGCGCTTCAGCACTTCGAAGCGGGTATCGATGAGATGGATGCGGTCAAAAATGGTTTGCAGTTTAGTGGCCTTATCCACGACATGTACCGGCGTGGTGACCTTGCCGCAGTCATGTAACAAACCGGCAATCTTCAACTCATAACGATCATGGTCGTTCATCCTGAACGTCGCGAGGGGGCCTTCCGTGGTTGCATCCACCGCTTCGGCCAGCATCATGGTCAAGGCCGGCACGCGCTGGCAATGGCCGCCGGTGTAGGGGGATTTTTCGTCAATCGCCAGGTTGATCAGGTTGATGAAGGATTCAAACAGCTTTTCGAGCTGGTCGATCAACAGCCGGTTGGTGAGCGCAATGGCGGCCTGGGATGCGAGCGATTCGGCCAGTCCCTGATCGGCTGAAGAAAAAGCGACCACCTGGGCACTCGCGGAATCCATTGCATTGATGAGTTGCAACACGCCGATAATCTCGCCTTCGTGGTTTTTCATCGGCACGGTGAGGAAGGATTGCGAGCGATATCCAGTGCGTTCGTCAAACGCACGCGTGCCGGAAAAATCGAAGCCTTCTGCCGTATAGGCATCGGCAATATTGACGGTCCGGTCATGAATGGCGGCATAGGCCGCCACCATCGCGTCATTGGGCGCGCCTTTGTCGTTGGCCAGCGGCAGGTTCGGGAAGTTGATAGGGTTGCCGGTGGTGCCGCCCATCGCGATGTTCAACGAGTCAGTGCGCAGTATCTCGAAACGCAGCGCGGAACCGTCCCCGATCATGCGGTAAAGCGTGCCGCCATCGGCATGGGTGATGGTCTTTGCCGCCACAAGAATGGCTTCCAGCAGCCGGTTGATATCGCGCTCTTTCGACAGCGCGGCGCCGACAGTATTGAGCTGCTCAAGGCGGCGGAACAGGTCTTCGGGGCTGTCCACGGTCATCTCCTTACTTGATGCATACCGCACGCACCTGCTTGATGTCCGTCACGCCTTGCAGCGCCTTTTCAAGGCCATCCATCTTCAGCGTCAGCATGCCGTCATCCAGCGCCTGGGCAAACAGCTGCGCCACGCGGGCATGCTCCTGAATCAGCTTCTTCAACGGTTCGGTGCCCGTCATCAGTTCGTGCAGGCCAACACGGCCCTTGTAGCCGCTACCACCACAGGTATCACACCCCTTGGCACGATAGAACACCAGATGCCCATCCTTGCCATAGTCCTTGATCAGCCGCGCCAGCGTGGCATCATAAGCCGCCTGGAAGTCTTTCTTGAATGCCTCGGTGTTCACCAGTTCGGTGCAGTACTCCGTCATGAACAGCTTGACCTCGGCGGCATCCGGAACGTATTCCTCCTTGCACTTGCATAGCCGCTTGGCCAGCCGCTGGGCGAGAATGCCGAGCAGGGCATCGGAGAAATTGAAGGGGTCCATGCCCATGTCGAGCAGACGGATGATGGATTCCGGCGCGCTGTTGGTGTGCAGTGTGGCAAATACCAGGTGGCCGGTGAGCGAGGCTTCGATACCGATGCTGGTGGTTTCGGCGTCGCGCATTTCGCCCACCATGATGATGTCCGGGTCGGCACGCAGGAAAGCCTTCATGACCATGGGAAAGTCCATCACCTTCTTGTTCACCTGCACCTGGCGCAAACCCTTCTGCGTAATTTCCACCGGGTCTTCCGCCGTCCAGATTTTTGTATCCACCGTGTTCAGGTAGCCCAGAACCGAATGCAGCGTCGTAGTCTTGCCGGAGCCTGTCGGACCGCAAACAAAGAAGAGGCCGTAGGGTTTGGAGATGGTCGCCTTGAGTTTGGTCAGATTGATTGGCAGCACACCCAGCTTGTCAAGCGGGATCGGTTCGCCGCCGGCAAGAATCCGCATCACCACATCTTCAACGCCGCCGGTGGAAGGAATCGTCGCCACCCGCAACTCAATATCCAGCGGACCATATTTCTTGAACTTGATCTTGCCGTCCTGCGGTTTGCGTCGCTCGGCAATGTCGAGATCGCACATGATTTTCAGGCGCGCCACCATCGCACTGCGGTAACTGGCCGGAACCTCAATGTATTTCACCAGCGAACCATCCTTGCGAAAACGAATCAGCACCTTGTCCTTGCCGAGGCCCGGCTCAATGTGGATGTCCGACGCGCCCTGCTGATAAGCGTCGATAATGATTTTGTTAACCAGTTTGACAAGTTCATTGTCCGCTGCAGCCGAAACATCGTCGCCGCCCGCGCCCTCACCGTCCGATTCACCTTCGTCAAGCGTCGATAACAAATCACCGACAGAACTGTCATCAGTAAAACCGGGAACTCCGCTACTGCCAAACAACTGATCCAGCGTTTGCGCGAACTCCCGATTGGAAGTCACGCGGTAGCTGATCTTGCCGCGCGGGAATATGTTGTTGACGACACGCGAGCCCTTGACCTGCTCCGGATCCATACAGACCACGATAATGCCTTCGGACCCTTCCTCGACGGGAGCCCACTGGTTCTGCTGCAGGTATTCGCGCTTGAGATTCTTGAGCAGATCGACAGGCTTGATCCGATCGCCCTTGAATGTCTCATAGGGGACGCCAAAGAACTTCGACAAGGCAAGGCCCAGCGCTGCTGGTTTAACCTGAAATTCGTTAATCAGCACATCTTCAAGGTCGAGGTTCTTGCGCCGCGCCGTACGCTGCGCAAGCTCGAGTTCCTGCGCGGAAATCACGGCATCGGAAATAAGAAAGTCGTACTTGGTCTTGACAACATGCGTCGGTTTGTTGCGCTGGGTAAAGGCAACCGCCAGCGTCTCGCATAGGCTCTTGATGCCTTCTTCCGCTACCGTGGTGAAAGACACTCCATCCTTGTTGTTGATGATCTGCACAACCCCGAGCAACTCGGTGCTTTCCGCATCGGCGATCGGCGCCACCAGCATCTGCTTTGTCCGATAGCCCGTGCGTTTGTCTACTTCCTGCAGAAAGCGCAACGAGGGATTGATCGCCTTGAGTTCGACCTCGTCATAAACATCGTGGATATTCACGATGTTTCTGGCGAGTGCAACATGCCCGGCAACACTCTGATCGGAAATCGGCAGACGCAGATCCTTGAATGAGTTGAGCCCCGTCTTCACCTTGGAGATGATCGATGCCTTGTCTTCGCCTATGGTATAGATCGTCAAGCGATCGGCATTGAATAAGCTGCAGATATCGCCCGACAGCTCCAGCATGATCTCGTCGATGTCGGAGGTTGCATGAATCTTATTGGTAACGGTCTGGAGATTCTTGAAAAAGGCCAGACGGCTGCCAACGTCAGACACACTCGTTTCAGCTTTGGCGCTCGGCACAGAATTCATCAAACAGGCTCCAAGGTACCAGCGTTCAAACACTGATCTTCGTTAACGATAAAGACTCGCATATCCGGCAATATGAGCGATTGACGGCATGCTAAAGGTTCGCCACTTATCTTGTCTGTCCTGTTCATATCTCGAACACCTGGTTTCCCTGCAACATGCCAGGATGATACGCGCCGCTGCAGGCGTCGATTTCCTGCATGGTAAGTTCGATTTGCCCAGGCTTAAGATGGGTAATGAATATTTCGGCCTCGTGTTGCAATTGCGCCAGCTCTTGCATGAGCATGCTGGGGCATAGGTGTAGCGATGCCACGGCCAACTGCTTTTCCCGATCGGGGAAAGCGCATTCAATAATCAGGTAGCGCAGGTCGTGAATTTTGTTGTTAACGTACTCCCAGAGTTCGGGGCACGGACCGGTATCGCCCGTAAACACCAGACTCCCGCGACCGGCATCGAGCTGGTAACCGACGGCGGGCACTGTATGGTTGGCCGGCAGAGGGGTTATCTTGCGCCCCTCAACATCGATCGTTTTGCCTACGTGGATGGCCGAAAAACGAAGAAATGGCTTGTCCTTTGTTGGAATCTCGCTGAAGTCAGGCCAGATGGCCCAATTGAAAATGTGGGTACGAAGAATTTTGATCGTCGCTTCGGTAGCATGCACTACCAGCGGGCGATCCCGCATATCGCCTACCGTGTCAACAATAAAGGCCAGAGACGTGACATGATCAAGGTGGGAGTGCGTGATGAACACATGGTCAATTTTCACCAGTTCGGCAATTGACAAGTCACCAACACCCGTTCCCGCATCGATCAGTATGTCGTGATCGACCAGAAACGCCGTGGTACGCAAATGGTGGCCACCGATTCCGCCACTACAACCGAGCACGCGTATTTTCATATTATTTTGTTTCGAATGTGGTGATGCCATCCCAATTCTCTCCAGGGGGCTCCCGGCGCAAATGCTGAATGCGCTCGCCATACAGTGCGTAAAGATAGCGCGGATTGATGCGCGTCAGGTTCAGCAACATGACCTCTGCCTGATCCCAGTCCTGGGCGCGGTAAGCGCGCAAGGTCTGACTCCATAACCTGAGCTCTTCCAACTCCTCGCGGGGAACACTGCCCTCTTCACCCACCGGCTCATAGATGCCCACCGGCTCATCCTTGCCCTTGACACGCACACGGTCCAGTTCGCGGAACACAAACTCTTTCCTCAGCTTCTCGCGTGTGCTTTCGCCCACGATGACGCCAACACCGTATTGCTTGGTGATGCCCTCCAGACGAGAACCGAGGTTGACTGCATCCCCCATCACCGTATAGGACTGACGCACCGGCGAGCCCATGTCGCCGACCGTCATCGACCCGGTATTTACGCCAACGCCAATTTTAAGCACCGGCCAGCCGCGAGCTGCCAAGTCCTTGTTCAAATCGTGGAGGACGACATGCATTTCGAGGGCGGTAAGAACCGCATTCTTCGCATGCTCCAGGTCATCAACCGGGGCTCCCCAGAAGGCCATGATGGCATCCCCGATATATTTATCCAGCGTACCGCGGTGCTTGCGTACGATAATGGTCATGGCGCCCAGGTATTGGTTCATCAGCGTAGCCAGTTCATCGGGCTCCAGCCCTTCCGAAATGGTGGTAAATCCGCGCACGTCCGAAAACAATACAGTGAGTTCAGCCTTGCGTCCTGCCATGCTGTAATGCTCGGGATCACGACTCATTTCCTCGACCAGTTCCGGCGGTACATACTGGCCAAACAACCCCGTCAGCTGGCGTTTTGTGCGCGATTCGACAAAATAGCCCCATGACATATTCAGGGCGTAGAGCAGGCTGATTGAAATCATGCCGTTAGCCAGCGGCAAAACAACATTGCCGATATGCCAGAACGCAAAATTGGTGCTAAGCAACAGAAGCAGCACAATGGTTCCAACGACTGTCGCACGAAATGGCGAGAGCATCGGCAAGAGAAAGATCATCAGCGAACCCGTGATCAGAACCATGACTACGTCGGCGCCAAGGATATAGGCCGGCCGATGTTTTAGCGCGCCATCCAGCAGGCCCGCGATCAAATTGGCGTGTATCTCGACCCCGGCATAGGCGGCATCCACCGGGGTAGCACGCAAGTCCATCAACCCGGGAGCCGTCGTACCCACCAGCACGATGCGGCCCGCAAGCTGCCCCTGCGGAATACGTCCCGTGAGTACGTCCGTGACCGAGAAGTAAGGGAAACTGCCCTGATAACCGCGAAAGGGCACCAGCGTCGCCACGTTCTCATCCACCGGGATGCGCAATACCTCACCCTCCTTGACCTGCAAATCCAGCCACTCCATGCCGGCATAGGAACCTGACGAGTCCGCAGGATATCCCGGCGTGATCGCCGGATTACCGAGGAGGTTGCGCACCATCGCCAGCGCCAGGGATTCATAGTATTGGCCCTTGTACTCGACAAGCAGAGGTACGCGACGTGAAATGCCGTCAAAATCGACCAGCGGATTGAAGTGCCCTCCCCCGGCAGCCGCCTGCTGGAATATCGGTAAATTGCCGCCGTAACTGACCCACTGGGTAAAGGCTATACGGCGACCGCTGAAGGTGCCGGCAGGGAATACCGGATCAGGAATGGCACCGGAACTTATCCCACCCTCCCTGCTGGAGAAGTAATACCCCAAAATCGCTGGCCGTCCCTTTAGTGCGCTGGCGAAACGGGCGTCAAAATCAAGCCGGGGACGCAAATCACGCAGCGTGGCCTGAAAACCGGAAACATCGTGCAACTCGCTTTTCGCCAGCTTTTCCAGCGACTGGAGACCGGAACTTGCATCCGGCTCGGCAAAAACAACGTCGAAACCAACCTGTTTGACCCCGTAATGCTCAAACAGGGTATTCATCAGAGCCGCCAGCTTGTCTCGTCCCCACGGCCAGCGCCCCTGCTCGGCCAGTGATTTCTCGTCAATATCAAGGATCACCACACGCTGGTCCATGGTTCGCGGCATGGTCAGACGCACCTTCGCATCGTAGATGATCGAGTCGAGGCGATTAACAATCGGTATCTGATAGATGCCTGCTGAATGGCCCAGCAGTCCCAGGAGGAGCAGAAACCCGAGGGCGTAGCGGGGAAGATGCTGTTTCAAGGGTTATCCAATGTTATTGGCCCAGGCGGCATCAGTTCTTGAGAAAGAATTCCATCTTGATGCCGGCCAGTTCAATGACATCGTGATCACTGATCGGGTGCGCCTGGCTATCAATCATTTTGCCGTTGATAATCGGAAAGCTCGTACCCTCGACGTGGGTAATAAAGTAGCCATGGGGGCGGCGCGCAATGACCGCCACCTGCACCCCCGGCTTGCCCAGCGTGGTTAGCGTCTTGGTCAACTCAAGCTCTTTGCCGGCATTACCGCCGGAAAGTATCTGAATCGCGCCCAGCGGCAGCGGAGTAGGCGCAGCAGCCGGGGTAACGGGCGTCTGTGCCACCATGCCCACGCCGGTGGCCTCATGTGCAGATGTGCCAACTGCCGGCTGTGATGCAGGCGCGTCCGGCATCGCTGCAGCACCGGGACGCAGAATCATGGTCTTTTCAAAATCCGCTCCCGGAGAATGCTGCACCACTTCGCTGACGTATTTGAGACTGTATTTACCCAGTTCAATGGTATCGCCGCTCTGCAGAAAATGTTTTTTGATCGACTGGCCGTTGACAAATGTGCCATTGGTGCTGTTGAGGTCTTCAAGAAACGAGTCATTGCGCATCGTGATTACCACCGCATGCTCTCCGGAGATCGCCAGATTGTCGATCTGGATATCGTTATGGGGCTTGCGGCCGATTGTCGTACGCTCCTTGGTGAGCGGAATTTCCTTGAGGATCGCACCTTCAATGCTGAGTATGAGTTTGGACATTCTTTTTTTCCTTCAGGGAACTACATCACTTGAACCAGGCCAGGAGACGATGCCACCAGCCACGTACTGCCGGATACTCACCCTTTACCTTGACCAGGATTACGGAAACATTGTCGCGGCCGCCATTATCGTTAGCCATTTGTATCAACTGTAATGCGCACAACGCGAGATTGGCCGACAGCATGCTCAGAGTCATCCCGATTTCGTCGTCGTCAACCATGTCATTGAGACCGTCGGAACACAGCAGGTAGATATCCCCCGGCAGTACGTCGTAATCATGTATTTCCGGCTGGACTTCAGCATCTATGCCGACGGCGCGCGTCACCAGATTCTTGTTCTGCGAATGCCGCGCCTGCTCGCGGGTTAGCATGCCGCTGTCGATTTGTTCCTGCAGCAACGAATGATCGCGGGTAATTTGCCGGAAAGACTCCCCGCGCAAACGGTACAGGCGCGAGTCGCCAATATGGGCAACCGTCAGCTTGTTGTCATGGAATACGCCGATTACCAGCGTAGTACCCATCCCTGCGTACTGCGGCTGGCTTTGCGCCGCCTGATAAATGGCGCCATTTGCGCGCGCGACTTCAGCCTCCAATGCAACGTGTACCCAAGGTCTGCCGGAAGCATCCTTTGCATCCGCATCCCGTCTGGCAAACGCCTTTTCCAGCTCCGCACTCAGCAATGCAGTGGCCATACCGCTCGCCACTTCGCCGGCATTGTAGCCACCCATGCCATCGGCCAGCACAACGACGCCACACGCCGCGTTGGCTATGACGGAATCTTCGTTGTTGGAGCGCACCATGCCCGGATCGCTCCGGGTGACTATTTCCAGCACTGCATCCAGTTCCATTGGCGTCTCCTCAAATGCTGATATCAACGCTGGAACCGCCGCTCGCTCCAGCGCCGCCCGTCATCGCCAGGCAGGTGCGCACATCCTTGGCGAATTCGGCGCCGGTCTGATAGCGTAGATCGGGATCCTTGGTCAGCGCCTTGTCAAGGATAGCTACCAGACTCTCAGGCAAATCCGGATTGATGCTGCGAATATCCGGATGCAGTTCATTGGCAATCTTGAACATGAGTTGCGCCATGGAGTCGCCCTCGAACGGGAGCTTGCCGCATGCCATCTGATACAGCATGACACCCAGCGAGAAAAGATCGGAGCGGCCGTCAATCTTCTTTCCGGCGAGTTGTTCGGGCGACATGTAGGAAGGCGTCCCCAGCACCATGCCGGTCTTGGTCTTGGACGAATCGGTAATGCGGGCGATACCGAAATCCGTCACCTTGACCTGGTCGGACTCCGGTTCGTACATGATGTTGGCCGGTTTGATATCGCGATGCACGACATGGTTTTCATGCGCGTAGGACAAGGCATCCGCGACGCGCGCCACAATGCTCAGGACACGGGGCAGCGGCATGAGATGATCTGCTTTGGTGTAGGGAACCAGATCCTTGCCCTTGAGAAATTCCATCGCGATATAAGCCAGATCATGCTCCTCGCCGGCATCGAACATGGTGACGATGTTGGCATGGTTGAGACGTCCTGCCGTTTCCGCCTCGCGGAAAAAGCGTTCCTTGACCTCGGCGAGCTCGTCTGCGTCGAACTCCTGCGCCAGCGCCATGGTTTTGATTGCCACCACCCGATTGATCTTCGGATCGCGGCCCATGTAGACCACGCCCATTGCACCCTTGCCCAGCTCCTTTTCGATCTCGTAACGGCCCAGCATCGGCTTCTCGACATTGCCCGCCGTATCGATCAGGCTGGCATTGCTGCGGCCGCTCCCGCCGCCGAGAATCACGGTTTCGGAAAGCTGTTTGGCTCGATTCAAGCGCGACTCAACATCACGGAACTTGGGATCGAAGTCAAACATGTAGCGGAACACCGCCTCCGCCTTGTTGAACTGGCGCTTGCGCTCAAAATCGAGCGCCAGGTTGTACATGTTTTCCATCAGCTGCTGGTCCATCGGACATTTGCGGAACTTGTCGAAGGCCATGTCAAGCTGGCCCTGGCCCTGGAAGGCAAGACCCAGCATGCGATTCGACTCGGCCGACTCGGCATCCGACTTTTCCTTGCCGCGTTCGGTAACCAGGAAACGCTTGGTGGTCAGCAACAGATGGCCGACCAGCAGCAGGGCAGCCGGCACCATCAATTGCAGCCACATCAGCTGCGTCGTCATCAGCACGAAATGCGTAACAAGCAATGCCAGCAGCAAGGCAGCGGTAATTCCCGCCGCAAGGTTCGCCTTGATTCTCGGCAACACGGCAATGAGGTAGGCCGCAATCAGCAGAAACACCGCCCGCTCTACCCAGATACCCCAGATCGGGGCGACGAAAAAGTGTTCGGAAAGCAGGCTGGATACTGCATGCGCTTCCATCAGCACCGACGGCATGGCCGGGCTGACGGGGGTGACAAATACACTGCCCACCGAGGAGGACGTCGGCCCGATCAGGACAATCTTGTCACGATATTTGTCATAGGGAATTTTGCCGCTCTTCACATCAAAAAACGAATCCACCGGGAACGGCGATTGGCCGTCTGCATCCTTGTAAAAGAACGTCAGCATCCGCGTATCCTGGTCTGTGCCAATGCTGAGCTTGCCCAGCCGCACCTCGCTACCGGCAGAGACCTTCACGTCCGCAGGCGTGAGATTGAGGCTTCTCGCCGCCACCAGAAGGGACAGCGAGGGATAAACCTGGTCGAAATGCCCGAGTACCAGCGGATCGGTGCGGATCGCGCCATCCACATCGGGCGTCACATTGAGATGACCGATAGCCGCAGCCACCTTGCCCAGCGGCTCGATCACGCCTGCGTCCACGCCGGTGGTCGGATAAGGCGGCGCGGCGTCACCCCCTGCCATGTGCACCGCGTTCCTTTTGATGTATTCAGGCAATTCCTGATCCGGCCGGCCGCGCGGTTCGCCCAGCACAAACAGCATCGGCAATGCGACATTCCCTGCCTTGGCAAACGCTTCGGCGAGCCGGCGGTCGGTGTTGAGTTTTTGCTCGGCTTCCATCAGGACGGGTTGAATTTGCGGGCAGGAAGAAGATGATGCACCGGCTATCGGCGCTGGCGCAGCGGCAGGGTCAGGTATCGGCAGCGCAGAAACCGGTACTGGCGGTACGGCATTCGGCAAACTGATGCCGCAGGCCGTCATCAACTGGTTGATATAAGCCAATCCGGGGTCGCGCTGCGGCTCGGAATAAAACACGGTGGTGGCAATCACCCTGGCTTTAGCCGCGGCAAGCTTTTCCACCATATCCGCCATGATTTCGCGCGACCAGGGCCAGCGGCCGATATTGTCGATGCTGGCCTTGTCGATAGCGATCACCGCCACCTTGTCGGAAGGCGTGCGCGATGTGGCGACGACACCCAGGTCATAGGCCTTGCGCTCAAGACTCTGCAACAGCTCGCCATTACCCAGTATCAGGATGACGATACTAACCACAACACCGAAGAAGCTGTCACTTTTCCAGAAACCGGATTTCTTCATTACTGGCCGTCCCGTGTGATAGCCCCCAATAAAACAGGGTAATAAGCGTAATTCTTACAGTCCAGCATCAACTCCGTCAATCAATTTCATGACATTTGTCGAAAATCATTCATTTGGCGTCTTCCTGCCTGCCATATTCTGAATGCAAAAAGCCGCTCCGGCACAGGCTGGAGCGGCTTTTTGCATTCCTCGCGCCGTCCTGCCATCCGCTACCGCGAGGAGAGCGTTTTTTGCTCGACCGCCTTGTAGCGCAGTGGCTTCATCAGCGCCTACTTTCGCGGTTACAGCATGGCTTTCAGCAATTTGGCCATTTCCGACGGATTACGCGTCACCTTGAAGCCACAGTCTTCCATGATGGCGAGCTTGGCTTCCGCCGTATCGGCGCCACCGGAAATAAGCGCACCGGCGTGACCCATGCGTTTGCCTGCGGGCGCCGTAACACCGGCAATGAAGCCGACAATCGGCTTCTGCATATTGGCTTTGCACCACAGCGCCGCATCTGCCTCGTCAGGGCCGCCGATTTCACCGATCATGATCACCGCGTCGGTATCGGGATCGTCGTTGAAAGCGCGCATCACATCGATGTGCTTCAGCCCATTGATCGGGTCGCCGCCAATACCGACGGCGGAGGATTGCCCGAGCCCGATTTCGGTGAGCTGCGCCACCGCTTCATACGTCAGGGTACCGGAACGCGACACCACGCCAATACGCCCCTTGCGATGAATGTGGCCAGGCATGATGCCAATCTTGATCTCGTCGGGGGTTATCAGGCCGGGGCAGTTGGGGCCGAGCAGCAGCGTCTCCTTGCCGCCGGCGGCTACCTTGTGCTTCATCTTGTTGCGCACCATCAGCATGTCGCGCACGGGGATGCCTTCGGTAATGCAGATGGCCAGGTCGAGATCGGCCTCGCAGGCCTCCCAGATGGCATCGGCGGCGCCTGCGGGCGGCACATAAATGACGGAAACCGTGGCACCCGTCTCTGCCCTGGCTTCCCTGACCGAGGCGTAAATCGGAATATCAAAAATCCTCTCACCGGCTTTTTTCGGGTTGACGCCGGCCACAAAGCAATTCTTGCCGTTGGCGTATTCCTGGCATTTTTCGGTATGGAACTGGCCCGTCTTGCCGGTGATGCCCTGGGTGATGACCTTGGTGTTTTTATCAATCAGAATGGACATGGTGAGTGTTTCCTTAGCGGACAGCGGCGACGATCTTGGTCGCCGCCTCGGCCATGGTGTCGGCAGAAATGATCGGCAGGCCGGAATCCCTGAGTATCTGCTTGCCGAGGTCTTCGTTGGTGCCCTTCATGCGCACCACCAGCGGCACATTGAGATGGGTTTCCCTGGCCGCCGTCACCACGCC
>CAZQTB010000003.1:0-115019 GCA_964596295.1 uncultured Rhodocyclaceae bacterium | reverse complement strand
GAAGGGGGATTTGACCTTGCAGCACACGATACACTCCCCACGCCAAGTCAGCTTGGCACGGAGAATGGTAAAATCACCGCATGAAAATTTCTTTCCTGGAATTCGAGCAGCCTATTGCCGAAGTTGAGGCAAAGATAGAACAACTGCGTTTTGTGCAGGATGATTCTGCCGTGGATATTTCAGAGGAAATATCGAGGATTGAGGCTAAAAGCCGGAACCTGACCAAAGACATCTACGCCAAATTGACGCCATGGCAGTGTGCCCTGGTGGCGCGCCATCCCAATCGGCCTTATACGCTCGACTATCTGGGCAGCGTTTTTACTGATTTCGAGGAGTTGCATGGCGATCGCAGTTCTGCCGAGGATGCAGCGATCGTTGGTGGTCTGGCCAGATTCAATGGGCAGTCCTGCATGGTGATTGGTCATCAGAAGGGCCGCGACACAAAAGAAAAAATCAGCCGCAATTTTGGCATGCCGCGTCCGGAGGGGTACCGCAAGGCATTGCGGTTAATGCGCTTGGCGGAAAAATATAAATTGCCGGTATTTTCGTTTATCGATACCCCCGGTGCTTATCCCGGAATCAGTGCTGAAGAGCGTGGGCAGTCGGAAGCGATCGGCAGAAACCTGATGGTTATGGCGGAACTCAAAGTGCCCCTGATCGCCACGGTCATCGGTGAAGGCGGGTCGGGCGGCGCATTGGCCATTGCTGTAGCGGACACCGTGATGATGCTGCAATACTCAACCTATGCGGTCATTTCGCCGGAAGGCTGCGCATCAATTCTCTGGAAAAGCGCGGAGCGGGCCGGTGATGCAGCAGAGACGATGGGGATAACGGCGCAACGGTTAAAGTCGCTGGGACTGGTTGACCGCATCATCAGCGAACCTGTCGGCGGCGCGCACCGCGACCACCATGCCATCGCCCAAAGCCTGAAGAAAAACCTTCAAGATGCGCTCAAGCATCTGGCAGGATTATCCATTTCGGAGCTCGTCGAGAGGCGCTATGAGCGTCTGATGAGCTATGGCCGGTTTAAGGAACAGCCCCTCCAGTAGTTTGGTTGCTACTGCCTTGACTGACTCTCTGATACGGTATGTTCGGGGGGGGCAGTTGTTATCGGTGGCTTATTCAGGAGGCGTGGACTCAGCCGTCTTGCTGCATGCGGCGCAGAGCATTGCCCCCGTGCTGGGCTTTCATCTGTCTGCAATCCATGTACATCACGGGCTGAGTTCGAATGCAGATGAGTGGTCGTATCATTGTGAACGTAGCTGCGCCCATCTGGGCATTGCATTGCGGGTCATCCGGGTCGAGGTTGAACCTGAGCGAGGGGAGGGAGTGGAGGCCGCAGCAAGGAGAGTGCGTCTTGCGGCTTTGCTTGGCCAGCCGGCAGACTGGGTGTTAATGGCGCATCATGCCGACGATCAGGCAGAGACTGTTTTGCATAATTTGCTGCGCGGAGCCGGACCCAGAGGGGCCGCAGCGATTCCTGAGCTGCGTGGGCGGGTGCTCCGTCCTTTTTTAAACTTGCCGCGGCAGACGCTGCTTGCCTATGCAGAGGCGCATAAGCTTGCGTGGCTTGAAGATGAGAGCAATGCGGATTGCAAATATACGCGCAACTTTCTGCGGCATGAGGTCTTGCCCGTCATCAAGCGCCGATTTCCCCGTGCGGCAGAACAACTGTCCGCTGCCGCGCGGCGTTTTGGTGATGCGCAGTTGTTGCTCGACGATTTGGCCTTGAATGATCTGGGCGCAGATCATTTCTCATTTCCCGCTTCGACTGGTCTGCTGCGCGGTTTGTCAGAGGTACGCGCACAGAATGCCGTGCGGGCCCTGTTGAGCGGACATAAAGTGCAATTGCCCGATGAACGTCGCCTCAACGAATTTGTCCGCCAGTTGCGCACTGCCGCAAATGATCGTCACCCACGGCTGGAGATGGAGACTTATGTGCTGTGGGTCACAGCCGGGATGCTCCATTTCAGAAAGGAACCCGATTCATCATTGTAAAAGCTGGCGGATGCAGGGAAATGCTGAGAAATCTGCGATAAAATAACAAGTTACTGTTATTAAACCCTCACCTGCTGGAGAATGCAATGGCTGTTGAACGCACCCTTTCAATCATTAAACCCGATGCTGTAGCCAAGAATGTGATTGGCGAGATTTACTCACGCTTTGAGAAAAATGACTTGAAAATCATTGCTGCTCGTATGCTTCATCTTTCGCGTCAGGAAGCGGAGGGCTTTTATGCGGTGCACAAGGCACGGCCTTTTTTCAAAGACCTTGTCGAGTTCATGATTTCCGGCCCGGTGATGGTACAGGTGCTGGAGGGTGAGGACGCGATCCTCAGCAATCGTCATCTGATGGGTGCAACCGATCCGAAGAAGGCGGAGCCAGGGACCATTCGTGCCGATTTTGCGGATAGCATTGATGCCAATGCAGTGCATGGTTCCGATGCGGCTGAAACGGCGGCTGTTGAAATTGCCTATTTTTTCCCTGCAATGGGTGTTTATTCACGCTGAGTGGTGATGGCAGTCAATCTCCTCGATTTCGATGCTGAACGCCTGGCGGCCTGGTTTGCGCAACAGGAGGAAAAGCCTTTCCGTGCGCGACAGGTATTGCGCTGGATACATCATTTCGGGGAGAGCGACTTCGCTGCGATGAGCGATATCGCCAGGTCTCTACGGGAGAAATTGTTTTCCGCCGCCGTCGTGTTGCCACCGCCGATTCTTAGCGACAAGCTGTCGGACGATGGGACGCGCAAGTTTCTTTTTGATGTGGGTAACGGCAATGCCGTGGAAACCGTTTTTATCCCGGAAGGCCAGCGGGGAACGTTATGCGTTTCTTCCCAGGCCGGTTGCGCGCTTGAGTGCGTGTTTTGTTCGACAGGACGGCAGGGCTTCAATCGCAATCTGACTACGGCCGAGATCATCGGCCAGGTATGGCAGGCCAACCGTGCGCTGGGCCGCGACCCGATGGGCGAGCGGGTCATCAGCAATGTGGTGATGATGGGCATGGGCGAGCCTTTGGCCAACTTTGACAATCTCATTCCGGCCTTGCGGCTGATGCTGGATGACAATGCCTACGGCCTTTCGCGGCGGCGCGTGACGGTATCCACTTCAGGCATTGTCCCGGCGATGGACCGTCTCGCAGAAGCTTGTCCGGTGGCATTGGCGGTTTCGCTGCATGCCCCTACGGATGGCTTGCGCGACAAACTGGTGCCTATCAATCGCAAATATCCATTAGCCGAATTGATGGCTGCCTGCCGGCGTTACCTGCAGTATGCGCCGCGTGATTTCATTACCTTTGAGTATGTAATGCTTGACGGCATCAATGACAGCGATGCGGATGCGCGCGCTTTGTTACACCTGGTGCGCGAGGTGCCGTGCAAGTTCAATCTGATTCCTTTCAACCCGTTTCCGCACTCCGGTTTTCGCCGCTCGCCGGCAGACCGGATTCGCCGTTTTGCGTCTTTGTTGATTGCGGGTGGTCTTGTGACTACGATACGCCGGACGCGGGGTGACGATATTGATGCGGCGTGCGGCCAGCTGGCGGGCAAGGTGCTGGACAAGTCGAAACGAACGCAGCGTGCCGCTGCGATTCCGATTAGCGTTTTCCCCAGGACGGAGTTAACTCCATGAACAAGCTGAAGCGTGTGTTGTTCTGTGCGGCTATGAGCGCAGTCCTGTCCATTGCGGGTTGCACGACAACCGGTACAGGTCCGGCAGCCATGAAAGAAGGGGCCGAACAGGCCGTCTCTGAACGGACTCCGGGTAATGAAATGCAGCAACGTGCCAAAGTGCATACCGAGCTGGGGGCGCTTTATCTATTGGATGGGCGTTCGGCGGTAGCGCTTGAGGAGGCGCGTATTGCACTCTCGGCTGACTCAAGCTATGCGCCGGCTTACAACTTGCTCGGCCTTACCCACATGACGCTGAATGAGCCGCGTCTGGCTGAGGAAAACTTTGAAAAGGCCTTGCGGCTGGCACCGGGGGACCCGGAAATAAATAATAATTTCGGCTGGTTTTTGTGTCAGAACGGCCGCGAGCAGCGGTCTATCGCCTACTTTATGGCGGCGGCGAGAAATCCCCTCTACGCGACGCCAGCCAAGCCGTATACCAACGCAGGCATATGTGCGCTTCGCTTAAAGGATGACAAGGCGGCCGAGGGGTACCTGCTGGAAGCTGTGCGTCTTTCTCCCGGCAATACCCAGGCGATGTTCTGGCTGGGGGATTTGACCTACCGGCAAGGCAAGTATCGTGAGGCGCGGCAGTGGGTGTCCGATATCGAGAAAATGCAGGAGTTGAATGCCGAACTCACCTGGCTGGCCTTGCGTATTGAGCGTAAGTTGGGCAATCGCGAAGCCGAAGCGCGCCTTGCCGCACAGCTGCGCAAACGCTTTGCCGGTTCGCCCGAACAGCGGTTGCTGACTCGAGGAGCATACGAGTGAGCGACAGACCGGAATCTGTTCCCGAGGAGGAGGCCGCTGCCGAGGTTGTTCTTTCCAAGGAGCGTTGCCTGCCAGGCGCTGTATTGCGCGCGGCACGCGAAGATCGGGGTTTGCCGACAGATGCCGTGGCCCAGATAACCCGTTTCAGCGTGCGCCAGATCGAAGCGCTGGAGCGTGATGACTACGTCAGCCTGCCGGGCATCACGGCCGTGCGCGGTTTCGTGCGCAGTTATGCCAAATTCCTCAAGATTGATGCGACACCGCTGCTGGCGGCACTGGACTCGGCCGCACCGATGGCTGTCGCGGATGTCCGGCCTCCGGCCCATATAGGCGAAGCCCGTCAGCCGACGCATTTACAGCGCGTCGTATTCAGATATCTGGTCGCCGGGGTCGTGGTTTTTGTATTGGCGCTGGCAGGATACTGGTATGTCCTGCGGCCCGACAATAACGGGACGCCGGTTCCGCTGCAGGTTATGCCGGCAGGCACTGCGGAGCCTGTCACCAGTGCTGCCTCCATCTCCCCTGATTCGGCGACGCCAGTGGTCACGGCGGTACTTCCTGCGCCAGTGGCGGGGGCGGCAAGCAACGGAGCGGGTTCTCCAGCCGTGGCTGCCATGGTTGATCCTGCCGGGAGTTTACGCGTGGAGTTTGACGATCGTTCATGGATTGAGGTGCGCGACGCCACACAGAAGATTGTTTTCAGCGGGGAATACCCTGCCGGCATACGCCAGAATGTGGATGGCAAGGCGCCATTCCAGCTATGGATCGGCAAGGCATCCGGGGTTCGGGTGTTTTTCGGCGAACGCCCTATCGATTTGCAGCCATATACGCGCGCCGACGTTGCCCGATTGACGGTCGAATGAACAGGCCGTCATCCCACACAGGTTTGCCGCGGCGGGTGAGCCGCCGCGTAAATATCGGAAAAGTCGGCGTTGGCGGTACGGCGCCTATTGCCGTCCAGTCGATGACCAACACCGATACCGAGGATGTGTTCGCCACGTCGATGCAGGTGGCGCAACTGGCGCGCGCCGGTTCCGAACTGGTGCGCATCACCGTGAATACCCGCGAAGCGGCTGCCGCCGTGCCGAAAATCCGTGAGCGGCTGGCGCAGATGAACGTCGACGTGCCGCTGATCGGCGATTTTCATTTCAACGGCCACAAGTTGCTGGCCGAATTCCCCGCATGCGCTGAAAGTTTGGCCAAGCTGCGCATCAATCCGGGCAATGTCGGCAAAGGGGCGAAACGCGATGGGCAGTTTGCGCAGCTGATCGAAATTGCCTGCCGTTTTGACAAGCCGATTCGCATTGGCGTGAACTGGGGCAGCCTCGATCAGGCCTTGCTGGCCCGCATCATGGATGAAAATGCCCTGCGCGCCGAGCCCAAGGATGCCGTCGAGATCATGCGTGAGGCGATGGTGGCTTCTGCCCTCGAATCTGCCGCGCAGGCCGAGGCGCTGGGCCTGGCGGGCGACCGTATCGTGCTCTCCTGCAAAGTCTCCGGTGTGCAGGACTTGATCGCGGTTTATCGCGATCTGGCAGCGCGTTGCGACTATCCGCTGCATTTGGGGCTGACCGAGGCGGGCATGGGCAGCAAGGGCATCGTCGCCTCGACGGCGGCGCTGGCCGTGCTGCTGCAGGAAGGCATTGGCGACACGATACGCGTTTCGCTGACGCCTGAACCAAACGGCGACCGCACGCGCGAAGTGATTGTTGCCCAGGAGATTCTGCAAACCGTGGGCTTGCGTGCCTTTACGCCCCTGGTGGCGGCCTGTCCCGGTTGCGGGCGCACCACCAGTACGGTATTCCAGGAACTGGCGCAGGAAATCCAGACCTACGTGCGCGAACGCATGCCGACGTGGAACATGCAGCGTATCGGCGTGGAAAACATGACGCTGGCGGTGATGGGTTGCGTCGTCAATGGCCCCGGCGAGAGCAA
Source organism: uncultured Rhodocyclaceae bacterium (assembly GCA_964596295.1). Lineage (GTDB taxonomy): Bacteria > Pseudomonadota > Gammaproteobacteria > Burkholderiales > Rhodocyclaceae > Rugosibacter. The sequence goes on along the minus strand of CAZQTB010000003.1, from coordinate 108,646 downwards.
GCACGCCAATATCGGCATTTCCCTGCCGGGCACCGGCGAGGCGCCGGTAGCGCCGGTATATGTCGATGGCGAGCGTGTCGTTACCTTGCGCGGCGAAAACATCGCGGCCGAGTTTCGGCAGATTGTCGATGACTACGTCGCGCGCACTTATCCCTCGCGTATTTGAACCAGAACGATGAGCCAGACCTTGCAAGCCATTCGTGGCATGAACGACATTCTGCCTGCCGAGGCCGGGGTGTGGGAGCAGTTCGAGGAAATTGTGCGCGACTGGTTGAACGCGTATGGCTACCGCCCGATCCGCATGCCTGTTGTGGAGCCGACGGCGCTGTTCCAGCGCGCCATCGGCGAAGTGACCGACATTGTCGAAAAGGAAATGTATTCCTTCGCCGATGCGCTCAATGGCGAGCAGCTCACTCTGCGTCCGGAAGGTACGGCCTCGTGCGTGCGTGCCGCCCTGCAGCACAACCTGCTGTACGATGGCCCCAAGCGCCTGTGGTACATGGGGCCGATGTTTCGCCATGAGCGCCCGCAAAAAGGCCGTTATCGCCAGTTCCACCAGGTCGGTGCCGAAGCGATGGGCTTCAGTGGCCCGGACATCGACGCTGAGCAGATTGCGATGTGCGCGCGGCTCTGGGATGACCTTGGCCTGGAAGGCATTCGCCTCGAAATCAACTCGCTGGGCCAGAGCGAAGAGCGTGCGCGCCATCGCGCCGACCTGATCGCCTATTTTTCCGGCCATGCCGCGCTGCTGGATGCCGACGCGCAACGCCGTCTGCATACCAACCCGCTGCGCATTCTGGACACCAAGAATCCGGCCATGCAGGAGCTGGTGGATGGCGCGCCAAAGCTGTTCGACTATCTTGGCGAAGAGTCGCTCCGGCATTTTGCGGGCGTGCAGCAGCTGCTCAAGGATGTGGCCATTCCGTATCGCATCAACCCGCGCCTGGTGCGTGGACTCGATTATTACAATCTCACCGTATTCGAGTGGATGACGGATCAGCTTGGTGCGCAAGGCACCGTCTGTGCCGGCGGTCGCTACGACGGGTTGTTCGCACAGCTTGGCGGCAAGCCTGCGCCTGCCTGCGGTTTTGCCATGGGCATCGAACGGCTGCTGGCGCTGTGGCAGGAGCAAGGGCATCGCCATGAGGCTCCCGTTCCTGACGCTTACCTGGTGCACCAGGGCGAAGCGGCGGGGCGTTTTGCGTTCCGCATTGCCGAGCACTTGCGCAGCGGCGGCTTTACCATCCATCTGCACTGCGGCGGTGGCAGCTTCAAAGCGCAGATGAAAAAAGCCGATGCCTCCGGCGCGCCGCTGGCGTTGATCGTCGGCGACGACGAGGCGGCGGCAAATGCAGTCAGCGTCAAACCTCTGCGTGAAGGCGACGCTTCTCGGGCGCAACCGGCAGCGCAGGTGTGCGTAAGTTTCGATGATTTGGCCGAGCACCTCGGCGAACTTCTTTTTCCTATGGAAGATGACAATGGCAGTCTATGACCTTGAAGAGCAGGAACAGCTTGCCGAGCTGAAAACCTGGTGGCAGCACTATGGCAACCGCGTGACCGGAGTCGTTCTGGCGCTGGCGCTGGCCGCTGCGGCCTGGCAGGGCTGGAACTGGTGGCAGCGCCATCAGTCGGCGCAAGCCTCGGTGGTCTTTGCCGGGTTGCAGCAGGCTGCCGGGCAAAGGGACGCCAAGCGAACGCGGGAGCTGGCGGGAGAGTTGATCGAAAAATATGCGGGCACCAGTTATGCCGGCATGGGTGCACTGCTTGCCGCCCGCATTCAGGTGGATCAGGGCGATAGCAAGAATGCGCGCGTGCAACTGGCCTGGGCCGCCGAACACGCCAAGGATGCGGGCTTGCGCGAACTGGCGCGCCTGCGCCTGGCGGCTGTCTTGCTCGACGAAAAAGCCTATGACGAAGCGCTCAAGCAGCTTGCGGCAGAGCCGGCGGCGCCGTTTGCGGCACGTTATGCCGATCTGCGCGGTGATATTTTCGCCGCCCAAGGCAAGGGTGCCGAAGCGGCTGCCGCGTACGACGCGGCGCTGGCAAAGATCGACGCTGTCGCCAAGGGGGATGAAGTCCCGCGCCATGCGGCCTATCGCGAGATAGTGCAGACCAAGCGCGACGCGCTGGGGCATGCCAAATGAAAACCCTGCCCTGGCTATGCGCGGCACTTCTGCTGGGCGCCTGTTCCACGATTGAAAGCCTCAATCCGTTCGACTCAAGCAAGCCGAAGGTCAAAGTTGCGGAACTTGCCGGTTTCGAGCCAAAAGTCGCGCTGCGCACCCTCTGGCAGGCGAACATCGGCAGCGCGGGCATTTACAGCTTGTCGCCTGCGGTCGTGGGCGGCAGCGTGTATGCGGCGGCGGCAGACGGCGGCCTTGCGCGTTTCGATGAAGGACGGCAGGTCTGGCGTATTGCCACGGGCCAGCCGATTTCCGGTGGCGTCGGCGCCGACGGCAAAATCGTCGTGGTAGGTACCGCGAAAGGCGAAGTGCTGGCCTTTGACGCGGCCTCGGGCCGAGAGGCATGGAAGGCGCGGGTGAGTTCCGAAGTGCTGGCGCCTCCAGCGGTGGCCGATGGACTCGTCGTCGTGCGCTCGGGCGACTCGCGGGTTTCCGGCCTGGATGCGGCCGACGGCAAGCGGCGCTGGGTTTATCAGCGCAACGTACCGGCATTGCTATTGCGTTCTTATGCGAGTGCATTGCTTGCCGGCAAGCTCACTTTCGCCGGTTTCCCCGGCGGCAAGCTGGTGGCCATCGCCAACAACAATGGGGCAGCGGTTTGGGAGGCCACCGTGGCGATGCCCAAAGGCTCTACCGAGCTTGAGCGGATAACCGACGTGACGAGCACGCCGGTGATGGAAGGCAACGCCGCGTGCGCCGTTGCCTATCAAGGCCGGATTGCCTGTTTTGATGTCAATAACGGCAATGGATTGTGGTCGCGCGACATGTCCTCCATCGCCGGTCTCGATATCGACAGCAAGCAGGTGTATGTCACCGACGACAAAGGTTTCGTGCATGCGCTGGACAGGGAGACGGGAGCCACGCTGTGGAAACTGGACAAGCTGGCGACGCGCAGCCCGTCCCGTCCCCTGGCGCTGGACAGCGTGATTGTCGTGGCGGACATTCAGGGAATGGTGCATCTTTTGCGGCGTGACGATGGCGTTTTTGCCGGCCGGGCGAAGACCGACGGCAGTGCGGTCCGCGCCGATCCGGTACGTGTCGCCGGCGGGTTCCTGGTGCAGACCGTCGATGGCGGTCTGTATGCCATGGCGGCACAGTAGGCGATGAAGCCTACCCTGGTCATCGTCGGCCGGCCCAATGTCGGCAAGTCGACGCTGTTCAACCGGTTGACACGCTCGCGTGATGCGCTGGTGGCAGACCAGCCGGGGCTGACGCGCGACCGCCATTACGGTCACGGACGGCTTGGCCACAAGCCGTACCTGGTGGTCGATACCGGCGGCTTTGAACCGCAGGTGAAGGACGGCATCGTGCATGAAATGGCGCGCCAGGCCGAAGCGGCGATTGCCGAAGCCGACATGCTGCTGTTTGTCGTCGATGCGCGTGCCGGCCTCACGCCGCAGGACAAGGTCATCGCCGATCTGCTGCGGCGTAGCGGCCGCCCCGTGCTGCTGGCCGTCAATAAAGGCGAGGGCATGGATCGCGCGGTGGTGAGCGCCGAGTTTTATGAACTGGGGTGCGGTGCGCCGTGCGTGATTTCCTCCGCTCACGGCGATGGCGTGCGTGAACTGATCGACCTGGCGCTGGAACCCTTCCCTGAGGAAAAAGCTACCGATGAAAACGCCGCGCCGGGGCCAAGAGTTGCCATCGCCGGCCGCCCCAACGTCGGCAAGAGCACCCTGGTCAATACGCTGCTGGGGGAAGAGCGGGTCATCGCTTTTGACATGCCGGGCACGACACGCGATGCGATTGAAGTTCCCTTCGAGCGCAATGGCCGGGCCTACACCCTGATTGATACCGCGGGCTTGCGCCGCAAGGGCCGGGTATTCGAAGCCGTAGAAAAATTTTCGGTCATCAAGACCCTGCAAGCCGTTGAAGAAGCGAACGTGGTAGTGCTGATGGTGGATGCCAGCCAGGAAATCTCGGATCAGGATGCGCACATCGCCGGTTTTTGCATTGACGCCGGGCGGGCGCTGGTAGTCGCGGTGAATAAATGGGATGCGGTGGATGCGTACCGCCGCGAGCGGGTCAAGGAAGATATCGAGCGTAAACTCAACTTTCTCGGTTTTGCCCGTGTGCACTACATTTCGGCGCTCAAGGGCCAGGGCATTGCCGGGATCCTGTCGTCGGTGGATAAGGCCTACGCAGCGGCAATGACCAAGATGGCGACACCCAAGCTCACTCGCGTACTCATTGCGGCGGTGGAAAAGCAGACACCACCGCGCCATGGCCTGTTTCGTCCCAAGTTGCGTTATGCGCATCAAGGCGGCAGCAATCCGCCGATCATCGTCATTCACGGCAATGCGCTGGAACATGTGTCCGCCTCATACACCCGCTATCTTGAGCGCTATTTCCTGGAAGCCTTCAAGCTGCAGGGCACGCCTTTGCGCATTCAATACAAGACCACCAAGAATCCCTATGCCGCTTAGCAGGGCGTTGAAAACTATTGTGGTGGCCATCCGCGGCACGGCGCGTGCTTCCCCGCCGCGTTTTTCAGCGCCTTTTTGACGCTAAAGGCAGAAAAGTCGGCGCTGGTGGCACGGCGAGGAAAAATCGATTACATTGCTCTTCCACGTAATCTGACACCCGTAAAGGATGCAAAAAATGAGCACTAAAGGGCAAATGCTACAAGACCCGTTTCTGAATGTTTTGCGCCGCGAACATGTTCCCGTTGCTGTATATCTCGTCAACGGCATCAAGCTGCAAGGACAAATTGAGTCGTTTGACCAGTATGTCGTGTTGCTTAAAAATACGGTGACCCAGATGGTCTATAAACATGCCATCTCGACTGTTGTGCCTGTGCGGGCCGTCAACTTCGATCATGAGGCGGGTGAAGAAGATTGATCGCTTCCCAGCTTTACTGGTGCACGCCCTCCCCTGATGCTTGACCGCCCCGCCGGCGGCGAAAACGCCGTACTGGTGCAGCTTGATTTTGGCGCGGGGGATTTCGCCGAGCGTTTGTCGGAGTTTCGCCTTCTGGCCGAGAGTGCGGGCGCCCGGCCGCTTGCCGTTGTTTCCGGGAAACGCGCACGGCCCGATCCCGCATTGTTCGCCGGCAAAGGCAAGGTTACCGAGATTGATGACGCGGCACGTTTGCACGAAGCGGCAGTGGTGCTGTTCAATCATGAGCTATCCCCTGCGCAGCAACGCAATCTGGAACGCGAGCTGCAATGCCGGGTGGTCGATCGCAGCAGCCTCATCCTTGACATCTTCGCTCTGCGCGCGCAAAGCCATGAAGGCAAGCTCCAGGTTGAACTGGCGCAGTTGCAACACCTCGCGACGCGTCTGGTGCGCGGCTGGACCCACCTTGAGCGGCAAAAAGGAGGCATCGGCTTGCGCGGCCCGGGCGAGAAGCAGCTCGAAACCGACCGCCGCCTGCTGGGCAAGCGCGTCGCCCTGCTCAAGGATCGCCTCAAACAGCTTGAGCGCCAGCGTGCGGTGCGGCGGCGATCGCGCCTGCGCCAGGAAGTGTTGTCGGTTTCTCTGGTGGGCTATACCAATGCCGGCAAAAGCACCCTGTTCAATGCGCTGACCAAGGCCGGCGCCCATGCCGCCAACCAGCTGTTTGCCACGCTCGATACCACCTCGCGCCGGTTGTTCATTGAAGGTGCGGGGCCGATTGTGCTTTCCGACACCGTGGGCTTCATTCGCGATTTGCCGCATTCGCTGGTGGCGGCTTTTCAGGCCACGCTGGAAGAAACCGCGCAGGCCGATTTGTTGTTGCATGTGGTGGATTCCGCCAGCGCCGATCGCGAACAGCAGATCGCTGCGGTGAATGAGGTGCTGGTCGAGATCGGCGCCGCTGCGGCGCCACAAGTCATCGTGTGGAACAAGATCGATGCAACGACGGCAAGCGCAGGGCTTGAGCGAGACGGATGTGGTAACATTTGCAAGGTTCGGCTGAGCGCAAAAACGGGAGAGGGGTTGCCGTTATTGCGTAATGCGCTGGCCGAGTTTTCGCAAGCCGATTCTGTGCCGGAGACGGGCGAGCCGGCCAACAAGATTGCCGTCGATGTTGCTATGGTGCAGTGAGTTTTTTAAAGAACGCCCCATTCCTGATTTCCCATCCGGCACAACCCATGCTGACCTAACCTGACGGAGTTATTTGATTGTGATAACCGGAATTCTGATGTCGCTTAACGACCATGGCTGGGGTAATCAGCCGGGCGGCGGCAAGGGCGGGGGCAAGCAAGGCCCGCCCGACCTTGAAGACTTGTGGCGGGATATTAACCGCCGCTTGTCGGGGTTTTTCGGCAAGAAAAATCCGGTTAACGGCGGCCACAACGGAAGTGGCGGCGATGGTGGCAATGGCGGGAACTCCGGCATGCCGGGCATCAGCCCAAAGCAGTTTGGCGGCGGCATCGGCATCATCGTGGCGCTGATCGCGGTAGTGTGGCTGAGCAGCGGCTTCTATATTGTGGATGCTTCGCAGCGCGGCGTGGTGCTGCAATTCGGCGCTTTCAAGGAGACCACTGAACCCGGCCTGCGCTGGCGTTTGCCGTGGCCGGTCGAGACTAACGAAGTGGTGAACCTGACCGGCGTACGCACGGTGGAGATCGGTTATCGCGGCACGGAAAAGAACAAGGTGCCGCAAGAGGCGCTGATGCTGACTGACGATGAAAATATCGTCAGCGTGCAGTTCGCCGTGCAGTATTTGCTGAAGGATCCCAAGGCCTACTTGTTCAAGAACCGCAATCCCGATGATGCCGTGACCCAGGCGGCGGAAACCGCAATCCGCGAGATTGTGGGCAAGAGCAAAATGGATTTTGTGCTTTACGAAGGGCGCGATCAGATTGCAGCCAATACCCAGAAACTGATTCAGGACATTCTCGACCGCTATGAGACGGGCATCCAGGTGCGCTCGGTCAGCATGCAGGGCACGCAGCCGCCGGAGCAGGTGCAGGCGGCTTTTGATGACGCCGTGAAAGCCGGACAGGACCGGGAGCGGGCCAAGAACGAAGGCCAGGCCTATGCCAATGACGTGATTCCGCGGGCGCGAGGCACGTCATCGCGCCTGATGGAAGAAGCCAACGGCTACAAGCAGCGCATCATTGCCACCGCCGAGGGCGATGCCTCGCGTTTCAAGCAGATTCTTGTCGAGTATAAAAAGGCTCCTGAAGTAACGCGCAGCCGCATGTACCTGGAAACCGTGCAGCAGATATATGCCAATACCAGCAAGGTGATGATCGATGCCAAAGGTTCCGGCAATCTGCTGTATTTGCCGCTGGACAAGCTGATGCAAGCCACTGCCGGCGCGGCGGTCGCGCCGGCCGACACCGCGGCAGTTGCCCCGCGCGGCGTCTTGCCAGCGCCGACTATTGCCACTGATGCGCCGCCACAGATCGAGCGGTCGGCGCCGGGCGATGTGCGCTCGCGCGACACGATGCGCTCGCGCGAGCGGGGAGAACGCTGATGCAACGCCCGATTTCATTTGTCGCCTCGTTGGTTTTTGGCCTGCTGGTCCTCGCCTCGATGACCATCTTCATGGTCGATCAACGTCAGTACGCCATCATTTTCCAGCTGGGCGAAGTCAAGGCGGTGTTTTCCGAACCGGGGCTGGCATTCAAGTGGCCGCTGATCCAGAACGTGCGCTTTTTCGACAAGCGCATCCTGACCCTTGATTCGGCGGAACCCGAACGCTTCCTGACGGCTGAAAAGAAGCCCGTGCAGGTGGATTCCTTTGTCAAGTGGCGCATCCACAATGTGAAGCAGTACTACATCTCGGTGGGCGGCGATGAGGCGGTGGCGAAAACGCGGCTCATGCAGACAGTGAACTCCGGGCTGCGCGAAGAATTCGGCCGGCGCACGGTGCATGATGTGGTCTCGGGCAAACGGGAAAGCATCATGATCGAAGTGCAGAAGAAGGCCGATGCCGACATGCGCGCCATAGGCGTGGAAATTGTCGATGTGCGGCTCAAGCGCGTCGATTTGCCGCCGGAGGTTTCCGAGTCGGTGTACCGCCGCATGGAAACCGAACGCAAGCGCGTGGCTAATGAACTGCGCTCGCAGGGGGCCGCCGACGCGGAAAAAATCCGTGCCAATGCGGACCGGCAAAGCGAGATTATCATTGCCGAAGCCTATCGTGACGCGCAGAAGATCAAGGGTGAGGGGGATGCCAAAGCCGCCTCGATTTACGGTCAGGCGTTTGGTGCCAACCCCGAGTTCTATGCCTTCTATCGGAGCCTTGAGGCCTACCGTGCCAGTTTCAAGAACAAGAGCGATGTGCTGGTCATTGAGCCGAATTCCGAGTTCTTCAAATACCTGAAGAACAGCGGGCGCGGCAAGTAATCCTGTTTGGTGCGAATCGGCAATGTACAAAACGCTGTTGTTCGCCTTCGCCTTGATGCTCGTAATCGAGGGCATGCTGCCCTTTCTGGCGCCGCGCGTCTGGCGTGATACCTTTCGCCGCCTCACCGAGCTGGCCGAGGGCCAGATTCGTTTCATTGGCCTGTCATCGATTGTGCTCGGCCTGATTTTATTGATGCTGTTCCGCTAATGAGCATGGGAAATCGCCGCTGGCTTTTGCCTGAGTTGATCGAAGATGTGCTGCCGCGCGAGGCCGTGCGTATCGAAGCCTTGCGCCGCCATCTGCTGGACGAGTTTGCCAGCCACGGCTATGAGCTGGTCATGCCGCCGTTGCTGGAGTTTGTCGAGTCGTTGCTGACGGATAGCCGCAGCGACCTTGATCTGCGAACCTTCAAGCTGGTTGACCAGATGTCCGGCCGCAGCATGGGCGTGCGCGCCGATATCACGCCGCAGGTGGCGCGTATCGATGCGCACATGCTCAATCGTGCCGGGGTGACCCGGCTGTGCTATTGCGGCAGCGTGCTGCACACCCTGCCGGCATGCTTCGATTCAACGCGCGAGCCCTTGCAGATTGGCGCCGAGGTATATGGCCACAGCGGGCTGGAAGCAGACATTGAAATAGTGGGCCTGTTGGCGGCAGCTTTGCGCCTGTGCGACATCCAAGCCATCCGGCTGGATTTTGGCCATGCGGCGATTTCCCGCGCGCTGATTGAGCGCGCCGGCCTGGCGGCCGAAACCGAGCAGGAGTTATTCGCGGCGTTGCAAGGCAAGGACGTGCCTGCGTTGCGCGCATTGCTGGCCCAGGTTGCCGATCCGCTGCGTTCTGCGCTCCTGGCGTTGCCTGAACTGCATGGCGACCGGCGGGTGCTTGCCGAGGCAGGGCAACGCCTGCCGGCATTACCCGCGATCACGGCCGCGCTGGCTGATCTGCAACGCCTGGCAAAGGCCCTCGGCGATTTGCCGCTTGGTTTTGATCTGGCGGACTTGCGCGGCTATAACTATCACAGTGGCGTAGTGTTCGCCGCTTACTGCGCCGGCAGCGCCAGCGCGCTGGCCTTGGGCGGGCGTTACGACGGCTTGGGCCTGGCCTATGGCCGCGCTCGTCCGGCTACGGGGTTTTCCATGGATTTGCGCGAGATTGCGCGCCTGTCGCCGAATGGCAAGCCGCGCGGCGCCATTCTGGTGCACTGGCCCGAAGATGATGCCGTGCATGCCGAAGCCCGGCATTTGTGCGCCCAGGGCGAGCGTGTGGTATTTGCCCTGCCCGGACATGCGGGCACCTGGCGCGAGGCAGGCTGTGATCGGGTTCTGATCCGGCGTGCGAACGAGTGGATCATCGAACCCCTGAAGGAAGATTGAAATGGCAAGAAATGTCGTAGTGGTCGGTACGCAGTGGGGCGATGAAGGCAAAGGCAAGATCGTCGACTGGCTTACCGACCACGCGCAAGGCGTAGTGCGGTTTCAGGGAGGGCACAACGCAGGCCATACGCTGGTCATCGGCGGCAAGAAAACCGTTTTGCACCTCGTTCCCTCCGGCATCTTGCGCGCCGGCGTTACCTGCTATATCGGCAATGGCGTGGTGCTGTCGCCCGAGGCCTTGCTCAAGGAACTGGATGAACTGGCCGCTGCCGGCATTGATGCCGAGTCGCGGTTGAAAATTTCCGAAGCCTGCCCGCTGATCCTGCCTTACCATCAGGCAATCGATATTGCCCGCGAGACCGCCCGCGGCAGCAACAAGATCGGCACCACAGGGCGCGGCATCGGCCCGGCCTACGAAGACAAGGTGGCGCGGCGGGCCATCCGTCTGCAGGACCTGACCAAGCCCGAACGCTTTGCCGAGCGGCTGGCCGAGTTGCTGGAATATCACAACTTCGTGCTGAAGAATTTTCATGGCGCGGAAACTGTCGACTTTCAGCGGACCTTTGACGATGTGATGGCCGTCGCGTTGCGTCTGACGCGCATGATTGCCGATGTGCCGCGCGCGCTGTATGACCATCACAAGGCGGGCGCCAACCTGCTGTTTGAAGGCGCGCAGGGCACTTTGCTGGATATTGACCACGGCACCTATCCGTTTGTCACCTCATCCAACTGCGTTGCCGGAGCCGCTGCGGCAGGCGCAGGCGTGGGGCCCAGCATGCTGCATTATGTGCTGGGCATCACCAAGGCCTACACGACGCGAGTGGGCGGCGGCCCGTTTCCCACCGAGTTGTACGATGCGCTGGACAAGCAGGACCCGGTCGGCAAGCACATGGCCACCAAGGGCCACGAGTTCGGCGCAACCACCGGGCGGGCGCGGCGCTGCGGCTGGTTTGATGCAGCGGCGTTGAAGCGCGCGATTCAGATCAATGGCGTTTCGGGTTTGTGCATTACCAAGCTGGATGTGCTGGATGGCGTGGAGGAACTGAAAATTTGCACCGGCTACCGGATCAACGGCCGTGTCTCTGACATTTTGCCGGTTGGTGCGGATGACCTGGCCTCTTGCGAACCCATCTACGAATCCCTGCCCGGCTGGCAGGGCAGCACTGTCGGCGTCAAGACGCTTGACGGCCTGCCAGGGGAAGCGCGCGCCTACATCCGGCGCATGGAAGAACATTGTGGCGTTCCGGTGGATATGATTTCCACCGGGGCGGATCGCGAAGAAACCATTGTGCTGCGTCACCCGTTTCTGCAATAGGCGGGTATGCCGCGCGCAACAAGGGCCGCACGCGCGGCCCTTGTGTTTTAAAGCCACCTGTCCCATGCCGACGAACCCTTTGACTCTCGCTGACTTCGACTACGACCTGCCGCCCGGGCTGGTTGCCCAAGCGCCTCTGCCGCAACGCTCGGCGAGCCGGCTTCTGGTCGTGGACGAGCGGCAGCTTGGCGACAGGTGCATCGCTGACTTGCCGGAATTTCTGCACTCCGGCGACTTGCTGGTAATGAATGACAGCCGGGTGCTGCATGCGCGCCTGCACGGACGCAAGGCAAGCGGCGGGCACGTGGAGGTATTGGTCGAGCGCGCCGTGGGCGGCGACGAAGTGCTGGCACAGGTGCGCGCCAGCAAGCCGCCCGGGGCCGGCAGCCGGCTCGTGCTGGAAGAAGTACTCGATGTGGAAGTGCTTGGCCGTGCCGGCGAGTTCTATCATCTGCGCTTGCCGGGAGACGCCATGCAGCTTATCGAACGCCACGGCCGCCTGCCGCTGCCGCCTTACATCACGCGGGCTGCCCAGGCAGCGGACGAAGCGCGCTATCAGACGGTATATGCGCGGGAAAAAGGTTCCGTCGCCGCGCCTACGGCAGGCCTGCATTTTGACGATGAGTTGCTTGCGCGCGTGCGCGCGCGCGGCGTGGATATTGCCTATGTGACCTTGCATGTCGGCGCCGGAACATTTCAGCCTGTGCGGACGAATGACCTGGCCCAACATCGCATGCACACGGAACGTTATGCGATCCCCCCGGCAACGGCAGCGGCGGTTGCGGCTGCGCGCGCACGCGGCGGACGCGTCATCGCCGTTGGCACGACCTCGCTGCGGGCGCTGGAATCCGCCGCCGTCGAGCATGATGTCCCGGAAGGGGACTTGCCGTGCGGCGTAAAAGTCGGCGCTGGCGAGACGGCGATATTTATCATGCCGGGTTTCAAGTTCCGCGTGGTGGACAGGTTGCTGACCAATTTCCACCTGCCCAGATCGACCCTGCTGATGCTGGTCTCGGCCTTTGCCGGTTTGCCGGAGATACGCGCCGCCTATCGTCACGCGATTGACGGACAGTATCGTTTTTTCAGCTACGGTGATGCAATGTTGCTGACACGCAAGGCGGCCCCATGAGCTTTGACCTGCTCGCCAGCGACGGCGCGGCGCGGCGCGGTACCCTGACGCTGGCCCACGGCGCGGTGGATACGCCGGTCTTCATGCCGGTCGGCACCTATGGCACGGTCAAGGCCATGACGCCGGACGAACTGGCGGCGATGGGCGTTGCGGTTGTGCTGGGCAATACCTTCCACCTGTGGCTGCGGCCGGGGCTGGAGGTCATCGCGGCGCACGGCGGGTTGCATCGTTTCATGGCGTGGGAGCGGCCGATCCTTACCGATTCGGGCGGCTTTCAGGTGTTCTCGCTGGGCGCCTTGCGCAAGATCACGGAAGAGGGCGTCAAGTTCGCCTCGCCGATCAATGGCGATCGCCTGTTCCTGACGCCGGAAGAGTCGATGCGCATCCAGCATGTGCTGAATGCCGATGTCGCCATGATTTTCGATGAATGCACGCCGTATCCCGCAACACCTGACCAGGCCGCGCAATCCATGCGCCTGTCGCTGCGCTGGGCGCGCCGTTCGCGTGACGAACATGACCGGCTGGGGAATGCCAATGCATTGTTCGGCATCGTGTAGGGCGGCATGCTCGAAGCGCTGCGCGAAGAATCGCTGGCCGGGCTCAGCGAGATTGGTTTCGACGGTTTCGCCATCGGCGGCTTGTCGGTAGGCGAGCCGAAAGAGGAATTTGCGCGCATCCTCGCCCACACGGCGCCGCGCCTGCCGCGCGCCAAGCCGCGCTATCTGATGGGTGTCGGCACGCCGGAAGACCTGGTGTATGCCGTTGGGCAAGGCATTGACATGTTTGATTGCGTGATGCCCACGCGCAATGCGCGCAATGGCTGGTTATTTACCCGCTGGGGCGATGTCAAGATAAAAAACGCGCAGCACAAGGCGGATACCCGGCCGCTGGATGAAAGCTGCGGTTGCCATACCTGCCGCAACTTTACGCGCGCCTATCTGCACCATTTGCACCGCACCGGCGAGATACTCGGTGCGCGGCTGAACACGATACACAACCTGTTTTATTACCAGACCCTGATGGCTGAAATGCGGGCTGCGATCGAGCAGGGCGCGTTCGCCGGTTTCGTTGCCCGGTTCCGTCGGGCGCGCGCGGGCGAGCAGGTATAATCGCCCATCTTTGGCTGATCCTGGCCGATATTCGAGGAGACGTGTGTGCTGATTTCCAATGCGTATGCCCAGGCGGGCGGTGCCGCTGCTGATCCGCTGGGCGGCCTGATGGGCATGTTGCCCATTGCTCTCATGTTCGTTGTGCTCTGGTTCGTGATGATCCGGCCGCAGATGCGCAAGGCCAAAGAGCAGCAGAAAATGATTGCCGAGCTTGTCAAAGGCGATGAGGTCGTCACCCAGGGCGGAATCGCCGGGCGCATCAGCCGGATTGGCGAAAATTATCTGGGCCTGGAAGTGGCGGAAGGCAAAGACGGGGCAGTCGAACTCACGGTACAGAAATCCGCCGTCGCTACGCTGCTGCCCAAAGGCTCGCTGAAGAATCTTTAATGCTGCGCGGGACCAAAATACACGGTCCCGGCTGTTTACCCGGTCTGCGCAAATGAACCGTTACCCCCTCTGGAAAAACATCCTGGTGCTGGCTGCCCTGGTGTTCGGGCTGGTCTACACCATTCCCAATTTCTTTGGCGAAGCGCCTGCGGTACAAGTGACCAGCGTCAAGTCGACGATCAGGGTTGACGCCGGATTGCTGGCTAAAGTGGAAGAGGCATTGCACGCTGCCGCCGTTATGCCGACCGGGCTGGTTCTGGATAACAACAGCGTGCGCGTGCGGCTGGCAGATACGGATACGCAGCTTAAAGCGAAAGATCTTATCGAAAAGGCGCTCAACCCCGATCCGGCAGATGCAAGCTACAGCGTGGCCCTCAATCTGGTGTCCAACTCGCCGGCCTGGCTGACCGGCATCCATGCCCTGCCCATGTATCTGGGGCTGGATTTGCGCGGTGGCGTGCATTTCCTGCTGCAAGTCGATATGAAGGGCGCGCTGACCAAGCGTCTTGATTCGACGAGCGCCGACCTGCGCAGCCTGCTGCGCGAAAAAAATATCCGGCATGCCGGCATCGATCGCGAAATGCAGAGCGTGGCCATCCGGTTTCGCGATGCGGAGATGCGCGACAAGGCGCGTGCGGTGCTGGCCGGCAGTCAGCCTGACCTGGCTCTGGCGGAAGTCCGGGAGGGCGCTGAATTCAGGCTGGTGGCGACATTAAAGCCTGAAGCCGGCAAACGCATCCAGGAATATGCGATCAAGCAGAACATCGTCACCCTGCACAACCGGATCAACGAACTCGGCGTTGCCGAACCGGTGATCCAGCAGCAGGGCGCGGACCGCATCGTGGTGCAATTGCCGGGGGTGCAGGATACGGCCAAGGCCAAGGATATTCTCGGCCGCACGGCAACGCTCGAAGTGCGCATGGTGGATGATGAGGCGAGCGGCAATCCGGGCATCCTGGAGCAGGCTGCCCGCGGCCAGCCGCCCGTGGGCACCGAGTATTACGTCGAACGCGGCGGACGTCCGCTGCTGGTGAAAAAACAGGTCGTGCTGACCGGCGAACGCCTGACCGACGCCCAGCCCGGATTCGACGGGCAGACTCATGAAGCCGCCGTGCATCTGTCGCTGGATTCTGCCGGTGCGCGCATTTTCAAGGACGTGACACGCGAAAACGTCGGCCGGCGGATGGCGATCCTGTTGATTGAAAAAGGCAAGGGCGAGGTCGTCACGGCGCCGGTTATCCGCAGCGAAATTGGCGGCGGCCGGGTGCAAATTTCCGGGCGCATGACAACGACTGAAGCGGCCGACGTGGCGCTGCTGTTGCGTGCGGGTTCTCTGGCTGCACCGATGGAAATCATCGAAGAGCGCACCATCGGTCCCAGCCTCGGCGCCGACAACATTGCCAAGGGATTTCATTCAACGCTCTGGGGGTTTACCGCCATTGCCGTCTTCATGACGGGTTATTACCTGATGTTCGGTATCGTTTCGGTGCTGGCCCTGTCGGCCAACCTGCTGTTCCTCGTTGCGCTGCTGTCGCTTTTGCAGGCTACGCTGACCCTGCCCGGCATTGCCGCCATCGCTTTGGCGCTGGGTATGGCCATCGACTCCAACGTGCTGATCAACGAGCGCATTCGCGAGGAGCTGCGCGGCGGCGGCACCCCGCAAGCGGCGATTGCTGCGGGTTACGAGCGGGCATGGGCGACGATCGTTGATTCCAATGTCACCACCCTGATTGCCGGCGTTGCCCTGCTGATCTTTGGCTCCGGCGCGGTGCGCGGTTTTGCCGTGGTGCATTGCCTGGGTATCCTGACTTCGATCTTCAGTTCGGTGGTGGTTTCGCGCGCATTGGTGAACTTTATTTACGGCCGCCGCCGCAAGCTGGAAGGCCTTTCCATCGGGCAGATATGGAAGCCCGGCATCAGCAAGGCATGACACGCGGCAGAACGCGTTAGAGACGAGAGGCCCAGATGGAATTCTTCCGCATCAAAAAAGACATCCCCTTCATGCGCTATGCGCTGGTGTTCAACATTATTTCGTTGATCACCTTTTTGCTGGCAGTGTTCTTCCTGGTTACCCGAGGCTTGAGTTTTTCCATCGAGTTCACCGGGGGGACCTTGCTTGAAGTGAACTACCCGCACGCGCCCGCGCTTGAGAAATTGCGCTCCCAGTTGGAGGCTGACGGGTTTACCGATACCCATGTACAAAATTTTGGCTCATCGCGCGATGTGCTGATCCGCGTGCCGCCGGCGAAAGGCGAACAACAGGATGTCAGCTCATCCAAGGTGGGTGAGCGCGTCATGGCTTCTTTGCTAAAAATCGGCGCGGGCGGGACGGCGGCAACCGGGGAAAATCAGGCCAACAGACCCGAACTGAAGCGCGTTGAATTTGTCGGGCCGCAGGTTGGCAAGGAGCTGGCCTCGGATGGCGCGCTGGCGTTGCTGCTGGTGGTTATCGGTATCGTCGCTTATCTGGCATTGCGTTTCGAGTGGCGCTTCGCCATCTCGGCCATCATCGCCAATTTGCACGATGTGATTATCATTCTCGGCTTCTTCTCGCTCTTCCAGTGGGAGTTTTCGCTGCCGGTGCTGGCGGCTGTTCTGGCTGTGCTGGGCTATTCGGTGAATGAATCGGTCGTGGTCTTTGACCGCGTGCGCGAAACGTTCAAAAAGAAGCGCGGCATGACGACGCCGCAAGTGCTTGACCATGCCATCACCAGCACCATCTCGCGCACCATGATTACCCACGGCTGCACGCAGATGATGGTCACTTCAATGCTGGTCTTCGGCGGCACAGCCCTGCATTACTTCGCACTGGCGCTGACCATCGGCATCCTGTTCGGCATTTATTCATCGGTGCTGGTCGCCAGTCCGCTGGTAATGTGGCTTGGCGTTTCGCGCGAGCAGTTCATGAAAGCCAAAGTCGAAAAGCAGGAAGCCGTGGTCTGATAAAGCTTCGCACGGCCCGGCATTCGATCAAACCGTCACGGCGCCGGTTTATTCGATCTGTATTCCTTCATGTGCCACGGCACGCTGCACGGCAGGCCGCGCGCGCACCACGTCCATGATCCGGGTGTAGTTCGGGTAGTTCGCGCGCATCGGCAGGCCGATGCGATTGCCCCAGCGAAAGAACACCAGCAGATAGGCATCGATCATCGAATAGCCGCCTGGCAATGCCCAGTCCTGGCCGCTCAGGCGCGCTTCGATATCGGCGAAGCCGATGCGCACCGCTGCCATGCCCTGCGTCTTCACCGCTTCCGCTGCCGCAGGATCGCTAACGAAACGCTCCGGGCGCAGCACCGTACGCACGCCGCCGGTATGCATGGTGCTCCCAAGCCAGCTCATCCATTCCACGGCGCGCACGAAGGCCGCCGTTTCCTGCGGCAGCAGCGCAGCCGCCGGATAGGTTCGCGCGAGATAGATCAGGATTGCGGAGAGTTCGGTCAGCACCTGTTCGGATTGGCCATCGCGAATGGCCAGCGCCGGCACCCGGCCGCGCGGGTTGATCGCCAGATACTCCGGCTTCTGGTTCTGCCCCTCGGCGATAACCACCCGAACCGGCTCGTATGGCACGGCGAGTTCCTCAAAAGCGATGTGCGCCGCAAACGAACAGGCGCCGGGGGAATGATAGAGACGGTACTGAAGCATCGGTTTCTCCTTCGATCGTAAGGGTGCAAGGATAGGAATTCAAGCGTACGCGCTGCAAAGTATCTTCGACGCAAACGCCCCTGTCAAAAAACCATTTTCAGCGTTGCGTCCTGAAAAAACTGTGGTCGGCAGCACGGTTTGGCGCCGGGCTGTTATTCCGGCACCGTGGCGAAGACATGTTTTATCCGCAAGGTACCGACGGTACCGGCGGTTATTGCCAGCAGGCGGTCAATGTTGGGATGTTTGCCGGGGTTCTGGCGCGCATCCCCGGTGTGTTCGGCATAAAGTTCAAGCCCCTTGTTTGCCGCTTCAACCGTGATGGCGCCGTAAATGTGGCCGAGATGGTTATAGACCGCTACTGAACCCGCCTGTCCCGGCTTGTTTTCGATGCGGGCCGCGACATTGGCCTGATCGTCCAGCAACAGGATCGCCGCCAGATGCGAAATGCGCGGCAGTTGTTTCAGGTTCTCGGCAAACGTCATGTCAGATTCGCCGCGTCATATTTTCCGCGCGAGTGCAGCCGCCTTGCCGATGTAGCTGGCGGGGGTCATCTCCAGCAGGCGTTGCCGGTCGGTTTCCGGGATCGCCAGTGCGTTGATGAAATCGCGCAAGGCATCCTGTTGAATACCTTTGCCGCGCGTCAGCTGTTTCAGTTGCTCGTAGGGATTTTCAATGCCGAAGCGCCGCATGACGGTTTGCACCGGCTCGGCAAGCACTTCCCATGCCGCGTCGAGATCTTCCGCCAGGCGCGGCGGATTGGCTTCGAGCTTGTCCAATCCTTGCCGCATGGCATCGAATGCCAGCAGGGTGTAGCCAAAAGCCACGCCCATGTTGCGCAGCACCGTCGAATCGGTCAGGTCGCGCTGCAGGCGCGAGATGGGCAGTTTTTCCGCCAGGTGGCGCAGGATGGCGTTGGCCAGGCCCAGGTTGCCTTCGGAATTTTCAAAGTCAATCGGGTTTATCTTGTGCGGCATGGTGGAGGAGCCGATTTCGCCCTCCTTGGGTTTTTGCTTGAAGTACCCGAGCGAAACGTACTGCCAGATGTCGCGGTCTGCGTCGATCAAAATGGTGTTGCCCCGCGCCATCGCATCGAACAGTTCCGCCATCGCATCATGCGGCTCAATCTGGATGGTGTAGGGATTGAATTCCAGCCCCAGGCTTTCGACGAAGCGGCGATTGAACGCTTCCCAGTCGACGCCAGGATAGGCCGACAGATGCGCGTTGTAGTTGCCTACTGCGCCATTGAATTTGGCGGTGAGCGACACGGCGGCAACTTGCGCCCGCGCCCGTATCAGGCGCGCGGCGATATTGGCCATTTCCTTGCCCAGCGTGGTCGGCGTGGCGGGCTGACCGTGGGTGCGGGCGAGCATCGGCAAATCGGCCAGTTGATGCGCCAGTTGCCGCAGGCGTGCGATCAATTGGTCAAGACCCGGCAGGACGTTGCCGATAATGCCATCCTTCAGCATCAGGGCGTGGGCGACGTTGTTGATGTCTTCCGAGGTGCAGCCGAAATGGATGAATCCGCTGACGCGCATCACCTCGGCATTGCCGGCGCAGCGCTCCTTCAGCCAGTATTCCACTGCCTTCACATCATGATTGGTGCGCGACTCGACAGTCTTGATGGCGTCTGCATCGGCGAGCGAGAAGCCCGCCGCGAGATGATCCAGTGCGCTGATCGTGGCCGCGGAGAACGCCGGGCACTCGACAATCTCGCGTGCGGCGGCCAGGGTTTTGAGCCATTCGATCTCAACCCGGACGCGGTTACGTATCAGCGCATATTCGGAAAATTTGTCGCGCAGGCCATCGACTTTTGCGGCATAGCGGCCATCCAGGGGAGAGAGTGCAGTCAGCGCAGTGTGTGTCATGGTTTGTGGCGGAGGCGGGCGGCCAAGGGATAACGATTAACCAACGAAACCAATTTTAACATGCGGCCACAGGCGGGAATCTGCCTTTGTTAGCAGTGGCTGGCGATGCAAGCCTTCACTGCCGCGATATCGGCATCCATTACCTCAACCTGCTGCGGCAGCGCCTCGATGCCTTCCAGCGCTTGCGGCCGCGCCGGTTCGCGGCCGAGCGCCTCGCGAATGGTCTCGGCAAACTTCACCGCCTGCGCGGTTTCCAGCACAATCATCGGCAAACCCGGTATGCCATGCTCGCGCGCCACCTTCACGCCATCGGCCGTATGCGGGTCTATCATCTGCCGGTAGCGCTGCCAGACATCGCGAATGGTCGCCAGCCGGTCGGCATGCGAACTGCGCCCGGAAACGAAGCGAAATTCGGGCAGGCGTGCCATGCAGGGCGTGGCGTTGAGGTCGAACGCGCCGCCTGCGTCGACCGCCCGCCACAGTTCGCGCACCACTGCCGCATCGCGGCCGGCCAGATCAAACATGAAACGCTCGAAATTGGATGCCTTGGAAATGTCCATCGACGGGCTCGATGTCACCAGCGTTTCCGTCGAGGTGCGCGGCCGATACACGCCGCTGCGAAAGAACTCGTCGAGCACGTCATTCTCATTTGTTGCCAGCACCAGCCGCGCAATCGGCAGCCCCATCATGCGCGCTATGTGGCCGGCGCAGATGTTGCCGAAGTTGCCCGAGGGCACGCTGAAAACCACTTCTTCGTCATTTGCGCGGGTGGCCTCGAAATAGCCCTTGAAGTAATACACAATCTGCGCCGCGACCCGTGCCCAGTTGATCGAATTCACCGCACCGATCTTGTACCTTGCCTTGAATTCGGCATCATTCGACACCGCCTTGACGATGTCCTGGGCGTCATCAAACATGCCGCGCACGGCGATGTTGAAAATGTTCGGCTCGTGCAGCGAATACATCTGCGCACGCTGGAATGCGCTCATCCTGCCTTCGGGCGAGAGCATGAAAACGCGCACGTTGTGCTTGCCGAGCATCGCATATTCCGCCGCCGATCCGGTATCGC
The DNA here is from genome assembly GCA_964596295.1 of uncultured Rhodocyclaceae bacterium. Classification (GTDB taxonomy): domain Bacteria; phylum Pseudomonadota; class Gammaproteobacteria; order Burkholderiales; family Rhodocyclaceae; genus Rugosibacter. Next base: position 88,285 of record CAZQTB010000003.1, on the reverse strand, counting down.
CCGATGTCGCGCCGAGAATGTTGATCGTCTCGCCGCGTTTTCCCAGCACATACTCGAACAGATTGCCCAGCAGTTGCATGGCCATGTCCTTGAAGGCCAGCGTCGGCCCGTTGGATAATTCAAGCAAGTGAAAATCCGGCGCCAGCGAAGTCAACGGCACGATATCGGCGGCATTCCTGCCGGCGCGGCAATAACGGTAAGTCTGCGCCGTGTAGGTTTTCTTGCAGATTGCCCGTAAATCAGCGGCAGGAATGTCGTCAATGAACAGACTCAGGATGCGGAAGGCGAGTTCGGCATAGTCGAGCCGGCGCCACTCGGCCAGGCGGCCGGCAACCTGCGGATAATGTTCGGGCAGATAAAGCCCGCCGTCCGGTGCGAGCCCCCCCAAAAGAATGCCTGAGAAAGACTGTATCGGCGACAGGCCGCGGGTTGAAATGTATTTCATCGCTGCTATCGAATAAAAAAGGCCGGAAAAGACCGGCCTTTAAAGGGCGCCTTTGAGTGTTTTACACCCTTATTTTGGGGTCCAGTCATATCTCAACCGGAGATCAAGCCCATACCCGGGATCCCCATTATCGTGCCCCCACATGTCGTACTCGTAATATTCCGACTGGTGCGACGCCTGGCGGCCGACGCCACCGTACTCGAACAGCCAGCCCGAAGGATTCGCCGAGTAGAAGGTGAACATCTGGTCGTTTGCATGTTTGCCGAGCTGAACCGCGACGGGGATTTTTCTGTCGCGCACGATATCGTGAGTTTGCCCGATGTCGTCAATGTTATCAACCTCAAGCATCAGGTGGTTGATGCGTTTCGGCGCCGGGCCGCCGAGGAAGGCGACGGAGTGATCGCGGTCATTGCAGTGCAGGAAGATCGGCTTTGCGGTAATGCCGATTTGCGGGATTTGCAGATGGTATTCGACAGAGCCCCGCATACCCAGCACATCGGTGTAAAAACGGTAGGCTTTCTGGGTGTCGGCCTGACGGATAATAATGTGTCCCAGACCTTGCTGGCCGGTCAGAAAGCGACCATGCATGCCGCGCCCGGGATGAAAAGGCTTGTGAAAATCAATGAGCGGGCCGTGGTAGATTTCGGTCGGATTGTCGCCCGGGTCAAGGAACTTCACCAGATCGAGCACCCTGCGCTCGGCACACTCGGCTTCGCTGCCGCGTTGGAATTTAACGCCGGCTGCTTTCAACTGCTGCAGCATCTGCTCGAACTCTTCCGGCCCGGCAACGCGCCAGCCGGCATAGTCGAGGTCATCCGTCCCGCTGTTATGCACAGTGATGCGATGATGCTGGTAGTCCATCCGCAGATAGAAGCGATCTTTCTCGCCTTCGTCGAAAACTTCCAGCCCCATCACTTTGCTTGCGTATTCACGCCAGGCGGCCATGTTCGAGACGCCAAAGCCGAGATACCCTAATTCAGTTACGCCTACCATTTTTAATCCTCCTACAAGTGAGTTATCCGGGACCAACCATTGGCCCGGTGCCGTTACATCATCCTGGATACAAATAAAGAATTCGAATCATAGCGCTAAATTCAGCCGCGAAATATACCCGATTAACCCAGCTCCTCCATGCGCAGCCGTATCACACGTTTCCTGACCACCGGCAGCGCCTCGATTTTCGCGATGGCGGCATCGATTTTTTTCTCGATCGTCATGTGCGTCAGCATGATGATGTCGGTCTGCAATTCACCTTCGCCTGGCTCGCGCTGGATCATGGCGTCGATGGAAATTTGCTGATCGGCCAGGATGCGCGTGATGTCGGCCAGCACACCGGGTTTGTCTTCCACGCGCAGGCGCAGGTAGTAGCTGGTTTCCACTTCAGACAGCGGCAGCACCGGAGTGTCTTGTACGGCGTCGGGCTGGAAAGCGAGATGGGGCACGCGATGCTCGGGGTCGGCGGTATGCATGCGGGTGACATCGACAAGATCGGCGATCACGGCCGAGGCCGTCGGCTCGGCGCCGGCGCCACGGCCGTAGTACAAGGTGGCGCCTACGGCGTCGCCCTGCACCAGGATGGCATTCATGACGCCTTCGACATTGGCGATCAGCCGTCTGGCGGGGATCAGCGTCGGATGCACGCGCAACTCGACGCCGGCGGGCCGACGGCGCGTAATGCCGAGCAGCTTGATGCGATAGCCCAGTTGTTCGGCATAGCGGATATCGTCGGCTTCAAGCTGGCTGATGCCCTCGATGTGCGCGCGGTCAAACTGCATCGGAATGCCAAACGCCAGTGCGGAGAGTATGGTGATCTTGTGCGCCGCATCGATGCCTTCGACATCGAAAGTGGGGTCGGCTTCGGCGTACCCCAGACGCTGTGCATCCTGCAGCGCTTCGGCAAAGGAGATGCCTTTGTCGCGCATGGCGGAGAGGATGAAATTGGTGGTGCCGTTGATAATGCCAGCAACCCACTCGATGCGATTGGCGGTGAGCCCTTCGCGCACCGCCTTGACGATGGGAATGCCGCCTGCCACGGCGGCCTCGAAAGCCACCATTACGCCCTTGGCCTGTGCCGCAGAAAATATCTCGTTGCCATGCACGGCGAGCAGCGCCTTGTTGGCGGTGACCACATGCTTGCCATTGGCAATCGCCTGCAGCACCAGTTCCTTCGCCACGCCGCAGCCGCCAATCAGTTCGACAACAATGTCGATCGATGGGTTGGAGACGACGGCGAAGGCATCATCGGTGACGGCGACCTTGCTGCCGGCGACCTGTCTGGCCAGGGCAATATTTTTGTCCGCCACCTGGGTGATGCGGATCGGCCGCCCGGCGCGGCGGGTAATTTCCGCTGCGTTGCGGGCGAGCACGGTAAACGTGCCGCCGCCCACCGTGCCAACGCCAAGCAAGCCGACGTTGATCGGCTGCATGGTTTCTTTTGAGCTTGTTGAATTAGTTGCCATAGCGTTTGCGGTAGGAATCCAGAAAGCGCGCGATGCGGCCAATGGCCTCGCGCAGATCGTCTTCATGAGGCAAAAAGACGAGACGGAAATGGTCGGGATGCGGCCAATTGAAACCGCTGCCTTGCACCAGCAGCACCTTTTCCGCCGCCAGGAGTTCGGAGATGAACTCCTGGTCATCCGTAATCGGGTAAATCTTCGGGTCCAGGCGCGGGAACATATACAGCGAGGCGTGCGGCTTGACGCAGGTCACACCCGGAATGGCGGTAATCAATTCATAAGCGATGTCGCGCTGACGGCGCATGCGTCCGCCGGGAGCGACAAGGTCATCAATGCTTTGATAGCCGCCCAATGCCGTCTGGATGCCCCACTGCCCGGGTGCGTTGGCGCACAGCCGCATCGAGGCAAGCATGTCGAGCCCCTCGATGTAATCCTGCGCCGCCCGCTTGTCGCCCGACACAATCATCCAGCCGGCGCGGTAGCCGCAGGCGCGGTAGTTTTTGGAAAGGCTGTTGAAGGTCACGGTCAGCACGTCTTCCGACAGCGCGGCGATTGAAGTATGCGTAGCGCCATCGTAGAGCACGCGGTCATAGACTTCGTCGGCATAGATGATCAGGTCGTGCGTGCGGGCGATTTCAACGATCTCTTTGAGCAATGCGTCGGGATACAGCGCACCCGTCGGGTTGTTCGGATTGATGATGACAATGGCTCGCGTGCTCGGCGTGATCTTGGCGCGAATGTCGGCCAGGTCGGGCAGCCAGCCGGCCCCCTCGTCGCACAGGTAATGCCGCGGCGTGCCGCCGGAAAGGCTGACGGCGGCTGTCCACAATGGGTAATCGGGAGCGGGCACCAGCACTTCGTCGCCGTTGTTGAGCAGGGCGTTCATGGCCATCACGATCAGTTCGGACGCGCCGTTGCCGATGTAGATGTCCTCGATGGTCACCCCCTTGATATGCTTTTGCTGGGTGTCATGCATTACCGCCTTGCGCGCCGAGAAAATGCCCTTGGAATCCGAATAACCGGCCGCATTGGGCAGGTTGAGAATCATGTCCTGCTGGATTTCCTCCGGCGCATCGAAGCCGAACGCAGCCAGGTTGCCGATGTTGAGCTTGATGATCTTGTGGCCTTCTTCCTCCATCTGTTTGGCGCGCGCGAGCACGGGCCCGCGAATGTCGTAGCAGACGTTATTGAGCTTGGCGGATTTCGTCACGGGCTGCATGTGCAACCGTCCTTTCTGCAGGATGCCAACCGGCTGGGCTGGCAACGGGAAAATGTATAATCTTACCGAAGCGGTTGCTATGCCGCAAATCAAGATTTGACGCGGCCTTGTTCAATGCGACTGATTATGACAAGCGCCGACAGCCGATTTCACCTGATTGCCGCTGCCTGATGAAACTTCATTCCACCACACCTGCTGGCTTGCTGGCCATTACTGCCTACGACGCAACAGGCATTGCCGTCGGTGGCCGCAGACTATCACGCAGTTTCATCCTTACGCCGCAACGCGTGATTGAAGACTGGCCGCCCGCCTCGCTCGACACGCTGCAGGAAGCCGACCTGGAAATTCTTGCTGCGCTCGGCTGTTCCATTGTCCTGCTGGGTACCGGGCCGCGCCAGCGCTTTCCCGCTCCCGCCCTGCTGCGGCCGTTGATCGCGCGCCGCATCGGCATTGAGGTCATGGACAGCTTCGCCGCCTGCCGTACGTACAACATCCTGATGGCCGAAGGCCGCGAGGTTGCCGCCGCACTCATCCTGGAAAACCAATGACCATTCCCTTGCGCCGTGGGCCTTTGTTGCTGGCGGTACTCGTTTTCGCCGCGTTCTGGTTTGGCAGCATCGATTATCGCCGCCTGATCGATCCCGATGAAGGCCGCTATGCCGAGATTCCGCGTGAAATGGCGGCCAGTGGCGACTGGCTTACGCCACGCCTGAATGATCTCAAATACTTCGAAAAACCGCCCTTGCAATATTGGGCCACGGCGACAGCCTACACGCTGTTTGGCGAACATCACTGGACGGCGCGCCTGTGGTCTGCGCTGACCGGGTTTCTGGGAATACTCTTCACTGTCGTGGCGGTGACAAAACTGTTCAATCCGGCCACCGGATGGATTGCTGGCGCGGTGCTGGCCAGCAGCCCGCTGTGGAACCTGATTGGTCACGTCAATACGCTGGATATGGGGGTGAGCGCTTTTCTTGCCGCTGCCATTTTTGCGCTTTGCCTCGCCCAGCGTGATGGCGCGCCGCCGCCGGAAAGTCGGCGCTGGCAAGACGCCGCCTGGGTGCTGCTGGCGCTGGCGATACTCTCCAAAGGATTGATCGGCCTCGTTCTGCCTGCCGCCACCGTGGTGATTTACGCTGTGTGGCAACGTGACATGAAGCTCATTCTGCGCATCCGCCCCTGGCGCGGCCTGGCGATTCTGCTGCTCATTACCGCGCCGTGGTTCATCGCCGTGTCGCTGATCAATCCGGAGTTTGCCTACTTCTTTTTTATCCATGAGCACCTGCAGCGTTTTCTCACCACGGTCCATCACCGTTATGAGCCGGTGTGGTATTTCATTCCGATTCTGCTGGTCGGCATGCTGCCCTGGCTGGGCAGCATGCTGCCCGGCATCAAGGCCGGCTCCCGCGAAGACTCCGGCAAACGCTTTCAGCCGCAACGCTTTCTGCTGATCTGGATAGTGCTGGTCTTCGTCTTTTTCTCCGTTTCCGACTCGAAGCTGCCTTCCTATATCCTGCCCATATTCCCCGCGCTGGCAACGCTTGTCGCCATGCATTTGCATGCACCTGCGACAGGGCAACGTCGCGCCGGCTATGCCGTGCTGGCCGGCGCCACGGGCCTTGTCAGTCTGTGTCTTGTGCCTTTCGTCGTGCATCGCGCCGATACGCTCGAAATGGAGGCGATCTATCGTGTCTACCAGCCCTGGCTGTATGCTGCGGCCGCTTTGTTTCTTGCGGGCGGAGTTGCCGCATTTTTTCTTGCGCGCAGACATCGTCTGGCGGCGATAGCGGCACTTGCCGCTGCCAGCTTTTGCAGCGGACAGGCGATACTGCTTGGGCATGATGCGTTTGGTGAAGTCAATTCGGCCCACGATGTGGCTCTGGCGATTCGGCCCCATGTGCCGCCGAACGTCCCGTTCTACAGCGTGAATACCTATGACCAGAGCTTTCAGTTTTATCTCGCACGCACGACGACAATGGTCGACTACAAGGATGAACTGGGCTTTGGCATTCGCCAGGAACCGCAAAAATTCATTCCCGATCTCGCCGGTTTTGCCGTGGCATGGCGGCAGGCGCCCGCCGCCTGGGCGCTGATGCCTCCCGACACATGGGCGCACCTCAAAGCGCAGGGATTGCCGATGATTGAAGTAACCCGCGACCTGCGCCGCGTCATCGTCAGGAAAGGCGACCTATCCCCCAGCCACGGTCCCGCGGGCGGAGGCGGCGCGTGTTCCGCCGCACAAGACGCGGCGTCGGGGGTGTTGGATGGCTCGCGTCCGGGGCGGCCCTGCGCGGAAGCCAAACCATGAACACCGTCAGTTTTTCGCTCATCCTCACCGGTGTGCTGCTCAACGCCGCCGCGCAATTGCTGCTGAAAGCGGGGACGAATGCCGTCGGGCATTTTGCGTTTCACGCCGGCAACATCCTGCCCGTTGGCCTGAAACTTGCCTTGCAGCCTTACGTCATCAGCGGCATGGCCTGTTATGCCATCAGTCTGGTGGTGTGGATCATGGCGCTCTCGCGCGTGCCGGTTTCCATTGCCTACCCGATGCTGTCGATTGGTTATGTCGTCAATGCCTTCGTCGCCTGGCAATGGTTTGGCGAGGCGCTGGCGGCGCAAAAACTGCTGGGCATAGGCTTCATCGTCGTCGGCGTGGTCCTGGTGGCACGCGCATGAGCAACTTTTTACCATTCACCCGTCCATCCATCGACGAGGAAACCATCGCCGATGTCGCCAGCGTTCTGCGCTCCGGCTGGATTACCAGCGGACCCCGGGTGCAGGCATTTGAAGCGGCGCTGTCGGCGTACTGCGGCGGTCGTCCGGTGCGCGCCTTCAGTTCCGGCACGGCCGCGCTCGAAGTGGCGTTGCGCCTCGCAAAAGTCGGCGCCGGCGATACGGTGATCACCACGCCGCTGACCTGGGTCGCCACCGCCAATGTCATCCTTGACGTTGGCGCCACGCCGGTTTTTGTCGATATTGATCCGGCGACGCGCAACATCGACCTCGATCAACTCGCCGCGCGCATCACGCCGCGGACCAAAGCCATCATTCCCGTCGACCTCGCCGGCCTGCCGGTCGATCGCGACCGGCTGTACGCCATCGCCGGCAAACACAGGCTGCGCGTCATCGAAGATGCCGCGCAATCCTTCGGCGCGGCCTGGAAGGGCAAGCGGATCGGCACCGGCGGCGATTTCGTTGCCTTCAGCTTCCATGCCAACAAAAACCTCACCACCGGCGAAGGCGGCGCGCTGGTGCTGCCTGACGACATCGATCCCGCGTTGTGCGAGCGCCTGCGCCTGCAAGGCGTCAGGCGTTTTGCCGATGGCGGCATGGACGTGGACGTTCTTGGCGGCAAATCCAACCTGACCGACATTGCCGCCGCAATCGGCCTGGGGCAGCTAAAACGCCTCGATGAATTCACCGCCCGCCGCCGCCAGCTGGCGCAACGTTATTTCGCCTGCATCGACCGCACGCTGGGGTTGCAGCTCCCGCTCGCCGACTTCGTCCACAGCAACTGGCACATGTTCCAGGTGCTGCTGCCCGGCGGCGCCGATCGCGGCGCATTCATTGCGGCAATGCACGAAAAAGGCATCGGCGTCGGCGTGCATTACCCGGCGCTGCACCTGTTCTCGCTCTACCGCCGGCTCGGCTTCAACGCGGGCGACTTTCCGCAGGCCGAGCGCATCGGCACCGCAACCGTGACGCTGCCGCTGTTTCCGGCCATGCAGGACACCGACGTGGATCGCGTCTGCGCCGCGCTTACCCAAACTCTTGCTAACATCGTGCGAAACGCATGAATACTCCTGCCCTCTCTGTTGTCATTCCGGTCTATAACGAAGAAGCCGGACTGCCCGCGCTCTTCGCCCGTCTCTATCCGGCGCTTGATGCGCTCGGCGAGACTTACGAGGTCATCTACGTGAATGACGGCAGCTGCGACCGTTCCGCCGCCCTGCTGCGCGAACAGTTCGCACGGCGTCCCGATGTCACCCGCGCCATTCTGCTCGCCGCCAATGCCGGCCAGCACATGGCCATCATGGCCGGCTTTGAGCGCTGCCGGGGCGGGATTGTCGTCACGCTGGATGCCGATCTGCAAAATCCGCCCGAGGAAATCGGCAAGCTGATCGCCAAGATGCGCGAAGGCCATGATTACGTCGGCAGCATTCGCAAAAAACGCCAGGACAGCTTGTTTCGCAACTGGGCCTCGAAAGCGATGAACCGGCTGCGTGAAAAAATCACCCGTATCCGCATCACCGATCAGGGCAACATGCTGCGCGCTTACTCGCGCGGCGTGGTCGATGCCATCAATAGTTGCAAGGAAGTCGCCACTTTCATTCCGGCGCTGGCATATACCTTTGCCCGCAGCCCGGCCGAGGTAGTGGTGGCGCATGAAGAGCGCGCCGCCGGCGACTCGAAGTATTCGCTCTACAGCCTGATCCGCCTCAACTTCGATTTGATGACCGGTTTTTCACTGGTGCCGCTGCAATGGTTTTCCATGCTGGGGATGCTCGTTGCGCTGGGATCGGGCACGCTGTTTGTCCTGCTGATCGCGCGCCGCCTGATTGTCGGGCCGGAAGCCGAAGGCTTGTTCACCCTGTTCGCGCTGATGTTCTTCCTCATCGGCCTGGCGCTGTTCGGCATCGGTTTGCTGGGCGAATATGTCGGCCGCATCTACCAGCAAGTGCGTCACCGGCCGCGCTATCTGATCGAAGCGGTGCTGGAAAGCGACGTTGCGGCGCAGGCTAACGTGAGCCAAGCAAACGCGAAGGCGGCAGAAGCCGCCGGCCGGAGCCCAGGGGTGGAATAGGCAGGAATGGCGCGCGCCGTCGTTTTCGCCTATCACAATGTCGGCGTGCGCTGCCTGGCGGTGCTGCTCGCGCACGGGGTTGATGTGGCGCAGGTTATTACCCATCGCGACAATCCCGGCGAGACGATCTGGTTCGACAGCGTGGCCGAGTTCGCTGCACGCTACGGCATCCCGGTCGTCACGCCCGACGATCCGAACGATCCGGCGCTGGTCGCCGGACTGGCGGCGCTGCAGCCCGATTTCCTGTTTTCGTTTTACTACCGGCAGATGCTGAAATCCCCGTTGCTGGCCTTGCCCAGGCAGGGCGCCTACAACATGCATGGCTCGCTGCTGCCTAAATATCGCGGCCGCGTGCCGGTGAATTGGGCCATTATTCACGGCGAACGCGAAACCGGCGCAACGCTGCACCAGATGCTGGAAAAGCCTGATGCAGGCGGCATCGTGGCGCAACAGGCCGTGCCGATCCTGCCCGACGACACAGCCAGCGAGGTGTTCAACAAGGTGACGCTTGCCGCTGAACTGGCGCTTGACCGCGCGCTGCCCGATCTGATCGCCGGCCGCCTGACGCCGCGGCCGCAAAATCTTGCGGCGGGCAGCTATTTTGGCGGTCGTTGCGCAGAAGACGGGCGCATCGACTGGAACCAGCCTGCAACTACCGTACATAATCTGATACGCGCCGTCGCGCCACCTTATCCGGGCGCATTTTTTGACACTCCGCAAGGCCGCGTGCGCGTGTTGCGCTCGCTCCATCCGCAGGGCAGGCGCGGCGCCTGCGGGCGTCCAGCATTTTTTGCGCACGATGGCCGCTGGTATGCCGAATGCGGCGACGGACAGGTTTTATGCCTGCTCGCGGTAGAATTCGCCGGTTCCCCTCTTTCAACCGCTGCCGGCAATCCGCTCAACGCGATTTTTGGCACGCCTGCGCTTCTCCTGACATGAAAAAAATCCTCATCCTCGGCGTCAACGGTTTCATCGGCCACCATCTTTCCCAGCGCATCATGGATACCACGGACTGGGAAGTGCATGGCATGGACATGAATTCGGAACGTGTCGCCGATCTGATGGCCAACCCGCGTTTCCACTTCTTTGAAGGCGACATCACCATCAACCGCGAATGGATCGAGTATCACGTCAAGAAGTGCGATGTCATCCTGCCGCTGGTGGCGATTGCCACGCCAGCCACATATGTCAAGGAACCCCTGCGCGTCTTCGAACTTGATTTCGAGGCCAACTTGCCCATCATCCGCCATGCGGTGAAATACAAAAAACGAGTGATTTTTCCCTCGACATCCGAGGTCTACGGCATGAGTCCGGATGCGGAATTTGACCCGGAAAGCTCCAATCTGGTGCTGGGCCCGATCAACAAGCCGCGCTGGATCTACTCATGCGCGAAACAGATGATGGACCGCGTGATCCACGCCTACGGCCAGCAGGAGGGGCTGGATTACACCCTGTTCCGCCCCTTCAACTGGGTCGGGCCGGGGCTGGATTCGATCCACACGCCGAAAGAGGGCAGCTCGCGCGTCATCACCCAGTTTCTCGGCCACATCGTGCGCGGCGAGCCGATCAAGCTGGTCGATGGCGGCACGCAGAAACGCTCCTTCACGTATGTCTCGGACGGAATCGACGCGCTGATGAAAATCATTGCCAACAAGAACGGCGTTGCCAGCGGCAAGATTTACAACATCGGCAATCCGAAGAACAACTACTCGGTGCGCGATCTGGCGGCCATGATGCTCGACCTGGCCAAACAGTTCCCGGAATACGCCGCCACCGCCGCCAAGGTCAAGGTGCTGGAAACCACTGCGGGCGAATATTATGGCGCGGGCTATCAGGACACCCAGCATCGCGTGCCCAGGATAAACAACACCATGGCCGATCTGGACTGGGAACCCCGCGTCGCATTTGCCGATGCCTTGCGCAGCATTTTCGAGGCCTATCGCAACGATGTGGCCGCAGCACGCCAATTGATGGACTGAGCGGCGATGAAGCTGGCGCTCAAGATCGATGTGGATACCTTGCGCGGCACGCTGCAAGGCGTGCCGCGCCTGATCGAGATTTTGCAGCGCCATCAGGCCGGCGCAAGTTTCCTGTTTGCGCTGGGGCCGGATCACACCGGCCGCGCCATCCGTCGCGCGCTGCGTCCCGGTTTCATGAAAAAAGTGCGACGCACCTCTGTGCTGGCGCATTACGGCCTCAAGACGCTGCTGTACGGCACGTTGCTGCCCGGCCCGGACATTGGCCGGCGCGGTGCGGATATTTTTCGCGCCGCGCGCGCCGCCGGTTTCGAAACGGCGATTCACTGCTGGGATCACGTCAAGTGGCAGGATGGCGTTGCCGGGGCGAACGCCCCGTGGACCGAAACCGAAATGCGCCGCGCCCATGAACGCTACGGCGAAATTTTTGGCGCTGCGTCGCCGGGCCATGGCGCCGCCGGCTGGCAGATGAACGCCCATGCCCTGCGCATGACGCAGCGGCTCGGCTACCGCTGGGCGTCGGACTGCCGCGGCAGCCATCCGTTCATGCCGGTATGGAATGCCGAAATCGTGCTTTGCCCGCAATTACCGACCACCCTGCCAACGCTGGATGAACTGATTGGCACGGACGGCCTCACCGCCGATAATGTGCATCAACGCCTGCTCCGCCATACCGCCACGCAACCGCAGGATCATGTATTCACCCTGCACGCTGAACTCGAGGGTTTGCGGTTCGGCGGCACTCTGGAGCGCTTGCTCACCGGCTGGCGCGACCAGGGCTACCAACTGGTATCGCTGGGCGAACTGCGTGACGCGCTTGACCCGGCGAACCTGCCTCGCCATGAAATGGTCCGTGGCGAAGTGCCCGGCCGTTCCGGCAGCCTGATGCTGCAAGGCGAGGAATTTTTATCAACATGGAAGGAAGCCGCATGAACCACGCCATATCCACTCCACCGGCTCCGGCTGGCCCCTCTGTCGTCGGCTTGCTGGTTCCCGATTTCACTGCGCCTGCCACTGGCGGCGATTTCACGCTTTCCGCCCATCGCGGACATCCTCTCGTGCTGTATTTTTATCCCAAGGACAACACGCCCGGCTGCACTACCCAGGCGCAGCAGTTCCGCGACCTGCATGCCGAATTTGTCAAGGCCGGCTGCGCCGTATTCGGCGTCTCGCGTGATTCGCTGAAGTCGCATGAAGGCTTCAAGGTCAAGTTCGGCCTGCCTTTCGAGCTGATCTCCGATATTGAAGGCACCCTGTGCCGCATGTTCGATGTCGTCAAAAACAAGATGCTTTACGGTAAAAAGGTTCTCGGCATCGAACGCAGCACTTTTTTGCTCGACGCCAACGGCGTGTTGCGCCATGAATGGCGCGCTACCAGGGCCGACGGCAATGCCGCCGCGGTTCTTGACGCGGTGATGAAACTCTAATCCGGAATAAGGCCCGCAATCCAGCCCCTCATCCTTGCCTTGCGGAATGGCGTGGCTCGCTATCGTAAGTCCGACCGCCCACCCATCCTGAGGTTTTTATGAACGCGAAACGTTCTCCATCCGCGAAAAACCCTGCTGCCAAACTGTTTGTGCTGGACACCAATGTGTTGATGCACGACCCGCTTTCGCTGTATCGCTTCGAAGAGCACGACATCTTCGTGCCGATGATGGTATTGGAAGAGCTGGACGCCAATAAAAAAGGCATGTCGGAAGTCGCGCGCAATGCGCGCCAGGCCAGCCGCATGCTGGACGAAATTGTCAGCGGCGCCGAGCACAACATGGCCGCCGGCATCCATCTGGGCATGCTTTCGCGCGGGCTGGCCACGGGCCATCTTTTCCTGCAGACCGAGGCCATCAACAGCATCCTGCCCAGTTCCCTGCCCACCGCCAAAGCCGACAACCAGATCATCGGCGTGGTGATGCATCTGGGCCAGTTGTTCTCCAAGCGGCCGGTGATCCTTGTCTCCAAAGACATCAACATGCGCATCAAGGCGCGCGCACTTGGCCTTGCAGCGCAGGACTACTTCAATGACAAGGTGCTGGAAGATACGGACCTGCTGTACACCGGCACGTGCGAACTGCCGCCCGATTTTTGGGAAACGCACGGCAAGGGTCTTGAATCGTGGAAAAAGGATGGCCGCACCTATTACCGTATCAGAGGCCCGCTCTGCCAGGATTTTCTGGTCAATGAATTCGTCTGGCAGGATGGCCCGCAGCCATTGCAGGCATGGGTAAAAATCGGCGCCGGCAAGACGCCGCCAAGCCAGTCCCCTTCCGGGACGGCGGAGCTTGAAACGCTCATCGATTACAGCCATGCAAAAAATTCCATATGGGGCATCGTGGCAAGAAATCGCGAGCAGAACTTCGCCTTGAATCTGCTGATGAATCCCGACATCGATTTCGTCACCCTGCTTGGGCAGGCCGGCACCGGCAAGACGCTGCTGACGCTCGCCGCAGCCCTGACGCAGACTCTGGAAGCCAAGCGCTTTTCGGAAATCATCATCACCCGCGTCACGGTGCCGGTGGGTGAAGACATCGGCTTTCTGCCGGGTACTGAAGAGGAAAAGATGACGCCCTGGATGGGTGCGCTGGAAGACAATCTGGATGTCCTGAACAAGCCGGCCAGTGACCCCGCCGGCACCGCCGCCGGCACCTACGGCGGCGAATGGGGGCGCGCCGCCACCATGGACCTGATTCGCAGCCGCATCAAGGTCAAATCGCTTAACTTCATGCGCGGACGCACCTTTCTCAACAAGTTCCTCATCATCGACGAAGCGCAAAACCTGACACCGAAGCAGATGAAGACTCTCATCACCCGCGCCGGCCCCGGCACCAAGGTGGTGTGTCTGGGCAACATCGCCCAGATCGACACGCCTTACCTTACCGAAGGCAGTTCCGGCCTTACCTATGTCGTCGATCGCTTCAAGGGCTGGGCGTATTCCGGCCACGTCACCCTGCAACGTGGCGAACGCTCACGTCTGGCCGATCACGCTGCGGAAGTGTTGTAAGCTGCAAAAGCGCAGCCCGCCGAACGCCACGCCCTGCGCAAAATATAAACGTATAAGCAGCCCGCAACGGCGCGGGCTATTTTCGATTACTGTTTCACCTATGCACTGCTCCCCACTTAAACCAACCCATGACGAAGCCATAGCTGCCACGCGGCAATGGCTTGAACGGGCAGTGATTGGCCTCAATCTCTGCCCGTTCGCCCAAGCTGTGCATGGGAAGCGGCAGGTGCGCTATGTGGTGAGCAGCGCGCAAACCAGCGATGCCCTGCTCGATGATCTTGAGCGCGAACTGCGCACCCTGGTGGCGGCAAAACCGGAAAGCGTGGATACGACGCTGCTGATTCTTCCCTATACGCTCGCCACGTTCCCGGATTTTGCCAACTTTCTCGATCTGGTCGAGATCGCAGTAAAAGTCCAGGGCTTGACCGGCATAGTGCAAGTCGCCAGTTTTCATCCGCAGTACCAGTTTGCCGGCACGGAGGCGGACGATATCAGCAACTACACCAACCGCGCGCCATATCCGATCCTGCATCTCCTGCGTGAAGCAAGCATGGCCCAAGCGGTGAGCGCTTTTCCCGATACCGCGGCAATTTACAAGCGAAATATCGATACGCTGCGCATGCTGGGCCTGGATGGCTGGCGGGCGCTGGGGGTAGATGCCCCGCAGGGCGGAAAGCCGCCAGGCAAGCCATGACAGCCGTGCCGAAAAGCCTCCTGCGCGCAAGCCAAAGAGAGGCGCTGCCTGCTGTGCCTGACCTGGATTAGGCGTACTATTCCGCGACGGGCGTGACGGCCGGAACATTGCGCTGCTCATTGAGCGTGCCGCAAATCAAAGCACCTTTTTCAGGAGAACTTGCATGGCCAAAGGACAATTACGCAGCAATCGCGAGCAGAAAAAACCCAAGAAGGATAAAACCAAGCCTGTCGTTCCGGCATTGCCGTTCGGCGGCACACAGGGCAGCGCGCCGCCGCCTCGGGGCAAGAAGTAGCCGGATGGCAGTTGCTGGCCTGCTGTGCGAGCGCCGCACCATGCCGGAATGCATCGGTTTTTCATTGCCTTGCCTGGCTGACGCAGCAGGACGCCAGAGCGGGAAGATGAAATGAGCGGCTATCGCACGGAAACCGACACGTTTGGCCCGATCGACGTGCCGGACGAGCATCTGTGGGGCGCGCAAACCCAGCGCTCGCTGCTGTATTTCGCCATCGGCGACGAGCCCATGCCGCGCGAACTGATTCATGCGCTGGTGCTGGTCAAGCGCGCTGCGGCGCTGGCCAACCGGCATATCGGCGAACTGGAACCGCGCATTGCCGAGGCAATCGTCGCCGCGGCTGATGAGATCCTGGCCGGCAAGTGGCCCGATGAATTTCCTCTTTCCGTCTGGCAGACGGGATCGGGCACGCAGACCAACATGAATGTCAATGAGGTCATCGCCAATCGCGCCTCCGAATTGCTCGGCGGCGTGCGCGGTGTTAGGCGCAAGGTACATCCCAACGATCACGTCAATCATTGCCAGTCGTCGAACGATGTGTTTCCAACGGCCATGCATGTGACGGCGGTGATCCAGCTCGAGCAGGCGCTGCTGCCCGCGCTTGACCGGTTACTGGAAACCATGTTGGCCAAGTCCCTGGCGTTCAGCGGCATCGTCAAGCTGGGCCGCACGCATCTGCAGGACGCCACGCCGCTCACGCTGGGACAGGAATTCTCGGCGTATGTCACCCAGTTGCAGATCAGCCGCCGCGCGATCGCCTTCGCGCTGGCCGAGCTGTATGCGCTGGCGCTGGGCGGCACGGCCGTGGGCACCGGGCTGAACGCCCACCAGGATTTCGCCGCTTGCGCCGTGGCCGAAATCGCCCGCTGTACGGCGTTGCCTTTTACCTGCGCGGCCAATCGTTTCGCGGCGCTGTCGTCGCACGAGCCCCTGGTTTTCGCCCATGGCGCGCTGAAAACCCTGGCGGCGGCGCTGATGAAAATCGCCAACGACATCCGCTGGCTCGCCAGCGGGCCGCGCTCGGGCCTGGGCGAATTGCTGCTGCCGGAAAACGAGCCGGGCAGCTCCATCATGCCGGGCAAGGTCAATCCGACCCAGTGCGAAGCGCTGACCATGGTTGCCGCCCAGGTCTTCGGCAACGACGTGGCGCTGAATATCGGCGGCGCTTCCGGAAACTTCGAGCTGAATGTGTTCAAGCCGCTCATTGCCTGCAACTTTTTACACAGCGCCCGCCTGCTGGCCGATGCCATGCGGAGTTTTGAATGCCACGCCCTGCGCAATGTCGAAGCGAACCGGGAGCGCATCCGCGAATCGCTGGAGCGCAGTCTGATGCTGGCCACGGCCTTGACGCCGCACATCGGCTACGACAAGGCCGCGGCCATCGCCAAGCAAGCCCATGCCGAAGGCACCACGCTGCGCGCTGCCGCCATTGCTTCCGGGCATGTGCAGCCGGAGCAGTTCGATGCCTGGGTAATTCCTGAAAACATGGTCCAGGCAGGCAAGGCAATTAGTGTGAAAGGGAAACCTGATGCGCCATAACCTGTTCGGCAGCTATCAACAATTCAACAGCGCAGCCGGCGAAAAATCCGGCTTCTACAGCCTGTTGGCGCTCGAAACTGCCGGCCTTGGCCGGATCAGCCGCCTGCCTGTCTCGCTCCGCATCGTGCTCGAGTCCGTGCTGCGCAATTGCGACGGCAAGAAAGTGACCGAAGCCCATGTGCGGCAACTGGCGGCCTGGCAGCCCAATGCGCCGCGTCAGGACGAAATCCCTTTCGTCGTTGCACGCATCCTGTTGCAGGATTTCACGGGCGTGCCGCTGCTCTGCGATCTGGCCGCCATGCGCGATGTCGCGCAGCAACTCGGCCACGAGCCCAAACGCATCGAACCGCTGGTCCCCGTCGATCTGGTGGTGGACCATTCGGTGCAGGTTGATCACTTTGGCAGCGCCAACGCCTTGCGCCTCAACATGCAACTTGAATTTGCGCGCAATCATGAACGCTACCAGTTCATGAAGTGGGGGATGCAGGCCTTCGATACCTTCAAGGTCGTGCCGCCGGGCATAGGCATCGTCCATCAGGTGAATCTCGAATATCTGTTCCGCGGAGTACAGCAGCGCGATGGCGTGTGTTTCCCGGACACGCTGGTCGGGACGGACAGCCATACCACCATGATCAACAGCGCGGGTGTGGTCGCGTGGGGTGTGGGTGGCATCGAGGCCGAAGCCGGCATGCTCGGCCAGCCGGTGTATTTCCTGACGCCGGACGTGGTCGGCGTCGAACTTCAGGGCAAGTTGCCGGAAGGCGTTACCGCCACCGATCTGGTGCTGGCCATCACCGAAATGCTGCGCAAGGAAAAAGTTGTCGGCAAGTTCGTCGAATTTTTTGGCGAAGGCGCTACCCATTTGTCGCTGACCGATCGCGCCACCCTGGCCAACATGGCGCCCGAATACGGCGCCACCATGGGGTTCTTCCCCGTCGACGAACTCACTGTCGCCTATCTGAAAGGTACCGGGCGCAGCGATGAAGAAGTGGCCCGTTTCGAAAACTACTTCAAGGCGCAGGGCCTGTTCGGCATCCCCAAACGCGGCGACATCGATTATTCAAACGTCCTGAGCCTTGACCTTGCCGGCGTTGTTCCTGCGCTGGCCGGCCCCAAGCGGCCACAGGACCGCATCGCGTTGAGCCGGGCCAAGGCCGCGTTTGGCGAGACATTCGCCAAACCGGCCGCCGACAATGGCTTTGCCCGCAATCCTGCCGACCTGGCGCAACGCTTTAAAAGCCAGGACGGGCTGGATGTGGGCAATGGCGACGTGCTGATTGCCGCAATCACTTCCTGCACCAACACTTCCAATCCCAACGTCATGATCGCTGCCGGGCTGCTGGCCAAGAAAGCGGTGGAGCATGGCCTGGGCGTCGGCCCGCACGTCAAGACGTCGCTGGCTCCCGGCTCGCGCGTGGTAACCGAATATCTGGCGCAGTCCGGCCTGCTGCCTTATCTTGAGCAGCTCGGCTTCAATGTCGCCGGCTATGGCTGCACTACCTGCATCGGCAACTCCGGGCCGCTGGCCGCGCCGATAGAAGACGCCGTGGTGAAAAACGACCTGGTCTGCGCCGCCGTGCTTTCCGGCAACCGCAACTTCGAAGCGCGCATCCACCCCAGCGTGCACGCCAATTTTCTTGCCTCGCCGCCGCTGGTCGTGCTTTATGCGCTGCTTGGCACCATGCAGAAAGATCCGCTGACCGAACCCATCGGTTACGGAAAAAACGGCGAGGCCGTCTGGCTGCGCGATCTTTGGCCGTCGAGCCGCGAGATTGAGGCCTGCATGCAGACGGCGATGAATCCGGCTACTTTCCGCCGGCTGTACTCCGACCTCACCAAAGATCATGAATTATGGAATGCGATCGAGTCCGGCACCGGGCAGGTGTATGCGTGGCCCGCTTCGACCTACATCGCCAAGCCGCCGTTCTTTGCCGGTTTCGGCATGTCGCCGGTTGCCCTGCAAGGGTTGCGCAATGCGCGCGCCCTGGCCATTTTCGGCGATTCGGTAACGACCGACCACATCTCGCCCGCCGGTTCGATCAGCGCCGCCACGCCCGCGGGTGAATGGCTGCTTGCCCACCGTGTCGCCAAAGCCGACTTTAATTCCTATGGTTCGCGGCGCGGCAACCACGAAGTGATGGTGCGCGGCACTTTTGCCAATGTGCGCATAAAAAACCTGATGCTTCCGCCCAAGGCCGATGGCTCGCGCGTGGAAGGCGGCCTGACGCTCCACCAACCCTCAGGCGAGCAAGTGTTCATTTTTGATGCGGCCATGCGCTACACGGCGGCTGGCGTACCCGGCATCGTCTTTGGCGGCGAGGAGTACGGCACCGGCTCATCGCGCGACTGGGCAGCCAAGGGCACCCAGCTGCTCGGCGTAAAGGCGGTCATCGCCCGCAGCTTTGAGCGCATCCATCGCTCCAACCTGGTCGGCATGGGTGTTTTGCCCCTGCAATTCACCGGCGCCGATTCGGCGGCATCCGTGGGTATCACCGGCGACGAGTTGTTTGACCTCGAAGGGCTGGACGATGACATCAAGCCGCAGCAGGAAGTGACCCTGGTGGTCCGGCGGCCGGAGGGGAACGCGCGCCGGGTAGCATTGCGCTTGCGCATCGATACCCCGATCGAAGTCGATTACTACCGGCATGGCGGCATTCTGCCGTTTGTGTTGCGGCAGTTGTTGTCGCAATAACAGTAGGCGTCGGGCTTAAGCGCGCACCTCGCCGTCGCCCAGCACAATCCATTTCTGCGAGGTGAGGCCTTCCAGGCCCACCGGCCCGCGGGCGTGGAACTTGTCGGTGGAAATGCCGATCTCCGCGCCCAGGCCGTATTCGAAACCGTCGGCGAAGCGCGTCGAGGCATTCACGATGACCGACGCCGAATCGACCTCGCGCAGGAAACGCATCGCATGGGTGTAGTTCTCGGTGACGATGGCTTCGGTGTGATGCGATGAATATTTGCCGATATGCGCAATGGCCTCATCCAGCCCGGCCACGACTTTGCACGAAATAATCGGCGCCAGGTATTCGGTCGCGTAGTCTTCTTCCGTTGCTGCCTGCGCTTGCGGCACCAGCGCCTGCGTTTCGGCGCAGCCGCGAATTGCGACGCCGTTGGCGGCCAGCATGGCGGCAATGGCGGGCAGTTGCCGGGCGGCGACAGCGCGGGCGATCAACAGCGACTCCGCCGTGTTGCAGGTGCCGTAACGCTGGGTCTTGGCATTCTCCACAATCGCCAGCGCCTTGGCGGCATCGGCTGCGTCATCCACATACACATGGCAGTTGCCGTCGAGATGCTTGATCACCGGCACGCGCGCTTCGCGGCTGATGCGTTCGATCAGCCCCTTGCCGCCGCGCGGCACGATGACGTCGACGAACTCGGGCATGGTGATGAGGTAGCCGACGGCTTCGCGATCGGTGGTTTCGATCACTTGCACCGCCGTCTGGGGCAAGCCGGCCGCTACCAGCCCGGCGCGCACGCAGGCGGCAATCGCCTGGTTGCTGCGCATGGCTTCCTTGCCGCCGCGCAAAATGGCGGCATTGCCTGATTTCAGGCAGAGCGCCGCGGCATCGGCGGTGACATTCGGCCGCGCTTCGTAAATGATGCCCACCACGCCCAGCGGCACGCGCATCTTGCCTACCTGGATACCGGAAGGGCGCCGCTTCATGTCGGTGATCTCGCCTACCGGATCGGGCAGGGCGGCAACCTGCTCCAGCCCCTGCGCCATGGCTTCGATGCCTTTTTCGTCGAGCGTCAGCCGGTCAAGCATGGCGGCATCCAGTCCGTTCGTCCGCGCGGCGGCGATGTCGACGGCATTGGCGGCCAGCAGTTCGGCGCGGCCGGCGCGAATCGCCTTGGCCATTGCCAGCAGCGCGGCATTCTTGACCCCGGTGGCAGCGCGCGCCACCGCGTGCGAAGCTTCGCGCGCCGACTGGCCGATGTGGTGCATGGTGTCCTTGATATCCATCATGATGTCCTTGTACGGGTCAAACGCAACGCCAACTGCAAAAACTCATCCCAGATGTCGCCGCGCGCGAGGCCCTTGATCATGCGGTCAATTTTCGCCGCATGCAAGAGCGCAGGGCGGGCCTGCGCATTGCGCGCCTCGGTGGCCAGCGCCCACAATACCAGCGGCGGCGCGGCATCTTCGGCGTGCAGCCCTTCCAGAGTGCGCGCTGCACGCACCGTGTCACGCACCTGCAGGGCGTCGCGCAGGTCCGCGACATCGTAACGGGCGACATTCAACACGGCCGCCTCGATCTGCGCCAGTGAAATTTCACCGGCCGGGTAGAGCAGGCCGAGCTTCTGGATTTCCTGATGTGCGGCCAGCAGGTTGCCTTCGACATGCGCCGCAATAAATTCCAGCGCGGCGCGCGGCGCGCTCTGCTGCTGGCGCGCCAGGCGTTCGGCAAGCCACTGCGGCAGGCGGGCCAGCGGCGGCGCATTGCATTCGAGCGCCACGCCGGCACCGCTGAGCGCCGTTACCCAGGCCGCCTTCTTTGCTTGCCAGTCAAGCTCGGGCAGCGTAATCAGCGTCACCGTGCCGGGGCCGAGCGTCTTGATATAGCGCTGCAATGCGTCGCTGCCATCGCGTCCGGGCTTGCCGGAGGGAATGCGCAGATCAATGATTTTGCTTTCGCCAAACAGCGACAGGTTGCCCGCAGCAAGAAACAGGTCGTCCCAGCGAAAGCCGCTGCCTGCGACGATCACTTCGCGTTCGGAGAAACCCTGCTTGCGCGCTGCGGTGCGGATGGCGTCGGCCGCCTCGATCACCAGCAGCGGCTCATCGCCGTGCAGCAGGTAGAGCGGCGCCAGCGGGCGCTCGAGGTGCGCGCCGAGTTGCTCAGGGCGGAGTTGCATCGCCGGTTTCGCCTGCCGCTTTCAGCTTTGCCGCCGCCAACCGGCGCAGCAACTGCTGCGTCAGATCATTCTGGATGTCGCGCCAGAGCAGCGTCTCTTCTGATTCCTTGGAGAGCACCAGATCGTCATTGAAGGTCATGTCGCGGCGAATCACGATCTGGCTCGCGGGAATGTACTCTGCGTTATCCGGGCCATTCACCTTGAAGGCGAAAGTGCGCACCAGATCATATTCCCGCGCGCGGCCGGCGGCGCTCAGCGAGAGAATGACCTTCTCGTTGCGATCGGCCAGCACGACCAGATTCGCTTCGGCATCCTTGGGATTGTCGACGATGCGGGTAGGCGATGAAGCTTCAATGCTGCGCTTGAGTTGGCCGTAAAGCTCCGAGCTGGGCGGCAGGGAAAGGCTCATCGTGGTGAAAGGCAGCGCGTAATCGCCGCGCAACTGAAAGCCGCAGGCGGCCAGCAGAGCGGCCAGGCAGAAGGTGATGAACAGTTTGGTGGCACGCACGAGAGGCTCCTCTTAAACGACGATGTTGACCAGACGGCCGGGAACAACGATGACTTTCTTTGCCGGGTTGCCTGCCATGAACTTCTGCGCGGCCTCCGAAGCCAGCGCGGCGGCCTCGATTGCCTCACGGCTCGCCGTCTTGCCGGCGCCGACTTTTATGCGCAGGTTGCCACGATGCTTGCCGTTGATTTGCAGTACCAATTCTTCCTCATCCTGTGTCAGCGCCGCATCCAGCGGCTCGGGCCAGGGCGCAGCCAGAATGTCGTCACCATAACCGAGTTCGCGCCAGAGCGCATGGCAGATGTGTGGGGCGATCGGTGAGAGCAGGCGCAACAGGATGCCGACGCACTCGCCGACCACGGCCGCATAGGCCGCTGCATGCGGCGCGCCGCGAGACGCATCATCGGGCGTTTTTTCCAGGCTGTTCAGCATTTTCATCGCGCTGGAGGCAACAGTATTGAACTGCTGCTTGCCAAGGTCATAATTCGCCTGGCGTAACAGCAAATGGACTTCGCGGCGCAAGGTAGCCAGCGCTTCGGGCAAATTTTCCGGCACGGGGACGCCATGGCTGACAACGCCGCGTACCGCATACCCCCATGCCCACAAGCGGCGCAGGAAACGATAGGCGCCTTCAACGCCCGAGTCGGCCCATTCCAGAGTCTGCTCCGGCGGGGCGGCGAACATCATGAAAAAGCGCGCCGTGTCGGCGCCGTATTCCTCGATCAGCGCCTGCGGGTCGACGCCGTTGCGCTTGGACTTGGACATGGTGCCGACGCCTTGATAATCGACTGTCTGGCCATCGGCTTTTGCCTTGGCGCCCGTAATCCGGCCGGCTTCGTCTTTCACCATATCCAGTTCTTCGGCAGCGAAATACTCAATGCCGCCCTTGGCCGTGCGCCGCGAAAAAATATGGTTCAGCACCATGCCCTGCGTCAGCAGATTGGCGAAGGGCTCGTCGCAGCCTACCAGTCCGAGGTCGCGCATCACCCTGGTCCAGAAGCGCGAGTACAGCAGATGCAGGATGGCATGCTCAATGCCGCCGATGTACTGGTCGACCGGCATCCAGTAATTGGTCCGCTCATCCACCATTGCCGCGGCATTGTCCGGTGCGCAGTAGCGCGCGTAATACCAGGACGAATCGACGAAGGTATCCATGGTGTCCGTCTCCCGCCGCGCCGGCTTGCCGCATCGCGGGCAGGGGCAATTGACGAAATCGGCACGCTTGGCCAGCGGATTGCCGGAGCCGTCGGGCACGCAGTCTGTCGGCAGTTGCACCGGCAATTGATCGTCGGGCACGGGTACGGTGCCGCATGCGTCGCAATGGACCAGCGGGATCGGGCAGCCCCAGTAGCGCTGGCGCGAAATGCCCCAGTCGCGCAGGCGGTACTGCACTTGCGTGTCGCCGAGATTCTTTGCCTTGAGATCGGCGGCGATGGCCGCCGTGGCCTCGGCAAAGCGCAGGCCATCGTATTTGCCGGAATTCACGCAATGACCGCGCTGTTTATCGCCGTACCATTCCTGCCAGCCGTCCAGCGAGAAGGTTTCACCATCAATGGCAATCACCGGCCTGATCGGCAGGTTGTATTTC
The DNA here is from genome assembly GCA_964596295.1 of uncultured Rhodocyclaceae bacterium. Classification (GTDB taxonomy): domain Bacteria; phylum Pseudomonadota; class Gammaproteobacteria; order Burkholderiales; family Rhodocyclaceae; genus Rugosibacter. The sequence continues at coordinate 64,909 of CAZQTB010000003.1, read as the reverse complement.
TTGGCGAAGGCAAAGTCGCGCTCATCGTGCGCCGGCACGGCCATGACGGCGCCTTCGCCGTAGCTCATCACTACGTAATTGCCGACCCAGACGGCGAGCTGTTCGCCGGTCAGCGGATGGGTGACGAAGAGACCGGTGGGCATGCCCTTCTTTTCCATGGTTGCCATGTCGGCTTCCATCACCGAGCCGTGTTTGCACTCATCGATGAAAGCGGCCAGTGCCGGATTGTCCCTGGCCGCATGCGTTGCCAGCGGGTGCTCCGCCGCCACGGTGCAGAAAGTGACGCCCATGACGGTGTCGGCGCGGGTGGTGAACACCCAGAGCTTCTCTTGCCTGTTCCCCAGCGTGTAGGGAAAGGCAAAACGTACCCCGGTGCTCTTGCCGATCCAGTTGGCCTGCATGGTCCTGACCCGTTCCGGCCAGCCGGGCAGCGTATCCAGCGCCGATAACAGTTCGTCAGCGTATTGGGTGATGGCGAGGTAGTAACCGGGAATCTCGCGTTTTTCGACTACTGCGCCGGTGCGCCAGCCGCGGCCGTCGATGACTTGTTCATTGGCCAGCACGGTCTGATCCACCGGATCCCAATTCACCACCTGGGTCTTTTTATAGGCGATGCCTTTTTCCAGCATGCGCAAAAACAGCCATTGGTTCCATTTGTAATACGCGGGCTTGCAGGTGGCCAGCTCACGCTGCCAATCGAGAGCAAAGCCCAGCGATTGCAGCTGCTTTTTCATATAGGCAATGTTGTCGTCCGTCCACCGGGCTGGCGGCACATTGTTCTGCATGGCCGCGTTCTCGGCGGGCAGGCCGAAAGCATCCCAGCCCATCGGCTGCAGGACGTTGTAGCCACGCATGCGGTGGTAGCGGGAGAGCACATCGCCGATGGTATAGTTGCGCACGTGCCCCATGTGCAGCTTGCCCGACGGATAGGGGAACATCGACAGGCAATAGTATTTCGGCCTGCCCCGGTCTTCCGTGGCGCGAAAGCTTTGCGCGGTGTTCCAGAAGGCCTGCGCAGCCTGTTCGATTTCGGTCGGTTGGTATTTTTCCTGCATGGCCGGGAGTGGGGATTTTGTTGGGTGCGGGCGAAGAGAAGAATTATACCCAGCCCCTTGGTGGAAAGGATTCGCATGCGGTTTCTTAAAGGCGTCTGTGCTGTTTTAATGTTGCATGTCACGCTGGTTTTCGCTGCTGCACCGGCAATGGTGGAAGCCGTACAGTCGCCTGCCTGGGCGCAGCGCGATGGCGTTATGCTGCCACTGGCTGCGGGAATGGCGCTTAAAAACGGTGACGTAGTGCGCACCGGCGCTGGCGCGCGGGCCTATCTGATGCTGGCTGAAGGCAGCCGCGTCAAGCTTGGCGAAGCGGCGCGTTTCACGCTTTATTCACGCAGCCTCGATCCCGCACGTTATTTCCGCGGTGCGCTGGACATCGCGGCGGGCGCTTTCCGTTTTACAACCGGTGTGCTGAGCAAGGCAAGAAAGCGCGAAGTGGCGATCCGCGTTGGCACCGCCACGATCGGCATTCGCGGTACCGACCTGTGGGGCAGGACTGATCGCGACGGCGATTTGGTGGCTTTGCTGGAAGGCCGTATCGCCATTACGCGCGGCGGTGAGGTGACTGAGTTGTCGCAGCCTTGGACATATTTTGATGCGCCGCGCGGCCAGATTGCCCAGGTAAAAACAATGGGCCCTGAAGTATTCAAGGGCTGGGCCCGCGAGACTGAAATCGAACCGGGCGACGGCGCGTCGCGTGCCGCAGGGAAATGGAAAGTATTGGCGGCTACCGCCGAAACCAGCGAAGCTGCACTGGCGCTGTATGACAGGATTCGCGAGGCCGGGTTTGCCGCGTACATTCGCCCCATGCGTCCGCCTGCCGCGAAGGCCAACGGTTGGCGCTATCAAGTACTGCTTGGCGGTTTTCCTGACGCAATGGAAGCTGAGGTTGTGGCGGCGCGTCTCAAGCAGCTGATCGGTCTTGAAGCGGGCGTGACGCGTTAAACCGGCGCGCCAAGAGTTTTGGCGCGCGTTGCCGCGCTTGTATCGGTTTGGGCAGACAAAGACCAGCCCGCCAGATGTGTTGCGGCAAGATCGCCCAGCGCGGCTATCCAGTCGGCGCGCTCGTTCATGCAGGGGATGAAATGAAACTCCTTGCCCCCCGCGGCAAGAAAGGCCGCCTTGCACTCGAGCGCGATTTCTTCCAGCGTTTCCAGGCAATCGGCGACAAAGCCGGGACAGATAACGTCAACGCGGGCCGTCCCTGCTTGCGCCAGTTGTTCCAGTGTGGGTTGGGTGTAGGGCTGTAGCCATCTGGCCTTGCCAAAGCGCGATTGAAAGGCGATGAGGTAGTCGCCGGCTGTTAGCCCGAGTGCTTCGGCCAGCAGGCGTCCGGTTTTCTGGCACGCGCAAAAATAGGGGTCGCCAAGATCGAGCGAGCGGCGCGGCAGGCCGTGAAAGCTCATGACCAGCCGCCCAGGACGGCCGCTGATTGCCCAGTGCTCGCGCACGCTGGCGGCAAGCGCGGCAATGTAGCCCGGATGATCGGGATAGTGCTTGATGAAGCGCAGTTCGGGAGGATTGCGGGTGCGCCTCACCCAGTCGGCCACGTCGTCCATCACGCTGGCGGTGGTGCTGGCGGCATATTGCGGGTATAGCGGAAAAATCAGCACGCGCTCGGCGCCCTGGCGCTTCAATTCGTCGAGCGTGTTGCCAATCGAGGGCTGGCCGTAGCGCATCGCCCAGGCCACGTCGACCGCCGGCTGCCCGCGCTGGCCGAGCAATCCCTTGAGCAGCGCGGCTTGACGCGCGGTATGCACGCGCAGCGGGGCGCCTTCCTGCGTCCATATCCGGGCATATTTTGCGGCCGATTTTGCCGGACGCAGGTTGAGGATGATGCCATGCAGGATCAGCCACCAGAGCGGGCGCGGGATTTCAACGACGCGCGGATCCCAGAGAAATTGCTTGAGATAGCGGCGCAATGCCGATGCGGTTGGCGCGTCGGGTGTGCCGAGGTTGACGAGAACAACGGCCGTGCGGCGGGCGTCACCGTGGCGGTGCGCAGGTTCGGCGGCGTAGCGGGACATGTCAGGGCGTGGACAGCGCGGAAGAAAGCAGCTTGGCGGTGATGTCGACAATGGGGATGACGCGCTCGTAGGCCATGCGCGTCGGACCGATCACGCCTATCGTGCCCACCACCTGGCCGTCAACTTCGTACGGTGCGGCGACTACGCTGCATTCGTCCAACGGGGCAATGCCGGACTCGCCGCCGATGAACACCTGCACGCCCTCGGCACGGCCGGAGAGTGCGAGCAGTTGCGCCAGGACCGTCTTCTGCTCGAACAGATCGAACAAACGGCGCAGCCGGGTCATATTGGAGGCAAGGTCTTCCACATCCAGCAGATTTCTCTCGCCGCTGATTACATACTGCGTTGCGGTGTCGGCAATGACCTGATTGCCAACCTCGAGCGCAGCGGCCATGAGCTCGGACATGTCAGCGCGCAACTGGCGCAGTTCCTCCATTATGCGCGAACGTACCTGGTCAAAATCGAGACCGACGCAATTCTGGTTGAGGTAATTGGCGGCGACGACCAGTTCGGACGGCGTATGGTTGCGCTGCGTGAACAGGATGCGATTCTGCACATCGCCGTTTTCAGTCACGATGATGAGCAGGATCCGTTTGTCGGAGAGGTTGAGGAACTCGATCTGGCGGATACGCGGCTGCTGGCGGCGCGGGACAACCACCACGCCGGCGAAGGCGGTGAGCTGCGACAGCAGCTGTGACGCGTGGCTGATCACGCGTTGCGGCTGATCGGGCTGCATGGCCCCCTGGATTTCCGACATATCGTTGTCGGTGAGGGGGCGTACCGTCAGCAGCGAATCAATGAAAAGGCGGTAGCCCAGCGGCGTGGGAATGCGTCCGGCCGAGGTATGCGGGCTGGCGATAAAGCCCATTTCCTCAAGGTCCGACATCACATTGCGGATGGTGGCGGGAGACAGCTCAAGGTTGGAATACTTCGACAGGGTGCGCGAGCCGACCGGCTGACCGTCGGTGATGTAGTGTTCGATCAGGGTTTTGAGCAGGGTCTTGGAGCGTTGGTCGAGCATGGCGGCGATTCTAGTCAAAAATCAGGGTGCCCGTACGGGTTCTGTGCTTGCTCTAAAGCGCATGGCTTGCTAGAATGCCGGGCTCACCTTGCTCCACCCGTTACGCATGCGGGGGGGCTGAACCCTAACCAAAAGGAGATTGCATGCGCCATTACGAAATTGTGTTTATTGTCCATCCGGACCAGTCCGAGCAGGTTCCGGCAATGATCGAGCGTTACAAGGCGCTGGTTACTGCACGCTCCGGCCTGATTCACCGTCTGGAAGACTGGGGCCGCCGCCAGATGGCTTACCCGATCCAGAAGGTGCACAAAGCCCACTATGTTCTCATGAACATCGAGTGCGACGGCGAGGCCCTGGCCGAGCTTGAGAATGCCTTCAAGTTCAATGATGCCGTGCTGCGCCATCTGACCATGAAGACGCGTAAAGCGGTAACAACCCCCTCGCCGATGATGAAAGAAGAGAAAACGCGCTCCTTGAATCAGGGCGAGGCCAAGGCGGCTGGAGCGGAGAGCGAGGCTGTGGAGACATCCGCGGCCGCGTGATGGTGGCCGAGGAATTGTCCAGCAATCTGACGCAGTTGTCGGGCCGCCTGCTTGAACGCGGTGCATTGCGCCGCACCCCCGCAGGAATCCCGGTACTCGAATTTACCCTTGCCCACGACTCGATGCAGACCGAGTCGGACATTGAGCGCAAGGTGGAATGCGAGATGGTCTGTGTGGCCGTGGGACAGCCGGCGCAACTACTGGTGACAGTCAAGCCAGGCGATGCGCTGAAGTTAAGTGGTTTTCTTGCTGACCGCAGTCTCAAGCGACGCACACCGATACTGCATGTGAATACAATTGAATTCGTGGAAGGAACTGAAAATGGCATTCAAACCGAAGAGTAAAACCGGTGTCAAGGGCAAAGGCGAAAAAGGCCGCAGCCTGTTCAAGCGCCGCAAGTTCTGCCGTTTTACGGTGGAAAAAATAGAAGAAGTCGACTACAAGGACGTCGAAATCCTCAAGGACTTCATCGCTGAAAACGCACGCATCATGCCGGCGCGCATCACCGGCACCAAGACCGGCTATCAGCGCCAGCTATCAACCGCCATCAAGCGCGCCCGCTTTCTTGCGCTGATGCCCTATACCGATTTACACCAGTAAGCGAGGAGACACCCATGCAAGTTATTTTGATGGAAAAAGTGGTTAACCTCGGCGGCCTGGGCGATGAGGTAAAAGTCAAGGATGGCTACGCGCGCAATTACCTGATCCCGCAGGGCAAGGCCAAGCGGGCTACCGAAGCGAACCGTAAAGTATTTGAGGCCAAACGCGCCGAACTGGAGGCCGCGCAAGCCGGGCGCCTGGCAAATGCGCAAGCTCAGGCGGCCAAGCTGGATGGCCTGATGCTGCAAATAACGCGCAAGACGGGCATGGATGGCCGCCTGTTCGGTTCGGTGACGAATATCGACATCGCCGAGGCGCTGCTTGCTCAGGGTACCGCAATAGAGCGTTCGGCCATTCGCCTGCCGCAGGGGCCGCTCAAGACGGTGGGCGATACGCCGGTCGAAATCTCGCTGCATGCTGACGTGGTTGCCACGATTACGGTGTCTGTGCTCGGCGAACACTAAGCTGCAATAGCTGCGCATTCCCTTCAGAACGGGCCGCCTATCGATTAATAGGCGGCCCGTTTTTTGTTGCGGTGCGAGTAATTCATCAACCGAATTTCCACAGGCTGCCCACATGATTTCCACAGCTTTATCCACTCCTGCCCTGCCGGACGCAGAGTAGACTCGCCGCTTCACTGCGGAGATCACCATGGCCGACGTTCGCGCTTTCAATCCTTCTTCATCAGTCGATTCGCAGGTTGCCGCACTCAAGCTGCCGCCCCATTCCATCGAGGCTGAGCAATCTCTGATCGGCGGTTTGCTGATTGACAATCCTGCCTGGGACCGCATTGCCGATGTGGTGCGCGAAACGGATTTCTACCGTGACGACCACCGCCGTATCTTTCGCCACATCGGCAAGCTGATCCAGCGGGGCCGGCCGGCGGATGTCGTGACGGTGTATGAATCCATCGAGCAGTCCAATGAGGTTGATCAGACGGGCGGCCTGGCCTATCTTGGAGAAATAGCCAATGCCACTCCCTCGGCGGCGAATGTCCGCCGCTATGCCGAAATCGTGCGCGAACGCGCCATCTTGCGGCAGCTCGTCACCGCAGGCGACGAGATTGCCGGCAATGCGCTGAACCCGGCCGGACGCGACGTCAAGCAGCTGCTCGACGATGCCGAGCGGCGCATTCTCGAGATTGCGGAAACCGGCAATCGCGACAACAGCGGTTTTGTGCCCATCCAGCCCCTGCTGGGCGAAGTGGTCGAGCGCATGGAAGCCTTGCTGGCGCGCGACAGCCAGTCCGACATCACCGGCGTTCCCACCGGCTTCGTCGACCTCGATCGCATGACATCCGGGCTGCAACCGGGCGACATGATTGTCGTTGCCGGCCGCCCGTCAATGGGCAAGACGGCTTTTGCACTGAATATCGCCGAGCATGTCGGGGTTGAGTTGCGCCAGCCGGTGGCGATCTTCAGCCTGGAAATGTCCGGGCCGCAACTTGCCACGCGCTTTCTTTCATCGGTCGGCCGCATCGATCAAAGCAAGCTGCGCACGGGGCGCCTCACCGATGACGAGTGGGATCGCATGACGGTCGCGCTCGGCAAGCTGCACGAAGCGCCGATCCATATCGACGAAACCGGCGCCATCAATTCCACCGACCTGCGCGCCCGCGCGCGGCGCCTGCATCGCCAGTTCGGCAAGCTGGGCCTGATCGTGATCGATTACCTGCAGCTCATGAGCTCCAACGGCTACGGCGAAAACCGCGCCACCGAAATCTCGGAGATTTCGCGCTCGATCAAGGCGCTGGCGAAGGAACTCCAGGTGCCGATCATCGCGCTCTCGCAGCTCTCGCGCAAAGTCGAGGAACGCACCGACAAGCGTCCGCTGATGAGCGACTTGCGCGAATCCGGGGCGATTGAGCAGGATGCCGACATCATCATGATGATGTACCGCGAGGAATACTACAAGCCCGACACGCAGGACAAGGGCATGGCGGAAGTGATTATTGGCAAACACCGCAACGGCCCGGTAGGCATGACGCGGATGACTTTCATCGCCGAATACACGCGCTTCGAGAGTTTCGCCTCGGGCTCGCGCTAGGCGTTAAAAAGTCTTGAGTCCGTTACTGGACGGCGCTGGCAGGACGGTGCGGCGCGCGGGTTTTCTGCCGACAGTTTTCAGGCCGCAGCGGTGTTCTTGAAGGGCAGGTGGCTGGCGGTTTCTGCGGCGTAATCTTCCATTGCCATGCTCTCGCGGGCGATGAAGTCGGCCACGGCGCGGCGCATGTCCGCATCGGCAATCCAGAAAGCCGACCAGGTCGGCACAGGTTCGAAGCCGCGCGCCAGTTTGTGTTCGCCTTGCGCGCCGGGCTCGAAGTATTGCAGGCCATGCCGAATGCAGTATTCGATGCCCTGGTAATAACACAGTTCGAAATGCAGCCCGGATACGTCGACTTCCGTGCCCCAATGCCGGCCGTAGAGCGTGGTGGCGTCGCGGTAGCAGATGGCTGAGGCCACCGGCTGCCCGTCCTGGTAGGCGATGAAGGCGAGCAGCTGGCGCCCGAGCTGCGCGCCGGCCTGGACAAAGAACTCCAGCGGAAACGCGGGGTGATTGCCATAGCGGACGAAGGTGTCGCGGTACTGGCGGTGGATAACGCGCCACAGGGCCGGATCGATTTCGTCGCCATGCCGCACTTCCAGCCGCAGGCCCGATTCATGCACGGAGCGGCGTTCGCGCTTGAGCTTCTTGCGCTTGTCGGCGGTGAAGCCGGCGAGAAAATGGTCGAAATCGGCATAGCCGCGATTGCGCCAGTGAAACTGCACGCCGCGCCGCATCAGCAGCCCCGCAGCCGCCAGCGCCGCACGGTCGGGTTCTTCAACGAACAAACATTGCCATGACGAAACCTGCAACGTGCCGGCGACATGAATCGCCGCGTCGATCAGCGCGCGCGCAATGGGCTCGCGTGCAACGCCGCGGCGCACCAGCAGGCGCGGGCCGGGCGAAGGCGTGTAGGGAATGCCGGTGACCAGCTTGGGATAATAGTCGAGTCCGGCGCTCGCCCAGGCGGAAGCCCAGTTCCAGTCGCGCGAAAAATCGCCGAACGAATGCGTACGCAAGTAGAGCGGCAGCAGGCCCAGCAACGCTTCGCCGCCTGGCGCGGCATCGTCGTACAGTGCGAGGTGCTGCGCCTGCCAGCCCAGCGCCGTGTCGCCAGCGCCGACTTTTTCGGCGATGCCAAGAAAAGCGCCGCTGGCGAACGGGTCGCCGTTGTGGTCGAGGCGCGCCCAGTCAGTGGCGCGGATATCGCTGGCCGTGGGGTGAAGAATTATTTTCATCGTGTCCAATCCTATCCTTGTTTTGCGCATTGGCGGCGGTGCGCGATGGGCTAAAATGGAATCCGTTTCCGTTTTATGCCCAACACGGTTTTTCCATCCCATGCGCATCCTGCTCAGCAACGACGATGGCTATCTCGCACCGGGACTCGCCCAACTGGCCACCAGCCTTGCCGATCTTGGCGAAATCACCGTTGTGGCGCCGGAGCGCAACCGCAGCGGCGCGAGCAATTCGCTGACGCTGGACCGTCCGCTGCACCTGCGCCGGGCAGGCAATGGTTTCCTGTACGTCAGCGGCACGCCCTCCGACTGCGTGCATCTGGCCGTTACCGGAGTGTTTGCAGAACAGCCCGACATGGTGGTCTCAGGCATCAACCTCGGCGCCAACATGGGCGACGACACCATCTACTCCGGCACCGTTGCAGCGGCCATGGAAGGCTATCTGCTCGGCGTGCCGTCCATCGCGATTTCGCTGGCCAGTTTTGCGGGCAAGCACTTTGCGGCCGCCGCGCGCGTGGCGCGTGAACTGGTGCAGCGCTTCAGCGCGCAACCGTTCCCTGTCCCGGTACTGCTCAACGTGAACGTGCCGGACAGCCCCTACGAACAATTGCGCGGTATCCAGGTTACCCGCCTGGGCCGTCGCCACAAGGCCGAGCCGGCGGTGGAATCAGTCACCCCGCGCGGCGAAACGGTGTACTGGATCGGCGCCGCAGGCCCCGCCGCCGATGCCGGCGAAGGGACGGATTTTTACGCAGTGGAACACGGCTGGGTGTCGGTAACTCCGCTGCAAATCGATCTGACGCATGCCGGACAATTGGCCGATGTACGCCACTGGATCAAGCCCGTCAATGAACACCGCAGCGTCTAACACGACAGCACTGGCCGGCATCGGCATGACTTCGCAGCGCACGCGCACGCGCATGGTCGAGCGTCTGCGCGCGCAGGGGGTGAGCGATCCGCGCGTGCTGCATGCGATGGGCCTGATCCCGCGCCATGTGTTTGTCGAACCTGCGCTGGCCAGCCGCGCCTATGAAGACACCGCGCTGCCGCTGGGTTTTTCGCAGACCATTTCGCAACCCTACGTGGTGGCGCGCATGATCGAAATTCTGGTCAAAGGGCGTGAATTGGGCAAGACGCTGGAGATTGGCGCCGGTTGCGGCTATCAGGCGGCCGTGCTGGGCCTGCTGTCAAAGCAGGTGTTTGCCGTCGAGCGGATTGCCCCGTTGCTGGCGCGGGCGCGTGAAAACCTCAGGCAACTGAAGCTCACCCGCATTCGCCTCAAGCATGCCGACGGCAACCTGGGGTTGCCGGAGGCGGCGCCGTTTGACACCATTATTCTGGCGGCGGCGGCGACAACGGTTCCGCAGGCACTGCTCGCCCAGCTGGCGCCGGGCGGGCGTCTGGTCATGCCGCTGGGCGGAACCGAGCAGGTCATCTGCCTGATCGAGCACACCGGATCCGGATTTGTTGAAACGCGGTTTGATGCGGTGCGCTTTGTCCCTTTATTGGCGGGAGTGGAATGAACACTGTGCGGCTGTTTTTTGTCCTGCTGCTGCCGGTTTTGGGCGGTTGCGCCAATTACGCGCCAGCACCCGTGATCGAACGCAGCGGCGCCCCCAGGGCCGCGAATGCGCTGCCGGCAAATGCGGGGGCTGGCATGTATACGGTAAAGAAAGGGGACACGCTCTACAGCATTGCCCTTGATCACGGCCACGACTACAAGGACGTGGCTGCCTGGAACAATCTCGACAATCCCGACCTCATCAAGATCGGCCAGCCTCTGCGCGTGACGCCGCCGGACAGCGGTGCGCCGGTGGCGGTATCGAAACCGGTGAGTTCCTCTGCCCCGATCGAGGTCAAGCCGGTGGCGGATGGCGGCAATACCGATGTCTTGAAGCGCGAACCGAAAGGCGGCAAGGCGGCTTATTCGGAAGACGCATTGGCCCGCGCGCAGCAGAACGCCGGCGGGGAGAAACCTGCCGCCGCGGAGCCTGCGCCTGGCGAACAGAACGCCACTGAAAAAGCCGGCGCCGCTGCCGCAGCGGGCAATGAGGTTGAATGGCTATGGCCGGCCAATGGCAAATTGCTGGCGCCTTTTGCCGAAGGGAGCAGCAAGGGCATGGACATCGCAGGCAAGACCGGCGACCCTGTGCTGGCCGCGGCGGGCGGCGTGGTCTCCTATGCCGGAACCGGCTTGCGCGGTTACGGCAATCTGGTGGTGTTACGCCACAATGCCACCTGGCTGTCGGTGTATGCCCATAACAGCAAAATACTGGTCAAGGAAAAGCAGGCGGTCACGCGCGGACAAAAAATCGCCGAGATGGGTTCGAGCGATGCCGAGAGTCCGCGCCTGCATTTCGAGATAAGACAACAGGGCAAGCCGGTCGATCCGCAAAAAATCCTGCCTGTCCGCTGACTCTCCTGCCGGGCAATGGTACGCTCACGCCGCCAGCCCGGCGGCATCAAACATTCCCTCAAACAGCACGGAGCTCAGATAGCGCTCGCCGGAATCCGGCAGGATCACGACGATGGTTTTGCCGGCATGCTCCAGGCGTTTTGCCAGGCGCACCGCCACCGCGGCCGCCGCGCCGCAGGAAATTCCGGAGAGAATGCCTTCTTCGCGCGCCAGGCGGCGGGCGAAAAGAACCGCCTCGTCATTGCTCACCTGCTCGACGGCATCGACCAGCGAGAGGTCCAGCACATCCGGCACGAAGCCGGCGCCGATGCCCTGGATCTTGTGCGGCCCGGGTTTCAGCGGTTCGCCTGCGCGGCGCTGGGTGAGCACCGGGCTGGCCTCGGGTTCCACGGCGACCGTGGTGATCGGCTTGCCCCGGGTGTTCTTGATATAGCGCGCAACCCCGGTAATCGTGCCGCCGGTGCCGACGCCGGAAACGAAGATATCGATTTTTCCGCCGGTGTCGTTCCAGATTTCCGGGCCGGTGGTCTGCTCGTGGATGGCCGGGTTGGCCGGGTTCTTGAATTGCTGCAACAGAACATACCGGTGAGGATTCGAGGCGGCGATTTCCTCGGCCTTGGCAATGGCGCCGCTCATGCCCTTGGCGCCTTCGGTCAGCATCAGTTTGGCGCCGTAGGCGATGAGCAGCTTGCGCCGTTCCACGCTCATGGTTTCCGGCATGGTCAGGGTCAGCGGGATTCCCCTGGCGGCAGCGACAAAGGCCAGCGCAATGCCGGTGTTGCCGCTGGTGGGCTCGATGATTTCCTTGCCCGGCCCGAGCAGGCCGCGTCGTTCGGCGTCGGCCACCATGGCCGCGCCGATACGGCACTTCACCGAGTAAGCCGGGTTGCGTCCCTCAATCTTCGCCAGCACCGTGGCCCCGGCGCCGTCGGTGATGCGATTGAGCCGGATCAGCGGCGTGTTGCCGATGGATTGCGCGTTGTCTGTGTAGAGCGCCATAGAACCTCCTGTGGGATTGGATACGTCACGGGCGTGGGTTAGTCAGGAGAAAGTGTAGTCTTCCGGCGCATAAAATCCAACAATCAAAAACCGTTTTCCCGGCGGTGCAGCATAGCGAAGCGGGTGTATTTGGGCTAGGATGGAGGAGACAATAAAACGCCGGAAACGCCTCATGCCGAATGCGCTGCAAGATGACCTGTTACCTGCATTGGCGCGGAAGATTGCGGTATTTCGCCGCGATCTGCATGCGCATCCCGAGTTGGCTTTTGGCGAACATCGCACCGCTGAAAAAGTGGCAAGCTATCTTGCAGGGCTGGGTCTGGAAGTGCATCGCGGGCTTGCGCGTACCGGCGTGGTGGCAAAGCTGTCGCTGGGCGCCGGCCGCCGCGCCATCGGCTTGCGCGCGGACATGGATGCCTTGCCCCTGCGCGAGCTGAATACGTTTCCGCACCACTCGCAGTTCGACGGCACGATGCACGCCTGCGGTCACGACGGTCACACGGCGATGCTGCTGGGTGCGGCGGATGCGCTGTCTACGTTGCGTAATTTTGACGGTACCGTGTATTTCATTTTTCAGCCGGCGGAAGAACACGAAGGCGGCGGTCGGATAATGGTCGAAGAAGGACTGTTCGAGCGCTTTCCGATGGAGCGGGTATTCGGCCTGCACAACTGGCCGGGGCTGCCTGCAGGCAGTTTCGGGGTGACCGAGGGGCCGGTCATGGCGGGGGCGGACCGTTTCGATATCACGCTCACCGGCCGCGGCGGCCACGCGGCCATGCCGCATCAGGCGGTCGATGTGGTGGTGGCAGGCAGCGCTTTGGTGCAGGCGCTGCAATCGCTGGTGTCGCGCGATATCGATCCGCTCGATGCGGCGGTCGTGAGCGTGACGCGCTTTCATGCGGGCCATGCCGATAATGTACTGCCGGAAACCGCCGAGCTTGGCGGTACGGTGCGCACGCTCAATCCGGCATTGCAGGATGTGCTGGAAGCCGGCATGCGCCGCGTGTGCGCGGGCATAGCGGCGGCCTATCGCGTGAGCATTGATGTGCGCTATGAGCGCGGCTATCCGCCGACGGTGAATGCGGCCGATGCCACGGCGATAGCGCGCGAAGCGGCGCAGCAGGTGGCGGGTGTGGATGCAGTTCACACACAATTGCGGCCGAGCATGGGGGCGGAAGACTTTGCGTATATCGCCCGTGCGGTTCCCGCCTGTTACGTGTGGCTGGGCAATGGCCCGATAGAAGGCGGCTGCATGCTGCACAGCCCGCATTACGATTTCAACGACGAGGTTATCGCCACCGGCATTCGCTACTGGGTACGGCTGGCGCAGGTTGCGTTGACCGCGGCCAGCTGATTTAGTCCTGATCGATATCGTCGCGTGGCGGCGACGAGGCGGCGCGCACGGTAGTCTCGGATAGCTGCGCCGAGCACAGTTCGATGAATCGGTAGGCATAGCTGCGCAGGTAGTGGCCGCGTCGCACGGCAATGCGCGTGGTGTTGGCCGGGAACAGCTGCGCGCCATCAAGCATCGTCAGTCCTGTGTCCTTGTGCGGATGGAAGGCCATCGAGGCGATGATGCCGGCGCCCAGGCCGAGCTCTACATAAGTTTTTATTACATCGGCATCGAGCGCCGACAGGATGATGTCGGGCAAAAGCCCGGCATCGGCAAAGACCCGATCGATAGTGCCGCGGCCGGTGAAACCTTCATGATATGTAATGAGGGGATGTTCGGCCAGGCTGGCCAGCGTGAGCGCAGGTTCATGCGTCAATGGGTGCCCGGCGGGCACGATGACCGAATGATGCCAGTCGTACCACGGAAACGTCACCAGATCAGCTTCGCCCTCCAGCGCTTCGGTGGCGATGCCGATATCGGCATCGCCGGCGCGCAGCAAGGCGACAATCTCCTTCGGCCCGGCCTGATGCAGGGCGAGATGCACCCTTGGGAAGGCGGCCTTGAACCTGGCCACTACCGCAGGCAGGGCGTAGCGCGCCTGGGTATGGGTAGTGACGAGCGTCAGCTGTCCCTGGTCGCGATGGGCGAACTGCTCGGCCAGCCGCTTGATGTTGCGTGCGTCAAGCAACATGCGTTCAACGATGCCGACCAGTTCCTTGCCCGGATCGGTGAGTCCGGTCAGCCGTTTGCCGCGCCAGCCATTGCCGGCGTAAAGCGCGGTCAGCGCAATCCCGGCGACGGCGGTGGGCAAGGCGAAAGGCAGGTCAACCAGCGCATCCACCAGCTTGCGTCCCGGAAAGCGGTAGCGCACCAGCGACCATGCCAGCAGCAGGCCGAACAGGGTATTGATCGCCGCTGCAAGCAGCGACGCACCGAACGAAAGCTTATAGGACGCCAGTACGCGGGGCGCGGTGGCAATGTCCCAGAATTGCGCAAATGTCAGCGACAGGGTCTTGAACACCACTGCCGAGAGCGGCAACAGTACGATCAGCGACAGATAAACCAGGGTGAAGCCGAGCGTGAGGCCAAACCCCGGCAATACCTGGCGGTGGCGGAAGAAGCGGAGCATTGCGAAATTCCTGCGACGACGATGGCGCGTAGTCTAGGAATTTGCGCTGCAAAGAGGAAATACATGTTTCATCTTTGCTTATGCGCAAAGATGAAAAGCCGGCCCCATGGCGGTGCCGGCTGCTTAGGCAGGTGACTGAACGACCCGGTTGCGGCCACCCGTCTTGGCCTGGTACATATTGTGGTCGGCGTGGGCCTGCAGCTTGTCCAGGGAGCTGCCATCCTGCGGGTAGGAAGCTATGCCGATGCTCACCGTGGTCTTGATAAGTTTCCCGTCCAGCGTCAAAGTGGCGCTTCCAATCGCCGCACGTATTCTCTCCGCCACATCCAGTGCGCCGGCGGCCGGGGTTTCAGGCAGCAGTACGACGAACTCGTCGCCACCCTGGCGCGCCAGAACGTCGGTATGGCGCAACTGGCCCTGGATACCTTTCACCAGGGATATCAGCAGGTCGTCCCCCGCCTTGTGGCCATTGTCGTCGTTAACCTGCTTCAGGTTGTCGCAGTCGATGACCAGCAGGCTCAAGGTCCGGTTGTAACGCATCGTCTGGCCAAACAGGCGGTCGGCGATAATGGCAAACCCGCGCCGGTTCAGGGTTTCCGTCAGCTCATCGGTTTCGGACATGAGCTTGATCTTGTTGAGCCCGTAGCGTATGTCGGATGCAAACATGCTGGTGATGTAGGCCACCAGAACAAAAGGCGCGAACTGGGCGAACATGGCGCCGATGTGTTTGAGGGAAATCAGTTCCTCAGTTGAAGAGTAATCGCCCAAGAAGATGAAGCAGGCAGCGATCAGCGCCAGCTCGAGAAGCGTGGTGACTTTGCCCAGAGCCAGCGCGCTGGTGATGATCACCAGCAGGTAGGAGTTCAGCAACGGACTTTCGAGCCTGCCGGTATGCAACAGGGACCAGGTGACGAAGGCCGTCATGACCCAGGTTTCTATCGCAAGTTTCCAGCGTGATTCCTGCTTGAAGAAGCGGGCATAACGGAAGCCCATGACGAACGCGGTGTAGAGCACCATGGCCAGCGCAATGACCGGTTTGTCCTCCGGCTCCGTACCGCCAAACACATAGTAAAGCAGCACTACGATCAGCAACAGCCATTCGATTTCGGCGACCGACCTGGAAATTCCCCGGAGTTCTTCTTGTTCGATCGAGGCCGGAGTGTCCGGTTCCTTGAGTATTTTTCCCATTGTGTGTTGTTGTTTCCTGCCGGGTCTCGATAGATCTGGCGAATAAACTTATTCTACCATGAAGCAGGCAGCAAGGGCGCTTGGCTGCGTGGGTCAGCAGGCTGCGCTGCGCTGAACTCTGTCGCGTGGCGTTACGTTAATGGCAGTTCACCCTGGGCCATTGCCGCGGTGGCCTGAGTTGCGCCACCTGGCGACAGGGCGCTGACACGCACTCCCAGCAAGCGCAGTTTCTGTTCCAGCGGCACGCGGCGCAGGCATTCCCCGGCGGCGTGGCGGATAGTGGCCGGATCAGCGGTGGGGCCGGGCAACGTGAAGTCGCGTGTCACGGTGCGGAAATCCGCAAAACGCAGCTTGATGCCGATCGTACGACCGCAGTAGCTTTTGTCCTGAAGGTCGCTTGCCACGCGTATGCATAGCGCGGTGAAAATCTTGGACAGGGCGGCGCGGTCGTGGCGGGGATGAAGATCATGCGCGAAGGTTGTTTCGCGGCTGATCGATTTGGGTGCGGAATGGGTGATGAGCGGGCGTTCGTCGATGCCGCTCGCGGCCCGGTGCAGCCAAGCGGCATAACTACGGCCGAAGTGCGCTTGCAGGAAAGCGGGCTCGGCTTGCGCCAGTTCGGCAATCGTGGCGATGCCGAGCGTGGCCAGCTTTGCCGTTGCCTTGGGGCCGATGCCGTTGATCTTGTGTACGGGCAGGGGCCAGATGCGCTGCGGGATATCGCTGCTGCCGAGAATGGTGAGCCCGTCGGGCTTTTCAAGGTCGGAACAGATTTTAGACAACAGTTTGTTGGGCGCGATGCCGATCGAACAGGAGAGGCCGGTGGCCTCATGCACGGCCTGTTTGATACGGCGGGCAAGCAGCAAGGTATCGTCGGGCAGGCCGGACAGGTCGATGTAGATTTCGTCGATGCCGCGATCTTCGATGACAAGAGCTATGTCCGCTACGGCGGCTTTGAACAGGCGCGAATAATGGCGGTAGGCATCGAAGTCGACAGGCAGCAGGATGGCATCGGGCGCCAGTTGCGAGGCTTTCATGAGACCCATGCCGGAGAAGACTCCCAGCGCGCGTGCCGGGTAAGTGGCGGTGGTAATGACCCCGCGCCCGAAGTAGTCGCGCAGCCGGACGAAATAGTGACTGCCGTCAGGCTGTGGCGAGTGCTGTGGGTTTTGTTCGCGGCGGCGTCCGCCGATGACGACAGGCAAGCCGCGTAATTCCGGGTAGCGCAGGAGTTCGACCGATGCGAAGAAAGCATCCATGTCCAGGTGCGCAATGCGGCGGCCAGGGGAGAAAATGGCGGTGTCCATCGTGGCCGGAAGATACCTGTTTCTTCTTCAGCCGGATACTGCGCTGGAGAAACATCTGCAAGTTTTTTCAGTTACGCCGGAACGGACGAAAAAGTCGGCGCTGGCGAGACGGCGATTCAGGTTCGATCGCCGTCCGCCAGGGATGCAACGAGGCTTAGCGCACGCTGATCTGGTCGAAGGTGCCGCCGTCGGTAAAGTGGGTTTTCTGGGTCTTCTGCCAGCCGTCGAAGACGTCATCGATGGTGATGAGCTTCACCGGCGCGAACTGTCTGGCATATTTAGCGGCAGTCTTCCTGTCCGTCGGGCGGTAATAGTTTTTGCCGGCAATGTCCTGCCCTTCGGGCGAATACAGATACTCAAGATAAGCCGTCGCTACCTTGCGCGTGCCGTGCTTGTCGACAAACTTGTCGACAATGCTGACGGGCGGCTCAGCCAGGATGGAAAGCGAGGGCGTGACAATTTCAAACTTGTCCGGACCGAGTTCCTTGACGGCGAGATAGGCCTCGTTCTCCCAGGCCAGCAACACGTCGCCGATGCCGCGCTCGACAAAGGTGGTGGTCGAACCGCGCGCGCCGGAATCCAGCACCTTGACGTTGGCGTAGAGCTTCCTGACGAATTCCCTGGCCGTCGCGTCGCTGCCGCCCGGCTGTTTGAGCGCGTAGGCCCAGGCGGCAAGGTAGTTCCAGCGGGCGCCACCGGAAGTCTTGGGATTCGGTGTGATCACGCCGACATCGGGTTTGACGAGGTCGTTCCAGTCGCGGATAGTCTTCGGATTGCCCTTGCGCACGAGGAAGACGATGGTCGATGTGTAGGGCGACACGTTGTGCGGCAGGCGTTTCTGCCAGTCGGCGAGAATCAATTGCGCCTTTTCGGCAATGGCGTCAATGTCGTAGGCCAGCGCCAAGGTGACGACATCGGCTTCGAGTCCGTCGATCACCGCACGGGCCTGCTTGCCGGAGCCGCCGTGGGACTGATTGACGGTGACGTTGTCGCCGGTCTTCGCTTTCCAGTATTTGGCGAAGGCGGTGTTGAAATCCTGATACAACTCGCGCGTCGGGTCGTAGGAAACATTGAGCAGCGAAACATCCGTTGCGCGGGCTGCGGCGGCAGTGAACAGGGAGATACCGAGCAGGCCGGCAACCGCTAAGGGGCGAAGCATGATTTTCCTTTCGTGAATGAATTTGCGGAAAGGAAACTGTAGTGCCCGGGCGCAAAAAAACTAACAAGAAAAACCGAATTGCTTATTCCATGCGCGCAGCATGCCGCGGCGCGGGCCGGTTTCTCCCTTGATGGGAGAGGATCAGAGCTGCAGCACGCCGCCTGCCAGATGGCGCGATTGCGCGAGGCGCGCGAGCATGGGCAGCAGGTTGAGGTGCGTGGTTTGTTTCAGGTGCTGTGCGGCGGCTTTCAGGTCGGCAAGCGTCGGCGCTGGCACCCCGGCATTTAAGCCGGTGGCCGTGGCCAGCGCGATGGCATTGCCGCTGTCATGCGAGGGGAATGCGAGGGCATGGCCGTCGAAGGCGTCTTCCAGGCGCTTTACGCTGGGAGTGAAATTCTTGCGTCGCGCCAGCAGGTTGAGGCACAGCAGCCCGTCTTCCGCCAGCCGCGCCTTGCAGTCGAGATAAAAGGGCAGCGTGTCGAGGCGGCCGGGACGGGCGTCGCTATCGAAGCCGTCAACCAGGATCAGGTCGTAACGTTGTTTTGACCGGATCATGAAATCCGCACCATCAGCAAAGTGGATGTGGATGCGCTGCGGGTCATCCGGCAGCTTGAAAAACTGCCGCGCCGCCGCCTCGACACGCGGCTCGATTTCAACCACGGTGAGCCGGGCCTCGGGCCGGTAGCGCCAGAGAAACTTGCTCAGCGAGCCAGCCCCCAGCCCCACCAGCAATACCCGCTGCGGCCAGTCTCCAGGGCGCAAGAGCAGCGGCAGCATCATTTCGCGCGTGTAGTCGAGCTCCAGCGCAAACGGGCGCGCAATGCGCATTGCGCCCTGCACCCAGTCGGAGCCGAAATGCAGGTAGCGCACACCGGCTTCTTCGCTGATATTGATGTTCATCGCGGAGTTTTTGTTTTCTGGCAGGCGCCTGCCGGGGAACGCGTCAGAGCTCGATCTGGGTGCCGAGTTCCACGACCCGGTTGGTGGGTATTTTGAAATAGGCAGTCGCCGTGTCCGCATTGCGGAACATCCACATGAAGAGCACCTGGCGCCATAAGGTCATGGCGGGCACGGCGTTGGGGACGATGGTTTCGCGGCCGAGGAAAAAGGAGGTCTCCATCATCTCGATGGGCTCCATGCCCATCTGTCCCAATTGTTCCAGCGCGGCCGGAATATCGGGTTTGTCCTTGAAACCGTAATTCAGGATAATGCGGTAGAAGCCCTGGGGTAGCGATTCAACACGGATGCGGTCGGTCTCGACGACATGCGGAATATCCTGCATATTCACGTTGAGCAGGATCACCCGTTCGTGCAGAACCTTGTTGTGCAGCAAATTGTGCAGCATGGCGCGCGGTACGCTGCCGGGCTGGGGAGTCAGGAAGATGCCCGTGCCGGCGACGCGCTGCGGGCCGCCGTAGTCGAGGCTCTTGAGGAAAGCATCCAGCGGCATCGAGTCCTGCTGCAGTTTTTGGTAGAGCAGGGCGCGGCCACGCTGCCAGGTGGAAAACAGGATGAAAACGCCCAGGCCCAGCACCAGCGGAAACCAGCCGCCATCGGCCACTTTCACCAGATTGGCGGATAAAAAGGCGAGATCAATAACCATCAAAAGGGCAAGGAAGAGCCCAGCCTTGAGCCAGCTCCAGTTCCACAGCGCGCGTACCACGACGAAGGCAAGCAGCGTGGTGAGCATCATGGTCATCGTCACGGCAATGCCATAGGCCGCGGCGAGGTTGGATGAGGTCTTGAAGCCCAGCACCAGCGCAATGACGGCGACGAGCAGCAACCAGTTGATGTTGGGAATGTAGATCTGGCCTTTTTCACGTTCCGAAGTGAACCTGACTTGTATGCGCGGGCAGTAGCCGAGCTGCATGGACTGGCTGGTCAGCGAGAAGGCGCCCGAGATCACTGCCTGCGAAGCGATGATCGTCGCGGCGGTGGCCAGCGCTACCATCGGGTAGAGCAGCTCTGCGGGCGCCAGCAGGAAGAAGGGGTTCTTGGTTGCCGCGGGGTCATCGAGAATCAACGCGCCCTGGCCGAGATAGTTGAGATACAGGCAGGGAAAAACATAACCCAGCCATGCCCATTTGATCGGCCGCCGGCCGAAATGCCCCATGTCGGCATACAGCGCTTCGCCGCCGGTAATGACCAGCACGACGGCGCCCAGCGCAAGGAAACCGTGGCCCCGGTTTTCGGCAAAGAAATGTATGGCATACCAGGGATTGATGGCAGCCAGGACGCCCGGATGCCTGAGTATGCCCCACACGCCAAGAGTGCCCAGGACGCCGAACCAGAACAGCATCACCGGGCCGAACAATGCGGCAATACTTGCCGTGCCGCGTGGCTGGACAAGAAACAAGCCGGTCAGGATGATCAGGGTCAGAGGCACGACATAGGGTTTGAACACCGGCGTCGCCACTTCCAGCCCTTCGACAGCCGAGAGCACGGACATTGCCGGCGTGATCACCGCATCGCCATAAAACATCGCCGCGCCAAAAATTCCCAGCACGGATAAAAGCCATAGCATGCGCGGCCCGATGTTGCGGGTGCGCAGGGCCAGCGCGGTGAGCGCCATGATGCCGCCTTCGCCGCGGTTATCGGCGCGGGTGATGAACATCACATATTTGAACGTGACGGCGATGGTCAGCGCCCAGAATATCAGCGACAGGATGCCGAGGATATTTTCCGGCGTCACCGCCACGGCGTGCGGGCCGTTGAAGGCCTCTTTCATTGCGTAGAGCGGACTGGTGCCAATGTCGCCGTAGACCACGCCCATCGCGGCCACGGCTAGGGGGAGGAGGCGGGTTTTCGAGGTGTCAGCAGAATTGTTGCCATGCATCATCGATGCAATTATAGGCAGATTAGGATTTGTTCGCCGTATTGCCAGCGCCGTCCCAGGGGATACCGCTTCGCATAACTTTTTGGCATGGGCGCGCTGCGCAACGCCTTCAGGCGAGGCCGACGTACACTCCGCCGTCGCGCACTTCGACCGCGTAGCATTGCAGCGGGACAGTGCATGGCGCTTCGACAGGGAGCCCGGTACGGCAGTTGAACGCGCCGCCATGGAACGGACACTCGATGACGTCGCCGGTGAGTTCGCCTTCGGACAGCGAGGCGATGCCGTGCGTGCAATAGTCTGATGTGGCGAAAAATTCGTCCCCGATGCGATACACGGCTACCGGTGTGCCGTCGTGCAGCTCTGCGCGGAGAATGCTGCCGCTCGCAAGTTCATCGACGCAGCAGGCCTTGATAAAATTCTTGTCCAATGGTCTTTCCTTTGCTGCTGCCGTGCTTTCAATGCACCTGATAGAGTACCCCGCCGATGCCGGTGAACCATGGCCGCATTGGCTCGTAGAACATTTTCTCGCCGCCGGACGACCTGGCGGCCTGCGCCGACATGATCCAGTTGACGATCTCGATGCCGCCGTTTCCGCCGCGGGCGATGATTTCGTCATTGCCAAGACCGGCGAGCGTCTGCTGCCGTCCGGCACAGAGTTCACCGATGACCATGTTGTCGAAAGCTTCATCGACTTCGCCATGGCGCGGCACGCAAAGCCAGTGCGAAAGGCCGCCGGCGCCAATCACCGCGACGCGCGCATCCTCCGGCAGAGCCGTCTCGATGGTGCGGCGCAGGCTGTCGCCGAGCGCAAGGCAACGCTGCGCAGAGGGAATCGGGTCGGTGTTGATATTGACGATTAAGGGAACGATGGGCAGATGCTTGAGACCGAGAAAAAGCAAGGGCACCATGATGCCGTGATCGGGACGGTATTCCTCGGCCTGACAGAGGTCGAATCCGTCCTGCGCTGCCTGCAGCGCGATCGCCTGCGCAAGCGCGCGGTGACCGGCGACGGACTCGCGCGGAATGTCCATGTCGCCCATCGGCGTGTAGTGATCGGACATGCCGATGACGAATCGGGGTTGCAGCGCCAGGTCGATATTGAACATATGGTCGCTGCTGATGATGACAACGACATCGGGGCGCGCCAAGCGGATGCGACGGCCGAGTTCCTGCATGCCGGAGACAATGCGGGTGGCGGCTTGTTCGCAATCTTTCGGCGACATCAGGATGTGCGAGACGCCGCATGCTGCAACAATCTTTCCCATCGTCAGGATTCCTTGCTCAAAATATCATGATAATCACGGATGGTGACGTGTCCGGCCATGTCGGGATTGCGCGCAATCAGATAAAGCATTTGCAAAATCGGATATACGCCAATCGAGGCGAGCGCGGACGGCGAAGCTTCGGCCAGGGCATTGCGCTCCGCATCATTGAGCCCGTATTCGTCGAATACGGCGTGCGGTTGCGTAACGAGCCGTTCCATGAGCCTGGGAACCTTGGTGAGGTTTTGTATCAGTCGATGAACTTCGTAGCGCGCCACGGCGAGGTCTCCAGAGAGGTTGGGGTGCGCCGTAGGGTGGCTACGGCGCACCCTTTAGGCATCATTAATGCGATTTGACGAATTGGGTTACCGCCGAGGCGAAATCTTCCGGATGCTCGATCATCGCCCAGTGGCCGCAATGGGGAACGATGTAGCCCCAGGAGTTCTCGATGAGTTCGAGGAAGCGGTAAGCATGCGACAAAGGCACGACAAGGTCGCTCTTGCCATTGACGACGAGTGTCGTGTGCTTGACGCGAGCGATGAATTCCTCCGGATAAAACAGGCCGCCCTGCTTGCGTATCCAGCCCATGGTCGTCGCATAGGCCGCTTTGGCCGATGGCTTGACTGAATTCGCCCAACGATAGTCGATCATCTCCTGGGCGATTGCAAACTTGTCATTGGCGAGCGTCTTGATCAGCGTGTGCATCCCTTCTTTGGTGAAATCGTAGTTCAATACCGGCATCAGCGCCGGCGTGATCTCGCTGTTCAAGCCAGCGCTGCCCATCAGGACCAGCTTGTCCACGAGCTCCGGATATTCGACCGCGATGCCGATGGCCGTAGCGCCGCCCATCGAGTTGCCAACCAGCGTGGCCCGCTGCAGGCCCAGGGCGCGGATAAAGCCGGCGATGTGCTCACAACGGTTCTTCTGCGAATATTCGCATGTTGCCGGATCGGGGGCATCGGTACTGCCAAACCCCATCATGTCGACCGCGATGACGCGGAAGTTCCGGACAAACAGCGGCATGCAGCGAAACCAGTTGCCGTAGCTGTTGGCACCTGCGCCGCCGCCGTGAATCAGAATCAGCGGATCGCCGGAGCCCGCTTCGATGTAGCAAGTGTTGATGCCATTGACATTGACAAATTTCTTTTCATGGTCGGCTTCGTTTAGTTTCATGCAAGGGCTCCTCGGATTAAAAAGTAAAAAAAGTTGCAGATGATAAAGGTCGAGCGTTGCGTCGCTCCGGTCATTGGTCAGTGTGACATGCCGTGCGGCGATGCGTCGTGCGCGATTGTTATGCCCTGACGTGGTCGCGGGTCTGCACGCCGCGATTGAGTTTCGAGGCGAGCTTGCGCCAGTCGACAATTGCGCTGTCGGCTTCGAAGAGTATTTCTTTCAGCCAGCCTTCGTCGTCGGAATAGAAGTCCACCATGGCTTCGCGCGCCCAGACATCGTCGTTGTTGAAGCCATCGAGAGCCAGCGAGCGCCATTTGTCGTTGAACTCGTGCACGTAAGCGGCGGTCTCCCCGGCCGTGGCGCAGCGCTTGCCGATGGTCTGGAAGTAATAGTGATGCTCTTCGTCGATGGGCACATACCATTCGAACTGCGTAGTGGCCGGGTCGGGGAAGGGTTGCACGCGCAACACACCCGGCAGCCAGATTGAAATGTTGTTGGCGACGCGGTTATGGCCGAAGTTACCGGTGCGGACGACCTTGCCGTCGAGCTTGCCTTCGAAGACCGGTACCGATGCCTCGGCAAGCAGGTCGTAGACGCCCTTGGCGCCATTTTCCGAGTCGTCTTCGACGATATGCGTGCGTTTCCTGGCATCGCCGCGCGGCGCGAAACCCAGTGGCAGGGCGAGGTCGTTGCCCTTGATGAGTACCGAATCCTTGTGGATGAAGATGTGCGCCGGATCGAATCCATTTTCGGCAGCAAGCCGCCAGTTCGACTTGACAATGCGGTTCTGGCCGCAGATCACCATATCGTCATCAAGGAAAGTCGGTGGTGTGTCATGCGCGAGAGGCGGCGGTGCGATATCGCCGAGGAAGATGAAAATGCAGCCCTTGGCTTCCTGAGCCGGATAGGTCTTGAGCCGCTGTTTGCCGATCTGCATGCTCTCCGGATTGGTGATGATGTCGTGAAGCAGGCCGTCTTCCCATCGATACGTCCAGCCGTGGTACCAGCAGGTGATGGTTTCCGGCGTATAAGACTCGATTTTGGCCGAGAGCGGCACGCCGCGATGCAGGCACCGGTCTCTAATGCAATAGAGTTTGCCGCCGACGCGATTGACCAACAAATCTTCGCCGAGCAGCTTGATTTTCTGCGGTTGTCCCTCGGCGATGTCATTGGCAAACGCGACGGGATACCAGTGATTGCGAAAACCGAGCTTGGCATCGACATAAGGCGCCCAGCCCTTGACCTTTTTCAGAATTGCTTCGTTAACGTTAGCCATGGAAACCGTTGCCTTCTCTGGTTGAAAAATATCGACAGATCGAACTGGCAATGGTGCGACGCTTAAACCGGAATGGCCAGCAAGGTCGGAACGCGCAAGGTATCGTAGATCGCCCGCTTGCGGCGGTAGCGCCAGCCTTCGGCAGTCTTTACTACGTCGTCTTCGTAGCGGCCGGCCTGATAGATGATCGACTCGCCCGCTGTGTTGGTGCGAATGACGACGTAGTTGGCACGCATCAGCGCCGTATCGGGCCCGGTCGGCGTGATGCTGAGCCCCGAATGCATGTGGCGATAGGTGTGCGGCTCGTAGAGGTTGGCATTGCGTGTCGATATTACGCGGTCGCGCATCATGCGCCGGCTGTCACAATAGATGAGCCCTATCGGCAGGTCTGCATCGGCATTTTCCTTGGGGACAATTTCGTAATGGCCGTCTTCGGTGAAGAGTGACGGCCATTCGTCCAGCTCGTCGTTGTCCAGCACGCTGACATAACGTTCCTGCAGGCTGTGGAGCTCAAACCACAGCAGCATCCGGTCAAGTGGGGTCATATGCATCCTTTCTTATAAACCCATGATCTTCTGGTATCCGGTCCAGAAGCGGCGAATCAAGCTTTCGGTGATCAGCGAATCCTGCTGGTCCGGGTTGCTGCGGGCCATTTCTATCGCCGAAACGGCCTTGCTTTCGCGCAGTGTGCCGCGCTGCACGAGCTCGGTGGCAAAGCCGTCTTCCATCGAAATGTAACCGGCTGGCCCGACCAGGTTGGCTTGCTTGATGCGCAAAGCGCGCAACTCGGGGGTATCGTCAGCATAGCCGAAGAAGTGAAAAACCAGTTCGAAGCGGTCGGCCGCCTTGGGCAGAAGCTGGCGCGCTACCAGTGAGTTGTGAATCTGCTGCAACACCAGTTGCGGAAATATTGACTGGATGTGATTCGTTGTCGCTTCCTCGTATTCATGCACATAGCTGAGCACGGATTCGTCTTCGAGATGGAAACCGTCGTCCATCGAGCGGATGGCCTGGGCCTTGTATTCCGCAGCGGAAGTATCCTTCTCGATCCGTGTGGCGGTAATGATGCTGTGCAGGCCGTGGGTGGCATCAGGGAGCGAGCGCGCCTTCATGCCGACGCGCAGGATATTGAACGTGGTGTGGAAGAGATGCAGCAGACTGGCGTGGTAGGGGTCTTTGACGTTCTCGAAATAGAGTTTCCAGTTGGCGTTGACGTATTGCCGTGTACAGCCGAGATAAACGATGGGTTTGCACATGATGCGATCGATCCACGGCCGCATCTCCGGGCCGAGATAATCCGGCAACGCCGCGACGGTGTCGATGAAACTGGCAAAGACCAGACCCTTGTAGCTCTCGACACGGAGCTTGCGCAGGCTATGCTCTTTCATGTCGAAATCCGGCGGCATTCCGGTCATGTGCTTCTGGCCACGGTGAAACGGTACGCCGGTCAGATTGCCGCGGCTATCGAAGTTCCATTGGTGATAGGGGCAGGCGTGAGAAGAAGCATTGCCGCGCGGCTGGGTGCAGACCATCGCGCCGCGGTGGGCACAGCGATTGACCCAGGCTGCGAGGCTGCCATCGTCGGCGCGCGTGACGACCACGGGCGTATCGCCAACGAAGGTGCTTTTGAAATCGCCGGGTTTGGGAATCTCTGCCTCAAGGGCAACGAAACTCCAAGTCGCCCCGCGGTAGATGCGTTCCTGTTCGCGTTCGTAGACCGCCTGTGAGCTGAAGACTTCGTAAGGAATGCGCGAGCCGTCAGCGCGCGGGAAACGGACATCCAACTCGTGCGCCGGCAGGTCGGTTTGGCTGAGATCGTTATGGCCCATGAGGGTCTCCCTAAAACGTTCAGTGTATTTATTAAATGAAACTCGCCACTACGAACCCTCTTCAATAAAATAATAACCCGCCGGTCAGTTTAATGCAAAAAGGGTGTGCAGGCGCGGGGAGAGGCTGATCACTTCTACTGCACAGGGCGTCAGGGGCCCTATTGTGTGTTGCTGATACCCATGGCTGGTCTATTGGTTCAGATATCCGCCTCGACCAGGTGTCCTTTTTCCTCCATCCAGATACGGCGCGCGGCCGCTTCGCCTTTACCCATCAAGAGGTTGAAGAGTTGCCGGGTCTGCGCCGCGAGCCGCTCAGTCACCGGCAGCACGCGGCGGGTGGCTGGATCCATGGCGGTTTCGCGCAACTGTTCCGGGTTCATCTCGCCCAGTCCCTTGAAACGGCCGACCTCAATGGCGCTCTCGGCAATGCCTTCCTTGAGCAGGCGATCCCTGGTCGCGGACAGTTCCCCTTCATCCAGGGCGTAGAGCCGGCGCGCGGGCCTTTTCTTGCCGCTGGCGGGAACATCGATGCGGTAGAGCGGCGGTTGGGCGATATGCACGTGACCGCGGGCGATGAGCGCCGGAAAATGGCGGTAGAACAGGGTAAGCAGCAGCGTCTGGATGTGCGCGCCGTCCACGTCGGCATCCGACATGATGATGACTTTGCCATATCGCAGCCCAGACAGGTCGGCGTCTGGCGTCTCATGCGGATCGACGCACAGGGCGACGGCGATATCGTGAATTTCGGCGTTGGCGAACAGCCGGCCGGGCTCGATTTCCCAGGCGTTCTGCACCTTGCCGCGCAAGGGCAGGATGGCCTGGGTTTCCTTGTTGCGTGCCATCTTTGCCGAGCCGCCGGCGGAATCGCCTTCGACGAGGAAGAGTTCGTTTACGGTAAGGTCGGTAGATTCGCAATCGGAGAGTTTTCCGGGGAGCACGGCAACGCCGGATTGCTTCCTTTTTTCCACCTTCTGCGCGTTTTTTTGCCGCGCCAGCGCTTGGTGGATCGACAGCTCGGCAATTGCCTTGCCTGCTTCAACGTGTTGATTGAGCCAGATTTCAAACGGATCGCGAAGCATGCTGGAAACCAGCTTCACCGCCTCGCGCGAGTTGAGTTTTTCCTTGACCTGGCCCTGGAACTGCGGATCGAGCAGGCGCGTCGATAGCACAAAGGCCATGCGGCTGCAGACGTCATCCTGTTGTAGTTTGACGCCGCGCGGCAACAGTGCGCGATGTTCGATGAAGGATTTGACGGCCTCAAAAACACCCGCCCGCAGCCCGGATTCGTGCGTGCCTCCGGCGACGGTAGGAATCAGGTTGACGTACGATTCGGAGGGCAGCATGTCGATAAACCAGCCGATAACCCAGGCCGCGCCTTCGCCGGAGGCGAAATCGGCATGGTCGGCGTCGGCATATTTTTCGGCGGCGTAGAGCGGGGCCACGCTTTCTGCGCTGCCTGCCAGTTCAGCCAGATAGCCGGCCAGCCCCTGCGGATAGCTCCAGGTCTTGCTGCTGATGCTGTCGTCGGCCTGCACGCTGTCAAGACGCACCTTGACGCCGGGCAGCAGCACCGCTTTCGAGCGCAGCAGGCGCTCCAGCTCGGCGAGCGGCACTTTGGGCGCGTCGAAATATTTGCCGTCCGGCCACACGGTGACGCGCGTGCCGGTTTGTTTGCCGCAGGTTCCGGTTTCCGTCAGCGGCCCGATTTTTTCGCCGCCGCCGGTAAATGCGATCTGCCATATTTTGCCTTCGCGGCGGACTTCAACCACGACGCGCGTTGACAGCGCATTGGTGACTGCAACACCGACGCCGTGCAGCCCGCCGGAAAAGGCATACGCCGAATTGCCGGAGCGCTTGTCAAATTTGCCGCCGGCATGCAGGCGGGTAAAGGCGAGCACTACTACGGGGATTTGCTCTTCCGGGTGAATGCCGACCGGAATGCCGCGGCCATCATCGGTCACGGTGACGGCGCCGTCGATGTGCAGCGTGACGTGGATGTTTTTGGCATGGCCGCCCAGCGCTTCATCGGCGGCGTTGTCGATGACTTCCTGAATGATGTGGGCGGGCGAGTCGGTGCGCGTGTACATCCCCGGCCGCTCGCGCACGGGCTCCAGCCCCTTGAGAACGCGAAAGGAGGATTCGTCATAAGTGCTTGCGCGGCTATCGGGAGCTTTGGCGGCCATGGGTGCGGATTGAAGTAGCGGTTGTTGGCTCAGGTGAGGATAAAGGAAGCGCCGGATTGTAGTCGAACCGCATGCATTGCCTGCGAACCGGTATGGACTGCGCGGCAGCCGCAGGGCGTCACGCTGTTAAAATGCAACAATGAAGCCCTGCCATTCCGAATTCCTGTCGTTGCGCAAACGCCGTATCCATGTACGCTGCTGGCAGGATGACCCGGCAGCGCCATTGCTGATCATGTTGCATGGCTGGGGCGATATTTCGGCCTCATGGCAGTTTGTCGTGGATGCGCTGACGCGTGGCTGGCGCGTCGTGGCGCCAGACTGGCGCGGGTTCGGGCTGTCGCAGCGCAACCATGACAGCTACTGGTTCCCCGACTACGTGGCCGATCTCGATGTCTTGCTGGAGCATTACTCGCCTGCGGCGCCGGCACGCCTCGTGGCGCATAGCCTGGGCGGCAACGTGGCATGTCTGTACGCGGGCATCCGCCCCGGGCGGGTGGCCGGGCTGGTCAATCTCGAAGGCATTGGCATGCCGCACCGCCCGGCCGCAGAAGCGGCCGAGCGTTATGCCCGCTGGCTGCAGCAGGCGCGCGATACACCGTCGTTTCGCGTCTATCCCGATCGCGCCGCGCTGGCGGCACGCTTGCAGAAAGACAATCCGCGCCTGTCCGCCGCACAGGCGCAGTTTCTTGCCGCGCATCTGGGCGAAGATGCGGCAACCGGCAATGGGCAGAATGAAATTCGTCTGGCGATTGATCCGTATCATCGCTGGACGAGTCCGCTCCCCTACCGGCTGGAGGAGGCCATGGCGATCTGGCGGCAGGTGGTGGCGCCTGTACTGTGGGTGATCGCCGCGGATTCGTATGCGTTCAAAAAGCATTTCACCCTGGATTCCGAGGACTATCGCGGGCGCGTGGCGTGTTTCAGGAACATACGCGAAGTCACATTGCCGGATTCCGGGCACAATATGCACCATGACCAGCCGCAGGAAGTGGCAAAATTGATCGACGGATTTTTTATGGACAAAGCCGCCCCGCAATGAGAGCACTGAATGCCGACCTGCATTGCCATTCCACGTTGTCGGATGGCCTGCTCGCCCCCGCCGGGGTGGCGCGCCGCGCGCATGGCAATGGCGTGGAATTGCTGGCGTTGACGGATCATGATGAACTGAGCGGCCTGCCTGAAGCGCGCGCTGCCGCAGCGGAGGTGGGGCTGCGTTTTATTGACGGCGTGGAAATTTCGATTTCCTGGGGCGATGACCAGACGGTGCATATCCTGGGGCTGGCGGTTGATCCGGGCAACGCCGCATTGCAGGCCGGGTTGCAAAAAGTGAGAAGCGGCCGCGATGCACGCGCCGGATGCATGGCGGCGGAACTGGACAAGGCCGGCATTCACGGGGCCTACGCGGGAGCGCTGCGTTATGCGGGCAATCCGGCCATGATCAGCCGTGCGCATTTCGCCCGCTACATCGTCGAGCAGGGTTGTGCAAAGGATGTCAAAACCGTTTTCGATCACTGGCTGGCGAAGGGCAAACCCGGTTATGTCGCCCATGCCTGGGCGACGCTTGAAGAATCCGTTGCCTGGATAGTCGGCGCTGGCGGTACGGCGGTCATCGCCCATCCGGCGCGTTACCGGCTGGACAAAACCCAGCGTCGGGAAATGTTTGCGACCTTCCGTGATCTGGGCGGACGCGGAATTGAAGTGCTGTCCGGTGCGCAGACGCCGGATGAAGCGCAGGAGTTTGCGCGCACTTGCCGCGAGTTCGGTTTTCTCGCCTCACGCGGCTCCGATTTCCATGGCCCGGGCGAGAGCTGGATCGATCTGGGCAAACTGCCGGATTTGCCCGATGACCTGACGCCAGTCTGGGCGCAATGGAGTTGATTTACTGCACGCATGGCGCAGTTTTTCCAGATTCACCCTGAGCATCCGCAGCCGCGCCTGATCAAGCAGGCCGCAGAAATTGCGAGAAGCGGCGGCCTGCTTGCGCTGCCCACCGATGCCGCCTATTCGCTGGTCGGCGTGACGGGCTATGCGCCTTTGCTGGCCCGTATCCGCGCCATTCGCGGCGTCGACGAACGGCATCATTTCACGCTGATGTGTCGCGATCTTTCCGAAATTGCAAAATATGCGCGGGTCGATAACACGCAGTTCCGCCTGCTCAAGGCGACCACGCCGGGCAGCTATACCTTCATCCTCGAAGGCACCAGGGAATTGCCGCGCCGCCTGCTGCATCCCAAACGCAAGACGATCGGCCTGCGCGTGCCGGATCATCGGCTGGTCCTGGCCTTGCTGGCGGAACTGGATGAACCGCTGCTCAGTTCAACCCTGATCCTGCCGGGCGACGAGTTGCCTTTGGCCGATGCTGACGAAATTCGCGACCGGCTGGAAAAACAGCTTGATGCGGTGATTGACGCAGGGCATTGCGGTATCGAAATGACGACGGTGATCAACCTGACCGGCGACCGGCCGGAACTGGTACGCGCAGGCCGCGGGCCGCTGGCGCCCTGCGGGCTGGGTTGATGCTGTCTGATAGAATTCACACCCTCCATGAATACTATCCAGACGCTGGCGATTTCCGCCCTGCCCGTGATTTTCGCCATCACGCTGCATGAAGCCGCGCACGGCTATGCCGCACGGCATTTTGGCGACCCGACGGCGTGGCAGTTGGGACGCATCAGCATCAATCCGCTGCGGCATATTGACGTGGTGGGCACGATCCTCGTCCCGGCGGTGATTTTGCTGCTTTCATCCGGCGGCATGCTGTTCGGCTGGGCAAAGCCCGTGCCGGTGGATTTTGGCAAATTGCGCCGTCCCAAACAGGATATGCTGTGGGTGGCCGCTGCCGGGCCGGCGGCGAATCTGGTGATGGCCCTGGGTTGGGCGCTGTTGCTGAAGTTTTCGCTTGATGTGCCGGAGAATGCCTATTCCGAGGCCATGCGCGAAATGGCCAAGGTGGGGATAGGCATCAATGGCGTGCTGATGTTGTTGAACCTGTTGCCCCTGCCGCCGCTTGATGGCGGACGCATTGCAGTGAGTTTGTTACCGCCGCGCGCGGCGTGGAAATTCTCACAACTCGAGCGCTGGGGATTGCCCATTCTTTTAGCCTTGCTGTTTCTGGGCGTGCTTGACCGCGTTTTACGTCCGTTGTTGAGCGTGTATTTTTCCTTGCTGACGAGCCTGTTCGGTTTTTGATATGTACGCAGAAAAAGTTCTCTCCGGCATGCGCCCCACGGGGCGTTTGCATCTTGGCCACTATCACGGTGTATTGGCCAACTGGATCAAATTGCAACATGAGTTTCCCTGCCTGTTTTTCGTCGCGGACTGGCATGCCCTGACCACGGCTTACGACGAGCCCGGCACGATTACCGATAATGCCTACGACATGGTGATCGACTGGCTGGCGGCCGGCGTTGACCCTATGCAAGCGACGATTTTCATTCAGTCCAGGGTGCCGGAGCATGCCGAGCTTCACCTGCTGTTGTCGATGATGACGCCGCTGGGCTGGCTGGAGCGCGTGCCAACCTACAAGGATCAGCAGGAGAAGTTGACGCACAAGGATTTGACGACGTACGGTTTCCTTGGCTATCCGTTATTGCAGGCGGCCGATATCCTGATGTATCGCGCCAATCGCGTGCCGGTGGGTGAAGATCAGGTGCCGCACATTGAATTCACACGCGAGATTGCGCGCCGTTTCAATCACCTCTATGGCCGCGAGCCCGATTTTGAGGGCAAGGCGCGCGAAGCGGTGAAGAAGCTTGGCAACAAGCGCGCCAAACTTTACGACGATCTGCGCACCCGCTATCAGGAACAAGGTGAAGACAAGGCGCTGACCGAGGCGCACGCGCTGCTCAACGAAGCGCAGAGCCTCTCGTATGGCGACCGTGAACGCTTGTTCGGCTGGCTGGAGGGGACCCGCAAGATGATTCTGGTCGAGCCTGATGCCTTGCTGACCGAAGCGTCGCGCATGCCGGGGCTGGACGGGCAGAAGATGTCGAAGTCCTACGGCAACACGATCGCGCTGCGCGAGGACGCGGAATCCATCACGAAGAAGATTCGCACCATGCAGACCGATCCGCAGCGGGTGCGGCGCACGGATCCGGGCGATCCCGAAAAGTGTCCGGTGTGGCAGTGGCACCAGATTTATTCCGGCGATGAGGTCAAGCACTGGGTGCAAAGCGGCTGTCGCTCGGCGGGAATTGGCTGCATCGAGTGCAAACAGCCCGTGATCGACGCCGTACTGAAGGAACAGGAGCCCATGCGCGAACGGGCTAAAATGTATGAGGAAGATCCGCAACTGGTGAAAAACATCATTGCCGACGGTTGCGAAAAGGCGCGCAAACTGGCGCAAGAGACGATGCGCGACGTGCGCGAAGCGATAGGGATCGATTACTCGTGACTGGCCTGGTAGACAGCGTTGTGGGGAGTGCGGGCGGCGTACCGCCAGCGCCGAGTTTTGCCGGGACGGCGCCGCATCTGCCCAAGGTCTATGGCGAGGTAATGGCGGAGATGCCCTATGACCTCTACATCCCGCCGGATGCGCTGGAGATCATTCTCGACTCTTTCGAGGGTCCGCTGGACCTGTTGCTGTATCTGATTCGCCGCGCGAATATCGATGTGCTGGATATTCCGATGGCGCCACTGACGGCGCAGTATTTGACGTATGTTGAAGCCATGCGTCGGCACAATCTGGAACTGGCCGCCGAGTACCTGCTGATGGCGGCGATGCTGATTGAAATCAAGTCGCGCATGCTGTTGCCGCGTCCGCCCAGGGCCGATGACGGCGAGGCGGAAGATCCGCGCGCCGAGCTGGTGCGCCGGCTGGTCGAATACGAGCGCATAAAGGCCGCCGCCGCCCGCCTGGATGAGTTGCCGCAGGTTGGCCGCGATTTTGAATGGATCACGATCTGGATTGCCGACAAGGTGGTCGAACGCCAACCCGAGGTCAGCCTGCACGATCTCCAGGTAGCCTGGCTCACGCTCATGAAACAGGCGCATATTCACCAGCATCACAAGATTCAGCGCGAAGAACTTTCCGTACGCGAGCATATGAGCCTTATCCTGCGTCGATTGCAAGGCGGTGGTTACGTAGTTTTTGAGCAGTTGTTCGATCTGACGCTGGGTGTTCGGGGGCTGGTCGTCAGCTTTCTCGCCATGCTCGAACTGTCCCGTGAGGCGCTGGTCGAAATTACCCAGAACGAAGCGCTGGCTCCCATTTATGTAAGATTGCCCGATGCTGCCGCTGTATAAACCCGATGACTACAAACGCGTACTGGAAACCGCACTGCTGGTGGCGGCGGAACCGCTACCCCTGTTCGAGCTGAAAAAGCTCTTCGAGCAGGAGTTTGACGACGGTACCTGGCATACGCTGCTCGACGATTTGCGTCGCGATTGGTCGGGCCGTGGCATCGAGCTGGTGCGCGTGGCTTCGGGTTGGCGTTTCCAGACGCGTCCCGAATACCAGATTTACATTGACCGGCTGAAAAATGACAAGGCGCCGAAGTATTCGCGTGCCGTCATGGAAACGCTGGCGATCATCGCCTATCGTCAGCCGGTGACGCGTGGCGATATTGAGGACATTCGCGGTGTTGCGGTGTCGCCGAACATATTGAAAACGCTGGAAGCGCGCGACTGGATCGATGCCGTTGGCCATCGCGACGCGCCGGGAAGACCGGCGCTGTATGCGACAACACGGACATTTCTGGATGACCTCGGTCTGCGCAGCCTGACCGAGCTGCCGCCATTAACTGAAATTGAAAGAGCCATGGACCTTGGACAAGCCGCAATCGTCAAGGCGTTCGCGGCATCGAGGGGCGAAGAATCGGGCGCCGAACATGCCGACGGCGGCGAAACAAGGCAGGCGACAGAATGATGGACAGCAGGTCAGCCCGCAGGGTTTCATGAAAGAAAAAGACAACCCGGCTGCGCCGAAGGGAAACCGAAGCGGACTGCCGCGCAAGCCAGCCCCGCCGCGCAAGGCCACCCCTTTTCGCTTGCCACAGGGTGGCCCGCGGGCACACGGCGATGGCCGGCGTGACAGCGCCAGTCCGGGGCAACATCATGCACAGGAGCAGGGCGGGCGGCGCCATGCAGTAGTTTTCATCGATCCGCCCAAGCTGCACAAGGCGCTTGCCGATGCGGGCTATGGTTCGCGGCGCGAGCTTGAAGAATGGATCATTGCCGGACGAGTCAGCGTCAACGGCATGCCTGCGCATGTCGGCCAGCGGGTTGGCCCGGAGGACAAAATTCGCGTCAATGGCAAGCTGGTGCAACTCAAGTTCGCCAATCGCCTGCCGCGTGTTGTGATGTATCACAAGCCTGAAGGTGAGATCGTTTCCAAGGATGATCCGCAGGGTCGGCCGAGCGTCTTCGCCAGGTTGCCGCGTCTGAAGAGCGGCCGCTGGATTGCCGTCGGTCGTCTGGATTTCAACTCCTGCGGTCTGCTGCTATTTACCAACGATGGCGGTTTGGCCAATCGCATGATGCACCCGCGTTACGAAATTGAGCGTGAGTATGCTGTTCGCGTGCTGGGCGAGGCGACTCCGGAAGTGCTGGAACGCCTGCGTCAGGGTGTCGAACTGGAAGACGGTTTGGCGCGCTTTAGCCTGATCGCCGAAGCCGGCGGTGAAGGCGTCAATCGCTGGTACAGGGTGGCGCTTGCGGAAGGCCGCAATCGCGAAGTGCGGCGCATGTTTGAAGCCGTCGGCCTGACGGTGAGCCGTCTCATGCGGGTGCGCTATGGGCCGGTTAGTCTGCCGCCCCGCCTCAAACGGGGGCAGTGCCGTGACCTTCAGCCCGACGAGGTGGAAGCCTTGCTGAAACTGTTGCCGCCCGAGCGGAAGACAGCGGCGCCTCTATCGCCGCATCCTCCTTATGCAGACATCGATGACGCTATAGTCTTTGATGACGAGGCTGACGGCAAGCAAATCGATTTTGCAGAGAAATAAGGCCTCTGCTATAATTTTGCTCCTTTAGTTGGCACCGTTCTCGGGAGAGAAAAGAATGGGCTTTTCAGCCCATTTTTTATTTGTCGAATGCGTTTCTATATTTGAATGCAACTTGATGATTTAATTGAAAAAACTGTTTCAGGCCTGGGGTACGAGCTGGTTGAGGTGGAGACAAGCCCGCGCGCCAGGCTGTTGCGCGTCTTTATCGATTATCCGCTGACTGCCGGGATGGCGGAGCGTGGCATCAGTGTTGATGATTGTGCTGCCGTAAGTAATCAGCTTACCCACGTGTTCCTGGTCGAAAACATTGATTACGACCGGCTGGAGGTGTCTTCACCGGGGCTTGATCGTGCGCTGACCAAAGCGGCTGATTTTCGCCGTTTCGCCGGTCGGCAGGTGCAGTTGAAGTTGCGTGTTCCATTGGGCAACCAGCGTAACTTCAGCGGGATACTGGAGGCATTGGCTGGTGAGGATGGGGCAGAAAAGGTCTGCCTGCGGGCGGGAGATGCACTGCATGAGTTTGCGCTGGAGAACGTGGATCGAGCGCGTTTGGTGCCAAAGTTCTGAATATTGCCGGAGAACCACATATGAGCCGTGAATTGTTACTGCTGGTCGATGCCTTGGCCCGCGAAAAAAATGTGGCAAGGGACATCGTTTTTGATGCCCTCGAACAAGCGCTCGCGTCGGCGACCAAGAGACGCATCAATGACGAGGCCGATGTACGTGTCGAGATTGACCGCGACACGGGTGGTTACGAGGCTTTCCGGCGCTGGCTGGTGGTTGCCGATGACATGGTGGAAAATCCCGAGCTGCAAAAGGGACTGACGGAAGCCCGGCAGCAGATTCCGGATATTGTGCTTGAAGACTATATCGAGGAGGCGATGGAGCCCATCGATTTCGGTCGTATCGGGGCACAGGCGGCGAAGCAGGTCATTCTGCAGAAGATTCGCGATGCCGAGCGCGAGCAGATATTGAATGATTTCCTTGAACGCAAGGAATATCTTGTCAGCGGCACGGTAAAGCGTCTGGAGCGCGGTAGCGCGATCGTTGAGGCGGGGCGTATTGAGGCCTTGTTGCCGCGTGATCAGATGATCCCCAAGGAAAATCTTCGCCCCGGCGACCGGGTGCGCGCCTGGTTGATGAAGATTGATCGCCAAGCACGCGGCCCGCAGCTCATTTTGTCCCGTACGGCGCCTGAATTCATCATGAAGCTGTTCGAGCTGGAGGTCCCAGAAATTGAAGATGGCCTGCTCGAGATCAAGGCCGCTGCGCGTGATGCCGGCATGCGGGCAAAGATTGCGGTCAAGTCGAATGATCCGCGTGTCGATCCGATTGGTACCTGCGTCGGTATGCGCGGTTCGCGCGTAACGGCGGTGACCAATGAGTTGTCCGGCGAACGCGTGGATATCATTCTCTGGTCGGCGGATCCGGCCCAGTTTGTGATCGGGGCCCTGGCCCCGGCCGAGGTGCAAAGCATCGTGGTTGACGAAGAAAAGCATGCGATGGATGTTGTGGTGGACGAGGCCAATCTCGCCATTGCGATTGGTCGTGGCGGGCAAAATGTGCGTTTGGCCTCTGAACTGACTGGCTGGACAATCAACCTGATGACGGTCGAGCAGTCACAGGAAAAGTCCGCGTCCGAGTTTGCAACGATCCGCGCCTTGTTCGTAGAGAAGCTCGACGTTGATGAGGAAGTGGCGAATATCCTGATTGAGGAAGGCTTTTCCACGCTAGAGGAAATTGCCTATGTTCCGTTGGCGGAAATGCTTGAAATCGAGGCATTCGATGAGGCAACGGTCAATGAGTTGCGCGAGCGGTCGCGCAATGTTCTGTTGACGGAAGCTATCGTTGATGAGGAGCAGCTGGACAAGGTTGCTGAAGACATGCTTGCGCTTGAGGGTATGGATGCGGGTCTTGCGGCAAAACTGGCGAAGAAGGGCATCACCAACCGCGATGCACTGGCGGATCTGGCAGTCGATGAATTGATTGAATTGACCGGTACGGATGCCGAGCGGGCAACAGCCTTGATTGTGGCGGCGCGCGCCCATTGGTTCGCCGAGGAAGAATAAGGGGTAGGGCATGGCTTTGATGACTGTTTCCGAATTTGCTACCGAGCTGAAAATACCGGCGCCGGATCTGCTTGATCAGCTGGCCAAAGCTGGCGTAAGCAAGCAAGCTCCCAACGACATTATGTCCGAGCAGGACAAGACACGCCTTCTGGACTATTTGCGCAAGTCGCACGGTGAGGCCAAGCCCAAGTCAAAGATAACTTTGACGCGCAAGCAGACTACTGAAATAAGGGCATCGGATGCAACGGGAAAGTCTCGAACTATTCAGGTAGAGGTACGTAAAAAGAGGGTATTTGTCAAGCGCGATCCGCGTGAGGCTGTGACAGAGGCCGATGTGGCGCCGGTTAAAAAGATCGCCGCTGCAAAGGTAAAAGAAGAGGCGAAGGGGAGCCGTGTTGCAGCAGATGAGGGGAAGTCTGCCAAGCAAAGCCCACTCCCCGCGATAGAGCCCACAATTTCCACGATACCCCCTGAGTCTGTAGCGGATGCAAGCGCAATCGCAGAGCCGCCGCAACCACCGGTAGTTGCAACCGAGCTGGTTGAAGTTCCTGTGGTCAAATCTGTAGTAGTGCGTTCGACCGCGAAGCCAAAGGCAAAGTCGGTCATAGATTCCGCGGAGCGGGCATTACGTGAGGCCGAAGCAAAGCGTCAAGCTCAGCTTGCGTCCATCCAGGCGGCTGAGTTTGAGGAAAAAAATACACGTGAGGCCAGGACGCGTGCTGAAGCCGAGGCTCGTCTTGTTCAGCAGCAGGTTGCGGCTACAGAAGCAACAAAAGCAACGAAGACGACGGAACAGGCTGCAGGGGTGTCCGGCACTATCCACAAACCTGCTGGCAAACCTGTCGAAAGCAAGGCCAAGCCTGCCAAGAAGGACACCTGGAAAGAGGATACCGCGAAACGCCGGCCCATCAAGACACGGGGCGATGCCGGACTCGCTGGCTGGCGCGGCGCCAAGGGCGGCGGACGGCACGGGGGGCACCATAATGTCCATGTTGAAGATTCCGTACCGCAGCTGGCCGTGGAAGCCATCATCCATGATGTATATATTCCGGAAACCATCTCCGTCGCTGATTTGGCCCACAAGATGACGGTCAAGGCGGCTGAAGTCATCAAAGCCATGATGAAGATGGGTTCCATGGTCACTATCAATCAGGTGATAGATCAAGAGACCGCGATGATTGTGGTGGAAGAAATGGGACACCGGGCTTTTGCCGCAAAGCTGGATGATCCTGAAGCATTTCTCGATGATCAGGCGGCGCACAAGGCGTTTGTGCAGTTGCCGCGTGCGCCTGTCGTCACCGTCATGGGCCACGTCGATCACGGCAAGACATCCTTGCTTGACTATATCCGCAAGAGCCGGGTTGCGCATGGCGAAGCCGGCGGGATTACGCAGCACATTGGTGCCTATCACGTTGAAACGCCGCGTGGAATGATCACTTTCCTCGATACCCCGGGGCACGAGGCATTTTCAGCCATGCGCGCCCGTGGCGCGAAGGCGACTGACATCGTCATTCTGGTGGTTGCCGCTGACGATGGCGTCATGCCGCAAACCAGGGAGGCCATCCATCATGCCAAGGCAGCCAATGTGCCTCTGGTTGTGGCAATAACCAAAATCGACAAACCGGATGGCAACCCTGAGCGTGTCAAGCAGGAGCTGGTTGCCGAGGGTGTTGTGCCCGAAGAATATGGTGGTGATTCGCCATTCATTGGCGTTTCTGCCAAGACAGGGGCAGGCGTCGACGCTTTGCTGGAGCAACTGTTGCTGCAGGCGGAAGTTCTTGAGCTGAAAGCGCCCAGGGACGCGCCAGCCAAGGGTATTGTTATTGAAGCGCGGCTCGACAAAGGCAAAGGACCGGTAGCGACCCTTCTGGTGCAGTCAGGGACGCTGCGGCGGGGAGACTCACTCCTGCTGGGTTCCGTATTTGGCCGCGTGCGCGCCATGCTTGACGAGAACGGAAAGTCCGTTGAGTCGGCAGGCCCTTCGATCCCCGTTGAAATTCAGGGTCTGACCGATGTTCCGGCTGCGGGTGATACAGGCATGGTGCTCGCTGACGAGCGAAAAGCGCGCGAAATTGCCTTGTTCCGTCAAGGCAAGTTCCGTGATGTCAAGCTAGCCAAGCAGCAGGCCGCCAAACTTGAAAACATGTTTGAACAACTCGCCGATGGCGAGGTCAGGGTCTTGCCGCTGATTGTCAAGGCCGATGTCCAGGGGTCTCAGGAAGCGCTGGTTCAGTCGCTGAATAAACTATCCACCAATGAAGTCAAGGTTGCCGTGATTCATGCCGGGGTGGGTGGCATCAGCGAATCCGACGTCAACCTTGCCTCGGCCTCCAAAGCCGTCATCATCGGCTTCAATACCCGCGCTGATGCCGGCGCGCGCAAGGCCGCCGAGAGCTTTGGTGTGGATATCCGCTATTACAACATCATTTACTCTGTCGTCGATGAGGTAAAGGCCGCGCTGTCGGGCATGCTGGCGCCAGAGAAAAAAGAGGTGATGCTTGGCCTGGTCGAGATTCGCCAGGTATTCCGTATTTCCAAAGTCGGCGCGGTGGCGGGTTGTATGGTGTTGTCAGGGGTTGTCAAACGCAATGCCTCCGTACGCTTGCTCCGCAACAATACCGTGGTGCATGCGGGCGAACTCGATTCACTGAAGCGTTTCAAGGATGATGTGCGCGAAGTCAGGGAAGGGTTCGAATGTGGCTTGAGCATCAAGAACTTCAATGACATCAATGAAGGTGACCAGCTTGAAGTCTTCGAGACTCAGGAAGTTGCCCGTTCGCTTTAAGCGATAATGGCTACGCAACGCGGTTTCGCGCGTTCAGACCGTGTTGCCGAACAGATTCGTCGTGAACTGGCGGACCTGCTGCGGTTTCACATGAAGGATCCGCGCATTGCGGCCAGACTGATACTCGTTACGGTGACCGATGTGGAAGTGACCGCAGATTATGCTCATGCCAAAGTTTTTTATACATCGCTGGCTGACGCTGAAGCCAACATCGTAATCGCCGATGGACTAAAACGTTCAGCCGGTTTTTTCCGGCGCGAGTTGGGGCGCCGATTGCGCATCCACCAGATTCCCGAGCTGCATTTCCTCTACGACGCCTCGGTAGAACGTGGCACGCACTTGTCGCGCCTGATCGATGAGGCAGTTGAGTCAGACAAGAAGTTGCATAGCGATTGAACGCTCCTCGGCGTGCTCCGCGTCGTCGGCTGGATGGCGTGTTACTGCTGGATAAGCCCTTGGGGTTGTCGTCCAATCATGCATTGCAAGCGGTGCGGCGGCTCTATAACGCTGAAAAAGCAGGGCATACCGGCACGCTCGATCCATTGGCTACAGGTCTTTTGCCGCTCTGTTTTGGTGAAGCGACCAAGTTTTCCGGGGCTCTGCTGGATGCCGGCAAACGTTACGTCGCCACTGTCCAGCTTGGGGCCACCACCGATACAGCCGATGCCGAAGGAGTGGTGCTGGAGCGCCGTCCTGTAGTAGCGACCCGAGCCGATGTCGAGCGGATGCTGACAACGTTTCTTGGCGAAATTAACCAGGTTCCACCCATGCATTCCGCACTCAAACGGGATGGCAAGCCGCTGTATGAATATGCTCGCGAGGGCATTGTGCTGGAACGTGCGTCAAGGTGTGTCCGCATCTACCAGCTTCAGTTGCTCGAATGGCTGGGGGAGCGTGTTGTATTTGAAGTGAGCTGCAGCAAGGGGACCTATGTGCGAACATTGGCGGCCGACCTGGGGGAACGGCTGGGGTGCGGTGGGCACTTGGCTGCGCTGCGGCGCACAGGCATCGGCGCATTTGACATTGCGCAGGCTTATTCGCCGGCCGCGCTTGAGTCGCTTGATATCCAAGGACGTGATGCGCTGCTGTTACCTCCAGACGCATTGCTTGCAGACTTGGCCATAGCCCGGTTGGATGCGGAAAGCGCCGCACGAATACGGCAGGGACAGACGATACGCTGGTCGGGTGAGGCTGGCGCCCGGATGCGAGTCTATGATGCCGATCACGGTTTTATCGGTGTTTGCCAGCTGACCGCAGATGGCTGGTTGCAGCCGCAACGACTTGTCGCCACATCGCCCGAGTGAGTTTCAGTACCGAGACTTGATAAAGAGCCTCTTGAAACGCTATAATCTTCAGCTCTTTAAGAGAAAACAGAACATAAGCAAGGAACTCACAATGGCAATTTCCACTATCGACAAGGCTAAAATTGTAACCGGCTATCAGCGCGCCCAGGGCGATACGGGTTCTCCCGAAGTCCAGGTAGCGTTACTTACCGCGCGCATTAACGATTTGACGGATCACTTCAAGGCCCACACAAAGGATCACCATTCCCGCCGCGGCTTGCTGAAAATGGTCAGCCAGCGTCGCAAGATGCTTGATTACCTCAAGCGCAAGAATGCAGATGGCTATCGTGCCCTGATTGAGCGTCTTGGCCTGCGCAAGTAAGTTCCCCGTCGCTGTTTTTATGTCGAGCGACACGTGTCGCCTGAGGATGGGAAACTGATGAACTGGCCGGTGCAGCCGTGAGCGCTGTACCGGCTTTTATTTTTTACTGAAAGGAATATTTGTGTTGAGTCCGGTCAAGAAAAGTTTTGCATACGGTGATCATACCGTCACACTCGAAACAGGCGAGATTGCCCGCCAAGCGGGGGGTGCTGTGTTGGTCACCATGGACGATACGGTCGTTCTGGCTACTGTGGTCGGAGCGTCAGCGGCCAAACCGGGGCAGGATTTCTTTCCCCTGACCGTGGATTATCAGGAAAAGTTCTATGCAGCCGGCCGTATACCCGGAGGCTTTTTCAAACGCGAAGGACGACCTTCGGAGAAGGAAACATTAACCTCCCGTTTGATTGACCGTCCGCTTCGTCCGTTGTTCCCTGAAGGTTTTTACAACGAAGTACAGATTGTGTGCACCGTAATGTCGTGCAATCCCGAAATTGACCCTGATATCCCTGCCTTGCTAGGCGCATCTGCCGCACTGGCCATTTCGGGCATCCCTTTTAACGGCCCGATTGGTGCGGCGCGCGTGGGCTATATCGACGGCAGGTATGTCCTGTGTCCGACCAAGACGCAATTGCTGGAAAGCACGCGGCTTGACCTTGTCGTCGCCGGCACGGAAGTGGCCGTATTGATGGTGGAATCCGAAGCAAAGCAGCTTACGGAAGAAGTGATGCTGGGTGCCGTAGTATTTGGCCATGAGCAGATGCAAGTGGCGATCAAAGCCATTAATGAGCTCGTAGAGGTTGCCGGAAAACCCGAGTGGGACTGGCAGCCAGCTCCCAGGGATGAGCCGCTCATAGCCCGCGTTTCCGCATTGGCAGAGAACGGGCTGCGTGAGGCGTATCGGATCACCAGCAAGCAGGCGCGCACGCAAAAAACCCGTGAAATTACGCAGAAAACAATTGCTGCGCTGACCGAAGGTGTTGATAACGCGCCTGATGCCAATACCATCGGCAATATTTTGTTTGATCTGGAAGCGAAGATTGTTCGCAACCAGATTCTTAACGGTGAGCCACGCATTGATGGTCGTGATACACGTACTGTACGCCCCATCACGATTCGCAACGGCGTACTGCCGCGCACCCATGGTTCTGCGTTATTTACGCGTGGCGAAACACAGGCAATGGTGATTGCCACCCTGGGCACCGGCCGCGACGAACAGATTATCGATGCCTTGCAAGGCGAATACCGCGACCGTTTCATGCTTCACTACAACATGCCTCCCTACGCTACCGGAGAAACCGGACGTGTTGGTACGCCCAAGCGTCGCGAAATCGGCCATGGCCGGCTAGCCAAGCGTGCGCTGATCGCCGTGCTGCCGTCAGCCGAAGAGTTCGGTTACTCGATGCGCGTGGTTTCCGAGATTACGGAGTCCAATGGTTCTTCCTCGATGGCGTCGGTATGCGGCGGCTCGCTAGCGTTGATGGATGCAGGTGTGCCGCTCAAGGCCCATGTGGCGGGTATTGCCATGGGGCTGATTAAAGAGGGCAATCGCTTCGCGGTGCTGACTGACATTTTGGGCGATGAGGATCATCTTGGCGATATGGACTTCAAGGTCGCGGGTACCGCAGAAGGTGTCACAGCCCTGCAAATGGATATCAAGATCCAGGGTATCACCAAGGAAATTATGCAAGTGGCGCTGGCTCAGGCGAAGGAAGCGCGTTTGCATATTCTTGACTTGATGAAGAACTCAATGTCCGGCCATCGCGAGGAAGTTTCAATGTTTGCGCCGCGCATGATCCACATGAAAATCAATCCCGAAAAAATTCGGGATGTGATCGGTAAGGGCGGTGCGGTTATTCGCGGTCTGACTGAAGAAACCGGTTGCGTCATTGACATCGAAGACGATGGTTCGATTACGATTTCTTCCGTTAATGCCGATGCCGCGCAAGTTGCTAAAAAACGTATTGAGGACATTACTGCCGAGGTTGAGGTTGGCCGTGTCTATGAAGGTACGGTGTTGCGGCTACTTGATTTTGGCGCCATTGTCAGTTTGTTGCCAGGCAA
This sequence comes from uncultured Rhodocyclaceae bacterium, assembly GCA_964596295.1. Taxonomy (GTDB): domain Bacteria; phylum Pseudomonadota; class Gammaproteobacteria; order Burkholderiales; family Rhodocyclaceae; genus Rugosibacter. Next base: position 20,715 of record CAZQTB010000003.1, on the reverse strand, counting down.
AGATGGCCTGCTGCATATTTCCCAGATCGCTAATGAGCGCGTCAATGCGGTAGCCGATTATCTTAAGGAAGGTCAGGTAGTTAAGGTAAAGGTTGTTGAAACCGATGATAAGGGCCGTGTGCGCCTGTCAATGAAAGCCGTTGCCGCCGAGGGGGTTGCATCACCTGAGGTAGCTGGATAAGACCATTCTTCGGCCAAAGAAAAAAGGACGCATTTGCGTCCTTTTTTCTTTGGCCGAAGAATCTGCGTTACTTGCCAATTTGTTTTTCGCGATGCTCTTCCAGCGTTTTACAGTCAATACAGAGCGTGGCCGTAGGACGGGCTTCAAGTCGTTTCAGGCCAATCTCGACACCGCATGAATCGCAATAACCATACTCGCCGCTCTCAATGCGGGCTATCGATTCGTCTATTTTCTTTATCAGTTTGCGCTCGCGATCGCGATTGCGCAGTTCCAGTGCGATGTCGGATTCCTGGCTGGCGCGGTCATTGGGGTCGGCGAACACCGTAGCTTCGTCCTGCATGGTGTGTACTGTGCGCTCGATATCCTCGCTTAGTTCCCCTTTAAGGGATGTCAGAATATTGCGGAAATGAGCGAGTTGCTTGCTACCCATGTATTGCTCACCCTTTTTGGGGGTGTAAGGAGGAAATTGTTTCTTATGCAGCAGATCTTCAGCCATTGCGGTTCGGTTTGTCAAAGTATGTACGGAGAAGGGGGCTTTATAAACGAAACATCAACCTGCCGCAAGTCGACTTTTCTTGATGCACATTATTGCAGTGTCGCTCTGGCGATTGACCGACAATCCCTGTATTCGGTAGAATCCGCCGGGTTCGGGGTGTAGCGCAGCCCGGTAGCGCGCTTGCTTTGGGAGCAAGATGTCGAAGGTTCGAATCCTTTCACCCCGACCATCCTTCTTCTTGATGATTGCCTGCATCATATCTTGCCCATACCGCCCGTAGCTCATCTGGATAGAGCACCGGCCTTCTAAGCCGGGGGTAACAGGTTCGAATCCTGTCGGGCGGACCATCTAGTCATTGGCAGCTTCTGTTTCCTGTTGCTGCTATTCAACGAACAACTCGAATAGCAGGCTGCGCAGCCACTGGTTGGCAGGGTCGCGGTGCGAGCGTGCATGCCACAACAGATTGATGCTCGTCGACGGCAGCTTGATGGGATGGGGTACGTAAGCGAGCCCGAACGGGCTGCAAAGAATTTCCGCCAGCTTGTTCGGCAGGGTAGCTACGAGATCGGTATCCCGCAGCAAATGTCCGGAGCTCAGGAAATGAGACACACGCAGCCGTATGTTGCGTTTGATGCTTTTACTCGCCATGACCTTGTCGATCAGTTCATAACCGGCGCCGCCGGCTACGATGGCGAGATGCTCAGCATCCTGAAACTCCCTGATCCCCACGGGGCGTCCATCGAGGGGATGGCCGCACCGGAAGGCACAGACGTAATCCTGCTGAAACAGCCGCCGTTGGAAAAAGCCGGTCTGCAAGTCGGGTAAGTGACCGACCGCGAAATCGATCTCGCCGGATTCAAGGGCATATTTGAGCGCATGTCCGGCGGTGCGCATCGTTGTCTGCAGTGTGACCCCCGGCGCTTCCCTCGCCAAGCGGTCCATCAACTTCGGCATCAGATAGCTTTCGCCGATGTCGGAGACTGAAGCCACGAAATTCCGCGTGCTCTTGGCGGCGTCGAAGCTGGCCAGATGGCTGAGTGTTCCCTGAATTGTTGCCAATGCCTGCGCAAGCGGCTCGGCAAGCTCCTCCGCACAAGGTGTCGGTGTCATGCCGGAAGAGGTACGGACAAACAGATCGTCACCGGTAAGCTGTCTCAAGCGCCTAAGCGTGTTGCTCATTGCTGGCTGCGAAAGACCGAGGTTGTCCGCTGCACGCGAAACGTTGCGGTCGATATAAAGACGGTGAAATGCAACCAGCAGGTTGAGATCGATATTGCGCAGTTTCATGGTCAAACTGGCCGCCCCATTGGCGCAGGCAACCAGAGGTTCTGTTAATTCATATCGTGAATGTAAATCATTTTATAACTAAATTTTCTTGATAGTTCTAACCCTGTATAGTCCTCAAGTGAATATAAACTCCATTTGATAGATAAAGACGCGTTGGGTTATCATGCCAGCGCTGAGGATGAGCGCTATTGCACATACCATAAGCTGTCATTAATCAATCAGGAATCGATGCATGAATAACCGTGTAAAGGTATGCAGGCTGGGCGACGTCGCCCCAGGTGAAATGAAGCCGGTCGATATTTCCGGCCTTAAGCCGATTGTTGTATTTAATGCAAATGGCAAGTTCTACGCGACCAGTAATATTTGCACGCACAATATTGCGATGCTGACGGATGGTTATTTTGAGGGTGAAACTGTCGAGTGTCCGCTGCATGGTGGCAGTTTCGACATCAAAACCGGCGAACCTTTGTCGTTCCCTTGTGAAATTCCGCTCCAGACCTATCCGGTTGTCGTCGATGGCGATGAGATCTATATCGAGACTCCGTCTGTGGCTGGATCGTAATCGAGTTTTGTTCTGTTCTATTGCCTCTGCCAGGAATATGGCAACGTAACGCAGAGGCGCCTGTAGCCTGGAAGGGCCTTGCCAACTTTTTTTGGAGATTTTTCTATGAAGGTACTCGCGTTTGAGCAGTTGGCTTATCGCCACTTCGCATCGGATTACGCAAGCAAGTACGACTCGGTAACTACCATGCCGTACCACGCACTGGTCGATCGCGAGTTGATGCATCAGGATCACACGCATTTTCTTGATGAAATGATGCACGCGGCACGTTCCGGTTTTGACGGCCTGGCGACGACCGAGCACGAGCAGGCGAGCTATGACATGCTCCCCAACCCGAATCTCCAGATGGCGGCTCTGGCCTATGCGACACAAAGCGAGGGGTTGGACGTGGGCCTTGCTTGCGTTGGCCGTTCGCTGGCCAAGTCGCGCGAGCCGTTGCGGATTGCGGCGGAATATGCCGTTCTGGACCAGATCAGCCGTGGTCGCCTAGTGGCTGGTTTTCCGATCGGTCTGAGCTACGACGTCAACCGTAACAATGGGATTCCCCCGATCGAGACCCGGGCCCGTTTTTATGAAAATCTTCAACTGATCAAGAAGGCATGGAGCGCCAAGGAAGTCTTCTCGTGGAACGGTAAATACAATAAGTTTCCAGAAGTGAACCCGTGGCCGCGTCCGTTTCAGGATAAGCCTCCCGTATGGGCGCCAGCGATTGGCAATCCGGTCACGCTGGCGGGCATTATCGATAACGATGACGCCTTCCTCTACCTTAGCTGGTTTGGTCCGAAGCTCACCGGTAAGCGGATTTTTGATCGTTATTGGGACATGGCTGAAGAGCGGGGCAAGGATCGCAACCCCTACCGTTTGGCCTTTGTTCAGGCTGTCTTTGTCGGCGAGACCGATGCCGAGGCGCACCGTGAATATGGTCCCCATGTCGAACAGGGCTATCGTACGGGCTTGGGCAGCATTCCGATGCAATCGCTCAGCCTGCCGGGTTATGTCGATATCAAGGGTCTCGAGTTCATCCTCAAGGATCCGGGTGATTTCGGCATCGTGCCGAAGATGCGCACCATCGAGTACAAGGAACTGGTTGATCAGCAATGTGCCATTGTCGGTGGTCCGGAGACCGTGACCCAACAATTGCTTGAGATGGTCAAAAATTTCCGCATTGGACACCTTGTCCTGATGGTCCATATCGGCTCCATGCCGCATGAACTGGTGATGAAGAACATCGACTTGCTGGGCAAGCATGTTCTGCCTGCGCTGAAAGGCGTCTGGGACGATGAGAACTGGGAAAATCGTTGGTGGCCGAGCGGTGCGCGTTGAGCGCACGTCATCGAATGACCTGATATCAACGCTTGATGCGCTGGCTATGGCGCAGGAAAACTAAACTCCAGGAGAATTTTCTTATGTCTACAAAAGTTGTCATCAAAGGGCCTGCCCGCGAAGAAATCGTCAAGGCGTGGGACGGACAAGTCGATATCCACGTCAAGATCGCCGGCAAGGGTCCGGCGCTCGTGTACTTTCACCCGGCTGCCGGCTTGTACTGGGATCAGTTCCTCGACCGGCTCGCCGAAACCTACACCGTCTATGCGCCGGAAATGCCCGGTACCACCGTTGGCGACCCGTACGCGATTCACAAGGTCGATACTTTTCTGGATCTGTTGCTCATCTACGAAGAAGTCTTGCGCAAACTCGGGCTCGACCGCCCCGTTGCGGTGGGTCAGTCGCTTGGCGGCATGGTGACCTGTGATCTGGCCGCCCACTTTACCGATCTGTTCAGCAAGATCATCCCGCTCGATCCGATCGGCCTGTGGCGCGACGATGTGCCGGTACTCACCAACAACCTGCTAATTGATCAGCCGCAGAATTTGCCGGGCTATCTGTTTCTCGATCCGTCGATTCCGGCGGCGCAGGCGATGTTTACGCCGCCCGCTGACCCCGAGGCAATGGTCAAGCACATCGCACATGCCGTCTGGTCGCTCGGCTGTTCGGCGAAGTTCATCTGGCCCTTCCCCGATCAGGGGCTGGTCAAGCGCATACACCGGATTGCCGTTCCCGCACTGGTAGTCTGGGGAAAGCAGGACAAGCTGGTTCCCGTGGCATACGCAGAAGAATTCAAGAAGCGTATTGCCAACTGCCGCGTCGAGATCATCGATCAGTCGGGCCACATTCCGCAGATGGAGCAGATGGACAAGACGCTTGCCCTGGTCAAGGCCTTCATTGCCGGCTGAGGCAGCCCGAGTATGACATCTGAAAATTGTTTTTTGGTCAAGGTTGATGGGACGGGCGAGGAAATCGCCGTTGCTAACGATACGATTCTAGGCGCCGCCCTGCGTCAGGGTCTGGGCTTCCCCTACGAATGCAATTCGGGCGGCTGCGGGAGTTGCATGTTTGAGGTCGTTCAGGGAGAGATCAGGGAGTTATGGCCCGAGGCGCCGGGACTCTCTGTCCGGGCTCGTGAACGTGGCCGGCGCCTTGCTTGTCAGTGCGCCCCGGCCAGCGACTGTGTCATCAAAGTGCGTCTCAAAGACGACTATGTGCCATTACACCGTCCGGCGAGAATGGCGGCAACCTTGATCGAAGCGCGCAAACTCACCCATGACCTGACCGAATTTTGCTTCCAGACTCCCCATCCGGCCGCTTTCTTGCCAGGGCAATTTGCCTTGCTGCATCTGCCCGGTATCGAGGGCGCGCGTGCCTATTCGATGTCCAACCTGCCGAGCGATGGTGGTACCTGGAATTTCATCATCCGGCACGTGCCGCATGGCAAAGGTACGGGCGTCCTGTTTGAACGGATCAAGAAAGGCGGCCAAATCGAGATCGACGGCCCATACGGCCTGGCGTACCTGCGGCCGGAAAGCCCTCGCGACATCGTCTGCATCGGCGGTGGCTCCGGTCTTTCGCCGATGGTGTCGATCGTGCGCGCCGCCGTGCGTGACGAGCGGCTTGCCGGACGTAATATCACCTTCTTCTACGGCGCTCGGACACCACAGGATCTCTGCATTGACGAACTGATGGCGCGTGACCCGCTGATGGCTGGGCGCGCTACCGTGATTACGGCGATTTCCACGCCCAGCGAAGGTTGGCAGGGCGAGTTGGGCTTCATCCATGAAGTCATGCAGAGGAAACTCGCTACCGGCTTTGAGAATTACGAATTCTACTGCTGCGGGCCGCCACCGATGACCGACGCCATACAGCGGCTGTTACTGCTCGAAAAGCGTGTACCGGCGCAGCAATTGCATTTTGACCGTTTCTATTGAAAAGAAAGCAACTAAAGGGAGATATCCATGAGTCGCAAGCAGCGTTTGTTGACAGTAAATGACATTAATGGCGCGTGGGCCATCATGCCGACGCCGGCCAAGCCGGGTGCCGATGATTGGCGCATGACCGATACCGTGGATCTCGACGAAACCGCACGCGTTGCCGAAGAGCTGGTCAAGGCCGGCGTCAATGGCATTCTTTCGCTTGGCACCTTTGGCGAAGGCGCAGCGCTGACTTGGGAAGAAAAGCGCAAGTTCATTGCCACGATGGTGGAAACCGTGCGTGGCCGTATTCCTTACTTCTGCGGTACGACCAGCCTCAATACGCGCGAGACCATACGCCAGACCCAGGAAGCCTATGACATCGGCGCCGACGGCACCATGATCGGCTTGCCGATGTGGCAGATTGCCGATGTCAAGACGGCCGTGCAGTTCTACCGCGACGTTGCCGCGGCGGTGCCGGATATGTCGATCGCGATCTACGCCAATCCCGAGGCTTTCAAATTCGATTTCCCGCGGTCGTTCTGGGCGCAGGTCTGCGAAATTCCGCAAGTCGTTACGGCCAAATACATTGGCGTCGGCACGCTCTACCTCGACCTCATGCTGACCAAGCGTCGCATCCGTTTTCTTCCGATCGACATGGAGTATGTCCCGGCGGCGCGCATCGATCCCGAATTCATCACCGCCTTCTGGACCAGCGGCACCAACCTCGGGCCGCTACCGGCGCTCCGCTTGCGCGACGAGGTCGCCAAGGCCAAGCAGACGGGCGATTGGTCGAAAGCCACCGAGTTGCAGAACGCCATCCTCCATACTGCCCAAACGCTGTTCCCGAATGGCTCATTCAAGGAGTTCTCGACCTACAACGTCCAACTCGAGAAAGCGCGTTTCAACGCCGGCGGATGGATGAATGCCGGTCCCGCGCGGCCGCCCTATCGCCTTGATGCCGTACCGGAAGCCTATCTTGAAGGTGCCCGTGTCTCCGGCCAGCGCTGGGCCGAGTTGCACAAAAAACTTAGCCAGCAGGGCGGCTGATTGCAGCCTGCGAGAGGACACTATTCCAATGGAAAAGCATCTCGACTTCTACTTCGATTTCCTGAGCCCGTTTGCCTATCTGGCGAATACGCAAATCGGCGCCATTGCTGACCGCTTCGGACTCGAATTGCGTTACATACCGATTGACCTTCAGGCAGCCAAGCTTGCCGCCGGCAACAACGGTCCTTCGAATCGGCAGGTCCCCGTCAAGCTGCGCTATCTGACGATCGATATGGAGCGTTGGGCCAAGCGTTACGGCGGCGTGCCGCTCAAGTTTCCGCCCAGTTATGCTTCCGAGCGCGCCAATCGCGGCACCTTCTACGCAATCGACCACGGTCAGCAGCGCGACTATGTCGCTCGTATGTATGCAGCGGCCTGGGGACAGGGCGAGGAGATGTCTGACGAGATCGTTTTGCGCAAGGTCGCCGGAAGCCTCGGCTGGTCTGGAGACGAATTCCTCGCTTACACGCAGGGCGAGGATTCCGCCCGCCGTTATGACGAAACGAACAAGGAGGCGCAAGCCCGCGGCGTCTTTGGCGTTCCGACCATGTTCGTCGGCAACGAAATGTGGTGGGGCAACGATCGTCTGCATTTCCTCGTGGAATATCTCGAATCGCGTGTATCTCGCTGACGGCTGCCGTTCCCGATAACAAAATATATTCTTTCCGAAGAAAGAGAAGAGAGGAGCTCCATCATGTTAAATATTGAAAGCCTGGTCGACGTCCGCAATGGCATGCAGGCCAAGCGAATTTTCTGGGATGAGGAGATTTATCAGCTTGAACTCGAGCGTATCTTTGATCGTTGCTGGCTGTTCCTGACCCATGACAGCCTGATCCCCAACGTGGGTGATTTCACCACGGCCATCATGGGCGAAGACGAGGTTATCGTCATTCGCCAGCTTGACGGTGGCGTCAGGGCTTTTCTCAATGTCTGCGCGCACCGCGGTGCGCGAGTCTGTGCGGCGGAAGCCGGCAATGCGCGGGCTTTCGTCTGTACATATCACGGCTGGTCGTTTGGCCTGGACGGTTCGCTGCAGGCCGTACCATTCGAAAACGAACTCTATAAGGGTGGGCTGAATAAAGCGACGCACGGCCTGCGCGAGGTTCGCGCCGAAAACTATCTGGGTTTCTGGTACGGCAACTTCGATTCGCAGGCCCCGAGTCTTCACGACTATCTTGGCGAGTTTCGCTATTACCTCGATGTCTGGATGGATTCGACCGGCGGCGCCGAGCTTGTCGGTCCGCCATCGCGCAGTCTGCTTAAATGCAACTGGAAAACCCCGGCAGAAAATTTCGTCGGTGATGCCTATCATGTGGGCTGGACCCACGCAGCAGGCCTCAAAGCCCTGGGTGGCGAACTTGCGGTACTTTCGGGCAACAAAATGCTTCCGCCTGTGGGTGCCGGTGTACAAATCACCAGCCGGTATGGTCATGGCCTTGGCATCCTCACCGACGCCGGGCCTGCCCTGATGGGTGGCAGGGCAGGCGAACTCGCCCGCAAATGGTATGCCGAAAACCGTCCCAAAGTGGCGGAAAAACTGGGGAAGACGCGCGGCGGATATTACGGCAGCCATTTCAACTCCACGATCTTCCCTAATAATTCCTACCTCTGGGGCACGAATACCTTCAAGGTCTGGGCGCCGCGCGGCCCCCATCACATCGAAGTGCTGACGTGGGGTATTGTCGAAAAGAACATGCCGGATGAGCTCAAGGAGGCCATCGTCGAGATGTCCACGCGCACTTTCGGCACCGCCGGCATGCTCGAAGGCGACGATGCCGACAACATGGAATCCATGACGCACCTGAACCGGGGCCGCTGGATTCGTAAGGGTACGCTCAACTCCCAGATGGGTCTCGGTTTTGACGAGGAGGACAAGGAAAGCGGCGCCGTCATTGGCCCGTCGGCCATTGGTGAAACCTCTTACCGTGGGTTTTACCGCGCCTATCGCGAATATCTGATGGCGAAAGACTGGGGCGAACTCCTTTCCAGGGATCCGAATGCCTGGAAACATGAGTTTCTCAGTCGTTGAAGTTTCGTCAATCACACTAATAATGGGTTATGGAGACCAGGATGGAAGCATTGAAACCGGTACCGCATGACGTCTATCACGAAATCGAGCAGACGATTTATCGCGAAGCGCGGCTGATCAGCGAGGAGCGCCTGCGCGAATGGCTCGAAACCATGATTGACAAGGATATTGTTTACCAGGCAGTGAATCGCCAGTTGCGGTACCGCAAGGACCACCGCTATGGCGGCAAGGAAGGCGTCTTCAGCCTGAACGAGAATTACTTTTATCTCGAGATGCGCGTTCAGCAAGCCGAGTCCGGCATGCAATGGACGGCCGACCCGCGCGAACGGGTGCGCCATTTCATCAATAACATCGAAGTCTATGAAAGTGAAAAGCCGGGCGAGTACCGTGTTTTTTCCAACTGCTTCGTCGTTCGCAACCGCCGCGTCTATGAGGAAATGACGTATAGCTATGCGCGCAACGACATATGGCGCCGTGGAGCCGATGGCCAGGCGCGCCTGCTGCACCGGTTGTGCGATATCGATGAGCGCTTCGTTGCCGGTAAAAACCTCAACTTCATGATGTGACTGTTGCATAATTACAACAATCGTATTTTTTTCTTTTCGGGGAACTTTTTCGTGGTAAGCTGGCTCGGCTTTTTATTATAAGTTGGTGTAATCGCCGTCGTAGCATGGCTGCGACGGGTTTTTAACCCCTCGGAGGAGAAGTCAATGACTCAGATACGACAAGAAAAGTCGGCTGTGGCGATACGGTGGCTGCATGCAAGCTTTGCAGGCCTCGTTCCCTTGCTGGTAGCGGGCTTTGCCGGCTCTGTGCTGCACGCCCAGGAACTGCCCAGCGTTACCGATAGCGCAGGCGAGACCAAGATCTATTACGAAAACGACACCCGCGTCCGCGGCAAGGATGCCACAGGCAACCGTGTAGGGCTCTCGAAATTCCGCAACACCCTCAAGATTGATCACAAACGTAATCTTGGTGAGGGATGGGAATTCACGGGCAAATTCCGTGGTACGTATGATGGCGTTTATCAGTTGAACGATGAAGAGTATGGCAAGAATGCCGGCGGCCCGATCAATATGGCGGACAACTCGGGTTTGAACTCGGTCCCCAACACTCCAGGCTCGGTACCTTATGGCGCTACCGTTCCTCCCGCAACGCTTCCCGCAGGTGCGTTCGGCTTTACAGGTCAGCAGAACTTTGACCCAGCGACCAATCCCAATCAGGGCTTACAGCACTTGGGGCAGCGCTGGAATACCGCTTACCTGAACGCGGCTGGACTCGGCAGCGTTGATATCGCCGTTCCGGTGCGTCCCTGCGATGTCGATAACCGCGGTTGCGCCGATTTTGGCGGTTACGGCAATCTTTCGCGCCAGCGGCTAGAAGCGCCGGAATTCAATGGCCGGCTCGATTTCGTTCGCGAGTTCTATGCCCAGAAAACCTGGGATCTGGCCGACGGCAAGCAGTTCAATATCAAGGTCGGCAAACAGCAGGTGGTGTGGGGCCGCAGTGATTTGTTCCGCGTGCTCGACGTCATCAACCCGATGGACTTCTCGCGCAACAGCATCTACGACGAGTTCGAGGACATTCGTATCCCGATGTGGATTCTGCAGGCCAACTACCGGATGGGTGCCGGTGAATCACTGTCTGAACGCAATCTGCAGGTAGTGTGGAACTTCGACCAGTTCCGCGCCAACAACCTCGGCCAGTGCGGCACGTCGAATGCTGTGCTTGACGCGGGCTGTTTCTTCCGTGCAGCGAAAAGCCTCTGGGATCATGGCGGCACGATAGGCAACCTGGCGCCGGCCGCAGCGCTTGGTGCTTCCCCTGTGCCTATTACTGACCCATCAGCTGGGATTGCCGTCACCATTCCGACGCATCTGGCTGGTATCCGCGATGTTGACCTTCCCGAGTGGAAGCTGAAAAACACGCAGCTTGGTGCGCGTTTCGAGGGCGTGAGCAAGGATGGCAGCATCGCCTTTTCGTTAAATGCTCTGGCCGGCCGTTCGCAGATGCCCAGTTTGCACGCCATTCGTCCTTCGGCCCTGGCCTTTGATATGGTCTTTCCGCGCACCAGCGTGATCGGCGGTTCGATGGACTTCAACATCGAACCCCTGAACACCACGGTGCGCCTCGAAGGTGCGTTGAGCCACGGCGAGGAGTTTGTCGATACGCTCGAAAGTAGTCTGTATTCGAAGCATAAGGTGTGGCGCAGCGTGATCGGCCTCGACCGCGCGAGCAATATCGACTGGATTAACCCGGACCGCACGACGCTGATTTCCGCGCAATTCTTTTGGCAACATATTAATGGTTTCCAGCAAACCAGTGTTGCAGCGCCTTTTGGTGGCGACCCGGTCAGGGAGGGCACGGTGGGCTGGAAAAACAACCATCTCGTTACCTTGCTGATCAGTGCGCAATACATGCAGGACCGGCTGAATCCGCAGCTTATCTTCGCGCGTGATATCCAGGCTCGCGCCAGCGTTGTCCAGCCACACGTCACCTTCCTCTACACTGACAAGCTGAAGTTCAAGATCGGCGGCAACTTCAAGCTGACTTCTGCCAGCCAGGATCGTTACAAAATGGCCGATGGTCGTGGTCTTACAGGCACACTTTCCCCCACGGGGAGTGGTGCCCCAGTTGATCTCGGAATTGGCGGTCTCGAAACCCTCGGCCGCTTCCAGGCCGGCCTCATCGGCACGGCTTTGAAAGAGGATGAACTGTTCTTCAATATGCAATATCAGTTCTGATTTTCATAAAGAATAAAGGAAAAACTTAACATGCGTAATGTGAAAAAACTCTCCGCCGCGGTCCTCGCCACACTGGCGATGGGTACCGCCTATGCGGCAACCGATGCTGAGATGGAAGCTTTCCTCAATCCCTATGCCAAGGGGTTCCCCACGGCGCCGGGCGTTAAGGAAGGTGTGGTGATCGACAAGGGCAACGTGGATCAGTTCAAGGATGTTCTGGCTCCTCGTGTTTACGACCAGATCAAGGCGGGTAATGCCTCGATCACAGTGGGCAAGCAGCTTACAGCTCCTGCACCGGCAGGTTATATCGCTGCATCCAAGAAAACCGCCGCCAAGGTAAAAGTACAGTTCGGGCAGGGCAAGATCGAGGGCTACGAGGGTGGCATGCCCTTCCCGTATGAGCCTTCGGCGAGCGACCCGAATGCGGCTGAAAAGCTCGCTTGGGACAATCGCTACGGTCTCGAGGTGCCGGACGATATCAACATCGACCCTTTCGTTTGGGAATATCGCGATGGCAATACCGGAAAAATCAACCGCACTGTCACCTTTGGTCCGGGCGCGCTGTCAAATACGGGGCACCGAACCATTAATGGGCCGGACAGCCTGCCAGGGTCGGATGAGTTCTTCACCATGATCAATCTCCAGGTCAAAGCGCCACAGGACTTGAAGGATACAGCTGTGTTGTTCAAGCGTCGGGTTGATAGCTCCAAGGATGATGACGGCCAGCTTTACCTCGGTTTCCAGCGCCGCGCTCGGCGCCTGTCTACCGCCGCCACGACGGATCCGTTCCTGGGTTCCAACATCATGATCGAGGAGTTCCGCGGTTTCAATGGCAAGGTCAGTGATTTCACATGGAAATACATCGGCGCCAAGAGCCTTTTATTCCCTTATTACACGCATAACGATGCCAAGCTGCGCGATGATTACAAGACCCCTGACTGGCGCTATCCGGATTGGGGTGGCAAAGGGAACTGCTGGGTCAAGGCGCCCTGGAGTCTGCGCAAAGTCTATATCGTCGAAATGACGCCGAAGCGCGCAGATCACCCGATCTCGAAACGGACGCTGTACTTTGATGCGGAATCCTTCCACGGTGCCTTAAGCGAAGTTTATGATCGCAAGGGCGAGTTCTGGAAGCTCTGGATGCTGGGTATCGGCCATCCCTCCGGCCAGTTGCCGGCAGCGGCGAAGAAGGGTCGCTGGACATGGGATTCTGCCTCGATGATCGACGTGCAGGCCAACCAGTGCACGACGTTGAACTTCCGTGTGTCGCTGGAGCCGGTCCCACCCAGTGTGTACACCATTGAATACATCCGCTCGCGCCAGTAAGTAGTAAGTGGTTGGTTAATGCGCCCAGGCAGCCCGCTTTGCGGCGGGGTGCTTGGTGCATCAATCAAACTCAGTGGCCGCCGAAGCCTTGGTTGTTTCAAAGTCGACCTCAGTGGCACTGCTAGGAAAGAGGATGAGTTGTTCTTCAATATGCAATATCAGTTCTGATTTTCATAAAGGAAATCATCATGCGTAATGTGAAAAAACTCTCTGTTGCGGTCCTGGCCACTTTAGCGATGGGTGTTGCCTATGCGGCAACCGATGCTGAGATGGAAGCTTTCCTCAATCCCTATGCCAAGGGGTTCCCCACGGCGCCGGGCGTTAAGGAAGGTGTGGTGATCGACAAGGGCAACGTGGATCAGTTCAAGGATGTTCTGGCTCCTCGTGTTTACGACCAGATCAAGGCGGGTAATGCCTCGATCACAGTGGGCAAGCAGCTTACAGCTCCTGCACCGGCAGGTTATATCGCTGCATCCAAGAAAACCGCCGCCAAGGTAAAAGTACAGTTCGGGCAGGGCAAGATCGAGGGCTACGAGGGTGGCATGCCCTTCCCGTATGAGCCTTCGGCGAGCGACCCGAATGCGGCTGAAAAGCTCGCTTGGGACAATCGCTACGGTCTCGAGGTGCCGGACGATATCAACATCGACCCTTTCGTTTGGGAATATCGCGATGGCAATACCGGAAAAATCAACCGCACTGTCACCTTTGGTCCGGGCGCGCTGTCAAATACGGGGCACCGAACCATTAATGGGCCGGACAGCCTGCCAGGGTCGGATGAGTTCTTCACCATGATCAATCTCCAGGTCAAAGCGCCACAGGACTTGAAGGATACAGCTGTGTTGTTCAAGCGTCGGGTTGATAGCTCCAAGGATGATGACGGCCAGCTTTACCTCGGTTTCCAGCGCCGCGCTCGGCGCCTGTCTACCGCCGCCACGACGGATCCGTTCCTGGGTTCCAACATCATGATCGAGGAGTTCCGCGGTTTCAATGGCAAGGTCAGTGATTTCACATGGAAATACATCGGCGCCAAGAGCCTTTTATTCCCTTATTACACGCATAACGATGCCAAGCTGCGCGATGATTACAAGACCCCTGACTGGCGCTATCCGGATTGGGGTGGCAAAGGGAACTGCTGGGTCAAGGCGCCCTGGAGTCTGCGCAAAGTCTATATCGTCGAAATGACGCCGAAGCGCGCAGATCACCCGATCTCGAAACGGACGCTGTACTTTGATGCGGAATCCTTCCACGGTGCCTTAAGCGAAGTTTATGATCGCAAGGGCGAGTTCTGGAAGCTCTGGATGCTGGGTATCGGCCATCCCTCCGGCCAGTTGCCGGCAGCGGCGAAGAAGGGTCGCTGGACATGGGATTCTGCCTCGATGATCGACGTGCAGGCCAACCAGTGCACGACGTTGAACTTCCGTGTGTCGCTGGAGCCGGTCCCGCCCAGTGTATACACAATTGAATACATCCGTTCGCGTCAGTAAGCGGTTGGGTTGATGTACCCAAGCAGCCTGCTTTGCGGCGGGTTGCTTGGGTTTTTCAATTCTGAGGAGATAAAATGAACTGGTTAGCAGGCGATGTGGCATTGATTACAGGCGGCGGTTCAGGGCTGGGGCGTGCCCTGGTTGAGCGGTTTATTCAGGAAGGCGCGCGCGTCGGCGTGATTGAACGCGACGCGGCAAAGGTTAAAAAACTCGAGCAGGATTTTGGCGACAAAGTGTGTGCCACGCTGGGCGACATCACCACTTATGCCGATAATGAAAAAGCCGTCAAGGCAACCGTGGCGCGCTTCGGCAAACTCGATACATTCATTGCCAATGCCGGTATTTTTGATTTCTTCATGAAGCTCGCGCATACCGATGCCGACAAGGTTTCACCGGCGTTCGACGAGTTGATGGCAGTGAATGTCAAAGGCGGGATTCTTGGCGTCAAGGCGGCCTTGCCTGAGCTTTTGAAAACCCGTGGTAATGTGATTTTCACCATTTCCAACGCGGGCTTCTATCCTGACGGCGGGGGCGTGATCTACACGGCATCGAAACATGCCCTGGTCGGCGTGGTGAAACAGCTGGCCCATGAGCTTGCGCCGAAAGTGCGCGTCAATGGCGTGGCGCCCGGCGGGATGAAAACCGAGTTGAGCGGCCTCAAGGCGACGGGGACAGACTCGAGCAAGCTCAATCAACTTGAAAACCTCGACGACCTTCTCAAGCACATTACACCATTGCATGTAACGGCTTCCCCATCGGATTATTGCGGACCTTACGTACTGCTGGCGTCCCGCGCCAACTCGGCCGTGACGACAGGAGCGATCATCAACACCGACGGCGGCATCGGCATGCGCGGCTTTATGTCGGCAGCGGGTGGCGACGATCTTTAAACTGAGATGCAGATTGCCACGGAAAAGTCATGATCGACACAAAGGTATTTCGTAACGCGCTGGGCAGCTTTGCCACGGGCGTCACCATCATTACCACCCTTGATGCGGAAGACGGGGCCATTGGCGTTACAGCGAACAGTTTCAATTCGCTTTCGCTGGATCCGCCGCTGATTCTATGGAGCATTGGGGTGCAGGCGTACAGTTATCCGGTGTTTGCCGCCTCGAAACATTTTGCGGTGCATATCCTGGCTGCCGAACAGCGGGCTCTGTCGGATCGCTTCGCACGGCCATCGACGGAGAAATTCAACGGGGTTTCGTTTGAACATGGACTAGGCGGAGTACCTTTGTTTCCCGGCTGCGCGGCTGTTTTTGAGTGCTCGACGGAACGGTGTGTAGAAGGCGGGGATCATGTCATAATGATTGGACGCGTCGAGCGTTTCAGTGTGAATGAGTCGGCCCTGCCGCTGATGTTTTATCGCGGACGCTACGTGATTCCTGAAGCCGAAGGGATTTTCTCGCCTCTGGCAAAAGTGTAATCCGGCTTTTGTCCCGGTTTGCGTCCCTTGGCCGCTTTGGATGGGCGTATAGGCGTAGATGTTAAGCACTCACTGAAATTTTATTAAACGAAGTTAAACGAAGCGAAGGAGATAAACATGGGAGTTACCCGAATCGGTCACGTCGCCTTGCGTGTGATGGATCTCGAAGCGTCAGTCAATCATTATTCGAAGGTCGTCGGCATGGATGTCACCCATCGCGACAGCGACGGCACGACGTACCTGAAGTGCTGGGACGAATGGGACAAGTATTCAGTGGTTCTCAAGCCATCTGATCGCGCCCAGCTCGATCATATCGCTTACAAGGTAGAGACTGATGCCGATCTCGATGTGCTGGGCAAGCGCGTGGCGGACGCAGGAGTTGCGGTTACTAAACATGCGGCTGGCGCACTGCCTTTTTGCGGCCGTTCGATCAGTTTCATGCTGCCGAGCGGTCAGCGCATGTATCTATTTGCGCAGAAGGATTTTCTGGGCAAGGATGTCGGTGTGATGAACCCCGATCCGTGGCCGGATTCGCGCCACGGCATCGGCGTGCATTGGCTCGACCATTGCCTGATCCTCGGCGAGCTGAATCCGGAAAAGGGCATCAACCGCGTGGCCGAGTGCTACGAGTTCCTGAAAGGCGCGCTGGATTTCCGCCTTACTGAGCAGGGCATGGTCGGCCCGAATCATTCGATCATGGCAGCGGCGTTTTTGACGCGTACCGTCAAGCCGCATGACATCGCGGTTGTCGGCGCGCCGACCAACGGCTTCCATCACCTGTCGTTCTTCCTCGATGGCTGGCACGACATTCTGCATGCCGGCGACGTGCTGTCGAAGAATCGCGTCAAGATCGAACTGCTGCCCTCGCGCCATGGCATCACTCGCGGTGAGACGATTTACTTCTTCGATCCCAACGGCATTCGCAACGAAACCTTCGGCGGCCTCGGCTATGCGGCGCATCCTGACATGCCGGCGATTACCTGGGTTGAGGAAGAACTTGCCCGCGGCATCTTCTATACAGCCCGCGAGTGGGTTGACTCCTTCTCCAGCGCCTATACGCCGGTTTAAGTTCGCCGTCCCGTCAGCGCCGACTTTTCGTCAGGCTGTTCGGCAGCAAGAAACATGTGGCGGCAGCCTCAAGGGCCGCCGCTTTTTTTTCCGCTGCTCGCAGCAAGATAAAGGGCCGGACAGGCGCCTGAACCAATAATCGCCAGTTCTTGTTGAAAAAATCGGATTTAATTGGTTATGTTTTCGTTTTGAGTGCTGTCACTTCTGAGAGGAAAAAAATGAGTAAGACATGTTTTGTGAATCAACCCATTGTGGATTGGACGGCCGCCAACGAGGCGGTGCGGGCAGCTGTCGAAAAGGCGGCGGAAAAGGGGTTGCGGATGAATGCCGCAGTGGTCGATCGGGGCGGGTTGCTGGTGGCTTTCCTGCGCATGCCCGGCGCACCGCTGCATTCGATCGATATTGCCATCGACAAGGCTTACACTGCGGCGAGCTTTGGCATGCCGACGGGGATGTGGCATGAGGCACTCAAGGCGCACTCCGAGGCGGTGCAACAGGGCGTACCGCTGCGTCCGCGATTTACGGTCTTTGGCGGGGGCCTGCCTATCGTTGCCGATGGTAATTTGATTGGCGGCATCGGCGTCTCGGGCGGGACGGAGGATGAAGATACGCTGTGCGCCCAGGCTGGCCTCAAGGCCATTGGACTGGCTGGCTGATAGTTTCCGCGAAGGAAGGCCCATCCCATGGTCGATGTGAGTGCTTTGATCAACGCGAAAGAAGGGATTCAGAGCCGGCGGATTTTCCATGATCCTGAAATTTACGATCTGGAAATGGAGCGCATTTTTGCGCGCTGCTGGCTGTTTCTCACGCACGAGAGCCTGATCCCGAATGCCGGAGATTACATAACGACGAAGATGGGCCAGGATAATGTCATCGTCGCGCGGCAGAAGGATGGCAAGATCAAGGCGTTTGTGAATTCCTGCGCCCATCGCGGGGCGCGGGTCTGCGCTGCCGAAGCTGGCAATACGCGTAGTTTCGTTTGTAGCTACCATGGCTGGGCCTATGGCATTGACGGTGCGTTGCAAGGGGTGCCGCTGGAGCGGGAGGTCTATAAAAACCGCCTCGACAAAGCAGCCAATGGACTGATGGAAGTAGCGCTGGTCGACAGTTTTTGCGGTTTCATCTACGGTTGTTTTGATCCGCATGCGCCTTCGTTGCGTGAATATCTTGGCGAGGCAGCCTGGTATCTCGAAGCATGGATGGGCGCGCCGGGCGGCACGGAGTTGATCGGCCCGCCCAGCCGCTCGATTCTCTATTGCAACTGGAAAACGCCGGGCGAGAACTTTATCGGCGACATGTATCACGTCGGCTGGACGCATTCATCGTCCACCAAAGTGCTGTTTTCCCAGTCGCCGCTGATGGCATTGCAGGGCAATGCCTCGCTTCCCGCGCCGGCCGAGGTCATGGGCATGCATTTTACGAGTCGGGGCGGGCATGGCGCTGCAATCACCTATGGCGGTCGCGGCGGAATTTATCCGGCAGCACGTGAAAATGAGTTGTTGCAGGAGTGGCTCGCAGCACAGACGTTGAAGGTGGCGGAGCGGATGGGCGAGGTGCGTGCGAAATTTTACAATTCCGCCTGGGATGGCACGATCTTTCCCAACAATTCATTTCTCGTCGGACCGAATACCTTCAAGGTCTGGCTGCCGCGCGGCCCGGGAGCGATCGAAGCGCTTACCTGGACTTGGGTCGAAAAGGAAATGCCTGATGAGCTCAAGAGGATCATCGCCAAAAACATGAATCAGTCGTTCGGCACGGCGGGCATGCTCGAATCTGAAGATGCCGATAATATGGAGTCGATGACCCAGGTCAATCAGGGTACGGTGACGCGGCGCGGGACTCTGAACGCGCAAATGGGGCTTGGTCGCGAACGTGAGGATGCGGTCATGCCGGGTGTTGTCAGCGACGCGATGATCAATGAGCTTTCGCACCGCGGCTTCTATCGCTTTTACCAGGAAATGCTGGCAGCCGAAAGTTGGGATGATCTGCGCGCCAGCGCGTCGAAGTGGAAGAAAACCCATCTCGAGCGCTAGACATAGCATTGTGGATCAGCAGCGCGCAGGCAACGAAATCAGGAGTGAATTATGACCAGCCAGGCCATCGAACGAGAAGTGGCGCCTGAAATACGCGATGAGATCGAGCGGTTTTTGTTTCGCGAAGCCCGGCTGCTTGATACCGAACGTGAACGCGAGTGGCTGGAAACCATGGTCGACCCGGAGATCAGTTATCAGGTATTCAGCCGGCAGTTGCGTTACCGCAAGGACACGCGAGGCAGCGGCGACAAAGAAGTATATTTTTACGATGACAACTATGCTGATCTGACGCACCGGGTCGAGTTGCGCGAGACCGGGCTGCAATGGGTGTCCGATCCGCCTAACCGGCTGCGGCGCATTGTCGGCAACATCGAAGGCTTTGAGGGTGGGCGGGCAGGTGAGTATCGGGTGCATTCAAATTGCATGGTTTCGCGCAACCGGATGGTCTATGAGCAGATGAATTATGTCTATGGCCGGGAGGATATCTTGCGGCGCGGCCCTGATGGGCGTTTGAGACTGCTCAAACGCGTGATCGACTTCGATGAGCGTTTCGTGCGCGGAAAGAATCTGTTGTTTATCCTGTAACATGCATAAAAAAAGAGGGGGCGTTCGTGGAGTATCTGAAATATTTATTGCCATCGACGGTCTTGACCTTGACCGGGCTTGGTGTGTTAGCCGGGGGACTGTGGGTGTGGACGGGGCTTGCGCTGTTTGCCGTGATGGCCGTACCGGACATTCTGATGAATTTTGATTTTTCCACGCGACGGATGTCGACGGCGGGTGCGCTCTTTATGCTCTTCGTGCAGATCGCGCCAATCTCCTTCCTTTGGGTTGCCTACTGGATTTTCCTGAGCCGCCACCCAGACAATGCCGAGGTTGTCGGTGCGATCGTTTCGATGGCGATTATCACGGCGGCCGTCGGCTTGCCGATCGGACACGAAATGTTTCATCGCCCGGAACCGGTTTCGCGCTTTCTCGGCGGGGTGCTTTCCAACCTGTTCCTGACTAGCTATATTGAACTCGAACATAATAAGAACCACCACGTTGAGACCTCATCGGCGCTTGATGTCGATACCCCGAGGCGGGGCGAGGCGGTTTATCCGTTCGCCGTGCGCCTGTTCGTTTTCATTCATAAGAACAGTTTTGAGCAGGAACGTCGGCGCATGCTGGCTTATGGCAAATCGGTCTGGTTTTCGCCGAGTTCACGGGTATTCTGGCAAATTATCGGCTCTGTTTCGCTATTGGCGTTGTTCTATTGCTCTGCCGGTTGGCGTGGAGTCCTGATCGCTGCGCTGACTGCGATTCTGGGCAGCGCCATCGTCACGGTGTTCAGCTATGTCCAGCACTACGGTTTGCAGCGTGTGCCGGGTACGCCGATCGAGAAGCGCCATGCCTGGAACCATACGCGTCCGATCTCGCGTTTGCTGACCTTTGAAATCGTAACGCACTCGCAACATCACATCGACCCGACGACGCCGTACTGGAAGCTCCCGGCATTTCGCGATGCGCCGCTTGTCGGCAGCGCGATTGGATTCTTCTTCCTCTCGCTGGTGCCGCCGCTCTGGCACCGCGTGATGCGAGGCCATCTGGCCCGTTGGGATATGGAATTCGCAAACCCGGCAGAAAAGGAACTGGCGCGGCAGGCGAACCTGGTCGCAGGCTGGGCCTGAAACTCGGCGCTGGCGAGACGGCACCGAGCAAAGAGAGAGAGGAGGACCCGATGAATGCCCCGCTATCACTCGAAGCATTAAAGCAAGGCAAGCTGAAGCAATTATTGGCTGATCTGG
>CAZQTB010000002.1:0-134839 GCA_964596295.1 uncultured Rhodocyclaceae bacterium | reverse complement strand
GAACAGAAACGCAAATACCTGCCCAGTCTGGCGCGCGGCGAATGGATCGGCTGCTTCGGCCTCACCGAGCCGAACCACGGCTCCGACCCCGGCTCGATGATCACCCGCGCGAAAAAAGTCGCCGGCGGGTTTCGCCTGTCGGGGGCCAAGACATGGATCACCAACTCCCCCATTGCCGACATTTTCGTGGTCTGGGCGAAGAATGACGCGGGCGTGATTCGCGGCTTCATTCTCGAAAAGGGCATGCCCGGATTATCCGCCCCGGCCATCCACGGCAAGGTCGGGCTGCGCTCTTCCGTCACCGGCGAAATCGTCATGGACGACGTGTTCGTGCCGGACGAAAACGAGCTCAACGTCAGCGGTCTCAAGGGGCCGTTCACCTGTCTCAACTCGGCGCGCTACGGCATTGCCTGGGGCGCGCTGGGCGCGGCGGAGGACTGCTGGTTCCGCGCGCGGCAGTATGTGCTGGATCGCCACCAGTTCGGCCGTCCGCTGGCCGCCAACCAGCTGGTGCAGAAAAAACTCGCCGATATGCAAACCGAAATCACGCTGGCGTTGCAGGGCTGTTTGCGGCTGGGCCACATGAAGGACGCAGGCACGGCGTCGCCGGAAATCACCTCCCTCATGAAACGCAATTCGTGCGGCAAGGCGCTGGAAATCGCCCGCGCCGCGCGCGACATGCTGGGCGGCAACGGCATTTCGGATGAGTATGGCGTCATCCGCCACATGGTGAATCTGGAAGTGGTGAATACGTATGAAGGCACGCACGATGTGCATGCCCTGATCCTGGGCCGCGCGCAAACGGGCATCCAGGCGTTTTCATAGCATCGCATTTGTGGCGGGCGGCGAATTGGCAACGTCCGCAGGAGGCTGAAGAATGGCGAATGAACCGGTTTACATCATCGACGGCGCACGCACGCCGTTTTTGAAATCGCGCAATACGCCGGGGCCGTTTTCCGCCTCCGACCTGGCCACTCTCGCCGGCCGTACGCTGCTCGCGCGGCAGCCGTTTGCGCCCGGCGCCCTCGATGAAGTCATCGTCGGCTGCGCCAGCCCGGGCGTCGATGAAACCAACATCGGCCGCGTCATTTCCCTGCGTCTGGGCTGCGGCCACAAGGTGCCGGGTTGGACGGTGATGCGCAACTGCGCCTCCGGCATGCAGGCGCTGGATTCGGCGATTGCCAACATCCAGCGCGGACGGGCCGGCCTCGTGCTGGCCGGTGGCGTCGATGCGCTGTCGCGCACGCCGCTGTTCTATTCCGCACAAATGGTGCAGTGGTTCTCGGACATGGGCGCGGCGCGCAGCCTGGGCGAGAAGTTGAAGCTGTTCGCCCGGTTGCGGCCCGCCGCATTGCTGTCGCCGGTGATCGGCATTGTGCGCGGCCTCACCGACCCGGTGGTGGGCCTGATGATGGGCCAGACGGCGGAAAACCTGGCGTGGAAATTCGGCATTACGCGGCAGGAGATGGATGCCTTTTCGGTGGAGAGCCATCGCCGCGTCGCCGCCGCGCAGGATGCCGGCCACTTCGCGGGAATCGTGCCCGAAGTTGTGCCGCTGATCGGCGCCGATGGCACGGTGTACAAATGCGATGACGGCGTGCGGCGCGACTCGAGCATGGAAAGCCTGGCGCGGCTGAAGCCTTTTTTCGACCGCACGTACGGCACCGTCACGGCCGCCAACAGCTCGCAAATCACCGACGGTGCGGCCTGGCTGCTGCTGGCTTCCGCCGCCGCCGTCGAGCAATGGAAGCTGGAACCGCTGGGCCGCATCACCGATACGCAATGGGCCGGGCTGGACCCCGCGCTGATGGGCCTGGGGCCGGTGCATGCGTCAACGCCGATTCTGCAACGGCATCATTTGCAGTTGAGCGATATCGACGCATGGGAAATCAACGAGGCGTTCGCCGCGCAAGTGCTGGGCTGCTTGCGCGCCTGGAACGATGACGATTACTGCCGCCAGGAACTTGGTCTGGAGCAGGCATTGGGCATGCTGGACACGGCAAGGCTCAATGTCGACGGCGGCGCCATTGCCCTCGGCCACCCGGTCGGCGCGTCGGGCGCGCGCATCGTGCTGCATCTGTTGCATGTCTTGCGCCGCCGGCGCGCGAAACGCGGCATCGCCACCATCTGCATCGGCGGCGGACAGGGCGGCGCAGTACTGGTGGAGACACTCTGATGAACTTCACGCACTGGAAACTGCAACGCGAAAACGACGGCACGGCCTGGGCGATTCTCGACCGCCAAGGCGCCTCAACCAATGTGCTGACTGCCGAGGTGATGGCCGAACTTGCTGCGCTGCTCGACGAATGCGACCGCCAGCCGCCCAAGGCGTTGATCTTCAAATCCGGCAAAGAAGCCGGCTTCATTGCCGGTGCGGACATCGAAGAATTGGCGCGGCTCGATTCCGGCGCGGCGGCACATGCGCTGATCGAACGAGGCTGGGATTTGTATCGCCGGCTGGCGGCCGTGGCTTACCCCACGCTGGCGCTGGTGCGCGGGCACTGCCTGGGCGGCGGCACCGAGCTGGCGCTGGCCTGCCGTTATCGCATTGCGGTGGATGAACCCCAAACAAAAATTGCCCTGCCCGAAGTCATGCTGGGCATTGTGCCCGGGTGGGGCGGCATGTTGCGCCTGCCGCAAAAAGTCGGCGCTGCCGCCGCGCTGGACATGCTGCTGACGGGCAAGAGCATTGACGCCCGGCGCGCGCAAAAAATGGGGCTGGCCGATGCCTGCGTGCCGCCCCGCGTGATGGACAACGCCGCCCGCATGCTGGTGAATTCCGGCCAGCCGCCGCGCACGTTGCCGTTGCTGCAACGCCTGCTGAACGGGCCGCTGAAAAGCTTGGTGGCCAGGCAGGCGCGCAGCCAGGTCGCCCGCCGCGCACGGCCGGAGCACTACCCCGCGCCGTATGCCATCCTCGACATGTGGGCGCATTACGGCGGCAACGCGCTGGCCGTTCCGGCGGAAAAACCGACGTCGCTCGACGCGCTGATCGCTTCACCCACTACGCAAAACCTGCTGCGCGTATTCTTTTTGCAGGAGCGCCTCAAGGGCTTTGGCAAGGAAGCGCCCGGCTTCACTCCGCGCCATGTGCATGTGGTCGGCGCAGGCGTCATGGGCGGCGACATTGCGGCCTGGTGCGCCTTGTCCGGCCTGACGGTCACCTTGCAGGATCAGGGCGTGGAGCGCATCGCTCCGGCGATAGCCCGCGCAGCGCAGCTGTTCGGGAAAAAGCTGCGCGACAAGACGGCCGCGCATTTTGCGCTCGATCGCCTGATCGCCGACCCGCAAGGCGACGGCGTGCGCCAGGCCGACGTCATCATCGAGGCGATCTTCGAGAATCTCGAAGCCAAGCAAAAACTCTTTGCCGCTATTGAACGCCGCGCCAAGCCGGATGCGCTGCTGGCATCCAACACGTCGTCGCTGCGGCTGGCCGACATCGCCCGCGCGCTGCAACAGCCGGGGCGCCTGGCCGGCATTCACTTCTTCAATCCGGTAGCACAGATGCCGCTGGTCGAAGTGGTGGCAAGCGCCGCCACTTCACCCATTGCCGCGCAACAGGCTGCGGCTTTCGTGCGCAGGATCGACAAGCTGCCGCTGCCGGTCAGGGATGCGCCCGGCTTTCTGGTCAATGCCGTGCTGGCCCCCTACATGAACGAGGCGATGCGCTGCGTCGATGAAGGCATCGCGCCGGAGACGCTTGATGCGGCGGCATTGGCTTTTGGCATGCCGATGGGCCCGATCGAACTGGCCGATACGGTGGGCCTTGACGTGGCGCTGGCTGTCGGCCGGCAACTTGTCGCCGCCGGCGAGCAGCCGAAAAAACTCGGCGAACTGGTTGCCGTCGGCCATCTGGGCAGGAAAAGCGGGCATGGCTTTTACGCGTGGAGCGCAGGCCGCGCGCAAAAAACGGCGGCGCGCCCTGCGCCGGATGGCCTGATGCAGCGGCTGCTCAAACCCCTGCTCGCCGCCACGGCCGAGCGGGTTGCCGCAGGCGTGGTGCAGGATGCCGATCTGGCCGATGCCGGCATCATCTTCGGCACCGGCTTCGCCCCTTATACTGGCGGTCCGATGAATTACCGCAAACACCATCCCGGACAACCAGACAGCCATGAATGAAAAAACAGCAATCCCACCGCAGGGCGAGCTTGAACTGCGTGTCGTGCCCATGCCTTCGGACGTCAATAGCGCGGGCGATATTTTCGGCGGCTGGATCATGGCGCAGGTCGACATCGCGGGCGGTTTTGCCGCCCAGCGCCGCGCCCGGGGGCGCGTCGCCACCGTGGCGGTGACCTCGTTTACTTTCAAGCAGCCTATTTCGGTCGGCGACCAGGTGAGCTTCTATGCCCAGGTCATCCGCGTCGGCCACACATCAATCACGGTGGATGTCCAGGTGTATGCCGACCGCAACCCCGAGGACCCCGTGGTGGTCAAGGTCACCGAAGCGCAACTGATCTATGTCGCGCTGCATCCCGATGGCAGCAAGCGGGTGGTGCCGGCGGAGCCGATGGGATCGGCGCTGACCCGGCCCTAGCGCGGCCTGGCCTGCGCATTCGACCGCCGCACACATCTTCTCCAAAATGTCGGGAATAAACCGCTACAAGAATCTTAATCGCGCCCTGCTCGACGACAGCGTTGCCGAATTTGCCGCCGGCCTGCGCGCAGGCGCGACTGTGCTGGATGTCGGCGCAGGCAGCGGGCATTACCGGCGGTCATTCCCGGAGCAGCATTACCTGGCATTGGATCGCGGCTACGAACAGGACTCTCTGGCCGGCCTTGATGTGGCCGCCGATGTGTACGCCTTGCCGATCCGCAGGGCAGCCGTCGATGCGGCCATTTGCGTCGAAGTGATCGAGCATGTCCCCGATACCGCGCGTTTTTTGCATGAGCTGGCACAGGTGCTGCGTCCCGGCGGCCGATTATTATTGACGGCGCCGCTGTGTTACGGCGAGCACATGGCGCCCCATGATTTTCAGCGCTATACGCGCTACGCCCTGGAACGGCATTTCAGGACTGCCGGATTGACGGTGATAAAGCTGGCGCCGCGCGGCGGCTTCTTCACCCTCCTCGCCTACCTGATGGGACGCCTGCCCGACGAAGTCGTCCGCAACCTGCGCCGGCGCTGGCTGGCGCGGCTATGCAAACCCCTGTTGCGCATTGTGGCCACCTACGGCTTGTCCCCCGTCTTGCTGCGCATGGACCGCCTTGACCGGCACAAGCGGTTTACCCTGGGCTACATCTGTCTGCTGCAAAAAGACCGCAACGAGGTTTTTTGACGCGGCTCATGGCCACTGCGGTGCGCAACGCAAGCCTCGTCGGCGTGCCATCAGGCTTTCCGCTCAATTCGCCGTCTCGTCATCTCGTCATCCGCTACGGCGAGGAGAGCGTTTTTTGCTCAACCGACTTGTAGCGCAGTAGTTTCATCAGCGCCGGCTTTTTCTTCGAGTTCGCGCAATTCACGAAACAGCTCGCGATAGGCGCGCGGCGGTTTGTCCTGTTGCGCTTCCTTCAGCGCGTTGCGGCGCAGCTGGCGCAAATGCTGAATGTCTGCGCCGGGATAAGCGCGGGCGATGTCGCTGCACACGGCTTCGTCTTCCATCAGCTGGCTGCGCAGGCGTTCGATCCGGTGTTGCCTGATATTCGCCGCGACCGACACGCCCTTGATCTCGTCGATCGCCGCCTGCAGGGGCGCGGTTTCAATGTCGCGCATGATTTTGCCGATGTACTGCATCTGGCGGCGTTTGGCCTCGTGCTTGGTGAAGCGCTGCGCGTCGTGCAGCGCGTCACGCAGGCGCTCGGGCATGTCGATTTTTTTCAGCCGCTCGGGGGACAGCGCCGCCAGCTCGGCGCCGAGCTGCTGCAGGGCCGTCATTTCGCGCTTGAGGGCCGATTTGCTTGGCCCGATATCATCGTCCGGCGCGTTGTCTGCAGTATGTTTCACGGTATCCACGGGTATCATTATAGCTTCGCCACTGCAAGGGTTCTCGCATGTCTCACGGTCCAGAAACGTTTGAACCCGTATCTGCGGATTCAAAATTCAGCTTCTCACGGGAAGCGTTGCGTACGTTGGCGCAAAGCGTGCTCGATCACGCCGCAAAAAAAGGCGCGACAGCCTGCGAAGTCGATGTGTCGGAAGGGTTTGGCCAGTCGATCAGCGTGCGCCGGCAAGCGGTTGACACCATCGAATACAACCGCGACAAGGGATTGGGCGTCACCGTGTATCTCGGCCAGCGGCGCGGCCATGCCAGCAGCTCGGATTTTTCGCCCGCCGCCGTGAAAGACACCGTGGAAGCGGCGCTTTCCATCGCGCGATTTACGGCCGAGGATGATTGCGCAGGCCTGCCCGAAGCAAGACTGCTGGCGAAAAAATCGCTGGGCCTTGATCTCTTCCATCCGTGGGAAATTCCGGTGCATGAAGCCATTGCCATGGCGCAGCGCTGCGAGCAGGCGGCGTTCGATGTCAGCCCGCAGATAAAAAATTCCGAGGGCGCTGCGGTTTCGGCGCAACAATCGCATTTCATCGCCGCCAACAGCCTGGGCTTCATGGATGGTTTCGCCAGCACGCGGCACTATGTTTCGTGTTCGGTGATTGCCGGCGCAGGCAATGACATGCAGCGCGACGACTGGTACGTCTCGGGCCGCAATGCGGACGACTTCCCGGCCGTGGAACGCATTGGCGATTACGCCGCGCGCCGCGCGCTGTCGCGCCTCGGATCGCGCAAGCTGTCCACGCGCAAGTGCCCGGTGCTTTTCGAGGCGCCGCTGGCAACGGGCCTGATCGGCAATCTCGCGCATGCCGTGTCAGGCGGCGCCCTGTATCGCAAAACGTCGTTTTTGCAAAACAGCCTGGGGCAGAAAATTTTCCCGGATTTCGTCAATATCAGCGAACGGCCGCACATCAAGGGCGGCATGGCTTCGTCGGCTTTCGATGACGACGGGGTAGCCACGCATGACCGCGAACTGGTGCGGGACGGCGTGCTGCAAGGCTATTTCCTCTCGACGTATTCGGCACGCAAGCTGGGCATGCAAACCACCGGCAACGCCGGGGGGGCGCATAACCTGCGGGTGCAACCGGGGCGCCGCGACCTCAAGGGCCTGCTGCGCGACATGGGCAGCGGCCTGCTGGTCACCGAATTGATGGGCCAGGGCGTGAATTACGTTACCGGCGATTACTCGCGCGGCGCGGCGGGCTACTGGGTGGAAAACGGCGAGATCGCCTATCCGGTGGCAGAAATTACCATTGCCGGCAACCTGCGCGAAATGTTTGCCGGTATTGCCGCGATTGGCAGGGACATCGACACGCGCGGCTCAAAACACGTCGGTTCGATCCTGGTTGAACAGATGACAATTGCCGGGAGCTGACGCCGCAGCGCGCTGGCGGCGAATGGCGGCGAACAACTCAGCGTTTGTTGCGTCCGGTCTGCATGAACTGGTCGAAGCTGGCTTCGGCGAAGCGGGCCCAAAGCACCTGTTCGTCGCGGAAAGCGGCGTAGTCGCCGTAAATTTTTCGCCAGGCCGGGTTTTTGGCGGACAGGTCGGCATACAGCGTCATGGAGGCAGCGTAGGCGGCTTGCATGATTTCCGGGCTGAAGCGATGCACTTGCGTGCCTTTCGTTACCAGGCGCTTCAGCGCCGGCGGATTCACCACATCGTAACGCGCCTGCATGTGGACATGGGCATGCGAGGCCGCCGCTTCAAGGACGGCCTTGCAGTCGGCCGGAAGCTGCTCCCAGGCTTTGGCATTGACGTAAAGCGCGAGCTGCGGGCCGCCTTCCCACCAGCCGGGATAGTAGTAGTGCCTGGCGACTTTGTAGAAGCCGAATTTCTCGTCGTCATAGGGGCCGACCCATTCGGCGGCGTCGATCACGCCTTTTTCCAGCGCCTGGTAAATTTCGCCGCCGGGAATGTTTTGCGGCACGGCCCCGAGCGCGGCAAAAACCTTGCCGGAAAAACCGCCGATGCGGATCTTCAGCCCATTCAGATCGGCGGGCGTTTTGATTTCATGCCGGTACCAGCCGCCCATCTGCGCCCCGGTATTACCCATCGCGAAATTGACGATGTTGTAAGTGCGATAGAACTCGCGAAACAGCTTCAGGCCGTTGCCCTCGTACGTCCACGCGCTCATCTGGCGTGAATTGAGGCCGAAGGGAATCGCGCAGTCGATGGCGAAAGTGTCGTCCTTGCCGAAAAAATAATAAGGCGAGGTATGCGCGCATTCGACCGTGCCTT
The DNA here is from genome assembly GCA_964596295.1 of uncultured Rhodocyclaceae bacterium. Lineage (GTDB taxonomy): Bacteria > Pseudomonadota > Gammaproteobacteria > Burkholderiales > Rhodocyclaceae > Rugosibacter. Next base: position 126,610 of record CAZQTB010000002.1, on the reverse strand, counting down.
GTTGCACGGCGTCCACCACGCCCAGGGGCGGCACCAGTTCGCCGGCGGCATGCACCGAGATAATGAAGCGGCCACTGGTCGCCTCGGCCACCTTTTTGGCGAACACCTCGGCGGCGATATAAATCGTGTCCAGCGTTTTTGGAAAGCTCGACACCAGGCGCCAGCGAACGGCTGCCTGGGCATGGACCGCGGGAGCGGCTGCGGCCGCCAGGATGCCGCCGATACCGGCGTGCTGCAGGAATTTGCGTCGTTGCATGAGGTTTTCTTCCTTTGTGTATCGGTTAGCGTGCGCGTACCGCCGCTTGCTCGCGGCGAATGACGTCGAGCAGGTCGCGCATGGGGTCGTCTTCGCGGCTATCGCTGGCGTCGGGCGCGTGCAGCAGCATCTTGCCGACCTGCGGCGCCGCGTCGATTTGATCGAGCACCAGCGCAGGCCAGCGGATGATCACGGCAACCATGACCAATTGCAGCACGATGAAAGCGACCGAGCCTTTGTAGATCTGTGCGGTGGTGACTGCCGGAACATGCGCGCCGGTGACGCGATCGGTCGTGTCGCCAAGGGGCGCCACGCTGCGCAGGTAAAACAGGGCGAAACCGAATGGCGGCGTGAGGAACGAGGTTTGCAGATTTATCGCCAGGATGACGCCGAACCACACGAGATCAATTCCCATGGCGTTGGCTACGGGCACCAGCAGCGGAACCACGATGAAGGCAATCTCGAAAAAGTCGATGAACATGCCGAGCACAAACACCAGCACGTTCACCACCAGCAGGAAGCCCAGCACCCCGCCGGGCAGCTTGTCGAACAAATGCCCGATCCAGGTCTGGCCATCCGCCGCATTGAAGGTGAAAGAGAAAACCGTCGAACCGATCAGGATGAACATCACGAACGCGGTGAGTTGCATCGTGTTGTCCAGCGCTTCGACGAGCAGCCCTTTACTCAGCCGCCGCTTCGCCAGCGCCATGCCCAGCGCACCGAGCGCGCCCAGCGCGCCGCCTTCGGTGGGCGTGGCGATGCCGAGAAAAATAGTGCCCAGCACGAGAAAAATCAGCACCAGCGGCGGGATCAGGACGAAAGTTACACGCTCGGACAGGCGCGAGAGCAGCTTCAGGCCGCAGGCGCGATTCAGCAGCGCCAGGCCCAACGCCGTCAGCGCGGCAACGGCCAGCGAGAAAATCACGATCTCGTCACCCGGCGCCGCGCCGCTGCGCCCGATCCAGCCGCCGACGACGGTGCTGTGCAGCCGCGACCAGCACAGGCCGGTGACCGCCGCGATGCTCAGCAGAACCAGCAGCGAGGCATGGCCGCTGGCGCCGTTCGCCTCGCGGTAAATGCGCGCCTCGGGCGGCAGCGCGGGCACCCACGCCGGCCGCACGATGGCAATCGCAATGATGAACAGCGCATACAGCCCGACCAGCAGCAGGCCGGGAAGCATCGCGCCGGCATACATGTCGCCCACCGAGCGGCCAAGCTGGTCGGCCATCACGATCAGCACCAGCGAAGGCGGGATGGCCTGCGCCAGCGTGCCGGATGCGGTGATGACGCCGGTGGCAATAGTGCGGTTGTAGCCGTAGCGCAGCATGATGGGCAGGGAAATCAGCCCCATCGAGATAACCGCGGCGGCGACCACGCCGGTGGCGGCGGCGAGCAGCGCGCCAACAAAAATCACCGCCAGCGCCAGCCCGCCGCGCAACGGGCCGAACACCTGGCCCACCGTTTCCAGCAGGTCTTCGGCCATGCCGCTTTTTTGCAGCAGCGCGCCCATCAGGGTGAAAAAGGGAATCGCCAGCAGGGTATCGTTCTGCATGATGCCGAAAATGCGCAACGGCAGCGCCTGGAACAGCACCGGAGGGAACAGCCCGAGTTCAATCCCCAGCAGGCCAAAGCTCAAGCCTGTGGCAGCCAGGGCGAAGGCCACCGGAAAGCCGGTGAGCAAAAAAGCCAATAGTCCTGCAAAAAGCAGCGGTACGAAGTTGTGGGCGATCACTTCCATCAGCGAATCTCGCGGCGTGCGGCAGCGGCATGAGCGTCAATTTCGCGTTCCGCCACATTTGCTCCGTGCGCATCGGTCAGCTCGATTGCGGCGGCCGGATCGACCAGCGCACCGCGCAAAAAGGCGATGCGTTTAATCAATTCCGAGAGCCCTTGCAACAGCAGCAGCCCCAGGCCGAGCGGTATCAGCAGGTACGCCGGCCAGCGGATCAGCCCGCCCGCGTTTTGCGACATTTCACCAGTGATCCAGGCATTCAGCGCCAGCGGCCAGGACAGCGTAATCAGCATCAGGCAAAGCGGCAGCAAAAACACCACGATGCCGATAATCTCGATCCAGTGACGGGCGCGGGGCGAGAGATGGCTGGAAACGAAGTCGATGCGGACATGCGCATTTTTAAGGAAGGCATAGCCCGCGCCGAGCAGGAACACGGCGGAAAACAAATACCACTGGATTTCCAGCAGCGCATTCGAACTGGTCTGAAACACCTTGCGCACCAGCGCATTGCCGGCGCTGATGACCACCGCCGCGAGAATCAGCCAGAGGATGGTTTTGCCGATGCGTTGGTTGACGCCGTCAACGAGCCGGGAAAAACGCAGTAAACCCCGCATGGGAAAATCTTTCATATGTCATATGCTGTGCAAATGCCGCCGTTAAAATCGCCTCCGCCATTGGCACGTTTTTCCTGGGTTTCGCAAGCGGGTGCCATAGTTTAATCAACTTCACTCGATCTGCCGGTTTTACTTCCATGACAGCCGCCCGCTTTTGTCTCATGCGCCATGGTGAAGCGGACTGGAACGCCGAAAAACGTTTGCAGGGGCAGGCCGACATCGGGCTCAATGCCACCGGCCGCGCGATTCCCCGATCCCGAATGTCTCGCTCAACTGGATGGAATACGCAGGACGGCAGGAACACCAAGGCGGCGAATGGCGCATCCTCGGCTGGTGCGGCCGCTCGCATCTTGAGGGGACGCCGGATGAGGCGGCGTAGTCCGTCTGGCCGTCTCGCCTGCCGCTTGTCATGAAAGAGGATATGACGTTAAATCCAATCTTTATTGCCGCTCAATGCTTCGCGCTAATTGTCCTTTGCCCTCGCCCGCAGTTTCTCGCATCCCTTGCCGGGCTGCGATTGCCCGAATGGTAAAATTGGCGAGGATTTCTTTTTCCCCTTCTTTGACCGGATACCGCCATGTTTTCCAAGCAAAATACTCTCGCCAAAACCGACGCCGATTTGTGGGCGGCGATACAGGATGAAAATCGCCGCCAGGAAGAGCATATCGAACTGATCGCTTCCGAAAACTACGTGTCGTGCGCGGTGCTCGAAGCGCAGGGCTCGCAGCTCACCAACAAGTATGCCGAGGGCTATCCGGGCAAGCGTTATTACGGCGGCTGCGAATATGTCGATGTAGCCGAGCGGCTGGCTATCGATCGCGTCAAAAAACTGTTCGGCGCGGATTGCGCCAATGTGCAGCCCAACTCCGGCTCGCAGGCCAATCAGGCGGTGTTCATGGCTTTCCTTAAACCCGGCGACACGATACTCGGCATGAATCTGGCGATGGGCGGGCACCTGACGCACGGTTCCGCGGTGAACATGTCGGGCAAGTGGTTCCATGTCGTCCCCTACGGGCTGGATGCGGACGAGGCGATTGATTACGACGAGATGGAGCGGCTGGCGCACGAGCACAAGCCCAAGCTGATCATCGCCGGCGCATCGGCTTATGCGCTGCGCATCGACTTTGCGCGTTTTGCCAAAGTCGCCAAGGCCGTCGGCGCGATTTTCATGGTGGATATGGCGCACTATGCGGGGCTGATCGCGGCGGGGTGCTACCCCAACCCGGTGCCGCATGCCGACGTGGTGACATCGACTACGCACAAGACGCTGCGCGGCCCGCGCGGCGGGTTGATCCTGATGAAGGCCGAGCATGAAAAAGCCATCAACTCGGCGATTTTCCCCGGCTTGCAAGGCGGCCCGCTGATGCATGTGATCGCCGCCAAGGCGGTGGCCTTCAAGGAGGCCATGAGCAGCGGCTTCCGCAACTATCAGGAACAAGTCATCAGCAACGCGCAGGTAATGGCCAAGGTGCTGAAGTCGCGCGGCTTGCGCATTGTTTCCGGGCGCACCGAGTCGCACGTGTTTCTGGTCGACCTGCAAGCCAAACATATCACCGGAAAAGATGCCGAAGCCGCGCTGGGCCGCGCGCATATCACGGTGAACAAGAATGCGATCCCCTATGATCCGCAAAAACCTTTTGTCACCAGTGGCATCCGCATCGGCACGCCGGCCATGACCACGCGCGGCTTTACCGAAATCGAGGCCGAGCAGGTAGCCAACCTGATCGCCGATGTGCTTGACGCGCCGGAAGACGATGGCGTGCTAGGCCGCGTGCGCGCCGAAGTCAGCGCCTTGTGCAAGAAGTTTCCGGTGTATGGCTGATCGCCAACCACCAAAGGTAGCCGGGACGCCCCCTCCCTTCCTCTCCCGCCATGCGGGGGAGGTGACTAGTCACCCCCTTCCCGGGGAAGGGGGCAGGGGGAAAGGCGCAATTGGACCGGGGGCATTTCACGGCAAACCCTGTTGGGGTTTGCCGTGAAATGCCCCTTTTGCGCTGACGCCAACACCCAGGTTGTTGACACGCGGGAGAACGAGGACGGCGACACGGTGCGCCGCCGCCGCCGCTGCGTGGCGTGCGAAAAACGGTTCACCACGTATGAACGGATTGAGCTGCAACTGCCGCAGGTGGTCAAGAAAAACGGCAGCCGGGCCGAGTACCAGCGCGACAAGTGCAAGGCCAGCATGATGCTGGCCTTGCGCAAGCGCCCGGTCGCCACCGAAAGCATCGATGCGGCGCTGGATCGCATCGAGGAAAAGCTCGTGCAGCTGGCGTTGCGCGAAGTGGCTTCGGACCGCATCGGCGAGCTGGTCATGCGCGAGCTGAAAAAACTCGACAACATCGCCTACATCCGCTTTGCCTCGGTGTATCGGAATTTCGAGGATGTGGACGAGTTTTCCGATGCCATCCGCGAAGTGAAGAAACCGTCGCCGAGGGCGAAGCCGAAGTCGTGACATGACTTTTTCCGCTGCCGATCACCGCTACATGGCGCGCGCGCTGCAGCTGGCGGAGCGCGGCCTGTATACCACCACGCCCAACCCGCGCGTGGGCTGCGTCATTGTGCGCAATGACCGGGTGATCGGCGAAGGCTGGCATGAAACGGCGGGCGGGCCGCACGCCGAAGCCGCCGCGCTGGCGCAAATAGTCGGCGCCAGCGGGACGGTAAACAGCACGAAAGATCGCGCGATGGGCGCCACCGTCTATGTCACCCTCGAACCCTGCAGCCATTTCGGCCGCACGCCGCCCTGCGCCGATGCGCTGATTGCGGCCGGGGCAGCGCGCGTCGTGGCGGCGATGCAGGATCCGAATCCGCGCATTGCCGGCCAGGGTTTGGCGCGGCTTGCCGCCGCAGGCATCGCGACATCCTGCGGTTTGCTGGAGGATGCAGCGCGCGAGCTCAACATCGGTTTTGTCTCGCGCATGACGCGCGGCCGGCCCTGGCTGCGGCTGAAAGTCGCCGCCAGCCTGGATGGCAAAACCGCGCTTAACAACGGCATGTCGCAATGGATCACCGGCCCCGACGCGCGTCGTGACGCGCATGTCTGGCGCGCCCGTTCATGCGCGGTGCTGACCGGCATCGGCACGGTGCGGGACGACAATCCGCGCCTGACCGTGCGCGGCGTAAGCACCACGCGCCAGCCAGTGAAGGTGGTGGTTGATAGCCGGCTGGAAACGCCGCCGCATGCCGCCGTGCTGGAAAGCGGCGGCGCGCTGGTTGCCTGCGCCAGGGATGACGCCGCGCACCGCGCCGCGTTGACGGCCGCCGGCGCCGAAATTGTCGTGCTGCCCGACGCGGAAGGCAAGGTCGATCTTGCCGCACTGATGCAGGAACTGGGCCGCCGCGGGATCAACGAAGTGCTGGCGGAAGCCGGCACCCGGCTCAATGGCGCCCTGCTGCGCGAAAATCTTGTTGACGAATTGCTGCTCTACCAAGCCCCCGTCCTGCTCGGCGACAATGCGCGCGGCATGTTCTCCTTGAGCGAGTTAACCGATCTGGCGGCGGCGCGACGGCTTTCCATCATCGAACACCGTGTCATCAGCGCCGACTTTTTCGTCCGCGCGCGGTTTTTATAAAAAATATTTTAACCACGGCGGCACGGCGGAAAAAGAAGTTGCCGTATATCCGCGCCACATTGACGTAATACCTGACTCTTCGCCGTGCCGCCGCGCCCGCCGTGGTGAACCGCTTCCCAGAGTTTTCTAGTCGGCGCTACCGCATACCGCGCACGCCGCATCGCGCGGAATGCGGACTTCACGCCAGGCCATGTTCAGGCCGTCAAGCAGCAGCAGGCGCCCGCCGAGGCTCTGCCCGCACCCCGTGATGAGCTTCAGTGCCTCGGCCGCCTGCATGCTGCCGATGATGCCGGTGAGCGGGGCGAAAACGCCGGTGACCGCGCAGCGCATTTCGTCGGCCTCCTCCGCCTCGGGAAACAGGCAGTCGTAGCACGGCGCGCCGGACTGGCGCGAGTCAAACACGCTGATCTGCCCGTCGAAGCGGATCGCAGCCCCCGAAACCAGCGGCTTGCGCAATTTGACGCAGGCGCGGTTGATGGCGTGGCGGGTGGCAAAGTTGTCGCTGCAGTCGAGCACGACGTCGGCCTGCGCAACCTGCTCTGCCAGGCGTCCGCCTTCCAGCCGCTCGGCCAGCGCGATGACGCGGCATTCGGGGTTGATTGCCGCCAGCGTGTGCTGGCCCGATGCGGCTTTTGCCTGGCCAACCGATGCGGTGCGATGCAGAATCTGGCGCTGCAGATTGGTCAGGTCGACGCTGTCGCTATCGGCCAGCACCAGCGTGCCGACGCCTGCCGAGGCAAGGTAACAGGCGGCGGGGGAACCGAGGCCGCCGGCGCCGACCACCAGCACGCGGGCGTCGAGAATGGCTTGCTGGCCCTCAATGCCGATTTGCGGCAGCAGGATGTGGCGGCTGTAGCGCAGCAGTTGCTGGTCGTTCATGCGCGCGGCTTACTTGTCCTGCCGCAAGTCGGGCGGTGTGTCGTCGTGATCGCCGTGCGGGTGGTGTTCCCACGCCTTGGAGTAGATGTCCTGCGATTTTTTGATCAGCCGTTGCGGGCCATGCATGTTGCGCAGCTGGGTCTCTTCGCAGAAAGCGATCAGCGCCCGCATGCAGCGGGAATACAGGCTGCCGTCGAGGCGAAAACCCTGCTTCGCCAGCGCGCCGGCGATGCCTTCCAGCGTGTAGTCGCTGAGGTCGTACCAGAGCGAGAGGCTGTGGGGCGCGAGCCCGCGCTCGACTTCCATGTTCTGCAGCCCGGCAAGCAGCTCGCGGGCCTCGTCGACCTGTTCCGGGCGCGACCCGTCGAAGCGCAGCTCGCGGTGCTTGCGGGTGCCGGGTTGCGGGGCAAACGGCGCGGGGCGCGGCCGCTGACCTCCCGCATCGCGCAATTCGCGCGCTTTCGCGGGGGTCATTTTGCTCATGCGGCGTCTCCGGATTTAGCGCTTGACGATCTGCAGGGCTTTCAACAAATTCACAGCCTGAGAAAGCTGGTAGTCGTCTTTGGAGGCAAACTCGATCGGTTCGCGCGCGGAACCCTCATCCTCGTCGGTTTTGCCTTTCTTGCCGTTCTTGGCGCGGGGCTTCGCCTCGATGCTCTTGTCCTTGTCGTTTTCAAGATGCCGTTCGAGGTCCGCCTCGCGCAGCCGGTCACGCGATTCGCCGTTGGCCGTTTCTTCAACGATGATGTCCGGCGTGATGCCCTTGGCCTGGATCGAACGCCCGGACGGGGTGTAGTAGCGGGCGGTGGTGAGCTTGATGGCGGTATTGTTGGACAGGGGCAGGACGGTCTGCACGGAACCCTTGCCGAAGGTTTGCGTGCCCATGATGATCGCGCGCTTATGGTCTTGCAGGGCGCCGGCGACGATCTCGGAAGCCGAGGCCGAGCCGCCATTGACCAGCACCACCATGGGCACGGTTTTCGCCTGCGCCGGCAGGTTCTTCATGAAGTCATCCTTGTAGCCGCGCAGATAATCTTCGGGGCTGGCGGTAAAGCGGTGCTTGGCATCTTCGGTGCGGCCATCGGTTGAGGTAACCAGCATTTTGGGCGGCAGGAAGGCCGCCGAGACGCCTACCGCGCCGGTGAGCAAGCCGCCGGGATCATTGCGCAGATCGAGCACCAGCCCCTTGAGGCCGTCTTTTTCCTGCTTCACCAGTTTTTCGAGATGCTTGACCGCATCGGCGGTGGTTTCCTCCTGGAACTGGGTGATGCGCAGGTAGCCGTAGCCGCCTTCCAGCGCTTTGGACTTGACGCTTTGCACCTTGATTTTTTCACGCGTCAGGGTGACTTCAAAGGGCTTGGATTCGCCCTTGCGGAATACCGTCAGGCGGATCTGCGTTTTCGGTTTGCCGCGCATTTTTTTCACGGCGTCGGTCAGCGTCAGCCCTTTCACCAGCGTGTCGTCAAGCTTGATGATGAGATCGCCCGGTTTCAGGCCGGCTTTGTAGGCAGGCGTATCCTCGATCGGGGAAACCACCTTGACCAGCCCGTCTTCCATGCCGACTTCCAGGCCCAGGCCGCCAAACTCGCCTTGCGTGGTGACCTGCATATCCTTGAAGGCTTCGGCATCCAGGTATGTCGAATGGGGGTCGAGATTGGCGAGCATGCCGCTGATGGCGTGGGTGATCAGCGTTTTGTCATCGACCGGCTCGACGTAGCCCTGCTTGATCGCGTTATAAACGTCCGCAAAGCTGCGCAGCTCTTCGACAGGCAGAGCCGACACGGCGGCATCCTTGCCTGCGCTGGCCGGGAAATTGAGGCTGACGAAAATGCCGGCAAGCAGGCCGGCGGTGAGCAAACCAATTTTTTGCAGGGTACTGCGCATAGTGACTCCGTGCGGATAGAGGCGGGTTAGCGGCTGCCGATCCATTTCAGGGGATCGAATGCCTGCCCCCGATGCCTGAGTTCAAAGTATAAACCCGAGTCCGGGTTGCCGCCGCTATCACCTGCGGTGGCGATGGCCTGGCCGCTGGTAACAGCGGCGCCGACGGCGCCGAGCAGGGATTCGTTATTGCCATACACGGACAGAAAATCATCGCCGTGGTCGATGATCAACAGGTTGCCGAAGCCGCGCAGCCAATCGGCATAGACAATCGTGCCGGGGGCCACGGCATGAATTTGTTCGCCTTCGGCGGCACGAATGAAGAGGCCTTTCCAGGTGGCCCCGCCTTCGGCGCGGGCGCTGCCGAAATAGCTGGCGATGCGGCCGGCGACAGGCAACCGCAGTTTGCCGCGCAAGGCGGCAAAGGCGCCGGAAACCCGCCCCGGGTCGTAGCTTTTCGCCGTCCGTGCACCTTTTTGCGGCGCATTGCCAGCGCCGACTTTTGGCGGCAGGGACTTTTTGCGTGCGGAGGCGGCAAGCCCCGCAATGAGGTTGGTCAAGCGCCGCTCGTCGCGGCGCAGCGTGGCGATTTCATGCCGCTGGGCACGGATGCGGTCGGCCAGCCGCGCCAGCGTCGCTGCGCGCTGCTTTTTCCGCGCCAGCAACTGGACGCGGCTTTCCTCTTGGCGGCGTTCAATCTCGGCCAGCCGCGTTTGCTGTTCGCGGGCCGCATCCGCCAGGCGTTGCTTCTCGCCGGCGGCGGTACGCAATTCCTGGATCAGGTCGGCTTTGGCGCGCGAAAGCCGTGTCAGGAAATACCGGTCGCGCGCTGCCAGATTGGGATCCCGGCCCGCCAGCAACAGCGTCAGGGCATCCGCATCGCCGCCGATGAACTGGCGATTCAGCAGCCGCGCCAGCTGGTTTTGTTGCACCGATGTTTGCTGCCCGAGGCGTTGCGTCTGGTCTTCCAGCGCCTTGAGCTTTCCCTCCACAGCGGCGCGCTCGGCGGTCAGTTGGTGCAATCGGCGGTTGGTGTCTGAAATGGCGGTTTCGGTTTCGCGCAACTGGTCGGCAGCGTAGTCCTTGGATTTCTCTGCCCTGGACATATCGCGGCGAAGCGATTCGATGCGTTCCTGCACCGCCTTGAGCTTGTCCTGTTTCGCCTCGCCCGGCGCGGCACGCGTGATGGCCGGCAGGAGGGCCAGGAGCGCAAGCGCAGCAGCACGGCAGCACATGCCATGCGCCATGCCGCCGCGCTTGCCGGGGCAGGCACTCACTCCCTGGCTTTCCCCTGATTCGCCACCGCCCGGATCGCGGCGTCAATCGCTTCCTGATCACCGAGGTAATAATGGCGGATCGGCGTCAGGTCGGCATCCAGCTCATACACCAGCGGCTGGCCCGTGGGGATGTTCATGCCCACGATGTCGTCGTCCGACACCTGGTCGAGATATTTGATCAGGGCGCGCAGGCTGTTGCCGTGGGCGGCGATGATGATGCTTTTGCCCGCCCTGATAGTCGGCGCGATGTTCTCGTTCCAGAACGGCAGCACGCGCGCCACGGTGTCTTTGAGGCATTCGGTGCGCGGCAATTCGGCCGCCGGAATGCCGGCGTAGCGCGGGTCGTTCAGCAACAGGCGCGGGTCATCATCAGCCAGCGGCGGCGGCGGCGTGGCATAGGCGCGCCGCCAGATCAGCACTTGTTTTTCGCCAAACCTGGCAGCGGTTTCCGCCTTATCCAGCCCCTGCAGCGCGCCGTAGTGGCGTTCGTTGAGCCGCCAGGAATGCTGCACCGGAATCCACATGCGATCGAGTTCTTCCAGCACGGCCCATAGCGTCTTGATGGCGCGGCGCAAGACGGAGGTGAAGGCCAGGTCGAAGGCATAGCCTTCCTGCCGCAACAACTGGCCGGCGGCGTGCGCTTCGGCCAGTCCTTTTGCGGTGAGGCCGACATCGTGCCAACCGGTAAAGCGGTTTTCCTGATTCCAGACAGATTCGCCGTGGCGCAGAAGAACAATTTTGTACATGAATCTTCCCGTGTTCTAAAAGCCCATTTTAGCGTGGGACGGACCCCGGCCTGCCAGCCCGGATAAAAGCGCAGTGCTCAAGCGGCCAGGCCAGGCAGGTTACAATGCGGGCCATTGCGCGGGTGTTTTTTGTGCGCGTCCTGCAAGCAGGCGCGTAGCGGGGTTTGGCGCATCGCCGGCTTCAAATTTAAGGGATAAGGTTCGACCATGGAATTTGTGCAGCAGAATTGGATGTGGGTGGTTCTCGCGGCGGTGTCCGGCGGCATGCTGCTATGGCCGATGTTGAGCCGTGGCGGCGGCAAAGACCTGACGCCGGCCCAGGCCACGCTGATGATGAATCGCGAAAATGCATTGGTCATCGATGTGCGTGAAATCGGCGAGTGGAATTCCGGCCATATTTCCGGCGCACGCCATGTTGTCTTGTCGCAGTTCAAGCAGCGCATGGCCGAGCTTGAGAAGTTCAAGAACCGCCCGATTATCGTTTGTTGCGCGTCGGGCATCCGCGGGTCATCGGCGTGTGGTCAGTTGCGCAAGGCGGGCTTCGGGAAAGTGTTTAATCTGGCGGGCGGCGTTTCAGGCTGGCTGGAGGCAAAGCTGCCCGTAACCACCAAATCCTGAACCGGGCAAATTGCGAGCGAAACATGGCTAAAGTTCTGATGTATTCGACGGCTGTCTGTCCGTATTGCGTGCGCGCCGAACAGTTGTTGCTGCGCAAGGGGGTAACGGACATCGAGAAAGTCCGGGTCGACCTGGATTCCGAGCGGCGCGAGGAAATGATGCAAAAGACCGGCCGCCGCAGCGTGCCGCAGATTTATATCGGCGCAACGCATGTTGGCGGTTGTGAGGAATTGTTTGCGCTGGACCATCAGGGCCAGCTCGATGCGCTGCTGGCCGCATAGCATTGTTTCATCCCAAGTCTTCCTATCCTGAAATCACATAGCGACCCATCATGAGCGACCAGCAAGCCGTATTCAGCATCGAAAAAATTTACGTCCGCGACCTTTCCGTCGAGGTGCCCAATGCGCCGAAGATTTATCTTGAGCGCGAAGCGCCGGCCGTCTCGGTGCAGATCCAAAGCGCGGCGACCAGCCTCGGCGAAGGCGCTTTTGAAGTGGTGGTTACGGTGACCGTGACCGCCACGAAGGAAGAGAAAGCCTTCTTCCTGGTGGAAGCGGCGCAGGCCGGCATCTTTCAGATCAAGCATGTGCCGGAGCAGGACATGGAGCCGATTCTTGCCGTCGGCTGCCCCAACATCCTGTTCCCGTATGTGCGCGAAACCATTTCCGACGCCATCAATCGCGCGGGCTTCCCGCCGGTGCTCCTTGCTCCCGTGAATTTCGAGGCGCTGTACCAGCAGCGTGTTGCGGAGCAGGCGGCGCAAGGCGGCGCAACGCAATTGCAATAACCGATGATGATACGGCGTACGGATGCCGCGCAATCCCCTGCCCCGCGGGCGGGCATGTTTCGGTCGCCGGCAACCTGGCTTTTTTTGTCCGGACTGGCGCTATCCGCGCCCGCAGCGGCACTTGATTTTCTTGCCGTCGCCGCGCCCGCCGTACTGTTCGACGCGCCATCGGTCAAGGCCAGGCCCGTGTTCGTCATCAATGCCGGCACGCCGGTGGAGCGGGTGGTCAGCCTTGAAGGCTGGGTCAAGGTGCGCGATGGCCAAGGCGACTTGGCCTGGATCGAAAAGAAATACCTGAGCGAAAAGCGCCAGATCATGGTGCGCGTCGGGCGCGCGCAGATACGCGCCGCCGCTGACGACAAGGCCGCCCTGGTATTCGAAGCCGAGCGCGATGTGGTGCTGGAACTGCTCGACGCCCCGCCCGGCGCATGGGCCAAGGTGAAACATCGCGATGGTCAGGTCGGCTTCGTCAAGGTCCTGCAGGTGTGGGGACTGTAAGCTGCGAACGGGTGCCGGCCGGCACCAATGCCGGGCTCATACCTCGGTGGTCAAACAGGACAGCCCGGAAAAACCGGATGGAGCGAGCGGAATGCGAATAGCTGTTTTGGGTGCTGGCGCGTGGGGTACGGCGTTGGCCATTGCTTTTGCCGCGCGCCCCGCCACGAGCGCGGTATGCCTGTGGACGCGCGACGCGGCGCAGGCCGCGCAGATGGCCGCCCGGCGTGAAAACACGCGTTATTTGCCGGACTGCCGCTTTCCGGATGCATTGCGCGTCAGCGCCGATCTGCACGATGCGCTGGCCGCGGCCGACCTGCTGATTCTCGCCGTGCCGCTCGCCGGCTTGCGGCCTGTGCTCAAACAGATCAAAGCTGTCGCGCCGCAGCCTGCCTTGCGCTTCCTGTGGGTCTGCAAAGGGCTGGAAGCCGGCAGCGGCCTGTTGCCGCATCAGGTGGTTGCCGAAGTCCTGGGCAACGGGAGCGAGGCGCAGTACGGCGTGCTGACCGGCCCCAGCTTTGCCCTCGAGGTGGCGCGCGGCCTGCCCACCGCCCTCACGCTTGCCGCCAGCGATGCGGAATTTGCCGCCAGCACCGCGCACGCGCTGCACGGCGGCAATCTGCGCATTTACGCCAATGACGACCTGATCGGCGCCGAGGTGGGCGGCGCGGTCAAGAACGTGCTGGCGATTGCCGCCGGCGTCAGCGACGGCCTGGGGCTCGGCCACAATGCCCGTGCCGCCTTGCTGACGCGCGGCCTGGTCGAGATTACCCGTTTTGGCGTGGCGCTTGGCGCACGCCGTGAAACCTTCACCGGCCTGACTGGTCTTGGCGATCTGATTCTCACCTGCACCGGCGATTTGTCGCGCAACCGGCGCGTTGGTTTGCTGCTGGCCGAAGGCCGCGCGCTTGCCGATATCCGCCGCGAACTCGGCCATGTTGCCGAAGGCGTCTGCACCGCCCGCGAAGTGGCGCGACGGGCTGCCGCGCTCGGCATCGACATGCCGATCACCGCAGCCGTTGCCAGCCTGCTGGATGGCCGCATCGCGCCGCGCGAGGCGGTGCTGCAGCTCATGGCGCGGGAATCCCGTCCAGAGACGGATGCAAAAAATGAATAGCGCACGGCGCGCCTGCGCTTACACGGCGCCGGCAAACCCGTTCTGCCGCCAGGCCTCATACACCACGACGGCCACCGCGTTGGATAAATTCAGGCTGCGATTGCCGGGCATCAGCGGCAGGCGCAGGCGGTTCTCGGCGGCGATGTCGGCCAGCACATGTGCGGGCAGGCCGCGCGATTCGGCGCCAAAGACCAGCGCATCGCCCGCCATAAAGTCGGCGCTGGCATGACGGCGCGCGCCCTTGGTGGTCAGTGCAAACAGCCGCGTCGCGCCCGCTGCGGCCAGTGCCGCGCGGCACGTGGCCCAATCGGCATGAACCGTCACAATGGCCAGTTCGACATAATCCATTCCGGCGCGGCGCAGCGTGGCCGCGGAAAGCGCGAAGCCGAGCGGTTCCACCAGATGCAAATGCGCCCCTGTATTGGCGCACAGCCGGATGACATTGCCCGTGTTGGGCGGGATTTCAGGTGCGACGAGAATGACGTGGAACACTTGTCTTGGCCTGTAAAAAATTGTATTTTCCAAGAAAACAGTCAATTAGCCAAAGAACTTCGCGCAGAATCATAAGAGTAATCGCATTGGAGACCGTCTGATGGCCCGCCCGGAAAAAATTCGCCTTGGTGACTTGCTGGTTCAGCAGAGCCTCATCACAGCGGAACAACTCAAGCTGGCGCTCGATGAGCAAAAGCGTACAGGGCGCAAGCTGGGCCGGGTACTGGTAGAAAGTAGTTTCGTTACCGAAGAAGGCATTTCCACGGCCCTGGCGCGGCAATTAGGTTCTGATTTTATCGATCTGCGCCAGTTCAGTCCCAAGCCTGAACTCATCAAACTGCTGCCTGAAACCCAGGCGCGCCGCCTGCGTGCGCTGGTGCTGAGCGAACGCGCCGGCATGCTGGTCGTGGGCATGGCGGATCCGACCGACCTGACGGCTTTCGATGACCTGGCGCGCCTCCTCAAGCGCGAGATCGATCTTGCCGTCGTGACGGAAAGCCAGTTGCTGGCCGCCATTGACCGCTTGTATAGCCGCACCGAGGAAATCCACGGCCTGGCCAAAGAACTCACGGCCGATATGGCTGACGTGCCAGCCGACTTTGGCAACATTCTTGGCCTGACTTCCGGCGCCGAAGATGCGCCGGTCGTCAAGCTGCTCAACTCGGTGTTTGAAGAGGCGCTGAAAATGCGCGCATCGGACATCCACATCGAGCCGCAGGAAAAATCGCTGGTGATCCGGTTTCGCATTGATGGCGTGCTGCACGTCCAGACCGAGGCCGACACGAAAATTTCCAGCGCGCTGGTGCTGCGCCTCAAGCTGGTGTCGGGCCTCGATATTTCGTAAAAACGCCTGCCGCAGGATGGCCGCTTCAACATCAAGCTGCGCGACATACCCATCGATATCCGTATCTCGACCATGCCAACGCAGTATGGCGAATCGGTGGTGATGCGTCTCTTGGCGCAGAACACCGGCCTGCTGGAGCTTGACCGGCTGCACATGCCGCCGCACATCCTGGAACGTTTCCGGCATGCCATCGCACGGCCTTCCGGCATCGTGCTGGTAACCGGTCCGACCGGCTCGGGCAAGACCACCACGCTGTATGCGGCGTTGAACGAACTGAACACGCCGGAGAAAAAAATCATCACTGTTGAAGACCCGGTCGAATACCGCCTGCCGGGTATCAACCAGGTGCAGGTGCATGAAAAAATCGACCTCTCGTTCAGCCGCGTGCTGCGCTCCGCCTTGCGGCAGGACCCGGACATCATTTTGCTGGGCGAAATGCGCGACCAGGACACCGCCGAAATCGGCATGCGCGCCGCCATGACCGGCCACCTGGTGCTCTCCACTTTGCACACCAATGACGCCTTATCGACGCCGATTCGCCTGCTCGATATGGGCGTGCCGCGCTACATGGTCGCCCTCTCGATCCAGATGGTGCTGGCGCAGCGCCTGGTGCGCGTCATCTGCGGAAATTGTTCCGTACCCCATACGCTGGCCCCGCACGAGCACGAATGGCTCGTGGCCGAACTGGGCGATCAGGTTGACAACCACCAGTACAAGCATGGCCAAGGCTGCAGCCATTGCGCCAATACCGGTTACCAGGGCCGCCAGGCAGCCTACGAATTGCTGGAAATGACGAACAGCCTGGTTGAAGTGCTCAACCGTGGCGATCCCAATGAATTCATGGCGATCGGCAGGGAACAGATGGCAGGCCATACGCTGCGCCGTGACGCCGTGCGCCTGGTGCTGAGCGGCCGCACAACCGTTGATGAAGCGATGCGTATCAGCACGCAACTGGATGAATAGCAACCATGCCTAACTTCGCCTATCGCGGCCGCAACGGGGCCGGGCAGATCGTTAGCGGCGTCATGGAAGGCGCTACTGCCGGAGCAGTCGCCGACCTGCTGTTCGGGAGTGGCGTGGCCCCCCTGGAAATCAAGCCAACCCAGGCTTCTGCCGCCAAGACGGAGGGCAGCGCGGGCAGCGCTATCAATCTGTTCAAGGAGAAGGTTGGGCATATCGACGTGCTGTTGTTTTCGCGCCAGATACACACCCTGTTGCGCGCCGGTGTACCCATCATGCGGGCGCTGGTGGGTTTGCAGGAATCGAGCACCAATCCGGCGATGCGAACTGTTTTGCAGGACGTGCGTCAGAGCCTGGATTCCGGGCGCGAGTTTTCACAGTCCCTGGCCCGGCATCCGGAAGTGTTCACGCCGTTCTACCTCTCGATGGTGCGGGTGGGTGAAATGACCGGGCGGCTGGAAGAAGTCTTTATCCGCCTGTTCGATCATCTTGAGTTTGAGCGCTTCATGCGGGAGCAGGTGAAATCGGCGCTGCGCTACCCGTCATTCGTCGTCGCGGCAATGGGGGCCGCCATGTTTGTCGTGAACATCTGGGTGATCCCGGCCTTTGCCAAGGTATTCAAAGGCTTTAATGCCGAATTGCCGCTGATGACGCGCATCCTGATCGGTTTTTCGGACTTCATGCTGGCCTGGTGGCATGCCCTGATCGCAGGCATCATCGTCGGCTTTTTAGGATTCACTGCCTGGCGCAAAACGCCCGGGGGCAGCTACAAATGGGACCGCTTCAAACTGCGGATACCCATTGCCGGCAACATCATCCGCAAAGCGACGATGGCCCGGTTCGCCCGCAGTTTTGCGTTGGCCTCGCGCAGCGGCGTGCCGATTATCCAGGCCCTGTCGAATGTGGCGGAAACCGTCGATAACGCATTTATTTCCTCCAAGATCGAGAAAATGCGCGATGGCGTCGAGCGCGGCGAAAGCATCCTGCGCACATCAATCGCCGCGGGCGTGTTCACGCCCGTCGTGCTGCAGATGATCGCGGTAGGCGAAGAATCCGGCGCACTGGACGACATGATGCAGGAAGTCGCCGACATGTATCAGAGCGAGGTCGAGTATGAGCTGAAGACGCTGGCGCAACAGATCGAACCCATCCTGATCGTCATGCTCGGTGTCATGGTGCTGATTCTTGCGCTGGGCATCTTCCTGCCCTTGTGGGATCTGGGCAAGGTCGCCATGAAAAAATGACATGGGACGCCAGCGGGGATTCAGCAAGTTCGAGTTTTCCCTGGTGATTGCGGTCATCGGCATTCTGGCCACGGCGCTGATGGCGCGCCTGAACGCCATCCAGGCCGAGGCGGAGCGAACGGAAGTCAATCTGACCGTGCGTAACATGCGCGTCGGCATCCAGCTGGCGATAGGCGAGCGCATCATACGCGGCGAGGAAAATCGCATCGTTGAGGTGGCCCAGGCCAGCCCGGTCGACTTTCTCGGCCACCGGCCGCGCGATTTCAACGCGGAAACCGGCATCCCGATGGCGCCGGGTCAGTGGGCTTATGACCCCGTGCGCCGCGAACTCGCCTACCAGCCGCGCCTGCCCGAGGCTTTTGGCGGCGCCGCGGAGCTGCACTGGCGTTATGTTGCCCGTCTCGATGCTTCCGGGCGACCCGTGGGCGCCAGCCTCGTAGGATTAAACTAGGCCGTCGGCGCATGGGTATTCGCATGAATGGCCCTGGATAACCGTGTTATTTTATGCAAGCTAATGAACAGGAACCTTCCATGACTACAAATTCAGGCCGCACTCCTGCGTTGCGCGTGCGTGGCTTCACGCTGATCGAACTGATTATCGTCATTACCGTCATCGGCATTCTGGCTGCCGTGGCGTTACCCCGCCTGATCGACGCCCAGCGCGACGCGCGCATCGCCAAAACCAATGCCATTTACGGCTCGATGCGTTCGGCATCCTCCCTGGCGCGCACGCGTTGCGAGCTGGACGTGGCGGCGGTGGCGCCCAGTGCCACGTTTATCAATTGCGCCTCATCGCCGCCCAAGGTGAATATGGACGGCACCCTGGTGGATATCGTCAATCGCTACCCTGCCGCCACGGCCGCCGGCATTGACGCCGCGGCCGCCCTGAACCTTGCTTCCGACGGCATGACGGCCGGCGGATCGGGTATCACGCGAACGTTTGACATCGCCGGCGGCACCATCCCCAACTGCCGGATTTCATACCAGGAGGCCACGCTGAGCGGCACGGCCATCGTTGCACCGGTTATTTCAGTGGTAACATCGGGTTGTTAAGTTGGGGTCACGCAGCGTTTCTATTTTGAATAGGGGATTGCAATGAAACAAAAAGGTTTTACGTTAATCGAACTGGTGGTGGTGATAGTGATTCTTGGCATTCTGGCCGCGACGGCGTTGCCTAAGTTCATTGATCTGTCGAGCGATGCCCAAACTGCTGCAACCCAGGGCGTGGCTGGAGCATTGGGTTCTGCCATGACCGTGAATTACGCCGCAAAGAAGGCCAATTCCAGCAAGGGTGTCTCCATCGCCAACTGCACCGATGGTGCAAATGCGCTTCAGGGTGGCTTGCCCTCCGGCTATACGATTACCAGCGGCGCGCTGTCTGCCGATACCAGCGCTACATGTACTTTGACTGGCCCGAGCAGCACGAGTGCAACATTTTCCGGTATTGGCACCTAGTTAATAGAATCGCGTCTATCAACAAAACCCCGGAGGCTTGAAATCTCCGGGGTTTTTTTCGTCGCCAGATCCAGCGTTTCGCGGATCGCTGACTGCCGCACCGGATCACGGTAGGCGCGTTGTGCAATGGTGAGCAGTTCCTGCGCGCCGCCTGTATTACCGTTCAGGTGACGCAGAATCGCACAGCGCGTGACGATGACCGGGTCGGGCCAGAGGCGCATGCCGCGTTCGCACACGTAGGACTGCTGCGCAGCCAGTTTTTGCTCGGGTTCCAGCAAGACCGCGAGGGCGATATAGGCATAGACGCCGATCCCCGAGCGGGTCGCAATCGCCGCTACCGTATCGATGCGCTGCCGCCAGTCAGCTTCGGAATACTGTACCGGCCGCTGGTTCGTGGCGCGGTCAAGCGCCCTGTAGTCAAGAAACAGCGGTAGCAAAGCAATGACGCCGGCGGTCAGTGCCAGCGGCAACAGGGACCGGCGGCCCGGATAAGCTAACCGTCGCGGACGGGTATCCATGGCGCCGGCCGCAAGACAAAAAAGTCCGAGGCAGTCTGCATACCAAAGAGGGTATTCGAGCATGCTGTGGATGCCCAGTACGATCAATATATTGCCCCCTAAAATCAGGTTATTGTTTGCCGGGGCACGATACAGTCGCAACAACCAGACAAGAATAAAAAGTGCGGAAACCAGCACGACGGGCAATCCGAAATCGGCCGCGAGTTGCAGAAAGATATTATGCGCATGCTCGGCGCCGGGATTGACGGACGCACCTTGCGGCGCCTGCGCTGCCGCTTCCACCATGCGCCACGGGAAATTGCCGACGCCGTTGCCGACCCAGGGGCTGTCCCGGATGATGGTCAGCGTATCGCGCCAGAGATCCAGACGCGCATCACCGTTGATTCTGGACGTGGCAAGACGTTCCATGGCCGATATTCCGCTGCCCGGGAAAATGCTTCTGGCGGAGAGCAGAGACACCAGTGCAACACTCAGAAACAGCAGGCGCTGGACGCGCACCCCGGAGTTGTTGCCGTGAAAAAACAGGAGGGCGGCGGCCATCAATCCAGCTCCGTGCAGCAGCGCCATGCGCGAGCCGGTAAGTCCGGCCGCACTGCCGAGCAGCAGTATGCAAAGCAAGGCCTGCACGCGCGCAAGCTTTGCCTGCTCCCAGAGCAGGATCGCCGAGGCTATACCGAGCCATAAGTAGCTGGCCAGGATATTCGCCTGGGCTGTATTCGCCATCACCGCGCCATTGGGGGCGGGAAACATGATGTGATACGAAAGCGGCAGATGCAGCCGCTGGGCATACGCCAGCACAGCACTCAGCAATGCTCCCGCCAGAATCGCCATTGCCAGGGCGCGGAAAAAAAGGCGTTGCCCGATTTGGGCGGACAATGTTGCCCCGAGCACAGCGGTCAGCGCCGCCCAGGACAGATAGCCGCCATGAAACAGAGCGAACTCGCGGAATGCGACCATCCCCGTGATCCATTGCGCCAGTACGGCGCCTAGCAGCAGGCAGGGCAAGCCCAGAAATGACGGCAGCACTATTCGTAGCGGTGCTGCCAACAGGAACGCTATCGCCGCCAGCAGCCCGAAGGCCAACGCCCACCATTCCTCGTAGAACGATGGAATAGGAGGACGATGCACCGGGTTCAGAAACGGAACCGTGAGCATCAGCCCGAGAAAAAACAGGCTGAGTCGGGTCATGCGCGGTAGCTGGCGCAGCGAATCCGGTTTCGCGTAATCAGGATCGGGCATGGGACGGTACCGCAGTTCGATAGGCCGGGGCAGCACTTGTAGCACATACCGTTTGGAGTAAGCCCCCGGCTGGAGTCATTTTGTCAGGGGTAACATGCGCAGAGAGGCCTAATTGCCCTGTCTTTGCACGCGAAATCCATGTTTTTTATACTCTTTGAACAGGTATACTCGGAAAAAATCATACAGATAGATACGTGCCAAGTTTTCTAAAGACAAAATCCAAAGCAGAATCGGGCTGGTTGGCAGTGGTGATGGGGCCCGGGCGACTGGATTTCGCCCATGTCCAGCGCATGACTGATCGTCCGCCCCGCGTCCTGTTGGCTGAATCCATCGAACGTGGTACCGATGATGCGGCATTACTGGCCGCATTGCGCAAGCCGATGGGACTGGTGCGCTACCGCTGTACGGCGCTGCTTGAGCAGGGGAAATACCAGTTGATCCAGACCGATGCGCTCGAAGGGTCGCCTGCAGAAGCACGTGAACTGGCGCGCTGGAAACTGAAGGATCAGGTTGATTTTCCGGTCGAATCTGCGGCCATTGACTTGCTGCCGATGCCCTCCGCAAACCGTTCCCCGCAGGTGTTTGCGGCAATGGCCCCGGAATCCGCTGTAGCTCCGCTGGTACAGGCGTTTCAGGCGGCCAGGGTGACGCTGGCCGCGATTGACCTGCCCGAGCTGTCGCAGCGGAATCTGGCCGCATTATTTGAAGAGGAAGGACGCGGCCTGGCGACTCTGATTTTTGACGACCGGGAGGGCTTGCTGTCGTTCACCATGGGCGGCGAGTTCCTGGTGGCGCGGCACATCGAAATTACGGCGCGGCAATTGATGGCTGCGGATACCGGGCGGCGCGAGCTGCTGTTCGAGCGCATCGCGCTGGACGTGCAGCGCTCGCTCGACAACTTTGACCGGATGTCCAGTGCGATCCCGCTCTCCCGCTTGCTGGTGGCGCCCATTCCCGGGGTCGACGGTTTTCTCGATTATCTCCGCGCGAATCTGACTATTCCGATCGCGCCGCTGGATTTGTCCAGCGTACTCGATCTTGGCGCGGTACCCGCGCTGCTCGACCCATTGCGCCAGTTTCAGTGCCTGCGGGCTATTGGCGCTGCGTTGCGCGATGAACCGGTGGCGGCGACCACAGGAAGTGCAAGGCCATGAGCGCGCAGATCAATCTTTATCACCAGCGATTTCTCAAAACGCGCGACTGGCTGACGCTGGGCAATGTCGCGATTGCAGCCGTGGCGCTCTATGCCCTGCTTGCCGTGGCCGGCGGGTGGGCTTGGCGCAACGCGGCGGCAGGCAAGGCGGCGGCGGCAGCGGCTGAGACACACGTCAATGCGGTCAAGATGCAGGTGGAGGCAGCGACCCAGGCAGCGGCTGTGCGCAAGCCGAACGTGCAACTGGCAGCGGAGCTTGCGGCGGCAGAGGCCACGTTGCGCCGCCGCGAAGAAATTGCCCGTCTGCTGGACGGCGGCGTAATCGATACGACCGGGTTTGCCGAATATCTGCGCGGCTTTGCCCGTGCGGTTCCCAATGGCCTGTGGTTGACCGGATTTTCCATTGCCGCCGGCGGCAGCGCAATGGAGATTCGCGGCAGCATGCTGAATGCAGCGGCATTGCCTGAATATATTCGCCGCCTCGGTAGCGAGAGAATCTTTCAGGGCCGCAGTTTTGCTTCGCTGGTGATGAACCGTCCCGAGCCGCTGACTGCGCCGACTCAGCCCATGACGGGCGTCCCCCAAGGGGACCTGCTGCGCGGCGTGTCGCCGGCGCCGTCCGGTAGCGGACTTTTGAATCCGTCTCTGAACAAGGCTTTCCCCGCACAGCCCATCGATTTTGTGTTGCTGCCGAAGCTTGCCGCAACCACGGAAACCGGAGAGGCCAGGCCATGAATTCACTGAAAGCACAGCGGGATGCGCAGTGGCGTGAATGGGCCGAAAAATTCGCCGCACTCTCGCGCCGCGAACGCGGCATCATCGCTGCTGCCGTCGTATTGGGCGGCAGTTTTTTGCTGTTCAATTTTGCTGTAGAACCATTGCAGATGAAGGCGAAGCTGGCCGCGCGGTCATTCGCCAGCGCACAGGCGGAACTGACCAGGCAACAAGCACTGCTGGCCGCGCTCACGGCGCAGGATGCAGATCCGGATGTCTCCAATCGCCAGCGTCTGGCACAGGTCAAACAACAACTCGGAAAAGTCGGCGCGCAACTGGCCGGATTCGAAGCCGGCATGGTGCCGCCTTCGCAGATGCAGGCTTTTCTCGAAAGTTTGTTGGCGCGTAACCGCAATGTCGAACTGCTTGGCCTGAAGACACTACCCGCAACCCCGTTAAGCAGCCTGGTTGCGGCAGACAAAAAATCCGCAACCGGCGTCTCGGCCAGTGTGCCGAAAGACGTATCCGGCAAGGATGCCGCCCCGGCTGAGGATATCTACCGGCATGGCGTCGAGGTCAGGCTGGCGGGAAGTTACAATGACCTCCTCAATTACCTGGCCGACCTTGAACACATGCCGCAGCGCGTGATGTGGGATAGCGTCAGCCTGACGGTAAAAAAATACCCGCGCAATGAGTTGGTCCTGCGTGTGTATACCCTGAGTCTCGACAGCAATTGGTTGGTTGTATGATGCGGCGCATCCTGGCTTTCCTGATAACTTCAAGCATGGCGGCCATCGGGCTGGCTCAAGCGCCCGATCCGACACGGCCGGCAGGTGCAGTTTCAGGCACGGCAGCCGGCTCGGCGGCTGGCGCCGCAGAGCGCGGCGTGCAGGTGGTGATCGTACGCTCACGGGGAAAGAAGTCGGCAGCGGTGATCAATGGCCAGTATGTCGAAGTGGGTGACAAGGTTGACGGCAGGCGCGTGTTGAAAATTACTGAAAGCGAAGTGGTGCTGAAGGGGGATAGCGGGCGCGAAGCGGTCAAAATCACGCCGGCTATCGAGAAAACGCCGACGGTGAAGCCGAAAAGACGGATACCGGCGCATGACAGGAACATGAACAATGGGTGATGTAAATCTCACACGATGGGTGCTGTTGCTGTTCGCTGTGATGCTGGCAGGTTGTGCGACGTCACAACGCAAAGGCGAAGTATTGGGTGAAATCAACAGCGAGCTGCTGAAAGCCGCTACCCAACGCAAGCAGCCGGCCGCCACAGTAAGCGACCAGTCGCTAATGCCGCCACTGGCGCCGCAAACTTCGTCAGAGACTCCCGCCGAACCGCGCTTTGATCTTTCGGTGGTTGACGCGCCGGCTACGCAGGTATTCATGGCGCTGGTCTCCGGCACCCGCTACAGCATGCTGTTGCCGCCGGATATCAGCGGCAATCTCACTATCAATCTGAAAGACGTGACGGTGATGGAAGCGCTGGACACCATTCGTGAACTATTTGGCTATGAGTTCCGTGTGCAGGGCAAGCGTATCTTTATCGAGCCAAACACGATGAAGACGCGCGTCTTCAATATCAACTATCTTGCCAGCCGGCGCATCGGCAGCAGCGAACTGCGGGTTTCCGGCAGTTCCATAACGAACGGCTCTACCGGTGGCACCACGACGCCCACGACCAATCAGCCGATTCCGGCAGGCACCGGTACATCGACGTCTACCCAGGGTGTCGACACCAGCCGCGTCAGTATGACGACCAACAGCGATTTCTGGGGCGATCTGCGGACAGCGCTTACTGCCATTGTCGGCAATGCCGACGGACGCAGCGTCGTGCTCAATGCCTCCTCCGGAGTGATTGTCGTACGCGCCTTGCCGAACGAGTTGCGCAGCGTGGAAAAATACCTCAAGGCAACCCAGCTGGTGGCCGAGCGCCAGGTCATGCTGGAAGCCAAGATCATCGACGTTACCTTGTCCGAGGACTTTCAATCCGGCGTCAATTGGGGGGCATTCCAGAATCATTCAGGCCGCTTTACCGGCATCGGCGTGACCCAGCCCGGAGCGACGATAGGCGGAGGCAACGGGACAGCGCTGATTGCGCCGGGGGTCTCCGTGATCCCCGGCTCATTGGGCTCGATTGCCGCTTCTGCTCTGGGCAAGGGATTTATCGGCCTGGCCTTTCAAACCAGCAATTTTGCCGCCTTGCTGAACTTCCTCGAAACCCAGGGCAGCGTCTCTGTCCTTTCCTCGCCGAGAATCGCCACGCTGAACAACCAGAAAGCCGTGCTGAAGGTAGGCACCGACGAGTTGTTCATTACCAATGTCACCTCATCGACAACGACGACGACGACCGGCTCCGTATCATCGCCGAGCCTGACCCTGCAACCCTATTTTTCCGGAATCTCGCTCGATGTTACGCCGCAGATTGATGACGAAGGCAACATTATCCTGCACATACATCCGGCAGTCAGCACGGTAGCCGAAAAAGAAAAGGTGATTGATCTGGGGACGCAGGGAATTTTCCGTCTGCCGCTGGCTGCGAGCAGCATCAATGAAACAGACAGCATCGTCCGCGCCCAGAATGGCAACATCGTCGCGATTGGCGGCCTCATGCGCCAGGAACAATCCTCCGACCGCTCGCAACTGCCGGGCGCCAGCGGTATTGCGTCCACCTTGCTGGGGCAACGGGGCAGCACCTTGCGCAAGCGCGAACTGATCATCCTTATCAAGCCTACCCTGATCCAGAATGACAGTGACTGGGCGCGCGACATCAAGGACGCTCAGGATCGTGTGCTGGGTTACTCTACCGACAGCACCACGCAGTAAGCTGCGCGGTAGGCGATGTACCTCTCCCACTTTGGTCTTGCCGAATTTCCGTTCGGCATCACGCCGGATACCAGCTTCATCTATTCCAACGACGCCCATCAGGAAGCGCTGAACACCCTGCTGATCGGGATTTTCAGCGGCGAGGGCTTCATCAAGATTACCGGCGAAGTCGGTACGGGAAAGACGCTGCTCTGTCGTCGTTTTCTCTCCACGCTGGACGAAAATCATGTGGTGGCCTACCTGCCGAATCCGATGCTGGAGCCGCGTATCCTGCTTTTGGCGCTGGCCGAAGAGCTTGGTCTCAAGCTGGAAGGACTTGACTACCAGTTTCATCTCGTGAAACGCATTAATCAGCATCTGCTGGAGATGGCGGCACAGGACAAAAAAGTCGTGGTGGTCATCGATGAAGCGCAGTGCATGCCGCTGGAAAGCCTGGAGACGCTGCGCCTGCTGTCGAATCTGGAAACCGAAAAACGCAAGCTGATCCAGGTCGTCATGTTCGGCCAGCCCGAGCTTGATGAAAAACTCTCCAATCCGGCCGTGCGGCAACTGCGTCAGCGTATCGTCTTCAATTACCGCATGCCCGGCTTGCAAACGCACGAGATCGGGCATTATCTCGCCCACCGCTTGCGCGTGGCAGGGCATCGTGGCGGCGACGTGTTTTCGCCCGCCGCCGTGCGGCTGTTATACCGGCTATCCGGCGGCACACCACGACTGGTCAATGTGCTGGCACATAAATCTCTCTTGCTGGCCTATGGCGAAGGCAAAGCGCGCGTCGCACGCGCGCATGCCGTGCTGGCCGGTCGCGATAGCGAAGGGGCGTACCGCGTTCCCTGGTGGCAAAGGTGGTGAAATGAGTCTGGTCAATAAAATGCTGCGTGATCTTGACGCGCGCAAGGCGGGGGAGAACGAGCGTTCCCGCCTGCCATCGGCGGTGACGCCGCTTGCGGTGCGCGTGGAAGGGAAGCGCAACCTACCCTGGGCAATCATTGCAATAGCAGCGCTTACCGGTCTTGCCGGTGCGCTCTGGTATGGCATGCAAAAACCGGCTACGGCGCCGATATCACGCCCATCCTTGCTGCCCGGTGTTGCGGCGCTTTCTCTCCCTCCGCCTCAACCAGCCGCTGCTGTCAAAGAAGCGCCCCCGAAAGTAGCGGCCGCGCCATCCCCCCATCGCCCTGCCGCCGCGTCCGTTATTTCACCTGCGGGTCCGCAGGAGCCGGCGCTGCGCAAAGAAACTTCATTGCGGACGCTGCCTGCGCCGTCTTCCTCTACAGGATCTGCGTTATTTGCGTCATCGCGGAACACCTCGCCAGTGCAGCAATCCCCTGCCGCCGCGGAAGCGCGCATTGAAAAACAGCTGCGGCAACCCACGCCTGCCGAACGCGCTGAAACCGAATATCGCCGCGGCATGGCCTTGCAGCGACAGGGCCAGGCCGACGATGCGCTAAACCGTTATCGCGCCGCATTGGCAGACCAGGCGGAACATGTGGCCGCGCGGCAGACCATGGCTGCCTTGTTGATTGAAATGCGCCGCTTCGACGAGGCTGAAGACGTGTTGTCCAAGGGAATCGCGTTAGCCCCGACAGCACTGCCCTCAACGCTCGCTTTGGCGCGTTTGAAGGTCGAGCGCGGCGAAGCGCCGGCGGCGCTCGACCTGTTGCTCGCCCATGTCGCGGCAGGCGAGCGTAGCGCCGAGTATCAGGGCTTTCTGGCCACCTTGCTGAACCGCGCCGGGCGGCGCAGCGAAGCCATGGAGCGCTATCAGGCGGCCACGCGCCTGGCCCCCAATGAAGCCCGCTGGTGGGCCGGCTTGGGCATTGTGCTGGAGGCCGAAGGCAAGACCGCAGCAGCGCGCGAAGCCTATGTGCAGGCACGCGCGCTGCCTGGCTTGCCCGATGATCTAACGCAACACATCGAGCAGCGCCTGCGCCAGTGACGCGTTGCGCAAGTACTGCTAGCTTGCGTCGTCCTGCTGCTCGGCGCTGTTCAGTTTGCTCTGCGCCCACGTCCGCAAATGTCCAAGCGGACCCGTCAGATTGCTCCAGGATTCCAGCATTGCGCGCTTGAATTTCTCGCGCGGGGCCGGTTCGGACCGGACGTAATTCTGGATCTGGTGCAGGATCAACTCGCGCGCGCGGCTCTCGGCGCGAACATGCACCAGGCGCAGCGCATCGCGCGCACTGTCATCCGCGCCAAGCGAATAGGGCAGGATGACGGAACCCGCCAGCCGCGCCACTTCCCGCAGACTGTCGGCACGTTCAATGGAAAAAATCTGCGCATCGCAACGCGAAACAAAACGCCGCGCTTCCATGTGCAGCAGGTTTTTATCGACGGGATCGCGTGCCATGAGGTTATAGCAGAGAAGTCAGGGGCCGATTATAAAACAGCGCCGGACAGGGCTTTCAATGTCGAATGGGATGGCATCGCGCCGTGTCACCAGCGCCAGCGCGGTGCTTGCTCTGCACTGCCTTCGGGTCGCCTCCGGAAATTTTTCTAGACATTGAACAAAAAATTCAGCACGTCGCCATCCTTGACGACATACTCCTTGCCCTCGGCCCGCATCTTGCCCGCCTCCCTGGCGCCGGTTTCGCCCTTGTAAGCGATGAAGTCGTCGAAGGCGATGGTCTGGGCGCGGATGAAACCTTTTTCAAAATCGGTGTGGATCACGCCGGCGGCCTGCGGGGCGGTGTCGCCGGCGCGGATGGTCCAGGCGCGGACTTCCTTGACGCCTGCGGTGAAGTAGGTTTGCAGGCCGAGGAGCTTGTAGGCTGCGCGAATCAGCCGGTTCAAGCCCGGTTCCTCGAGCCCGAGGTCGGCGAGGAACATCTGCTTCTCATCATCCTCAAGCTCGGCAATTTCGGATTCCATCGCGGCGCAGATCGCCACGGATTCCGCCTTCTCTTTCGCCGCGCGGTCGCGCACGGCATCCAGATGCGGGTTGTCTGCAAACCCGCCTTCCTTGACGTTGGCCGCATACAGCACGGGCTTGGCGGTGATGAGGAAAAAGGGGTTCAGCGCGGCCTGTTCCTCTTTTGACAGGTCAAGGGCACGCACCGGC
Organism: uncultured Rhodocyclaceae bacterium; assembly: GCA_964596295.1. GTDB lineage: Bacteria > Pseudomonadota > Gammaproteobacteria > Burkholderiales > Rhodocyclaceae > Rugosibacter. Next base: position 98,131 of record CAZQTB010000002.1, on the reverse strand, counting down.
ATGGCCTGATTCAACTGGGTGAGGCACTTTTCGAGGAGCGCGCACAGTTGTTTGGCTTCCTTGTCGCCCGCGCCGGCAGGCTTCCTGTAACGCGCCAGCGCTTTTTCCACTGTCGCCATGTCGGCCAGAGCCAGTTCGGTATCGATCACTTCGATGTCGGAAAGCGGATCGACGCGGCCCGCCACATGCACGACATTGTCATCGGCAAAGCAGCGTACGACATGCACGATAGCGTCGGTTTCGCGGATGTTGGCGAGAAACTGGTTGCCCAGGCCTTCGCCCTTGCTGGCCCCGGCAACAAGGCCGGCGATATCGACAAACTCGACGATGGCCGGCTGTATTTTTTGCGGTTTGACGATGGCCGATAAAGCCGCGAGACGCGGGTCAGGCACTTCGACGATGCCAACATTGGGTTCGATGGTGCAGAAGGGATAATTTTCCGCCGCAATGCCGGACTTGGTCAGGGAATAGAACATGGTGGACTTGCCGACATTGGGCAGGCCGACGATGCCGCATTTGAGACTCATGGATTTTCTTTCTGTGTTGGTGCGGGTCTGGAGTTGATGCGCTGCGTGGCTGCCTCGTACTCGCCCCGCGCGAGCAGCGGCCAGGCGAACAGCGCCGTATCCAGCGCGGCGTCAATCTCGCTTTGCTCTGCCTGGCGCGGCGGTTTCAGCACATAGCGGGTGACCTCATTCTTGTCGCCGGGATGGCCAATGCCTATACGCAGCCGCCAGTAATCCTGCGTACCCAGGTGCGCGGTGATGTCTTTCAGCCCGTTGTGCCCGCTTAGGCCGCCACCGAACTTCAGGCGCATCTGGCCGGGCGGCAGATCGAGTTCGTCATGAACCACCAGCATCTCGGCCGGCTGGATGCGGTAGAACTGCGTTAATGCGCGCACCGGCTGCCCGGAATGGTTCATGAATGTCTGCGGCAGCAGCAGCCAGATGCCCGCAGCGCGAGCTTGCCCGGCCAGGCCGTGGAAGCGTGATTCATGGCTCAGCGCTACACCGAGCGCGTGCGCAAGGCGCTCACAAAACCAAAACCCGGCGTTATGCCGGGTTTTGGCGTAATCGGCCCCGGGATTCCCGAGGCCGACAATCAAACGCAACTGCGGACGCGCCTGGGGCGACATGGGCGGCGCAGCTCCGGATGCTTGGTCACATCACTTCTTGGCAGCCGGAGCGGCCGGAGTTGCCGCCGCTCCCGTCGCTGCCGGAGTTGCCGCATCGGCAGCTTCGGCGGCCGGCGCTTCCTCTTCTTCATCCTTGCCGCGCACCACCAGGATGGTGGCAACCACAGGATCCTCACCCTTGTGCAGGATGACCTCGACGCCAGCGGGCAGGGTGAGATGGGAAATATGCAGGGAATGGCCAGCCACCAGATCCTTCAGGTCGACTTCAATAAAAGCGGGCAGGTCTTTGGCCAGGCAACGCACTTCAATATCCGTCAGCACGTGCTGCACGATGCCGCCGACGAGCTTCACGGCCGGCGCGATGTCGGCATTGATGAAGTGCAGCGGCACTTTCTGGTGCAGCTTGTGTGTGGCGTCCACGCGCTGGAAATCGGCGTGCAGTATCTGGGCGCGGTAAGGGTGGCGCTGCACGTCGCGCAGCAGGCACAGCTCCTTAACGCCATCAATATTGGCGTTGAGCACGGATGAATAGAAGGCCTCCTTGCGCAGGAGCTGGAACAGCTCGTTGTGGTCGATGTCAATCGACTGCGGCTGGGCGGTGCCGCCATAAATGATGGCCGGGACACGGCCGGTGCGACGCAGGCGGCGGCTCGCTCCGGTGCCCTGGTCATCGCGCTTGTTTGCGTTAAATTCGAGTTGCATGGTTTACTCCTGTAGGTGCTGCACGGCAATATCCCCGCCCGCGACCAGGCGAGGGGTTTAAAAAATCAATCCATGAACAGCGACGAGACCGAGGCTTCATTACTGATGCGCAACATGGTCTCGGCCATTAATTCGGCAATGGAAATCTGGCGGATGCGCGGGCAGGCGCATGCTTCATGCGACAAGGGAATGGTGTCGGTCACCACCAGTTCATCAATCTCCGACTCGGCAATGCGCGCTACCGCGCTGCCGGACAACACCGCATGCGTACAGTAGGCGAGCACCTTCTTCGCGCCGCTTTCCTTGAGCGCTTGCGCCGCCTTGCACAGCGTGCCCGCAGTATCCACCATGTCATCCATGATGACGCAGGTGCGGCCGGCCACATCGCCGATGATGTTCATCACTTCCGACACGTTGGCCTTCGGCCGTCGCTTGTCGATGATGGCCAGATCCGAATCCAGCCGCTTGGCCAGCGCGCGGGCGCGCACCACGCCGCCGACATCGGGCGATACCACCAGCAGGTCTTCGTGCCGCTGCTTCCAGATGTCGCCCAGCAAGATCGGCGTGGCGTAGACATTGTCGACCGGAATATCGAAAAAACCCTGAATCTGGTCGGAATGCAAATCGACGGTCAACAAGCGCTGCACGCCTACGGCCTGCAGCATGTTGGCAACCACCTTGGCGGTGATGGCGACGCGCGCCGAACGCGGCCGGCGATCCTGGCGGGCATAGCCGAAATAAGGAATGGCCGCGGTGATGCGGCCGGCCGAGGCGCGCTTCAAGGCATCGACCATCACCATCAATTCCATCAGGTTGTCGTTGGTCGGCTGGCAGGTCGACTGCAGGATGAAAACATCCTGGCCGCGCACATGTTCGAGAATTTCCACATTCACTTCGCCATCGGAAAAACGGCCCACATTGGCCCGGCCCAGCGAAATGTGCAGGCGTTTGACCACGTCGGCAGCCAGCTTGGGGTTGGCATTGCCGGTAAATACCATCAGGCTGTCGTAGGACATATCCGTCTGCTCAAACGCTGCGGCGGGCTTGCACCCGCCTTTTGTGGATCGGGGCTGGGGAGGAAGGATTCGAACCTTCGCATGCCGGAATCAAAATCCGGTGCCTTAACCAGCTTGGCGACTCCCCAACGTCAATGTGTCACCCGCGCCACAAGAAAAATGCACAAATGCAGGATGCGGGCGGGTGTCGAAAGGACGCGCATTGTCGGGGTTTTCGCCAATCATGTCAATCTTCCGCCGCAGCTTCCACCGTATCCATCAGCATTTCGCCAGCGGATGGCGGTCGACGCCCTGCGCGACGAAGCCATGCATGCCGGGCGGTAACGCGGCGCACGCAGCCTGCGCTGTCGCCTGACTGGCAAACGCGACAAAACAGCAGGCTCCCGAACCGCTCAGGCGGGCGTCTCCCCACTGCCGCAACCAGTCAAGATGGCGCGCCACTTCCGGGTAGAGCGCACAGGCCACCGGCTGCAGGTCGTTGCGGCCGAAGCCGGGGCGCCAATCCGCGGCGGCAATCGCAGGGGTGTCGCGGCGCAGGTTCGCGGCGGCAAAAATCTGCGCTGTCGGCACCGCCACCGGCGGCACCAGCACCAGGTACCAGGCAGGCGGCGGCGCAACGTCGGTGAACTGTTCGCCGACGCCTTCGGCAAAGGCCGTATGCCCGTGGATGAAAACCGGCACGTCGGCGCCCAGCGCAAGGCCGATGCGCTGGAGCTGCCGCACGCCAAGGCTGGTATGCCACAAATGATCAAGGGCGATCAGCGTGGTCGCCGCATCCGAGCTGCCGCCGCCGAGACCGCCGCCCAGCGGCAGGCGCTTTTCAAGATGCAGGGTGACGCCGGATGTTTTGGCTGTGGCGCCGGCAGCCGCGCGCAAGGCCTCGGCGGCACGCACGGCCAGATTGCTCTCCGGCGGGACCCCCGGCAGCGGTGTCGCCAGCACGATCCGGCCGTCGCGGCGCGGTTCATAGCGGATGCGGTCGCCATGATCCAGAAAGCGGAACACGGTTTGCAGCAGATGATAACCGTCGGCACGCCGGCCGGTCACATGCAGAAACAGATTGATCTTGGCAGGCGCCGCCCACTCGCGCGTCCAGTCATTCATCGCCGGCATCCCAGTCATCCACGATCAGCGTGAGTTCGACATCGCCCCGGCTGACATTCGCCGCACGCAAAAGTCGGCGCTGGTTTGAATCCGTGTCTGGACGGAACGGCAAGGTAGCGCTCACCTCGACGCGCCAGCCGTCCGCTTCACCGCTCAACTCCGGCCGCGCACCGCGCAGCCAGTCGGCCAGCGCATCCAGCGGCAGGGGAGCGCCGAAGACGCGCTGCGCGAGTTCGGGCAGGCTGTTCGCCACCACAGGCGCCTGGTGCGGGCGAGTCAGCCGGGCCGCCACGGCATCGCGCGCAATCTCGGCGACACCCTGCCCAAGCGGCGACATGAAGAGAACCGTATCGCCGGCCGGCGTGTGTTGCCAGCGGAACCGCAGGTGGTCGCGGCGTTCGCCCTGGCGCAAGGCAATGCGCCCTTCGGCGACAAACGCGTCCAGCGGCGGACCCAAGGACAAACCCGGCGGCAACGGATGCCCGGTTGTCGCCGGGAATTCCGCACAGGCGGCCACGCACAGGGCGGCCAGCCAAGCCAGCCACTGCCGCATCAGGGCGCGAAGCGCTTGATGGTCGCGGTCAGCGCCTCGTTATCCGGGTGGGCTTGCGCGGCGTCGCGCCAGAGTTTCATGGCCTCGTCGTGCTGTCCCAGCGTCCACATCACTTCGCCGGCGTGCGCGGCAATTTCAGCATCCGGCTTGCGGGCGTAGGCTTTCTGCAGGAATTCCAGCGCCGCCGCGGCATTGCCCTGGCGGAACAGCGCCCACCCCTTGCTGTCGAGAATGAAGGGATCATCGGGCGCCAGCACCAGCGCCTTGTCGAGCAGCTGCATGGCTTCGTGCAGGCGCACATTGCGGTCGGCCAGCGAATAGCCCAGCGCATTGTAGGCATGGGCGGAGTCAGGTTTGATCTTCATCAGGCGGCGCAAGTGCCGTTCCATGACATCGACGTAATCCAGCTTTTCCGCCGACAGCGCGGTCTCATAGAGCAGTTCGGGGTCATCCGGTTGGGCTTCCAGCGCGGGTTTGAGCAGGGCATACGCCTCGGCATGATGCCCGGCCTCGCGCAACAGTTGCGCTTCGGCAATCAGGAGGCGGTTGTCATTGGGGGCGGCCACGCGGGCGGCGGCCAGCTGTTCGCGCGCCTCGTCGAGCTTGTTCTGCTGCACCAGCATCTGCGCCGCACGGACATGCGCAGGCACCAGCTGCTCGCCCGCCGCCACTGCGCGATACCAGTCCAGCGCTTCATCGGTGCGCCCGGCCTGCTCGGCAATCTGGCCGAGATAGAAGCGCGCCGCATCCAGTTCGCCGCGCCCGATGGCGATGAAACGCCTGAGCTGCTGTTCGGCCTCGGCCACGTCATTCAACTGCAAGGAGAGAATGCCTACGGCAAACAACACATCGGGGCTGTCGGGGCTGACCTTGAGCAGCGTCTGGAATTCGCCGCGCGCCGCGTCGTAACGTTTTTCCGCGACCAGGACACGCGCATAACCCAGCCGCACATCATGCGCCCTGGGGTTGGCGGCAAGAAAGCGCCTCAGGAAATCAAGCTGCGGTTCGCCGCGCGGCAACAGGCTGGCCTTGAACAGGGCCGCCAACTCCCAGCTCGGGCGCAGTTCCAGCGCCTTGTCGATCTCGGCCATGGCGCCTGCTGTATCGCTCACGCCGAGCGCCGCCTGGGCGCGCACCAGATGCGCTTCGGGCAAAGCCGGATAGGGCGCTGTCAGCTGGTCGAACAGACGCCTGACGGCGGCTTTGTCGGGATAGGCGGCGAAGGCGCGCTGGTGCTGGAGCAGCAGGTCGCCGGTGCGCGGCCCGGCGTTTTCCAGCTCGCGCGCCATGTTGGCGGCGAGTTCATCGATGCGCCCGCTGGCAAGCAGCAGAGTGGCCAGCATCTGCTGCGCTTCCCTGGCCTGCGGTTCCAGTACGACCCACATGCGGGCCGCCTCCAGCGCCGTGTTGTACTGCCTCGCGTAGAACGCCACTTCCGCGGCGCGGCGCACGATGCGCGGATCGCGGGTGTTTTTCGCCAGATCGAAATACACGTCGGACGCGATGGCCATCTGCCCGCGCTGGCCGGCGATTTCAGCGAGCAGAAACTCATAGAGAATCTTTGCCGTCAATTCCTGCTTTGGCAGGCGCTCATCGTTCGCAACCGGCTCTGCCGCATCAGGCGTTTGCGCCAGCGCGGCGCCGCCGGCAAAAAGCAGGGCAAGGACCATCTGCTGTACTGCACGCTGCACTGCGCGACGTACTGCGGGCCGAGGAACAGGATTCATGGGCAGGGTACCGGGATAAAACAGTCGCATACAATGCGGCGATGTTATCAGCTTCGCCCCGTTCCCCGCATGCCTGAACTGCCTGAAGTTGAAGTCACTCGGCGCGGCATTGCGCCCGCACTCGTCGGCCGCCGTCTCGCCAGCGCCGACTTTCGCGTACCGGCGCTGCGTTATCCCCTGCCCCATGCGCAGCGTGCCGCCTTTGTCGGCCGGCATTTGCGCGCCATTGCGCGACGCGGCAAATATCTGCTGCTGGATTTCGGCAGCGGGCATCTGCTGATTCATCTGGGCATGTCGGGCAGCCTGCGGCTGGTACCCGCTCGCGAAGCCCCGCAAAAACACGATCACGTTGACCTGATCTTCGGCGGCACGGCGCTGCGCCTGCGTGATCCGCGCCGCTTCGGCGCCATGTTGTGGCTGGAAGGCGATGTCCTGGCGCACCCGTTGCTGGCGCATCTGGGCATCGAGCCGCTGGACGACGTGTTCGACGCCGCCTGGCTGAAACGCGCCTTCAGCGGCCTCACGGCAGCCGTCAAACCGGTGCTGATGGACAGCCATCGCATTGTCGGCATCGGCAATATCTATGCTTCGGAAAGCCTGTTTCGCGCAGGCATCAACCCGCGCACGGCGGCGGGAAAAATCTCGCGTGAACGCCTTGGGCGGCTGGTGCCGGTCATCAAAGCCACGCTCAACGCCGCCATCGAAGCCGGCGGCAGCAGCCTGCGCGACTTCATTCATTCCGACGGCGGCTCAGGCTACTTTCAGCAGCAGTATTTCGCGTATGGCCGCACGGGCGAACCCTGCCGGGTCTGCGGCCAACCGATCAGGGAAATAAAACAGGCGCAGCGCACGACGTTTTACTGCGTGCGTTGCCAGCGGTAAATCACTTCGCCGTCAGGCGCAAGAATTTCGCCATCAGGCTGTCTTTCGACTCCACGTTATCGGCATCGTTGGGGATGCAATCCACCGGACAGACTTCGCGGCATTGCGGGGTGTCGAAGTGGCCGACGCATTCCGTGCATTTGTCCGGATCGATGACATAAATTTCATCACCTTGCGAAATCGCGTTGTTGGGACACTCCGGCTCGCACACGTCGCAGTTGATGCATTCGTCGGTAATCAGCAAAGACATGGTTTTCCTGGTTGCTCCGTTACAAATCCGCTATTTCAAAGCGGCTTTCCCAGCCAGCCGGGCCAGCACCTGGGGCTGCACAAACTTTGACACGTCGCCGCCGAGCAGGGCGATTTCGCGCACCATGGTGGCGGAAATGAACATGTACTGTTCCGCCGGGGTGAGAAAAACGGTTTCCACATCGGGGTAAAGATTGCGATTCATGCCGGCCATCTGGAATTCATAATCAAAATCGGATACGGCGCGCAAACCGCGCATGACAACATTGGCCTGATGCTCATGCACAAAATTCATGAGCAGGCCATCAAAGCCATGCACCTCGACATTTGGAAATCCGTTCAGAATCTCGCGCGCGATGTCGACACGCTCGGCAAGCGAAAACAGCGGCCGCTTGTTACGGCTTTCGGCAATGCCGATGATGACCCGGCCAAACAGGCGCGCGGCGCGGCGCACCAAATCTTCGTGACCCCGCGTGAAGGGGTCGAACGTTCCAGGATAAACGGCGACGCTTGTGCTCATGTCATGTCGACTCCAGCAGATGGAAAAAAACTCGGCCGGCACGCCCCCGCTTTATTACCGACCAGCGGCCAAGCTGCGTCAGCGGCGTTTCCGCTTCAACATACAAACGAGCGGCGGGCGCTGCCAGTTCATCCAGCCGGGGCGCGACGCGCGCCAGCCAGCCCTGGCCATAGGGCGGATCGAGAAACACCAGGTCAAAGCGCCTGCCGGCTGGAGGGACGAATTCTAGCGCATCGCAGTAAAACAGGCTGATGCGCGGACAGGCGAATGCATCGGCATTCTTTTTCAGCATGTTAAATGCGTGGCGCGACTGTTCCACAAGGGCAACATGCTGCGCTCCGCGCGAGGCGGCTTCGAAGCCGAGCACGCCGCTGCCGGCGAAAAGATCAAGGCAGCTCAGGCCGCCCAGATCCTGCCCCAGCCAGTTGAACAAGGTCTCGCGCACGCGATCCGGCGTCGGCCGCAGGCCGGGTGCATCGGTCACCTTGAGCAGGCGGCTGCGCCACTCGCCGCCGGTGATGCGGATTTGGCTCACGCGTTGATAGCCCGGTTCAGTCGGCAGCCACTACCACGGTCACCAGATTTTCGGCCCGCACATGACGGGCGAACGCGGCGCGCACCTGTGCAGCGGTAACGGCATTGACCCTGGCCGGAAAGTCGTCGAGATACGTCAGCGGCAAGCCGTAAAAACCGATGGTGGATAAATAGTCCAGTAACTTGGCATTGCTGTCCAGGCGCAGGGCCAGCCCGGCAACCAGGTTTTTCTTCGCCGCCGCCAGCTCCTTGTCCGTCGGGCCCTGGGCAAGGAAACCGGCGAGCACGTCATTGACCACGTTCAACGCATCATTCACCTGCGCGCGCTTGGTTTGCAGCCCGATCTCGAAGGGGCCTGCAAGCTGGCGGGGGGCGAAATAGGAATACACGCTGTAGGCATAGCCGCGTTTTTCGCGCACTTCCTGCATCAGGCGCGAGACGAAACCGCCGCCGCCCAGACTGTAGTTGCCGACCAGCAGCGGGAAATAATCCGCATCGCCGCGGCGAATCGCCGGCAGCCCGATATGCACATGGCTTTGCGCGGCGGGATGGGCAATTTTGATGGTCTGCCTTTGCGGCATGATCACCGCGGCCACAGGCGCCTGCTCGCCGCCTACGGGCAGCGCTTGCGTCAATCGGTCGGCAATGGCTTCGGCTTCGCTGCGCGACACATCGCCGATGATGGATACCACCGCATTTCTTGCCGTGTAGTGCTGCTGGTAAAAACCGGCCAGATCGTCGCGCGTGATGGCGGCAACGCTCTCCGCCGTGGCGCTCACGCCGTAGGGATGGCCGGGATAGATGGCCGCCGCAAACCGCTTGGCGGCGATGGCGTCCGGCTGCGTGTCGGCCTCGCGGATGGCGGCGATTCTGCGCGCTTTTTCGCGCTCCAGCGCGGCTTGCGGAAAAGTCGGCGCCGACAGCACGGCGCGCATCAGCGTCAGCGCGGCTTCGCGTTCCGGCGTTGACGAGAGGGTGCGCAGGGAAACGCTGGCGCGGTCGCTATCGACGCCGCCGCCCAAACGGGCGCCGATATCCACCAGCCGGCCGGCGATTTTTTCTTCGTCAAGATCGCCTGCTCCGGCTTCCAGCAGGCTGCGCGTGAGGCCCGACAGTCCAGCCTTGCCCGGCGGCGTGTGCAGGCTGCCCGCGGCGAAATCGAGTTGCACGTCGAGAATCGGCAACAGGCGGGTTTCGACGAAATACGCACGGGCGCCGGAAGCCGTCGTCCAATGTTCTATTTTCACGCCCGCTACGGCCAGCGCCGAAAAACAAGCCAGCGCCAAAAAGGAAGAAATCGTTTTCACTATGTGATTGTTCATCGCAATGCGTCTCATACGGTTCAGTGGTGCGCGGCCGGCGTCGGTTTTTTGGGTTGGCTCCGCTCAATCGGCTGCGGGTCAAGCACCGCGATGGTCAGCGTATCGTCGTTGAAATACTTTTTTGCCACGGCCTGCACTTCCCCGGCAGTCACGTCTTTGAGCTTTTCCAGCAGCAGGTCAATGTCCTGCCAGGGCAAGCCGACAGCCTCGATACCGCCGATTTCCATGGCCTGCGCCATCAGCGAATCGCGCTTGTACGTCTGTGCGGCGATGAGCTGCGTCTTCACCCGCGCCAGCTCTTCGGCCGTGATGCCGTTGTCCTGGATGCGCGTGATCTCGGCGCGCAGAGCGGTTTCGAGTTCGGCAATGCTCCTGCCTTCGGCGGGTTGGCCGTCCATCGTGAAGGTCGCTTCGCCGCGCACGGTGCCGTCATAGTCGGCGCCGGCCGATTGCGCGATGCGCGCGCCGCGCACCAGGTTTTTCGCCAGCCGCGAAGCATCATGTCCGTCGAGGATCGCCGCCAGCACTTCCAGCGCATAGGGGTCGCGGTCTTTATGCGCGTCGCGCAAGCGGGGCATCTTCCACAGCATCGCGATGTAGGGCAGTTTGGCCGGCGCCTTGACGCTCACGCGGCGGATGCCTTGCTGTTCCGGCTCGTTCTGCGGTTTGCGCTCTGGCAACGCGCGGGTTTTATGCGCACCGTAATATTTTTGCGCCAAACGGAATACTTCGCGATGATCGACATCGCCTGCCACCACGACATAGGCATTGTTCGGCGCATACCACTGGGTGTACCAGTGACGCGCATCCTGCCAGGTCAGGTGTTCGAGATCGTCCATCCAGCCGATGACCGGGCGACGATAGGGGTGTGCCTGAAATGCGGCCGCACGCGCCGTCTCATATACCAGCGCCTGCGGGTTGTCGTCCGTGCGCAGATGGCGCTCTTCCATCACCACCTTGATTTCGGAAGCGAACTCTTTGGCGCTGAAAGTCAGGTTCGCCATGCGATCGGCTTCAAGCTGCATCATCTCGGGCAACGCGCCCTTGGGCACGATCTGGAAATAGGCGGTGTAATCGTAGGCAGTGAATGCATTATCACGGCCGCCGGCCGCCGCCACGCGTTTGTTGAATTCGCCCGAAGGCAGGCGCTTTGTGCCCTTGAACATCAGGTGCTCCAGGGCGTGCGCCACGCCCGAGGTGCCGTCTTTTTCGTCCATGCTGCCGGCGCGATACCAGACCATGTGCACCACCGTCGGCGCGCGGTGGTCCTCCTTGACGATTACCCGCAGGCCATTGGGCAGCGTCGTCTCGAATGAATTGGCAAAAGTTCCCGAAGGAACGCACCGCGCTGGCGCTGGCAAGACGGCGCAGGAAAGCAGGGCGGCAGCGAAAAACAGGGATTTCATGGCGGATAGGCAGCGAGCAGTCGCCGGGAGGTCAAAGATGGTCGAAGGGCTCTGTTAAAATTCGGCAAGCGCGACATCTTAGCGCCTCAGCCTCTGACAGCCTATCCCGATGTTTAGTTTCCTCAAGAAAAAGGGCGCGTCCGCGCCATCCGCTGCACCTGCCTGGCACGACCGCCTCAAGGCCGGGCTGGCACGCACCCGCGCCGCACTGTCCGCTCCGCTGGGAGAATTGTTCAGCCGCAGCCGGATTGACGATGAACTGCTCGACGATCTGGCAACCACCCTGCTCATGGCGGATTGCGGCATCGAGGCGACACAGTGGCTGCTTGATGAATTGCAATCCGCCGTAAAAAAACACCGGCTGGAAACGCCGTCCCAGCTACGCGAAGTTCTGGCCGGGCGGCTGACGGCGCTGCTCGCCCCGCTCGAAAAGCCGCTCGACGTTTCTGCGCACAAACCCTTCATCGTGATGATTGCCGGGGTGAACGGCGCGGGCAAAACTACTTCGATCGGCAAGCTGGCGAAATATTTTCAGGGCCAGGGCAAGAGCGTGCTGCTGGCCGCCGGCGACACTTTCCGCGCGGCAGCGCGCGAGCAGCTCAAAGCCTGGGGCGAGCGCAATGGCGTCAGCGTCATCGCCCAGGAATCCGGCGATCCGGCCGCCGTCGTGTTCGACGCCATCGGCGCCGCGCGCGCGCGCAACATCGATGTCGTGCTGGCCGATACCGCCGGCCGCCTGCCCACGCAATTGCACCTGATGGAGGAAATCGCCAAAGTGCGGCGCGTGATCCAGAAGGCCGACGCCACCGGCCCGCATGAAGTGCTGCTGGTGCTGGACGCCAATATCGGGCAAAACGCCGTGCAGCAGGTCAAGGCTTTCGACAACGCCATTCAGGTCACCGGCCTGGTCATCACCAAACTCGACGGCACCGCCAAAGGCGGCGTACTGGCCGCCATCGCGCGCCAATGCCCGAAGCCGGTGCGCTTCATCGGCGTCGGCGAAGGCCTTGACGATCTGCAGCCTTTTCAGGCTGGTGAGTTTGTCGAGGCGCTGCTCATGGGGCCAATAGGGCCGGGGAAAACCGCTTGAGGGCGCTTGCCGGCATGGCTTCCCAAGCGATGTCAGCGCAGGCTCTCCAGGGAAGCCGCCGGACCGAACACTGCAAGCAACGTGAGGTCTTCCTCGATATTGAAGAAAGAATGCTCGGTCGTCGCGCTGACAAAAAGCACCATGCCGGACCGTACTTCGCGCTCCTCGTCACCCATGCGCAGCCGGGCAAGCCCGTCGAGGACGATATAAATTTCATCTTCCAGATGCGGCGCCTGCATGTCCCGTGCGCCAGCGGGCAGCCGGTACATTGCGCAGGACATTTGCGAAGACCGCAAAAACTCCATGAAGCGCGGCTCTGTGCCTTCGACCTTTTTTCTCAGATCAGCCAAGTCAAACACTTGCCAAGCATGTGCGGACATACGATGCCTTTCTTTGCGCCTTGCGTTATGGGTGAGTCCGACGTCCGGCATTGCGCTCATCGACAGCGAAAGCGGCGTTCCGAATAACCGGTTGGCGCAGGACAAAACCGATGGATGCGTTCAGTTTATAGGCACAACCCATCATCGGCAACTTCTCCGATAAATATCCGGCACTGCGCTGGCGGCAGCAACTGGATGGGCGGAATTACGCGCACCAGACCAGTGCGGGCTGCATGATCAGAACTCGACTTCGAGTTCCTCAATATCGGTTGGCTCGCGCTTTGCGGCGGCGATCCACTCCTGCATTTCGGGCATGGCCATCACCGTTTGGCAATAGGCAGCGCAGACGGGATCCAGCTCCACGCTGTAGGTCAGGAAACGGGTCACGACGGGCGCATACATGGCGTCGGCCATGCTGCGCTGCTTGCCGAACAGCCAGGGACCTCCGTAGCGGGCGATACAGTCGCGCCAGATTTCGGCGATGCGTTCGATGTCGCCCCTGGCGCGCGACCAGACGGTGAAGTTTTTTACCGTGGTGCCGAGATTCATCGGCAGGGCCGAACGCAGGGCGGAAAAACCCGAGTGCATTTCACCGCAGATCGACCGGCAATGCGCGCGCGCGGCCTGGTCGGCGGGGAGCAGGCCGGCCCTGGGCTTGATCTCGTTGAGGTATTCGGCGATGGCCAGCGTGTCCCAGATGGAGATGCCGCCATGCTCCAGGCGCGGCACAAGGACCGAAGGCGAGAGCAGCAACAGTTCGGCCCTGGCCGAAGCATCATCGGCAGCAACGGGTTTCTCGGTAAATGGCAGGCCGGCGAAGCGGGCCAGCAACCAGCCGCGCAGAGACCACGAAGAATAGTTCTTGCTGTTCAGGGTGAGGCTTGCCTTGGCTTTGGTCATTGGAAGCTCCGGTATCGGGAGGACTGGCGTAATCACATTGGAGTGCCGGTTAAAAGAGAATAACAGCTCCCCTGCGTGGTATTGTAGGAAGCAAGCCGCATACCATGAGAGTTGTAAAAAACATGCACGATACGCATATATCTCGCTTGCCATCCCAGCAAGAAATCCTGACCTGGAAAGGAGCAATGATGTTCGCGGCTACCGCGCCCCACTACCAGGTGTATCAGGCCCTGTTTGACGCCAGCTATCCTGCCCGTAGCACCGCGCGCGCGCTGGCCCCCTGGCTGCGCCAAACGATGTTCTGGCTACCGGAAAACTGCGCCGTGCGCAAATTAACGGCGCTTTGCGAGGCGGTTGCGCTGGCCGGCCTGACGCACGAACGGCCAAGCTTCGGCATCGACGCCATTGAAGTGGATGGGCGGAAAATTGCCGTGCATGAGGAAGCCGCCCACGTCACGCCCTTCTGCACCCTGCTGCATTTTCGCAAGGACACGCCCGCTCCGGGGCCGCAGGTGCTGCTGATCGCGCCCATATCCGGCCACTTCGCCACGCTGCTGGCCGGCACTGCGCGCACCCTGCTCCAGCATCATGACGTGTATATCACCGACTGGCACAATATCCGCGACGTGCCGCTGTCAGCCGGCCCCTTCGGAATGGATAGCTTCATCGACCACCTGGTCGGCTTCATGGACTGGCTGGGGCCGGAGACGCATCTGGTTTCGGTTTGCCAGCCGACGGTGGGCACCTTGGCCGCGGTGGCCGCCATGGCCGCGGCGCAAAGCCCCAACCAGCCGCGCAGCATGACGCTGATGGCCGGGCCGCTTGACTGCCGCATCAATCCGAGCGCGGTAAACAGGCTGGCGACGGCAAAGCCCATCGAGTGGTTCGAACGCAACTTGATCAGCCTGGTGCCGCTACGCTACAAAGGCGCCCTGCGCCGCGTGTATCCGGGCTACGTGCAGATTTCGGCATTCATGGGCATGAACGCCGGGCGGCACATGGATTCCTTCAGGAACATGTTCCGCAGCCGGGTGAGCGGCGACCATGCCAAGGCCGAAAGCATCAGGGATTTCTACGAGGAATACCTGGCCATGATGGACCTTCCGGCCGAGTTCTATCTCGAAACCGTGCGCCTGGTTTTTCAGGAACATGCTCTGCCGCAGGGGAAACTGGAATACCGCGGCAAGCCGGTGAATCCTGCGGCAATCCGCCGCACGGCGCTGTTTACGGTGGAGGGCGAGAAAGACGACATCTGTTCCATCGGCCAGACCCTGGCAGCCCACGACTTGTGCAGCAAGCTCGCCCCCTATCGCAAGCAGCACCATCTCCAGCCCGGCGCCGGCCATTACGGCGTATTCAGCGGCAAACGCTGGGATCGGCAAATCTACCCGCGGGTGCGGACCTTCATTCACGATTTTGACGAGTAGCGCGGTAAAAGTCGGCGCTGGCAAGACGGCATCCGGGCGTCACAGGATGGTTTATCCTGTCGACCGTAAAATAAATCATGCGCACTCTGCTCCCGATGCTTTTGAAATTGATGGCTGGACGTGATGGCTCAACCCGGTTGGCTGCGCAAGGACGCGATCTGGAATTCCCCTGAGCCATGATTCGCTTCGACCGCGTTGCCAAACGCTACCCCCCCGGCATCGATGCCTTGTCTGCGCTCAGCTTTGAAGTGGCCGCAGGCGAAATGCTGATTGTCAGCGGCCACTCGGGGGCCGGTAAATCCACGCTGCTCAAGCTCATCGCCGCAATGGAGAAACCGACCGCCGGGGCGGTGCTGGTGGGCGGTCAGAATGTCGGCGGGCTGGCGCGCTCGGCACTGCCTTACCTGCGCCGGCGCGTGGGCCTGGTGCTGCAGGACCAGAAACTGCTGTTCGACCGCTCGGTTTTCGAGAATGTGATGCTGCCGCTTGCCATTACCGGCTTCCCGCCGAAAGAAGCGGCGCAGCGCGTACGCGCCGCACTGGATAAGGTGGGCCTGGCCGCGCGCGAAAAAGCGCTGCCGATCGCGCTGTCGGGCGGCGAACAGCAACGGTTGGCCATTGCCCGTGCCGTGGTAAGCCGGCCTGCGCTGCTGCTGGCCGATGAACCCACTGCCCATCTTGATCATGAGACGGCGGCCGACGTGGCGCGCATCTTCCACGAATTCCATCGCGCCGGCGTAACGGTTTTAGTTGCCACCTATGACGGCGATTTGTTTCCGGCGGCGCGCACGCTGCGCCTGGATCACGGCCGCCTGCTGCCATGAGTTTGCGATGACTGTCTGGCTGACTCAGCATGGCCGCGCCGCGCGGCTCGCTCTGCGCCGCCTGGCAGCGGCGCCGGTAAACACCCTGCTCTCGCTGCTCGCCATCGGCATTGCGCTGGCGCTGCCCGCCGGCGGGCAGTTGTTGCTGGACAATGCGCGGCAACTGGCCGGAACCACCTCGGCCGTACCGCAGATTTCCGTGTTCATGGCGACCGACGCCGGGCGCGATGCGGCGAACGACATTGGCGCGCGCCTGAAAAACCATCCCGCCGTAGGGCAGCAACGGTTTCTGCCGCGCGAAGAAACCTTGCAGCGCATGAAAACCGGCGCAGGTTTGCGCGATGTCATCGAGGCCCTGCCCGGCAACCCTTTTCCTGATGCTTTTGTCATCACCGCCTCTGACGACCGGCCCCAGACGCTGGAGCAACTTGTCGCCGAGTTTCGCCAATGGCCCAAGGTGGAGCATGTGCAACTTGATTCTGCCTGGGTACGCCGGCTTGATGCGCTGCTCGCGCTCGGCCGCAACGCGGTCATTCTGCTCGGCGCGCTGCTGGCCACCGGGCTGATCGCCATTACTTTCAATATCATCCGCATGCAGGTGCTGACCCATCGCGCAGAAATCGAGGTCAGCCAGTTGCTTGGCGCAACGGATGGCTTCATCCGTCGCCCTTTCCTCTATTACGGCGCGCTGCTGGGCCTGGGCGGGGGCATCACCGCCTGGCTGCTGGTTGGCGCGGCGGCCCTGTGGCTGCGCATGCCGCTGGGCGACCTGCTGCAGCTTTACGACTTCAGCTTTGCGCTGCAACCCATGGGAGTGCGCAATTCAGCGCTGCTGCTTGGCTGCGCCACCGGCCTTGGCTGGCTGGGCGCAATGCTTTCGCTGGGGCAGCATTTGCGTCAGCCCTGAGAATTTCCGGGCGAATTTACGGGAACTTTTCAGGCTATTGGCACTCTCTTCGCTTGAGTGCTAATATTGCTTCCAAGGAGGTAGGACCATGAGTTATGCGTTATCTCACGCGCAGTTTCCGACGATTTCCGGCAGTGGCAGCATCGAGGCGTATATCTCGGCCGCGAACCGCATGCCCATGCTCAGCGAAACCGAGGAATATGCGCTGGCACGGCGCTTCGCCGACGCAGGGGATATTGAAGCTGCCCGCGCACTGGTGACATCCCATTTGCGCCTGGTCATTGCCATTGCGCGCGGCTATCTGGGTTATGGACTGCCCCATGCGGATCTGATCCAGGAAGGCAACATCGGCCTGATGAAAGCGGTGAAGCGTTTCGACCCGGATCGGGGCGTGCGCCTGGTTTCTTTCGCCATGCACTGGATCAAGGCCGAAATTCACGAATACATTCTGAAGAACTGGCGCTTGGTGAAAATTGCCACCACCAAGGCGCAGCGCAAGCTGTTCTTCAACCTGCGCAGCATCAAGGCCTCGCTCACGCAGCAGGAAGGCGCGCGGCAGGGCTTCAGCACGCTCGATGTCGACGGGGTCAACGCAGTAGCGAAACAGCTCGGCGTGAAGCCGGAAGAAGTCGTCGAGATGGAAACGCGGCTCACGGGAGCCGACGTGTCGCTGGAGCCGGCTTCTGACGACGAGGACGAGCGCTATGCACCGATTGCCTATCTGGCGGCGGACAGCAGTGTCGAACCGACCGCCTTGCTGGAACGCAAGGAGCTTGACCACCTGCAGGAAGACGGGCTGCAATGTGCGTTGGCCAGCCTCGACGACCGCAGCCGCGCCATTATCCAGCGGCGCTGGCTGGCGAGCGACGGCGAGGCGACGGCGACCCTACACGAACTGGCGGCTGAATACGGCATATCGGCCGAGCGTATCCGCCAGATCGAAGCCAAGGCGCTGCAGAAAATGAAAGGTTCGCTGCTTGCGGTGGCAGCCTAAACGAATGCGCAAAGGAAGGACGGCTTGAATAAAAAGGCAGCTCACGCTGCCTTTTTATTTCCCGGCAAGCAGTTGTTTAATATCCTCGGCAATGCGTTGCGGGGTTTCTCCATACTTCACATACAAGCGCAAGCGGCCCTGCGGGTCATACACATAGCTGCCCGTGGCGTGGTCGATGGAATAGGCGCCTGGCGTGGTTCCCGGCTGTTTCTTGTAGAACACCCTGAATGCTTTCGCAGTCGCCTCGGTAGCCGCCAAGTCACCCCGTAGGCCAAGGAAAGCCGGATGGAACGAGGGCACATACTGCGCCAGAAGAACCGGCGTATCACGTTCCGGATCGAGCGTAACAAAGAGCACCTGCACGCGTTCCGCCTGCGGGCCCAGCTGCGCCATGACCTCACGCAAAGTACCGAGCGTGGTCGGGCAAACGTCAGGGCATTGGGTATAGCCGAAAAATACGATTGCCACGTTGCCCTTGAAGTCGGTAAGGCGACGCAGCTTTCCGGTATGGTCAGTCAGGGCGAAATCGGCACCGATCGAGCCGCCTGTGAGATCAGTTGCGTTAAAGCGCGGCGGTTCACTGCACGCCGCGATGACCAGCGTCAAAAGGACAATGGCGAGGCGTCGCATCATGCAATGTAGTGATCAAGAAGAAGCGCTGCGAACAGCGCCGAGAGATAAAAAATGGAATAACGGAAGGTTTTTTTTGCCAGCAGGTCGCTGTAATTACGCCAGATTTTCCACGCATACACAAGAAAAACGGCATCAAGTATCAGCGCGCTGATCAGATAAATCCAGCCACTCATGCGGATGATGAAGGGCATCAGGGTGACGGCGGACAACAAAATCGTATACAGCAGAATATGCAGCCGGGTAAATTCAGGGCCGTGCGTCACCGGCAGCATGGGCACTCCGGCGGCGGCGTATTCTTCCGTGCGGTAGAGTGCCAGGGCCCAGAAATGCGGCGGCGTCCAGACGAAAATAATCAATACCAACAGCCATGCCTCGGCAGGCACCGAATTGGTCATTGCCGCCCAGCCAAGGGCCGGCGGCATGGCGCCCGACAAGCCGCCAATCACGATATTCTGCGGCGTACGCGGCTTGAGCAGCAAGGTATAAATCACCGCATAGCCAACAAAGGTGGCCAGCGTCAATACGGCCGTCAGGGCGTTTACCCAAAACAGCAGAAGCGCCATGCCTATCGCGCCCAATGCAAGCGACCACAACAGGGCGGCGCGGTTGCTGATTGCTCCGCGCGCGGTAGGACGACCGCATGTGCGCGCCATGCGCTGGTCAATGTGCTGCTCGACAAGACAGTTAAATGCGGCAGCGGCGGCGGCAACCAGCGCGATTCCGGTTGTGGCGGCAAGAATTTTCCATAGCGGCAGGCTGTCGCCCGGTGCGAGCAGCATACCGATGAATGCACAAAACACGATCAACGAGATAACGCGCGGTTTGGTCAGCGTGAGGTAGTCGCTGATCATCGGGCCAAGGCCGAGTGCAGGCGAAGCAGCGGAAACGGGAGATACTGTGGTCATGGTCAGGTTATCAGTGGCGGCTATCCCCGGCCAGAATAGCGCAATAGGCGACGGGTGTCCTTAAGCATGCCCTGCGGATCGGCATGGTCATCGTAGCGCAAGACCAGGTCGCCCAGCGGGTCGATAAGAAAAATTGAAGCTCCGGTATCCGGCCCGGTGGGCAAACGGGAAAGCTTCGCCGGATCGGTGACACGCGCCAGATACAACCCCGGATGCGCCGCAAGCAGTTGCGCATCGGGTTGGCCTTCGCCCAGCAAAACCCATACGCGCTCGATCCGCAGCATGTTTTCATTTTGGGCGGTGCGTATCTGCCGCATGAGGTAAAGCTTGCGCTGGCAGCGTACATCGCAGTTTGCGGGCTGTACGGTGAGAAACACCCATTTTTTTTGCACCAGTTCGGCAATCGTTCGGCCATGCGCAGGGCCCTCAGCCGGTAACTCCTGCAAGCCGGCGGATCGGGTTTCCAGCAGTTCGCCATGATTCATCCGCGATGCGGGTTTCCACCACAGATACATTGCGTATGAGGCAATAACCGGCAAGGTGCCTATGGTAAGCAACAACAGAAGGGTTCTCTGTGTTTTAGTCATTTTCAATAGCCCGGGCGCTGTGCTTACGCACAAAGTGGTAGCCCCAAAAAAATACCGTCATCATCGCAAACGCAAACCACTGCAATGCATAGCCGCGGTTCCGGTCAGCCCCGCTTCCAGGGTGCGGCCAGTCACGAACCAGACCATCTTGCGCCACACTGGTTTGATAGAGCACCAGCGACTGCATGCGCAAACCTGACCACGCAGCAAATTCTTCAGGCGCAACCTCGCTCCATATTGCGCCGTTGCGAGCCGCCTTGCCAACCGAGCCGACCTGGGGAGTGCGTTGCCGGATCAACCCGCTGATCGTTTGCGTACCACCCGCAGTGATAACGTGCGGTAGCTGGCGGCGATCGTCCGCACCGCGTATCCAGCCGCGGTTAACCAGCACATGCATGGCGCTCCCCGAGAGGCGCAGTGGCATTAATATCTGGAAACCAACCTGGCCCCGATATACCTGATTGTCAAGAAACAGCGTTTGGCCCGGCACCCATTCTCCCTGCGCTTGCGCCGGATGGGCATCAAGTCGTTTTGCGTCAACCTGTTCAGAACCCAGGATAACAGGGGGAACTGACTGGGCTGCCAGCATTTTTTCCTCAAGCGCATCGCGCCGGTGTGCGCGGTCCAGTTGCCAGAACCCCAAATGCGCAGTGACTGCCACGACTAAAAGTGCCGCCAGCGTGGGCAATGCTTTTTTGAGGCGGGATGGGTGCAGGAGAGTAGGCACGGCAACAATCATGAAATGGTTTCTAAAAGTCTCTCCGGGCTTTTCCAGTAAACTACTATATTGATTCAAAAAACTGGCTCAGGAGTGGGGAAAATGAAAACAATCGTTATTCTGATGCTGGTTGCCATTTTTGCCAGCCTGTTTTCAGCTCTCTTTTTCCTGTTCCGGGACCGTAGCGGTTCGACGCGGACGGTAAAGGCGCTAACTTACCGGATATCGCTTTCTCTCGGCCTTTTCGTGCTGCTCATCGCCGCGCACTACTTCGGCATTATCGGCAAGCGGCTATAAGCAGCCGAGCTTACAGCATAAACCCGGCGCCGCCCTCGGGTGGCGCCGGGTTTCCTGCGATCTCCCAAGCGACAAGCACCCTGCTGCGCAATCAGAGCCAGTACACAACAACAAACAGGAACAACCAGACGACGTCAACAAAGTGCCAGTACCAGGCGACCGCTTCAAAGGCAAAATGATGCTCGGGCGTGAAGTGGCCTTTGAGTGAACGGAACAGCATGACCGTCAGCATGATCGCGCCAACGGTTACATGAAAACCGTGAAATCCGGTAAGCATGAAAAACGTACTGCCATAGGCGCCCGTTGATAGCTTCAAATTCATCTCATGATAGGCGTGTGAATACTCATACACCTGAAAGCCAAGAAAAATCGAACCAAGCAACACCGTCAGGAACAGGCCAATGTTTAGTTGTGCCCGCTGGTTCTTCATCAGTCCCCAGTGCGCCCATGTCAGCGTTGCGCCGGAAGAGAGCAGCAAAAGGGTATTGATGGCGGGAATGCCCCAGGGCGACATTGCTTCCCACTTGTCCTTGAAACCGGGCCCTGCACTCGGCCATACGCTCTTGAAGTCAGGCCAGATCAGCGCATTGTCGACACTGGACAGATCCGGAACAGAAATGACCCGGATATAAAAAAGTGCGCCAAAAAATGCGAAAAAAAACATTACCTCGGAGAAGATAAACCAGCCCATGCCCCAACGGAATGAGCCATCAACAAGTTTGTTATACGCGCCGGCCTGTGATTCCCCGATCACCTTGCTGAACCAGCCGTACATCATGTAAAACAGCACGGCGAAGCCTGCCAGCAGCATTGGCATGCCCGGACCTACCTTGTGCATGACCATAACGGCTCCGGTAGCCATCAACAACAGGGCGAGCGAGCCGACCAAAGGCCATGCCGACGGGCCGGGAACGTAGTAATAACTCTCTTGATGCATAGACATCATTGATCTCCCTTCAAAATTCCTATCAAGTAACAGTTCCAATATTTGCCAGAATCACCTTGACCAGCACGACAATGCCGACGACAAACAAGATACCGCCAATGACGCCTGCAATAATGACCTGCTTTAGCGAGATGCTGACGGTATCGGACTCGTAATCCTGGCGGCGGCGAATACCGAGGAATGACCAAAAAATCGCGCCAGCGATAGCAAAAAAACCCGCTTTGGGCTTAGGCTCGGGCCGAGGCTCCAGACTCATACGCCTCCTTTCACCCCAACAGCCTGGCCAGACCGGTTTTCTGCGCGCTGATTGCCCTCGACCTCGAAAAAGGTGTACGACAAAGTAATCGTCGAAATTTCCTTCGGCAGTGCTGGATCTACTACAAACACTACCGGCATTTGTCTGCGCTCACCTGGCGCAAGCGTTTGCTTGTTAAAGCAAAAACATTCCAGCTTGCGAAAATGCTCGGCAGCCAGCGGCGGTCCGTAGCTGGGAATAGCCTGTCCAGTGACCGGAACATCGCGCGTATTGGTCACTTCAAACATTACCTGAGCGAGTTCTCCAGGGTGTACCGATAGATGACTCACCATCGGCTTGAACTTCCACGGCATGTTATGCACATTGGTATCAAATTCAATGCTCACGGCCCGCGCCCGGTCCACCTGCGTATTGACAGGATTTTCATCCACGCCGATCTGATTGATACCCAGTCCCCTGCAGATCACGGGATAGAGCGGAATCAGCGCGTAGCCAAAGCCGAACATGGCTACCGAGAACCCCGCCAGCTTAAGCAGCGTTCGCAGGTTGTGTTTGACAGGTACATCGGTGTTCTTCAACGGCCGAGATACCAGTTACGGGCGATGAATCCCAAAAACACGGCAAGCGCCACAGAGGCAAGCACCAACGCCGTGCGCAGATTCTTGCCTTTTCCCCTGGATGATTGCATGGTATGCGGATCTCTTTCGTTGGCTACTTAACGATAGGCTGCACTTCCCATGTGTGATAGGGAGCAGGAGACGGTACGTCCCATTCCAGACCCTCTGCGCCCTCCCAAGGTTTTGCGGGTGCTTTTTCACCACCCCTGATGCAGGCAATAACGTTATAAAGGAAAAGCAATTGCGACAGGCCAAAACCAAAGGCCCCTATGGTTGAAATCTGGTTGAACTCGGTGAACTGCAACGCGTAGTCTGGAATCCGGCGTGGCATGCCTGCAATACCGAGGAAATGTTGCACGAAGAAGATCATGTTGAAAAAAATGAAGGAGAGCCAGAAATGCAGTTGCCCCATTTTTTCGTTGTACATATGGCCTGTCCACTTTGGCAACCAATAATAGGCTCCCGCAAATGCAGAAAATAACGCACCAGCCACCATGGTGTAGTGGAAATGCGCTACGACGTAATAGGTGTCTTGCATCTGCACGTCAACGGCCGCCATGGCCAGAACCAGACCGGAGAACCCACCCACCGTAAAGAGGAAGATGAACCCGATCGCAAACAGCATCGGGGTTTCAAAACTCAGCGATCCGCGCCACATGGTTGCGGTCCAGTTGAAGATTTTCACCCCCGTCGGCACGGCGATAAACATCGTTGCATACATGAAGTAGAGCTGCGCAGTCACGGGCATGCCCGTGGTATACATATGATGTGCCCAGACAGTGAAAGAAAGAATCGCAATCGCAGCCACTGCGTAAACCATCGAGGCATAACCAAACAAGGGCTTGCGAGAAAATGTGGCAATCACCTGGGAGATGACACCAAAACCGGGGATGATGACGATATACACTTCCGGATGGCCAAAGAACCAGAAAATATGCTGGAACAGCACCGGATCACCACCACCTGCCGCACTGAAGAAACTCGTGCCAAAGTGGCGGTCTGTCAGCGTCATGGTTACCGCGCCCGCAAGCACCGGCATCACGGCAATGATCAGGTAGGCAGTAATCAGCCACGTCCAGCAAAACAGGGACATTTTCATCAGCGTCATGCCGGGCGCACGCAGATTCAGGATTGTGGTGATGATGTTTATTGAGCCCATGATCGACGAGATGCCCAGGATATGCACTGCGAAGATCGCCATGTCCATGCCCATACCTTGCTGTACGGTCAGCGGTGGATAGAGTGTCCAACCGGCAGCGGCGGCGCCGCCTGGCACAAACAATGAGGTTGTCAGAAGCAAGGCGGCTGGCGGCAACAGCCAGAAACTCAAATTGTTCATGCGACCAAAGGCCATGTCCGATGCGCCGATTTGTAGCGGAACCATCCAGTTGGCGAAGCCGACAAACGCCGGCATGATCGCACCGAACACCATGATGAGGCCATGCAAGGTCGTCATTTGGTTGAATCGCTCTGGTGTCAGAATTTGCAAGCCCGGCTGAAACAACTCGGAACGGATGGCGAGCGCCATGCACCCACCTACCAGAAACATGGCGAAACTGAACCACAAGTACATCGTGCCGATGTCCTTGTGGTTGGTCGTTGTGACCCAGCGCATCAGCCCTGTGGGATGATGCCCGTGGTCATCATGGCCAGTGATGTGTCCGTTCGCAGTTGTTGTCGCTGTGTTCATTGTGTTCTCCTGATATTCCTGGTTAAGCTTGGGTCAGCGGCTGGTAGGCAATTTTACTTGCGCGCCGCCTTGACCTCGGCAGGCTGCACCATGTCACCCATCTTGTTGCCCCACGCGTTGCGTTCATAGGTCACCACAGCTGCGATCTCGACATCTGAAAGCTGCTTGCCGAACGCCGCCATTGCTGTGCCTGTCTTGCCGTTAAGCACCATATCCAGGTGGCTTTCCTTCGCACCGGTAGCCATTTTCGACCCGTCAAGTGCCGGAAACGCCGGCGGCAAACCCTTGCCCGTCAGCTGGTGGCAGGCAGCGCAGTTCTGCGCATAGACCGCTTCGCCGCGCGCCTTCAGTTCGTCCAGAGTCCACACCTTTGCCGGATCATCGGCCACCGCAGCCATCTTGGTTTTTTGTTCAGCCACCCAGGCACTGTACTTTTCCCCGGAGACAACATCGATCACGATAGGCATGAAGCCATGATCCTTGCCGCACAGCTCGGCACATTGGCCACGGAAGGTGCCCTCGCGGTCGGCACGAAACGAGGTGTCACGAATGAATCCCGGTATCGCATCCTGCTTGACGGCCAGCGCCGGCACAAACCAGGCGTGAATCACATCTTCGGCCGTCGTCAGTATGCGCACCTTCTTGCCTACCGGCACAACGACATGATTATCCACCTCAAGCAGGTAGTGCTCCCCCTTGGGCGCTTTGCCTTCGATCTGGTCACGCGGCGTCGCAAGAACGCTCTTGAACTTGATGCCCTCGCCTTCACCCTTGATGTAGTCGTAGCCCCATTTCCATTGGTAACCTGTCGCCTTGATCGTGATGTCAGCGCTGGTTGCGTCCCGCATTGCAATCAAGGTCTTTGTCACAGGCCACACCATGATCAGCAGAATGATCGTTGGGATAACGGTCCAGAGAATTTCCACAGTAGTATTCTCATGGAACGTCGCTGCCGCACGGCCCGGAGTCTTGCGGTGCTTGAGGACGGAATAGAACATCACGCCAAACACGGCAAAAAAAATAGCCCCGCAGATGTACATCATCATCATGTGCAGGTCATAGACTTCACGAGCAAGCTTCGTTGCGGGCTCCTGAAAATTAAGCTGGTAAGCCGCTTGCGCCGCTTGCGTCAGCATGGCTAAAGCCACCCCGCCCGCCAAACGTGACATTCCCACCCCTCGTGCTTCTTTGGTCATTTCGAAAACCTCATATCAAGAACAAAAAATCCCTCTTGAACCAAGCAATCGGCTGCCTCGTTGGCTACCTGGTCCAATCTCAAAGTCAAAGAATTCAAGCCTGGAAAGTGCGTACTGCATACACTCTTGCTCTGTAGTCCTCAAGCCGACGACGAGCCTATTCGCGCAGCCGACGTTTCAGTTTGACATAGATCAATTTCAAGGAAATTCGGCGCGAAGTTTATCATGGCTTTCCTGCCACTCATCGATGCGGAATGAAATGGCGACACTGGATTCACGCCGCCAAACCACCATTCGCATCGTCGCCCGCGCTCGCGTTATTCGTTATTGCCTAGTGCCTGAAGCAGGCGGCCATGTACGCCGGCGAAGCCGCCGTTGCTCATGACCAGGACATAATCGCCTGTTCGGGCGCCGGCAACAACTGCGGCAACGAGCCGTTCAGTATCGTCGAAGCTCTGCGCCTTGCTGCCGAGCGGGGCCAGCGCCACCTGCGCATCCCAGCCCAGATTGTGCGCATAGCAGAACACTTGATCGGCGCCCTCGAGACTGCTGGGCAGTTGCGCAGACATCGTGCCCAGCTTCATGGTGTTTGAGCGGGGCTCTAAAACGGCGAGGATGCGCGCCGTAGGTCCGGCGCGTTGCCGCAAGCCTTCCAGCGTGGCGCGGATGGCTGTCGGATGGTGCGCAAAATCGTCGACTACCGTGACGCCGCGCACAATGCCACGCACTTCCAGCCGCCGCTTGACGCCGCGAAAAGTTGCCAATGCCTGCAGGCCCGTCTCCACAGGGACGCCTGCGTGACGCGCAGCAATGAGGGCTGCCAATGCATTTGCGCGATTGTGCATGCCCGGCAATGCAAATGCGCTTGCATGACCTGCCGGTTGCCCCTCCAGAAAAACATCGAAACCGCCCGTAGCGGCAGTCTCGCCCGCATACCAGCCTGCATCGCTGTTGAACCATTCAACGGGCGTCCAGCAGCCGCGCGCAAGAACGCGCCTGAGTGAATTCTCGGCGCCGTTCGCCACAATCAATCCATTACCGGGGACCGTGCGCAGCAGATGATGAAACTGCGTTTCGATCGCGGCAAGGTCGGCGAAAATGTCCGCATGGTCGAATTCGAGATTATTGAGAATCACCGTGCGCGGGTGGTAATGCACAAACTTGGACCGCTTGTCACAAAAAGCCGTATCGTATTCGTCGGCTTCGATGACGAAGAAGGGTGAATCCGTAAGCCGCGCGGAAACGCCAAAGTCCGTAGGCACGCCACCCACAAGAAATGAGGGATTGAGTCCCGCTGCTTCCAGTATCCAGGCCAGAATCGATGTCGTCGTCGTCTTGCCATGCGTGCCCGCAACACCCAGCACCCAACGGTCGCGCAAAATGTTATCGGCCAGCCATTGGGGGCCCGACACATAAGGCAAATTGCGCTCGAGTATGGCTTCAAGCAGCGGGTTGCCGCGCGAAATCGCGTTGCCGATGACATAGAGATCCGGGCCCAAGGCCACCTGATCCGCATCAAAACCCGCTACCAACCCGATGCCCTGATCGGCCAGTTGCGTGCTCATGGGCGGGTAGACATTGGCATCGCAGCCCGTCACCTGATGCCCGGCCGTGCGCGCCAAAAGGGCGATTCCCCCCATAAAGGTGCCGCAAATGCCGAGAATGTGGATGTGCATGTCACCGTTCCGTGAAATAATGTCTGTGAATTTTAACCCTTGGCCTCTTCATGCCACGCCGTAAGCCTGCCCATGCCGCATCACGCCATTTGCGTCGTGCCATCGCGAGTGCTGCGGCGCGCCTGATGGCTGAAGACGGCATCACCGATTACGCCACGGCGAAACGCAAAGCCGCGCGCAGCATGGGCGCCGAGAATGGCGAAGCCCTGCCGACCAATGAAGAAATCCAAATTGAACTGCGCACCTATCAGTCGATTTATCAGGGAGACGAGCAACGCGAGCGTTTGCATGCGCTACGTCAAACCGCGCTGGCCGCCATGCGGCTGCTCAATGAATTTCAGCCCCGGCTCACCGGTGCGGTGCTGGACGGAACGGCGGGCCGCTATTCGCCCATCCATCTTCACCTGCTTGCCGACAGCAGCAAGGATGTTGAGATATGGCTGCTAACTAACAGCATCTCCTTCAAACCTTTAATTATCATGCAAAAAAACTCCGAAGGTGCAGAAGATCGGTTTGCCTTGGACATGGATGACACTACCATACTGGTCGATGTCTTTTCGCAACAGAAAAGGCATGCAGCAGGTCACAGCGTAACCATTGCAGAAGTGCAAACATTGTTGACCAGCCCTGTCCCTTTACCTTTAGCCAGCCCCCTGCTTCCTCCTGATCACGGAATGTCCTGAACATGAACAATCGGATTGCGCGCTTTCTACTGCTGACCGTCATTGCGCTTACCGCCGGTAGCGCCGGCTACCTGCTCAGTCGCGAGCAGCGCCCACCCCAATCATCGCCGTCACCGGCCCCCGGGCCAGCTACCGCTGTCAATGCATTGATGAATACGCCATTCGCCACCTCGAGTGGCCAACGGCAGACTCTGGCGGCATGGCGCGGTAAGGTTCTCGTAGTTAATTACTGGGCAACATGGTGCCCACCGTGCCGGGAGGAAATGCCCATGTTTTCCGCCTTGCATGACAAGTACAAGGCCAATGGCGTGCAATTTGTCGGCATCAGCATTGATAGCGTCGACAAAGTCCGCGAATATCAATCTTCTTCAAAAATCGCCTACCCCCTGCTGATCGGTACGATGGACGCCATGCATGGCAGCATGGAACTGGGCAATACGGCACAGGCGTTACCCTTTACCGCGCTAATCAACCGCCAGGGACAGCTTGATTCCGTCAAACTGGGGCGCTTTACAGAAGCCGAGCTGGAAGCCCGGCTGCATACCCTGCTTAAGCAATAGCTGGACAAACAGTAGTCATTTGCGGCAAACTTGCAGTCATGAAGACTCGAAAACACAGTAAACCACCACGTAGCGAAAGTCGCAACGCTGCGCTCCTGGTACTCCACGGGCCGAATCTTAACCTGCTCGGCACGCGGGAACCGGCCATCTACGGGCACACCACGCTGGCTGATATCCATGCCACGATGGAAACACGGGCTCGCGCCAGCGGCGTGCGGCTGGAAAGTTTCCAGAGCAATCACGAAGGCGAACTGATCGACCGCGTCCAGTCTGCCCGCGAGCAGGGCGTTGGCTTCATCATCATCAACCCCGCGGGCTACACGCATACCAGTGTGGCGCTACGCGATGCGCTGATGGCGGTGGCCATTCCCTTTATCGAGGTGCATCTTTCCAACATCCATGGACGCGAGCCGTTCCGGCGGCATTCATATTTCTCCGATATCGCCGTTGGCGTTATCGCAGGCCTCGGGGCTCAGGGCTATGCGCTGGCGCTTGAGGCTGCGCTGGGGCATCTGCACGCCACCGCCTGATTCACAACGCAGGCAACCGGCGCAGTAGCTGCCTGTTCCCCTGCATTCACCCGCATTTATCCCAAAGGAACCCCTCATGGACCTGAGAAAACTCAAGACCCTGATCGATCTTGTACAGAACTCCGGCATCTCCGAGCTTGAAATCAGCGAGGGCGAAGAAAAAATTCGCATTGCCAAGCATCTGCCGGCGGCGCAGACAACCATGGTCAGCATGCCGCCGGCCGGCGGCAACGGGACAAGCGGCGGAGCTCCTGCCGCCGTGTCGCCAGCGCCGACTTTTGCAACGCCCGGCGCGCCGCCGTCCGCCGCGCCGGAAGCGGCTGCCGGGAATGTTCTCAAAGCGCCCATGGTAGGTACCTTCTACCGCGCCAGCGGCCCGGATGCGCCGGTCTTTGTTGAAGTCGGACAAACGGTAAAAGCCGGCCAGACCGTGTGCATCATTGAAGCCATGAAGCTGATGAACGAAATCGAAGCCGATGTCTCGGGCACAGTCACCGCTATCCTCGTGGAAAATGGTCAGGCAGTGGAATACGGCCAGCCGCTGTTCGTCATCGGCTGATCACCATGTTCGGTAAAGTTCTCATCGCCAATCGCGGGGAAATTGCCCTGCGCGTGCTGCGCGCCTGTCGCGAACTCGGTGTGCGCACGGTTGCCGTGCATTCCGAAGCGGATACCGAGGCCAAATACGTCAAGCTGGCCGACGAATCGGTCTGCATCGGCCCGGCGTCCTCCAGTAAAAGCTATCTGAATATCCCGGCCATTATCTCCGCCGCCGAAGTAACCGATGCCGAGGCCATTCATCCCGGCTACGGCTTCCTGTCGGAAAATGCCGACTTTGCCGAGCGCGTCGAAAAGTCCGGTTTCGCCTTCATCGGCCCGCGTCCGGAAACCATACGGCTCATGGGCGACAAGGTCAGCGCCAAGAACACCATGAAGGAAGCCGGCGTGCCTTGCGTGCCCGGCTCCGAAGGCGCCTTGCCCGACGATCCCCGGGAGATCATCAAGATAGGCCGCGCTGTGGGCTATCCCGTCATCATCAAGGCGGCCGGCGGCGGCGGCGGCCGCGGCATGCGCGTGGTGCATACCGAAGCCGCGCTGCTCAACGCCGTCAACATGACGCGCAGCGAAGCCGGGGCCGCCTTCAACAATCCCATCGTCTATATGGAAAAATTCCTCGAAAATCCGCGTCATGTGGAAATTCAGGTGCTGTCCGACGCCTATGGCAACTCCATCTATCTGGGTGAGCGCGATTGTTCCATGCAGCGCCGGCACCAGAAAGTGGTCGAAGAAGCGCCCGCCCCCGGCATCAACCGGCGGCTGGTCACCCGCCTTGGCGAGCGCTGCGCCGAAGCCTGCCGCCGCATCAATTACCGTGGCGCGGGCACCTTCGAATTCCTCTACGAAAATGGCGGGTTCTATTTCATTGAAATGAACACCCGTGTTCAGGTTGAACACCCGGTGACCGAGCAGGTCACCGGTATCGATATCGTCCAGGCGCAACTACGCATCGCCGCAGGCGAAAAACTCCGCTTCAAGCAGCGCGACATTGAAATTCGCGGCCACGCCATCGAATGCCGCATCAATGCCGAAGACCCCTTCAAATTCACGCCTTCGCCGGGCAGGATCGACACCTGGCATCCGCCCGGCGGGCCTGGCATCCGGGTTGATTCGCATGCCTACTCGGGCTACATCGTGCCACCGCATTACGATTCCATGATCGGCAAGGTCATCAGCACCGGCGACACGCGCGAGCAGGCCATCCTGCGCATGAGCATCGCGTTGTCTGAAATGATGGTTACCGGCATCAAGACCAACATTCCGCTGCACCAGGAACTGATGCTGGACGAACGCTTCCGGCAAGGCGCGACGAGCATCCATTATCTCGAAGAAAAGCTCGCCAAAAAAAGCGCGGCTACCAAGGAGAAATAGCGCCCATGTGGGTCAGCATCGCGCTGGAGACTGACGCTGTGCATGCCGACGCGCTCTCCGATGCGCTGCTTGGCACAGGTGCAATCTCCGTCAGCGTGGAAGACGCGCTGGCCGGTACCGATCTGGAAACTCCGCAGTTTGACGAACCGGACGGAACCGCAGCAGCGCCAGCAACGCCCTTATGGCGCGAGAGCCGCGTGATCGCGCTGTTCGAACCCGCAGCCGACCTCGTTGGCCGCGTTAGCCGTGCCGCGCTGGA
Source organism: uncultured Rhodocyclaceae bacterium (assembly GCA_964596295.1). Classification (GTDB taxonomy): domain Bacteria; phylum Pseudomonadota; class Gammaproteobacteria; order Burkholderiales; family Rhodocyclaceae; genus Rugosibacter. Next base: position 66,977 of record CAZQTB010000002.1, on the reverse strand, counting down.
AGCCGGCATCACTGACCTGCCCGAGATCGAACTGAATGAAATTGGGGAACAGGACTGGGTGCGGCTGACGCAAGCGCAATTCGAGCCCATCTGCATTACCGGTCGCTTGTGGATCGTGCCTTCCTGGCATGCCGCGCCCGATGCCAGCGCCATCAATCTGGTACTGGATCCCGGCCTGGCCTTTGGCACCGGTTCGCATCCGACGACTTTTCTTTGCCTGCACTGGCTGGCCGACACCGTGCGGGGCGGCGAGACGCTGCTCGACTATGGTTGCGGCTCGGGCATTCTGGCCATCGCCGCCGCAAAGCTGGGCGCCAGCCGGGTGCTGGGTGTGGATATCGACGACAACGCGCTGCGCGCCGCACGCGATAACGCCGCTGCCAACGCCGTCGTGCTTGAGCTGCGCCATTCGCGCCAGCCGCTGGACGAGCGTTTTGCCATCGTCGTCGCCAACATTCTCACCAATCCCTTGTGCATGCTCGCCCCCCTGCTCGCGGGCCGCGTTGCGCCAGGCGGACGGCTGGCTCTCTCGGGCGTGCTGGCGGCGCAAGCGCAGCAAGTAATTGACGCCTACGTCCCCTTCATCGCCCTGCGCGTCGGCGCGGCACATGAAGGCTGGGTGCGGCTGGAGGGCGCAGCGTGCTAACCCGGTGCCCGGCGTGCAGCACCACGTTCCGCGTCGCGGCCGAACAGCTCAGGGCGCGCGCGGGTCGCGTGCGTTGTGGCACGTGCCGGCATGCGTTCAATGCGCTGGACACATTGGTTGACGAGTCCGCCGGCAGCGCTATCCCGCCTGCCGGGACTGGGCAGATCGAACCGGTTGAAACAATTGAAACAAGCGGGTCGCCAGCGGAGTCAATTGGACCCGCCGACCTGGTTGAACCCGCAGACAAATCTGCCGTCGCGCCAGCGCCGACTTTTGATGATGCGGCATCCGAGCCACCGCTTGCCGCAATGCCGGAAGATGTAAACGCAGAAGTCCCGGCAGTGCGCGAACATAGGCTTCTGGATACGCCCTTTCCAGAATTATTACCCGGCCCTGCCGCGCCGCGCCGCTGGCTGTGGCTTGCCGGCAGCCTGCTGTTGCTGGTCGCACTGGGCATCCAGGCGGTCATTGCCTTTCGCGTTGAACTGGCGGTACTGGCGCCCGCAGCCCGTCCCGCACTTGTCTCTCTGTGCAACATCGCCGGCTGCACGGTAAGCCTGCCAGCCAGGGCCGAACTGATCGGCATTGAATCCTCCGACCTGCATCCCGACCTTGCGCAGCCGGGTCGCCTGATCGTGTCGGCCACCCTGAAAAATCGCGCGCCCTTCAGCCAGCAATTTCCGCATCTGGAACTCACCCTTACCGACATTGCGGACAAAGCCGTCGTGCGTAAAGTGCTCACCGCCGCAGATTACCTGCCGCCGCAAACACCCTCCGCCGGCGGCATGCGGCCGAATGCGGATATTGCCGTCAGCTTTGTCGTCGATATCGGGCAACTGCCGGCCAATGGTTACCGGCTCTATCTGTTTTACCCTTAAGCCTTCAGTCCCGGAAAATACATGGCCACACTGATTTGCGGTTCGCTTGCCTACGACACCATCATGGTGTTCGGCGACCGTTTCAAAAACCATATCCTGCCTGAGCAGATTCATATCCTCAATGTCGCCTTCCTGGTTCCCGACATGCGTCGCGAGTTCGGCGGCTGCGCGGGCAACATTGCCTACAACCTGAAGCTGCTGGGCGGTTCGCCGCTCATCATGGCCACCCTCGGCGAGGATAGCGCGCCCTACCGGCATCGCTTGAAACAGCTCGGCCTCGATACCCGGCACGTGCGCGAAATCACCGGCAGCTTCACGGCGCAAGCCTTTATCACGACTGATCTCGACGACAACCAGATCACCGCCTTTCATCCCGGCGCGATGACGCATTCGCATCAGAACAAAGTCAGCGATACGGCAGGGGTGCGCCTCGGCATTGTCGCCCCCGACGGCCGCGACGGCATGCTGCAGCATGCCCGCGAATTCCACGCCGCAAACATCCCGTTCATTTTCGACCCCGGCCAGGGCCTGCCGATGTTCGACAAGGACGACCTGCTTAACTTTATGCAACTTGCCGGCTACTGCACGGTCAATGACTACGAAGCGAAGCTGCTGACGGAGCGCACCGGGCGTACGCTGGAGCAATTGGCAAGCGGGATGGAAGCTCTGGTCGTTACGCTCGGCGCCAAGGGATCGCAGATTTATACGGGAGGACGCTGCATCGAAATTCCTGCTGCTCCAGCCGATGCAGTCATCGACCCCACCGGCTGCGGCGACGCTTATCGCGCCGGCCTGCTGCATGGCATCAGCCAGGGATGGGCGTGGGAAAAAACCGGGCGGCTGGCTTCATTGATGGGCGCGATCAAGATTGCCCATCGCGGCGGCCAGAATCACAAACCGACGTATGATGAAATTGCTGCGCGTTACCATGCAACATTTGCGGAAATTCTTTGACACACTTTACTAAATTTACTAAAGGAAAATGACATGAAAAATTATCGCTTGTTGCTCGTCGCATTCTCCACCGTGATGCTGGCCGCATGTGCCAGCCAGTCCGGCTCGTCTTACTCGCGCACGCAAACCCGCAGCGAACAAACCGTGCGCCTGGGCGTGGTCGAATCCGTGCGTTCCGTGACCATCGAAGGCACGAAATCGGGCGTTGGCGCTGTCGCCGGCGCGGCAGTCGGCGGTCTTGGCGGCAGCAACGTCGGCGGCGGCAAAGGCTCTTCGGTCGGCGCGGTAGTCGGCGCCGTGCTCGGCGGTGTTGCCGGAAATGCCATTGAAGACAGCGCAACACGCAAGGCCGGCTTTGAAATTACCGTCAAGCTGGAGAGCGGGCAACTGATCGCCGTAACGCAGGAAGCCGACGAGCAGTTCCGCCCCGGCGAGCGCGTACGCGTGCTCTCGGGCGGCGGTGCAACGCGCGTCACACACTGAGTCAAGCCAGACTGTCACACGCAGATAACGGCGTTGCCGCAGTCCAGAGACGGATTCAAACATTGACGGATGGCAACGCCGTTGGCACAACTTGCCGGCAATTTACGCTGCGGGTTACGCGCAACATTCCGCTTAAGCCGCACTGCCCTGCATCTGGCAGGCGGCATGCTGACCGTTGCGCTGATCTATCCCTGCGTCCCGCAAAACAAACGCCTGGCGCTCAAACAGCGCTGGTCGCGGCAGCTCCTCAACATATTGTGTGTGGCACTAAAAGTCGGCGCTGGCGAGACGCCGCGAAGTTTTGAATCCGTTTCTGGAAAGTCCTCCAGCGGGACGGCGAGCGAGGCAATGGCAGCTCCGCCCGCGGGCATGCTGGTTGCCAACCACATCTCGTTCCTCGACATTTTTGTCATCAACGCCTGGACGCCTGCGGCTTTTGTGGCCAAGGACGACGTGCGCAACTGGCCTTTGATCGGCTGGCTGAGCCAGCGTACCGAAACGATTTTTCTGGAGCGCGGCTCGCGCCGTGCGGCGCATGCCGCGCGCGATCACCTGGTCGGCCAGTTGCGCGCGGGGCGGCTGGTCGCGATATTTCCCGAAGGTACCACCAGCGATGGCCACGGAGTGCAGCCTTTTCACAGCGCCTTGTTGCAAAGCGCGGTCGATGCGGCGGCGCCCGTGATACCCCTGGTTTTGCGCTATGTCGATGCGCACAGCCATCAGCCCAGCCATGCCGCCGACTACGTGGGCGAAATGACGCTCATCGCATGCCTGTGGTCGATTGCCGCCAGCGGAGGGCTCATCGCGCAGCTTGAGCCCTTGCCCGCGCTTGCATCCGCCGGCGTTGATCGCCGCCACCTCGCAGCGCATGCACACCACGCCGTCGCGCACCGGCTGATGCAGAAGACTGTCAATCCCAGCCTGCAGGCTTTGCCTGTTGCGGACACGGCTGGCGAAACACCCGCCGGTCTTCCAGCCGCACTGCCGTAAGCGCGCCGCCCCACAGGCAACCGGTGTCGATCGCCAGCAAATTCGGCTGCTCGCGGTAGCCCAGCGCCGACCAGTGCCCGCAGATGACAAGATGGCCGGCGCTCGCCCGCGCGGGCGCAGCGAACCATGGCACACATCCCGCCGGCCCTTGCTCAGGCGGGGCTTTGGCTCCGGGCGCGCGCAACTCCATCGCACCGGCAGCCGTCACGTAACGCATGCGCGTCATGGCATTCACCACTACGCGTAGCCTGTCCCAACCTGTAAGATCATCGCGCCAGGCGGCGGGCTCCGAACCCCACATGTGCGCCAGAAACTCGCGATAGTTGCTCGCCGTCAGCGCAGCAGAAACTTCATCCGACAAGGCGTTTGCCTGCGCCGCCGTCCACTCCGGCAAGAGCCCTGCGTGCACCATCGCCCATGGGCCGACCATATGGAACAGCGGTTGTGCGCGCAGCCACGCCAGCAGTTCATCGCGATCGGGCGCAGCGAGCACGGCGTCCAGGGTGTCTTCCTTGGCGGCACGCCCATAGCCTTCGGCCTGCATCACCAGGTGCAGGTCGTGATTGCCGAGCACGACCACCGCAGCCGTGTCCAGCGACTTGACGTAGCGCAGCACGTCAAGCGACTGCGGCCCGCGATTGACGAGATCGCCGACGAACCAGAGGCGGTCGCTGGCCGGGTCGAAATGGAGGGAGTCAAGAAGCTGGCGCAGGGGATCAAAACAGCCCTGCACATCGCCGATTGCGTAAGTTGCCATGTATCGGTTTGCCGCGTAATGGTACGTAACGTGGGATCGGACGCTATCTTAAACCCGTACTATCCGGTGTCAGCCGCCCGCAGGGAAATTTCGCCGGAGAGGACGCGTTCGATGCGGCCGGCGACCTCCAGCAGCAGTGCGCCGTCGTTATCGACACCGCGGCAGATTCCATGTTGCGGCGGCGCAAAATCGGACAACAGCACGACAGGCGCATCCTGGAATGCATGGCGCGCCAGCCAGTCCGGACGCAGCGCGCCGAAGCCGGCAACGGCAAAACTCTCCAGCACCGCCAGCAGTTCGGTCAGCAGCGCCGCGAGCAGCGCGCTGTTGTCAACGGTATTGTCAATCACGTCCTCCAGAGCGGCGGATGCCGCACGCACATCGGGCGGCAGTGCCGCGGGCAAGCGCCGGTTGATGCCGATGCCAATGACTGCCGCATGGGGTGCGCCGGGTACGAGTTCGATCAGGATGCCACCCAGCTTTTTGCCCTGGAGCAGGATATCGTTCGGCCACTTGAGCGCCGTACTGCCAGTGCCATCCTGCTGGATACCGCTGCGCATAATTTTTTCCAGCGCACGGGCCACCGCCACGCCCGTCGCCAGCGAAAGGCCGGCCGGCACAGTGGCTGGAGCAAATCGCCAGAGCAGGGAAAACGTGAGGCTGTCGCCAGGCGCCGCAATCCAGCTTCGCCCGCGCCGCCCGCGTCCGGCAGTTTGTTCCTCGGCCACGACGACCGTGCCCGAAGGAGCGCCAGCCTCGGCACGCGCCAGCATCACCGCGTTGGTCGAAGCGCAACGAGGCAGCATATCGATGTCGAAGCGACGCGATGCCATGCCCAAGGCCGCAACGAGGGCAGCAGTGTCAACCGAGATGCCTCGTGTCATGGCAAAACCCGGAGCATGCTCAACTCGCCTGCACCTTGCCTTTATCGTCTTCCAGACCCAGTTCCTGGATCTTGCGCGTGATGGTATTGCGGCCAAGGCCCAGCAACTGCGCGGCTTCGATCCGGCGGCCTCCCGTCGCACTCAGCGCACGCCGGATCAGCGTCGCTTCAAACTGGCGCGTCAGCCGTTCGGCCACCTGCCCGGGGGCGCTGGCCAGCAGGTGATCGGCCTCGTGCGCCAGGGCGGACAGCCAGTCGGCGCCGGTGACACGGGGCGGCTGGTCGCGCAATTCCGCTGGCAAGTCGGCCACATCAATGCTCTGCCCCGGCGCCATGACCGTCAGCCAGTGACACAGGTTTTCCAGTTGCCGCACATTGCCGGGGAAATCCAGTCCTTGCAGGTATTTCTGCGCGGCGTCGGAAAGCCGCTTCGGTTCGCCGCCGAGTTCCTGCGCACTTTTTTGCAGAAAGTGGCGCGCCAGAAGCGGAATATCGTCGCTGCGCTCGCGCAAAGGGGGCAGGCGCAAGCGGATGACGTTCAGACGGTGGAACAGGTCCTCACGAAACAACCCTTCCCTGACGCGCTCTTCCAGATCCTGGTGGGTAGCGGCGATAACGCGCACATTGGCCTTCACCGGCTGATGGCCGCCGACACGATAAAAGTTGCCATCCGAGAGTACGCGCAGCAGCCGCGTTTGCAACTCGGCTGGCATATCGCCAATTTCGTCGAGAAACAGGGTGCCGTTCTCGGCTTGCTCGAAACGGCCGCGACGCTGCGCCGTGGCCCCCGTGAAAGCGCCTTTTTCGTGGCCGAAAAGTTCAGATTCAAGCAGGTCCTTCGGAATCGCCGCCGTGTTGATGGCGATGAAAGGCGCATTCTTGCGCGGGCTATGGCGGTGGAGGGCTTGCGCCACCAGCTCTTTGCCGGTGCCCGACTCGCCATTGATGAGGACCGTGGCAAGCGACTGGGAAAGCCGGCCAATGGCGCGAAAAACCTCCTGCATGGCGGCACCCTGTCCCAGAATCTCGGGCACGGCACCCGCTGCTTCTGTTACCCCGCTCTGGTGCACCGACTGGGCCAGGGCGCGTCTTACCAGGGCGACGGCCTGATCGACATCGAAAGGTTTGGGCAAATACTCGAACGCCCCGCCCTGAAATGCGGCGACCGCCGAATCGAGATCGGAATAGGCCGTCATGATGATGACCGGCAGATCGGGATAGTGCGCCTTGACCTGGCGCAACAGCTCAAGCCCGCCAGTGCCCGGCATGCGAATGTCGGAAATCAGCACCGCCGGCGCAGGGGCGCTCCCCAGGGCGGCAAGCGCTTCATCGGCCGAAGCAAAGCTTTTGACCGGGATGTTCTCACGGCCAAGCGCCTTTTCCAGCACCCAGCGGATGGAGCGGTCGTCGTCGATGATCCAGACGGGGTTCATTATCATTGGCTGTCCTTTGATTTTGGCCGCGAAGTCAACGGCAGCATGAGCGAAAAACAGGTATGTCCCGGCCGGGATTTCACCTCAATGGTACCGCCGTGCTGCTGGATAAAACTCTGGGCGATGGTGAGGCCGAGGCCGCTGCCGTTTTCGCGGCCGGAGACCAGTGGATAAAATATCCTGTCCTGCAAGTTGTCAGGGATGCCCGGTCCATCGTCAATGATCTGCAATTCGAGTGCCAGCCGGTAATGCTTCTTCGCCAGTATGACCCGGCGCGCGGCGCGCGTGCAGAAAGTAATCTTGCCCTTGCCATGCATGGCCTGAGCGGCATTCATGGCAATATTGAGCACGGCCTGAATCAACTGTTCGCGGTCGCCGGTAAGGTCCGGCAGCGAGGTATCGTAATCACGCTGCACGCTGACGTCGGGATACTCGGCATGGATCAGGCGGCGCACGCGTTCGAGAATCTCGTGAATATTCACCAGCGTCGGCTGCATCACGCGATGCGAGGAAAGCAGGCGCTGCATCAGGTCCTGCAGACGATCGACTTCTTCGATGATGACCTGGGTGTATTCCTTGAGATGGTCATTGGCCAGTTCGCGCTCGAGCAATTGCGCCGAACCGCGAATTCCGCCCAGCGGATTCTTGATCTCATGCGCGAGATTTCTCACCAGTTCGCGGTTGGCCTGTTGCTGTTGGGCAAGCTGCTCCTCGCGCGCGGCTTTGAGTTGCTGGTCGATTGGACGGACTTCCAGCAGCAATTGCGCGCCGCCCGCCATGACCGGCGTCACGGTGCAATCAACGTGCAACAGCATGTCCGGCGTCAGGCTGATCGGAATATTGTGGCTGGTGTAACTCCAGTTGTTGGTCAGAGCGCTATCCAGCGCGGCAGCGAGTCCGGGCGGTTCGCCCAGCAGTTTTTTCAGGGGTCGCCCGATCAGTTGCCGCGAGCTTATGGCAAATAAATTTTCCGCCGCCGGGTTGGCATAACGAACGACACGCTTGTCATCGACCAGCACGACGGCGGAAGAAAGCAGGTCAAGGCCGCCAAAGGGGGGGAAAGCAGGCACACTCATCACTGATAGGTTTACAAGGAGCTATGCGCAATAAAAAGCAAGAAACGCACCAGTGTTTTCAGGTTTAGTCAACGCAGATTGCCGAGTTCTTTCTGCAGCGCCCGGATATTGCGCTCATGCAGCGCCACTGTATCCCGCTGCGCCTGAGTTTTTTGCGGCGGACCAGCCTCTCTCAGCAGTTTTTGGGCTTTCTCGAGGTTTTCCTGTTCGCCGCCCAGCTCCTTTTCGAGAATTGCACGGCGGTCGTTATCGCGATTTTTTTGTTCGTTCCCCGAGATGCGCGGAAAGTCGCCCGGAGTCGGCATGGCAGTAGCGCGCGGTCTGGCATCGCGAGTGCCGCCGGATAAAGCAGAACCTTGCGGCACGCGCTGGTAGGAAAGCACCGTGCACTTCGTCTTGCCGCCCCGTTGATTGGTGTTGGTAAAAAGTACTTTGCCGGACGCATCCGTGCATTTGTAGAAGGTGCTGGCCGAGGCGGCCAGCGGGAACAGGCATGCGGCGCAGATACACAGGGTACGGCCGGCAAAAAAAAGTTTGGGGGAGGGTTTGCTCTGCGCCATTGCATCCGGACATTGATTATTGGTCGTTTTCATATTGCCGAGTGTATGCCAAGTGCGGCGACAAAAAAAGGACGGGCATGCCCGTCCTTTTTGCCATGCGTCCGAACAGCAGGGAATCAGATCGAATAGTACATGTCGTACTCAACCGGATGCGTCGTCATGCGAAACCGCGTGACTTCTTCCATCTTGAGTTCGATGTAGGCATCAAGCATCTCATTGCTGAACACGCCGCCACGGGTGAGAAATTCACGATCCTTGTCGAGGTACTCCAGCGCCTGGTCCAGCGAAGAGCAGACAGTAGGAATCTTGGCATCTTCTTCCGGCGGCAAATCGTAAAGATTCTTGTCGGCCGGATCACCGGGATGAATCTTGTTCTGCACGCCATCGAGGCCAGCCATCATCATCGCGGTAAAGGCAAGGTACGGGTTTGCGCCCGGATCCGGGAAGCGGACTTCGATGCGGCGGGCCTTGTCCGACTGGACGTAGGGGATGCGGATCGACGCAGAGCGATTGCGCGCGGAGTAGGCCAGCTTCACCGGGGCCTCGAAGCCGGGCACCAGACGCTTGTAGGAGTTGGTCAGCGGGTTGGTGATGGCGTTCAGCGCCCTGGCGTGCTTGATGATGCCGCCGAGGTACTACAGCGCAAAATCGGACAGGCCGGCATATCCATTACCGGCAAACAAATTCTTGCCGCCCTTCCAGATTGACTGATGCACGTGCATGCCGGAACCATTGTCGCCAACAATGGGCTTGGGCATGAAGGTCGCTGTCTTGCCGTAGCTGTGGGCGACGTTATGCACGATGTATTTGAGGATCTGCGTCCAGTCGGCACGCTGCACCAGGCTGCTGAACTTGGTGCCAATTTCGCACTGTCCGGCGGTGGCGACTTCGTGGTGATGGACTTCGACCGGCACGCCGCAGGCTTCCAACGCCAGACACATCTGCGCACGGATGTCGTTCAGGCTATCCACCGGCGGCACCGGGAAGTAGCCGCCCTTGACGGTGGGACGGTGGCCGGTGTTGCCGCCTTCGAACTTGTCGGCGCTGGCCCATGCGGCTTCTTCGGAGAACACCTTGCAATAGGCCCCGGACATATCCACCTTCCATTCGACGGAGTCGAAAATGAAAAATTCGGGCTCGGGGCCAAAATAGGCTGTGTCGCCGATGCCGGAGGATTTGAGATAGGCCTCGGCGCGCTTGGCAATCGAACGCGGATCGCGGTCATAACCCTTGCCATCGGAGGGTTCCACTACGTCACAGGTCAGGATAAGCGTGGTCTCGTCCATGAACGGGTCAATGTAGGCGCTGCCCGCATCCGGCATCAGCAGCATGTCGGAAGCCTGGATGCCCTTCCAGCCGGCAATGGAGGAACCATCAAAAGCGTGGCCATCCTCAAATTTCTCCATGCCGAAAGCGGAAACCGGCACGCCAACGTGCTGCTCCTTGCCACGAGTATCGGTGAAGCGGAAATCAACGAAACGAACTTCCTTTTCTTCAACCAGTTTGAGTACGTCCTGCGGGGTCATGAGTTGCTCTCCTGAAAATGACACGAAAAATTGGTGCGAAATTATTCCAAAACCAAAAGCGGTGTAGGCTCTCAAAGCAGTTACCATGCCACATTCACCGATGCAAGAATGGATTGTGCCACAAGTCTCGACACAGACTCCCGATACAACAAGCCAACATGCATGCACAAAGGTTGTGCATGCATGTTGGCAATTTACACTGTTATGGTGCGGTTTTTTGGTTGATGCGTACGACAGAAAACCATGGATCTGCAGGCAAAATCTCTGCCACACGACGCTGCATTTCTTTCAGGCGTGTTGCGTCGTCAAAATTGACGGGAAGAAATACATCCGCCTCAACCCGGCTGCCAAGATAGTGTAGCAGCGTGTGTTTGAATTCCGGCAGTTCACAGCCCAGAATGTCGCGCAGGTGTGCCAGCAGTGTCGCCCGCGCAGGCAACTGCAAGGATGCATTGCCGGATATGTCGTTTTCGGCATCCACATGAACCAAGACATCGAGCACTTCAGGATGGCTATCGAGAACACGGTTGCGGGCCGTCTCCGCAATCCAGTGCCCTTCCGAAACGCTGATGCGCGGATCAACTTGCACATGAGCATCAACCAGCACCTGATAAGCCATGTGGCGGGTACGCAACTCATGCAAGCCGAGGACCCCCGGAGTTGCTGTCACCGTCTGGCGTATGGCGGCCAGTTCTTCTGCCGAAAGACCCGTGTCAATCAGTTCGCGCAGGGCTTGCCAGGCGAAACGCAGCCCGGCCCGCACAATCATCGCGCCGACGATGATGGCCGCTACGGCATCCGCAAAATTCAGGCCCAGCAATGCGCCGCCAACACCCGCCGCCACCACCAGCGAAGACAGGGCATCGGCGCGGGCATGCCAGGCATTGGCCACCAGCATCGGCGAACGCAGGCGTTCCGCCGTGTCCAGCATGTAGCGGAAGAGCCCTTCCTTGGCCGCCAACGTAAATAGCGCCGCCCACATCGCCGCCACGCCGACGGGCGGCAGGCTGTCCACATTCGACAAGCGCCCGGCCGCCGAGATCAGGATGCCAACGCCGGTAGCCGCCAGCAGCAGACCCAGCACCAGCGATGCGGCGGTTTCGTAACGGCCATGGCCGTAGGGATGGTCTGCATCGGCAGCCTCCGCCCCTTTGCGGTTGGCGTAAAGAACAAACGCATCTGAAATGATGTCGGAGAGCGTATGCGTTGCATCCGCAATCAGGCTCTGAGAATGGGCGAGAAAACCAACCACCATCTGCATGGCGGTCAGCACGATATTCACGCCGACGCTGACCCAGGTAATGCGCTGGCCATCGGCAAAGCGCTGGGTGGCGCCCGGGGCATGTCTGTGCAGGGGATCGTGGGTTCCGCGTAGCATAAGGGAAAGGGGAAAGCTATACTCTTGACGTTTATATTCTAACTGGCGGGTTCTTTTCATGGGACGTCTTAACGAAATTCTCACACTGGCGCAGGCACGTGCCCGCGACATGCATCTGCCCTACGCGGGCGCAATCACGCCGCAAGAGGCGCATGCAGCGCTGCAACTCGCCCCCAACGCCAAAATCATCGACGTGCGCACCCGCGCCGAGTGGGATTGGGTGGGGCGTATACCGGATGCCGTCGAAATCGAATGGCTGACTTATCCGGACATGCAGCCCAATGCGCATTTCATCCAGACGCTGCAACGCGCCGTCACCAGCGAATCCTTGCTGCTGTTCATATGCCGCTCCGGTGTACGCTCCGGCGCCGCCGCCAAAGCCGCGGCAGAAACAGGCTACCCCGCCTGCTACAACGTTCTCGAAGGCTTTGAAGGCGACAAGGACGCCAGCGGGCAACGCAACCGTACCGGCGGCTGGCGCCATGCCGGCCTGCCCTGGTATCAGGGCTGAAAGCCCGGTCATGCAAACTGCAACCATCAAGTTCGACCATTTCAACGCACTGGCGGATAAAGAAGCGGGGGAACGCATTCGTGCCGCCAAGGCCGCACTCGGCAAAAAAGCGGTACTGCTTTGCCACCACTACCAGCGCGCCGATGTTTATGAGCACGCCGATCTCACCGGCGACTCGCTCAAGCTCTCGCGCCTCGCCGGGCAGTCGGACGCGGAAAACATCATCTTCTGCGGCGTGCATTTTATGGCCGAAGTCGCCGACATTCTCTCGCGGCCGGAACAGATTTCGATTCTGCCCGACCTTGCCGCAGGCTGCTCCATGGCCGACATGGCCAATCTGGCCAAGGTTGAGCGGTGCTGGCGCGAACTATCGGCCCTGACGGATCCCGACGAAAAAATTACGCCCGTCACCTACATCAACTCGGCCGCTGATCTCAAGGCCTTCTGCGGCATGCATGGCGGCATTGTATGCACCTCGTCCAATGCAACGAGGATTCTGGAGTGGTCGTTCAAGCGGCGCGAAAAGGTGCTGTTCTTTCCCGATCAGCACCTGGGCCGCTGGAGCGGCTACAAGATGGGCATTCCGCTGGATGACATGGCGATCTGGAATCCGGACCTAGAGCAAGGCGGCCTGACCCGTGAACAAATCGGCAGGGCAAAGATCATCCTGTGGCACGGCTTCTGTTCCGTGCATCAGATGTTCCAGCCGCGCGACATCATCCGGTTTCGCAACCAGCATCCGGACGGCATGGTCATCTCGCACCCGGAATGCAGCTTCGAGGTGTGCAAACAGTCCGACTATGTTGGCAGCACCGAATACATCCTCAAGACAGTCAAGGAAGCGCCGCCCGACACGCGCTGGCTGGTCGGCACCGAACTCAACCTGGTCGAGCGCCTGGGCCGCGAGGTAAAAGCGCAAGGCAAGATCGTGCAGTTCATGGCCAGCACAGTATGCATGTGTTCCACCATGCAGCGCATCGATCCGCAGCATCTGGCCTGGGCCCTGGAAAATCTGGTTGCAGGCAAGGTAGTCAATCGGATCCGCGTGCCGGAACACGAAGCGGCGCCCGCCAAGATCGCACTGGAGCGCATGCTGGCTGTTTCGTGAATTCGAACCGATGAACGATGCACAGCGCAGCTACCGCTATTACGATTTCGTAATGGCGGCTTTCGTCTGCGTCCTGCTCTGCGCCAACCTGATCGGCGCGGCCAAGGCGGCGCAACTCGCGCTGCCGCTGATAGGTCCGGTGTCCTTCAGCGGCGGCGTGCTGTTCTTCCCGATCTCCTACATTTTCGGCGACATCCTCACCGAGGTTTACGGTTACGGCCGTGACCGGCGCGTGGTTTGGGCGGGCTTTGCGGCACTGGCGTTCGCCAGTTTCATGGCAGCCGTGGTGCTGGCATTACCCCCCGTGCCGGATGCATTCAACCAAAGCTACCAGGCGCATCTCGAGGCGGTTTTCGGCAATACCTGGCGCATTGTGGCCGGCTCCATGATCGCCTTCTGGTGCGGCAGTTTCGCCAACAGCTACGTGATGGCGAAAATGAAAATCTGGAGTGCGGGCCGCTGGCTGTGGACGCGCACCATCGGCTCGACGCTGGTCGGCGAGGCGGTGGATTCCGGCCTGTTCTACGTCATTGCCTTCTACGGTATCTGGCCCGATGCCCAGGTCGCAACAATCGCCCTCACCCAGTATGTGCTGAAGACCGGCTGGGAAATTGTCATGACGCCGGTGACTTATCGCGCCGTCGCCTTCCTCAAGCGCGCCGAGAACGAGGACTGGTACGACCGCAACACCGACTTCAACCCGTTTCACATCCGGTTCTGAGACGTGACGCAACCGTTTTCAGTTGTCACCTGGAATATCCACAAAGGCTTTTCCCAGTTCAATCGCCGCATGATGGTGCATGAGCTGCGTGAGCGCCTGCGTGCGCTGGGCGCCGATATCGTGTTTCTGCAAGAGGTGCAGGGATTGCATCTGAAACACGCCGAGCAGCACGCGCAGTGGCCATCTGCGCCACAGCATGAGTTTCTCGCCGCCGACGTGTGGCACAGCAGCGCCTATGGCCAGAACATGGTGTATGACCACGGACATCACGGCAATGCAATCCTTTCGCGCTTTCCCATCCTGCATCAGCACAATCAGGACGTAACGCATCTGCGTTTCGAACGGCGCGGCCTGCTGCATTGCGCCATCAAGTTGCCGCAGCTTGACCGGCCGCTGCATTGCGTGTGCGTGCATCTGTCGCTTTTTGCGCGCTCGCGGCGCCGGCAGCTTGATGCGCTTGCCGCTTACATCGAAGTCATGGCGCCGGCGGATGCGCCGCTCCTGATTGCCGGAGACTTCAATGACTGGCGCAATCGTGCCGGCAAACTGCTGGCGCAGCGGCTGGGGCTGGACGAGATATTCGCCATAGCGGGCCGGCGCGAAGGTGCACGCCCGTCGCGCAGCTACCCCGCTGCGCTGCCGCTGTTCCGGCTCGACCGCATTTACCAGCGCGGGTTGACGATCACGGCCGCGCATCTGCACGCCGGCCCGCCATGGTCAGCCATTTCAGATCACGCGGCGCTTTCTGCCACGCTGAATATCGCCGTCCCATGAGCGCCGCCCAGAAACGGACTCAAGACTTTTCATCCGGCAACAGGCTGCAACTACTGGTGGCCGGCGTGGCGTATTTTCCGGCATTGATCGCAGCGATTGATGGCGCAGCGCATGAAGTGCACCTGGAAACTTATATTTTTGCCGACGACGCCACCGGCCGCAGCGTCGCTGCGGCGCTAAGCCGGGCAGCACGGCGCGGTGTCACGGTACGCGTACTGATAGACGGTTTTGGCGCACGCGAATTTGCCGCTGGCCTGGGAAGGGCGCTGGCGGCCGATGGCGCCAAGCTGCTGACTTATCGTCCGGAAATTCCTTCTCTGCGAATACGCCGTCATCGTTTGCGCCGCTTACACCGCAAGCTGGCCGTGATTGATGGCCGCACGGCTTTTGTTGGCGGCATCAATGTCATTCACGATTTTGACAACGAACAAGCCACCGCGCCGCGTTTCGATTATGCCGTGAGCGTCGAAGGCCCGCTAGTAGCCAGAATTCATGCTGCTGTACGTCATCTGTGGCATCTGGTCAGCTGGTCACGCCTAGGCCATCGCGTCCGCGAGCCGGATTTTCTGCCACCCCGGCAGGAGCCGGCAGGCGCTGTTCAGGCCGCCTTCCTCATTCGCGACAACCTGCGCCACCGGCGTGATATTGAGGACGCTTATCTGGACGCCATAACCAATGCCCAACAGGAAATCATGCTTGCCAATGCTTATTTCCTACCAGGTCGGCGCTTCCGCGAGGCACTGCTGGCCGCCGCCCAGCGCGGGGTACATGTCACATTACTACTGCAAGGCCGCGTGGAATATGCGTTCCAGCATCATGCCACGCAATCCCTCTATGACCGCCTGCTGGCTGCCAACGTGCGCATTTTCGAATACCAGCCTGCCTTCCTGCATGCCAAGGTAGCGGTAATCGACGGCGCATGGGCCACGGTTGGCTCGTCAAACATCGATCCGTTCAGCCTCTTGCTGTCGCGCGAAGCCAATGTCGTTGTCCGCGATACGCAGTTTGCCGCAGAGCTTGGCGCACACCTTCGCGCGGCAATCCGCCAGGATGCTCTCGAAATTCATCGCGACGATCAGGGGCAACGCTCGTGGCTGCTGCGGCTGTTCAATAACACCGCGTATATGCTGGTGCGCCTGCTGGTCAGCATGACACACTACAGCCGGTAGCATGCGGAGCAGGAGCCTGACGCGGAATTTCCCGCGCACGAAAGCGTATTCAAACTTTTACGGCTTTCTCCCGTCATTCGAAAACACCATGGCAAAGTATGCTGAATCGATGCGTCTGCCCCGACTCACATGCCTTGCCCTGCTGCTTGTTTCGGCGCTGCTGATGGTTGCGTGCGGCAGCGCGCCGATAACAAAAATCGGCTCTGACGGAACGGCGAATTCACTTTCCGCGCGCGAAAAAGCCAGCGAAGTGGTGCTGTTTTCGCTTGGGCTGATCAATACCGGCTACCGTTTTGGCGGCAAAAATCCGGAGGCCGGGCTCGACTGCAGCGGCATGGTCAGCTACGTTTTTGACCAGGCGGTCAGCCTCAGGCTGCAAGGCTCGGCCGCCGATCTCGCGCGGCTGGGCCGCGCGGTGGACATGGCGCAGATGCAACCCGGCGACCTGGTGTTTTTCAACACCGGTAACCGGCCGCACTCCCATGTCGGCATCTACATTGGCGAGGGGCGCTTCATCCATGCGCCGAATAGCCGGGGCAAGGTAAGAATCGACAGCCTGGCCAGCGGCTGGTTCGCCGCGCGGTTCGAGGAAGCGCGCAGTTATTTTGACTAGGGTGCCGGTGTCATCCGTCACCCGAGGCGATGATAGGATGCCGATACATTGAGCAAAAAACATCCCCGGCATGCCGGGGACTTCAGGAGGAAGACCGTGCAGGAACCGAAGCTGTTCATCAATGACATCATTGAATCCAACCCGTTGGGCGGATTTCAAAAACTGGTCATGCTGTTATGCGCCCTGGTCATCATATTTGACGGCTTTGACGTGCTGGCGATTGCCTATGCCGCCCCCGCCTTGAGCGCCGAGCTCAACATCGCCAAAGGGCAGTTGGGCCTGGTTTTTGCGGCCGGATTGATTGGCATGATGATCGGCGCCCTGGTGCTGGGCCCGCTAGGCGACAAATACGGCCGGCGGCAGGCGGTTATTGCGAGCGTGGTGATATTCGGCGTGTTCAGCGTATTAACCGGCTACATCACCAGCTACCGCGAACTGATCCTGCTGCGGTTTTTGACCGGCCTTGGCTTGGGCGGCGCCATGCCCAACGCCACGGCATTGATGACCGAATACGTCGCCGGCAGGATGCGCAACATCGCCGTGGCGGTGATTTTTCTGGGTATGCCGATCGGCGCCATTACCGGCGGTTTGCTGGCGGCTCACATCATCCCGGCCTACGGCTGGCCGTCGATCTTTTTCTGGGGTGGCTGGATGCCCCTGCTGTTAGTGCCCGTGCTGTTTTTCTGGCTGCCTGAATCACCGCGCTTTCTGACCGCGCAGAACAAGGATAATGATGCCCTGTTGCGCCGCATTGCCCGGAAAATCGCCCGCAACCAGACCATTCCGCCAAACGCCGTGTTTATTCATCCCGCTGAAGAAGCGCAGCAACATTCGCCGATCAAGGCGCTCTTTATGCCGGGGTATGCCAGGGACACCCTGTTGCTGTGGGCGGCCTTCTTCTTGAATCTGATGGTGGCTTATTTTCTCTATAGCTGGATTCCCACCTTGCTGGTGGGCTCAGGCTATGCCCTGGGGCAAGCCTCGACCACCGTGATCCTGCTGAATATTGGCGGGGCCATCAGCCCGTTTGCGTCTGCCTGGATGATGCATCGATGGGGATCGCGGCCGGTGATCGTTGGCTATTTCCTGCTCGGCGCGCTGAGCATGATGCTGCTGGGAAAACTCTCCGCATCCCTCGCCATGCTGCAGGTCATGGCGTTTTTTGCCGGCTTTTTTATCGTCGGCGGACAAATCAGCCTGAATGCCCTGGCGAGCTACATTTATCCCACGGCGATTCGCTCAACCGGCATGGGCTGGGCTTTCGGCATCGGCCGCTCCGGCTCCATCATCGGGCCTGTGCTGGCCGGCGCCTTGATCGCCATGGCTCTGGGACTGGATGTTTATTTCATGGTCTTCGGCGCAATTTGCTTGCTCACTGCGACAGCCACCCTGTTTATCCGTCGCCATGAAAAACCCGCCGGGTTGAAGGATCACTAAAAGCGCACCCCGAAAAGTCAGCGCTCGACGAACGCCCGCTCGATGACGTAATCGCCGGCCACGCCGGTGTGCGGCGAAATCGAAAATCCGCGCACATCCAGCAGGGCCGAACAGTCGGCCAGCATGTGCGAACTGCCGCAGATCATGGCGCGATCGGTTGCCGGATCAAGCGGAGGCAGGCCGGTATCCGCAGACAGCCTGCCGGATTCGATCAGCGCGGTGATGCGCCCCTGGTTGCGGAAAGGCTCGCGCGTGACGGTCGGATAGTAAATCAGCTTCTCACGCACCATATCGCCCAGATATTCATGCTGCGGCAGATCCTCGGCGAACAATTTGGCGTAGGCCAGCTCGCTGGTAAAACGCACGCCGTGAACCAGCACCACTTTTTCAAAACGCGCATAGGTTTCCGGATCCTGCACGATGCTCAGAAACGGCGCCAGCCCGGTGCCGGTGGAGAACAGGTAAAGATTTTTCCCCGGCTTCAGGTCGCGCAGCACCAGCGTACCCGTGGGTTTGCTGCCCACCAGGACAGGCGCGCCCACCTGGATTTTTTGCAGGCGCGAGGTCAGCGGGCCGTTGGACACCTTGATGCTGAAAAACTCGAGATACTCCTCATGGTTCGGGCTGGCGATGCTGTAGGCGCGCAGCAGCGGGCGGCCGTCGACTTCCAGCCCGATCATGATGAAATGCCCGTTCTCGAAGCGCAGGCCGCGATCACGCGTGGTGCGAAAACTGAACAGGGTGTCGTTCCAGTGATGCACGCTGATGACCTGCTCGGTTGCAACGGATGCCATGTAAACGTCCTTTTCAACTTTCAACAAGTCGGTATTTTACGAACCCGGCAGGAACCGGCTTATATTCTTCTGCTCTATGCTTATTCCGCGATGGTGGCATGCGAGCACGCCGACTACACGCATTCATCGCCCGGACCGCACGCCCAGCACCGCCGCCGCCGTGACGGCGGCGAGGCCCGCCAGCGCCAGGAGCGAGAGCGGCTCGCCCAGCACGGGTACGGCGGCAAGCGCGGCAATGCCGGGGACAAGGGCCATCGTGAGCGCCACCTTTTGCGGCCCGAGCTGGCGCACCGCCTGCGCATACAGCAGCAGGGAGACAAAGACCACCAGCACGCCCTGATACAAGGCCTGCAGCGCTATTTCGCTGCGCGGCGCACTGCCCATCGTGCTGGGCAGGAAAAACCACCAGACGGGCAGATAGATCAGGGCGGCGCCGAGCAGGGTGGCTACGGTGGCCGTCAATGGCGGCATGGGGTGGCGGCGCAGCAGCAGGGTGAATACGGCCCATGAAGACGCGCCGCACAGGAAGAGCAGGTCCCCCGCCATCTGCAGGCCGGTGATTTGCGCGCTGTGCGAGAGCGTATCGGCGGCGATGAGTACGATGCCGGCAAAGACGCCGATCAGTGCGATGCGCTGCGCACGGGTGGGCGCCTGTTTCAGCCATAGCCAGGCGATGATCGCCGTGGAAAAAGGCAGAGCGCCGGGCAACAGCACCGCCGCATGCGCCGCCGGAGCAAGGCGAAAACCGGAATACACAAAGCAGGCATAGCCGACGCCGCCGAAAAGCGAAAACAGCAGTATGGTTTTAAGCGGCGGCAGCGTAACGCGCGACAAACAGAACAGCGCGATAAAGCCGCCCGTGCCCAGGCGCAGCGCGGCGACATCCCAGCCGGTCAGCACCCCTTTGCCGCCGACCCGCGAAACAAGAATGAAGCCTGTCCAGATGCACAGGGTGGCTAGAAGGGTTATCCAGCCGCTACGCAAAAACGCAGGGGAGACGGTCGGTTCGGACATGGGTTTGCACGTGTTGGAATAGTGTCGTGATATCCCGCGCCATGCGCGAGGGGTCGGCTAAAATCAGCCATCTGCCGCAGCTTGAAAATAAGGACTGGTAATGGAAAAAAATATTCGGATCGGCACGCCGTTGTCGCCCTGCGCCACGCGCGTCATGCTGCTGGGCTGCGGCGAGTTGGGCAAGGAAGTCATTATCGCATTGCAGCGGCTGGGTTGCGAAGTGATCGGCGTGGATCGCTATGCCGATGCCCCCGGCATGCAGGTGGCGCACCGCAGCCACGTGATCAACATGACCGACGGCGCGGCCTTGCGTGCGGTGATCGCGCAGGAAAAGCCGCATCTGGTGGTGCCCGAGATCGAAGCCATCGCCACGGCGACACTGGTCGAGATCGAGCAGGAAGGCATTGCCGGATATTTTCCGGAAATCATTCCCGCTGCACGCGCTGCGCAACTCACCATGAACCGCGAAGGCATCCGCCGGCTGGCGGCGGAAGAACTCGGCTTGCCCACCTCGCCGTACCGGTTTGCCGACTCGCTGGCCGAGCTGCAGGCCGCCATCGCCGGCGGCATCGGCTACCCCTGCGTGGTCAAGCCGGTCATGTCGTCCTCCGGCAAGGGCCAGTCGCTCATCAGGACGCCGGCGGACGTCGCCAATGCCTGGGATTACGCGCAAGCGGGCGGCCGCGTCGGGGCGGGACGGGTGATCGTCGAGGGCTTCATCGATTTTGATTACGAGATCACCCAATTGACCGTGCGCGCCGTTGGTGCATCGGGCGCAGTGGAAACCTTTTTTTGCGAACCCATAGGCCACGTGCAGGTGAATGGCGACTACGTTGAATCATGGCAGCCGATGGCGATGTCGGCCGTGGCCCTGCACAAGTCGCGCGAGATTGCCCGCGCCATTACCGGCAACCTCGGCGGACGCGGCATCTTTGGCGTCGAACTGTTCATCAAGGGCGATGACGTGTGGTTTTCCGAAGTCAGCCCGCGCCCGCATGACACCGGACTGGTGACGCTCGTCACGCAACGCCTGTCGGAATTCGAGCTGCACGCCCGCGCCATCCTTGGCTTGCCTGTCGATACCGGCTTGCGGCGCGCAGGAGCTTCGGCCGTCATCTATGGCGGCATCGATGCAAAAGGCATTGCCTTCGAGGGCGTGGCGGAAGCCCTGCGCGTGCCGGAATCCGACCTGCGGCTGTTCGGCAAGCCGGAGAGCTTTGTCAAACGCCGCATGGGCGTGGCGCTGGCGAATGCGGAGTCGACCGACGAAGCGCGCGCCAGGGCAAAGCTCGCGGCCAGCCTGGTGAAACCGGTCAGAAGCGATTAAGCGCAGCCGGCATTGCGCAACAAATTTTCCGTGGCAAAAGACTTTTCCGCCCTGCTCATCCGCTGGCACGCGCATCACGGCCGGCATGACCTGCCCTGGCAGAACACGCGCGACCCCTACCGCGTCTGGCTTGCGGAAATCATGTTGCAGCAGACGCAGGTGGCGACGGTTATTCCCTACTATCGGCGCTTCCTTGCCCGCTTCCCCACGCTTGCCCGGCTGGCCGCCGCGCCGGTCGAGGAGATCATGTCGCTATGGAGCGGTCTGGGATACTACGCGCGCGCGCGCAATCTGCATGCTGCGGCACGGACCGTGATGACGCTGCATGGCGGCCTGTTTCCGCAGACGCCGGAAGCCATTGCGCGCTTGCCCGGCATCGGCCGTTCCACCGCAAACGCCATCGCGGTCGCCTGCTTCGGCGCGCGCGCGCCGATTCTGGATGGCAATGTCAAACGCATACTCTGCCGCGCGTTCGGCATCGAAGGCGCGCCGGGTACGGCGGCGCTGGAAAGTCGGCTCTGGCAACACGCCGCGGAACTGTTGCCGCGACGCAACGTGGCCACCTACATCCAGGCGCAGATGGATCTCGGCGCCACCCTGTGCACGCGCAGCCGGCCGCAGTGCGCCGCCTGCCCGCTGGCCGGCCTCTGCGTGGCGCGCGCCAGCGGCCGCACGGCGGAGTTGCCGCAACGCAAACCGCGGCGGACGATTCCCGAACGCCATGCCACGCTGCTGGTTGTATTGCATGGCGATCGCGTGCTGCTGGAAACCCGCCCGCCCGTCGGCATCTGGGGCGGTCTGCTCTCGCTGCCGGAATTGCCGGCGGGCGGGGATGCCGCCGCGCATGTCGCAAAAGCCTTCGGCGCCACCCTGATCGCCGTCTCGTCCAGACACGGATTCAAACCAGCGCCGTCCAGCGACGAACTCAAGACTTTTGTGCATGCCTTCAGCCATTTTCGCCTGCATATCACGCCACTGCTCTGCCGCGTGAAGATCCGCCCCGGCGCCATGGAACCGGGTTTGCGCTGGCTCGCCTTCGATGCGCTGCATGCCGCCGCGCTGCCGGCGCCGGTCAGGCGCATTATCGAAGAGGTCAGCGCGCGCGAGGCGGCGCAGCGGCCAGCAGGCGGGCGGCAACCAGCCCGTTGATCGCGCCGAAAGCCAGGGCCGCCGTGGCAAACAGCGGCACCAGATAAAACACGCCGTCGTGCGGCACCAGCCATAGCCGCGCCAGCAAAAGCTGGCCGCCGATATGGGCAAACGCGGCGAGTATGCTGAGCGTGACAGCGCCAAACCAGCGCTGCGGCAAATGCATGGCGACAGACAGCAGCGCCAGGCTGCTGACCGCGCCCGCCAGCGCAAGGAAAAACCCCGGCGCGAAAAGCTGGCCAATCACCAGGCTGCCTGCCACGACGCGCAACAGGCTGACCCAGGCGGCATCGCGCCAGCCATGCCGCAGGAGCACCACCAGCACGATGATATTGGCCAGCCCCGGCTTGATGCCGGGCAGCGGGCTGGGCAGGGCCGCTTCGGCTACGGTCAGCGCGATCGCCGCCGCCGCGTAGCGCGCGATGCGGCGATCGGCCTCTGTTACCGGCAGTTCAATAGTTGAGGGAGTCATACCCGGCGCCCCCGCCTCCGGCGAGTTGCAACGTAATATGGTTCGGCGCGCAGATGGCGACGGCATTGGCGCGCGTCAGCCAGCCCTGTTGCACGCAATACTGGCGCGGGCCGGGGTCCGAGAATACGCGGGCGCGGCCGGGCTGCACTTCGATCACGGTGATGCCGATGGGACCGCTGACGGCAACCCGGCGCGCTGCATGCAGGCCCAGCGCGGTGATCGTTTTGCCGTCCCGCTTGACGATGGCGCGATCCGCCGCGCCGCCGCGCCACAGCAGCGGATAGGAGAAGGTAACCAGGGCCAGCCCGAGCAGCAGCGTGAGCCAGTCGCCGGGCTTGAACAGCCGGCGCCACGGGCCGCCGTGACGCGCGTCCCTGAACAGCCGGCGCAGGTCTTCAGGCAGTGCGGCTTTCATTCCACCAGGCTGCGGTGGCGCACCAGCACGTTGGCCTGGTCGCGAAAGTGGGCGGCCAGCCTTTCCGCCAGATAGACCGACCGATGCTGGCCGCCGGTGCAGCCAAGGGCGACGGTCAGATAGACGCGGTTATCGCGGGCATAGGCGGGCAGCCATTCGGCGACGAAGCGGCGGATATCGTCTTCCATGCGCTGCACCTCGGCTTCCGCCGCGAGGAAGCCGATCACCTCGGCATCGCGTCCGGTGAGCGGGCGCAGCGCGGGGTCGTAGTGCGGGTTGGGCAGGCAACGCACATCGAAGACCAGATCGGCATCGAGCGGAATGCCGTGCTTGAAGCCGAAGGATTCAAACAGCAGGGTCAGCCCGCGGTGGGAATCCAGCATGATGAAATCCCTGATGCAGGCCCGCAGGGCGTTTGGCCGCAGGTGGCTGGTGTCGATGTGGTGGCCGAGAGAAGCGAGCAGCTCCAGCGCATCGCGTTCGCGGCCGATGGCCTCTTCCAGCGTCACGTCGTTGCCGGCCAGCGGGTGGCGGCGGCGCGTCTCGGAAAAGCGCCGGATCAGGATGTCGTTGCGCGCATCGAGAAACACGAAGCGCAGGGTGATGCCTTCCGCTTCAAGCCTGCGCAGTTGCGGCGGCAAGGCGGCGATGGAAGCGCCGCCGCGCATGTCCACCGCTACGGCTACGCGCTCCTGGCCTTCCAGGCGCAGATAGCTGACCAGATCGAAAAGCAGCGGCGCCGGCAGGTTGTCGATGCAATAGTAGCCCGCGTCCTCCAGCACATTGAGGGCGATGGATTTGCCGGAGCCGGAAAGCCCGCTGATGAGAACGACTTGCATGGGATAAAGGATAACGGATTGATCGCTGAAATGGCAGTCGCGAACAGGGCAGTTCAGTAAAAGCGCAACGTCACCGCGCCCGAGCCGACAAGCCTGGCGATGATCGTCTGGTTGCGCTGCGCAAGGTAGCCCCGCGTCAAGCCTCCGGTGAGCACCACCTCGCCCGCCTTCAGCGATGTGCCCTCTGCATGCAGCCGGTTGGCCAGCCATGCGACGGCGAGCAGCGGATCGTCCAGGGCATTGGCGCCGACACCCTGATCTGTCAGCGTGTCGCCTATCCACAGTTCGATCGTCAATGCGCGCAGATCGTCTGCACCTGTCACCGGCTGCGGCGCACCGAGCGCATAACGGGCGCCGGAACTGTTGTCGGCGATGTTGTCGACTGCCTTGAACTTGTATTCCCGATAGCGCGTGTCGCAAACCTCGATCGCCGGCATGAACAGCGGTCCGGCACGCATCACCGATTCGCGGTCGTGCCCGCCTCCCGCCAGATCGCGCTCGAGGCATATCGCTATTTCGGGTTCAACCAGCGGATGTATCAGCGCGTCGAAGGATAGCGCGTCCTGCTCGACGAACATGTCGTCCGTGAGCACGCCGTAGTTTGGCTGATCGATGTTCATCTGCTTGCGCATCGCTGCGCTGGTATACCCGAGTTTGTAGCCGACCGTACGGCGCTGGCGCAGACGCAGCTTCGCCTTGGCGATCGCATAGGCATCGGCCTCGTCAAGGTCCGGGTAGCGCTCCGACAGCGTATCGATCGGCGCGCGATCGCGCTCCGCCCGCAACAGGGTTTCGGCAAGCTCGTTGATGGTGACGGTGTCCAGCGGCATGGTGATCTGCGCTCCAGGATAGTGATTGCACGTTGCGTCCAAGATGCCCAATCGGCAGCTTCTACTTTTTTTGGCTTGCTGCGTTCTGCCCCGCAACGGCCGCACCGCCGGTTCCGGCGCGTTGCGCCGCGGCGCAGAGCACGCGCTGCTTTTCAGCGTCGCCCATCTGGCTCCAGCCGGCGATTTCGTCCAGTGTACGGTAGCAGCCGACGCACAGGCTGCCCTGCATGCGGCAAACATTCACGCAGGGTGAAGTAATCGCCGTCATGCCAGCGCCGGGTTTTCAGGCCACGGCACGCCGCGCGAGCATGGCGCGCGCGACACGCGAGGCAGGCTCGCGGCCAAGTTCGCGGGAAATCCACGCAGCGGTATCGACCAGTGACTCAAGATTGGCGCCGCAATTAATGCCGCAGCCCTGCAACAGCCAGACCACATCTTCGGTGGCGACATTGCCCAGGGCGCCGGGCGCATATGGGCAGCCGCCCAGGCCGGCAACGGAACTGTCGAAAACCGCAATGCCTGCCTGCAGCGAAGCATAGATATTGGCGATGGCCATGCCCCAGGTATCATGGAAATGGCCGGCAAGTTTTTTGAGCGGCACGCGGCGCGCCACGGCCTCGATCATCGCCTTCGTCTTTTCCGGCGTGCCGGTGCCGATGGTGTCGCCCAGGCTGATTTCATAGCAGCCCATCTCGAACAGGGCTTGCGCCACGTCGGCAACGGCGCGCGGCGCCACGTCGCCCTCGTAGGGGCAACCGAGAACGCAGGAGACATAGCCGCGCACCTTGATGTCCGCGGCCTTGGCCGCTTCAATCACCGGACGAAAGCGCTCCAGCGATTCGCCGATGGAGCAATTGGTGTTCTTCTGCGAAAAGGTTTCGGAAGCGGCGCTAAACACGCTGACCTCTTTCGCCCCGGCCGCCAGGGCGGCTTCGAAGCCCTTCATGTTCGGCGTCAGCACGGGATAGGCGACCTTGGGCAGTTTTTTGACGGCCGCAAAAACTTTGGCGCCATCCGCCATCTGCGGCACCCACTTGGGCGAGACGAAGGCGGTCACCTCGATGGATTGCAAGCCTGCCGCCGCCAGGCGGTGAATCAGCTCAACCTTGGTGGCAGTGGCAACCGCCTGCTTTTCGTTTTGCAATCCGTCGCGCGGGCCAACTTCAATAATGCGGACTTTACTGGGGAGAGCCATGCAGATTCACGTCTTCTTTTGTTCGGCTTCGAATTCTACTAGCTCTGCGCCATCGCCGACTTGTTCGCCGGCAGTGCAATGAAACGCCTTGACCCTGCCTGCCGCCGGCGCGGCGAGGGTGTGTTCCATTTTCATGGCTTCAAGAATCAGCAGCGGTGCGCCTTTCTCGATCCTTGCGCCGACTGCGGCAATCAGGGCGACGACCTTGCCCGGCATCGGCGCCACCAGGCTGCCTTCCATGCCGTCACTGCTGCCGGCCTGGAGCAGCGGATCGACCAGGGTAAATACGAAACTGCGGCCGTCGATGAAGACATGACGGTGTTCGCCGGCGGCCACGACGGTCGCCTCCAGCCGCCGGCCGTCAAGATCGGCGCGCAACTCGCCGTCCGGCGTGAGCATCCCCATAGCGGCAATGCTCCGCCCGGCGCAGGCGAGCACGAAATGCTGTCCGCGATAAGTCACCTCGACGCTCTTTTCCGTCCCGCCGTACTGCAGGCGCAGCGCGCGCCGGGCATCGTCATTGACGCGCCAGCCGTCGCGCCGGTGCCAGGGCGAGTGCGGGTCGCTGCGAGCGTGGGCGGCGGCATCGGCCGCCGCCTGCTGCCGGTCGCGGAGCAGCTCGGCGAGCGCGGCGCTCAGCCACGCTTCGTGAGGCGGCTCGGCGGCATCGGGAAACAGGAAGCCGCGCTCGCGTTCGATCAGGCCGGTATCCAGATCGGCATGGGCAAAGGCTGGACAGGCAACGAGGCGGGAGAGGAAGCCGATATTGTTCGCCACACCGGCTATCTCGTAATCGGCCAGCGCCTGCAGCATGCGCGCGCAGGCACGCTCGCGCGCATTCGTTTCGCTGTTGTCCCAGACAATCAGCTTGGCGATCATCGGGTCGTAGTGCGGCGTGATTTCATCGCCCTCTTCGACGCCGGTGTCGATGCGCACATTCAGCGTTTCGGCCGGCGGCGCCAGATGAATCAGCCGGCCGGTGGCGGGCAAAAAGCCCTTGTCCGGATCTTCGGCGTAGATGCGCGCTTCCAGCGCGTGGCCGCGGATGGCCAACTGTTCCTGCGCCAGCGGCAGCGTCTCGCCAGCGCCGACTTTCAACTGCCATTCCACCAGGTCAAGTCCGGTAATCATTTCCGTGACCGGATGTTCGACCTGCAGGCGCGTATTCATTTCCATGAAGTAGAACGCATCGTCCTGCGCATCGCCCGGAACGATGAATTCGACCGTGCCGGCCCCGATGTAGCCGACGGCCCTGGCGGCATCGACAGCCGCTTTGCCCAGCGCGGCGCGGCGCGCGGGCGACAGGTTGGGCGCGGGCGCTTCTTCCAGGACTTTCTGGTGGCGGCGCTGCACCGAGCAGTCGCGCTCGAACAGATGGACGCAATTGCCATGGCTGTCGCCGAACACCTGAACTTCGATATGCCGCGCCCGCTGCAGATATTTTTCGAGCAGCACCTGCTCGTCGCCGAAGCTGGCTGCCGCCTCGCGCTTGCAGGAAGCCAGGGCATCAGGAAACGCCGCGGATGACGACACCACGCGCATGCCCTTGCCGCCGCCGCCCGCCGCCGCCTTGATCAGCACCGGGTAGCCAATCCGGTCTGCCTGTTGCCGGAGAAAACCAGGCTCCTGGTTGTCGCCGTGATAGCCCGGCGTCAGCGGCACGCCGGCTTTCCCCATCAGATTTTTTGCTGCCGATTTCGAGCCCATGGCGCGCATCGCGGCTACCGGCGGGCCGATGAAAACAATTCCGCTTTGCGCGCAGGCAGCGGCGAATTCCGCATTCTCGGAAAGAAAGCCGTAGCCCGGGTGAATGGCCTGTGCGCCGGTGGCTTTTGCGGCGTCGATGATCTTCCCGATGGCGAGATAGGACTCTGCGGGCGGCGGCGCGCCAATGCACAGCGCTTCATCGGCCAGGCGCACATGACGGGCATGGATGTCCGCCGTCGAATACACGGCGACGGTGCGGATGCCCATGCGGCGCGCCGTTTTGATGATGCGGCAGGCAATCTCGCCGCGATTGGCGATGAGGATTTTGGTGAACATGATTCAGCCCTGTGCGGTCAGCCTCGCCGATGCGCCCTAGGCAGCCCCGCCGGCAACCCATCGAGGGGTGCGTTTTTCAAGGAAGGCACTGATGCCTTCGCGCCCTTCCGCATTGGCGCGCAAACGCATGATGCGCTGCGCGGTGTCTTCGATGATTTCGGGCGAGAGCGGCTTGCCGGCAACGGCCGAGACCAGTGATTTGCATTCGGCCAGCGCGGCGGGGCCGTTCTTCAGCAGCGTATCCGCAATTTCGCCCACGGCTTCATCGAGCGCCGCCACATCCACCACCAGCTCGTGCACCAGGCCGATGCGATACGCCTCGGCAGCGGAAAAGCGTTCGGCGGTCAGCATGTAGCGGCGCGCATGGCGCTCGCCGATGACGCTGACCAGATGCGGGCTGATGGTTGCCGGCACGAGGCCGATGCGCGTTTCCGTCAGCGCGAACTGGACATCGAACGTGGCGATGGCGATATCGCAACAGGCCACCAGGCCCACGCCGCCAGCATAGGCCGGACCCTGCACGCGCGCAATCGTGGGTTTGGGGCACTGCGCCAGGCGGCGCAGCATTTCGGCGAGGGCGCGCGCATCGCGCAGATTCTCTTCATCCGAATAATCCGCGGCACGCCGCATCCAGTTCAGGTCGGCGCCGGCGCAAAAACTTTTGCCGCTGCTGGAAAGAACGATGATGCGCACGGCGGCATCGGCCGTCATCGCGTCAATCGCCTGCGTCAGCTCGCCGATCAGCACATCGTCAAACGCGTTGTGCCGCTCGGCGCGATTGAGGGTAATGATGCCGACGCCGGCATCGACTTCAGTGAGGATGGTCTGATACATGCTTTCCCTTTGTCATCGGATGATGCGCCCGCCGCATGTTACGCGTTACGTGTTGCGTGTTACATACGGAAAATGCCGAACCGGGTGGGCTGGATGGGCGCATTGAGCGCAGCAGAAATTCCCAGGGCCAGGGCGTGCCGCGATTGCGCCGGATCGAGCACGCCATCGTCCCACAGGCGCGCTGTGGCGTAATACGGGTGGCCTTGTGTTTCATACTGCGCGCGGATCGGCTGCCTGAAGGCGTTCTCTTCCTCTTTGCTCCACGTTTTCCCGGCGGCTTCCAGGCCGTCGCGCTTGACGGCGGCCAGCACCGACGCGGCCTGCTCGCCGCCCATGACGCCGATGCGCGCATTGGGCCACATCCATAGCAGGCGCGGCGAGTAGGCGCGACCGCACATGCCGTAATTGCCGGCGCCAAACGAGCCGCCAATGATCAGGGTGAACTTCGGCACCTGTGCCGTGGCCACGGCGGCGACCAGTTTGGCGCCGTCCTTGGCAATGCCGCCGTTTTCGTATTTGCGGCCGACCATGAAGCCGGTGATGTTCTGCAGAAACACCAGCGGGATGCCGCGCTGGGCGCACAACTCGATGAAATGCGCGCCCTTCAGCGCCGATTCGGAAAACAGGATGCCGTTATTGGCGAGAATGCCGATGGGATAGCCATGCAGCCGGGCGAACCCGGTGACCAGCGTCGTACCGTAGCGCGCCTTGAATTCGTCGAAGCGCGAACCATCCACCAGGCGGGCAATGACCTCGCGCACGTCGTAAGGCTTTTTCATGTCGGCGGGAATAACGCCCCACAGTTCAGCCGGATCGTAAAGCGGTTCTTCCGGCGCCGCCAGATCAAGGGCAACCGGCTTCTGCCAGTTGAGGTTGCCGACAATGCGGCGGGCAATGGCCAGCGCGTGGTGGTCGTTTTCCGCCAGGTGATCGCAGACGCCGGAGATGCGGGTGTGCACATCGCCGCCGCCGAGATCTTCAACGCTGACTGTCTCGCCCGTCGCGGCCTTCACCAGCGGCGGGCCGCCGAGGAAAATGGTGCCCTGGTTCCTGACAATGACGCTTTCGTCGCTCATGGCGGGAACATAGGCGCCGCCCGCCGTGCACGAACCCATGACCACCGCGATTTGCGGGATGCCGGCGGCGCTCATGTTGGCCTGGTTGAAAAAGATGCGGCCAAAGTGATCGCGGTCAGGGAAAACTTCGTCCTGCGCCGGCAGGAAGGCGCCGCCGGAGTCCACCAGATAAACGCAGGGCAGGCGGTTCTGCTGCGCGATTTCCTGCGCCCGCAAATGTTTTTTCAGCGTCAGCGGGTAATACGTGCCGCCCTTCACCGTGGCATCGTTGGCAACGATCATGCATTCCACGCCATTGATGCGGCCGATGCCGGTGACCACGCCGGCGGACGGCACTTCATCGGAACCATCGGCGCCATACATGCCATATGCCGCCAGCGGCGAGAGTTCAAGGAAGGCGGCGCCGGGGTCGAGCAGCGCGTCGATGCGCTCGCGGGGCAGCAGCTTGCCGCGCGCAAGATGCCTGGCGCGCGCCTCTGCGGAACCTCCCCGTGCCGCCAGCGCCGACTTTTCGCGCAGGTCGGCGACCAGCGCGCCCATGGCGGCGGCATTGGCCTTGAACTCGTCGCTGCGGGTGTGCAGGGCAGATTGGATGACAGACACTAAAAGCCCCCCGTGGCCAGCCACTGCTCAATTTGCGGCAACCGGTCAACGCCCCAGAACGGTTCCTTGTCGACCATGAAAAAAGGCGCGCCAAACATGCCTTGCGCAAGCGCCATTTCGGTTTCGCGTCTCAGCCGTTCCTTGATTTCAGGCGTAGCCACCGCCTGCGACAATGCATCGCTGTCGATGTCCATCCGTGCGGCAATGTCGAGCACCACCGCCAGATCGGAAATGTCCCGGCCGACGACAAAGAAGGCGCGGAACACGGCGCGCGCAAAAGTGTGCGCCGTGTTCATGTCGCGCTCGCTGATCCAGTAGTAAGCCCGGGCGGCCGACTGCGTGGGCAGCGGAAATTTCTCCGGCATCGCGAACGGCAGGTCGAGGAAGCGCGCCGAGCGCGCAAAATCGCGCAGGCTGTACTCGCCTTTCAGCGGCAGTTGCACCAGCGGCACGGCGTTGGTTTTCTGGAACACCGCGCCGAGCAAAATGGGATGCCAATGGACTGCGCGCTGGTACATGGCGGCCAGCGCATCAATTTTTTCAGCCGCCAGATACGAATAAGGCGACGAAAAATCGAACCAGAATTCGAGCGGACCGGGCATGGCGCTGCACCTCACAGAGGTTCATTAAAAAGTTCGCGGCCGATGAGTATACGGCGGATTTCCGACGTGCCGGCGCCGATTTCGTAGAGCTTGGCATCACGCCACAGACGGCCCGCCGGATAATCATTGGTGTAGCCGTTGCCGCCCAGCGCTTGTATCGCTTCGCCGGCCATCCAGGTGGCTTTTTCGGCGGCATGCAGAATCGCGCCGGCGGCATCCTTGCGCAGTTGTTTTGTCCGGCTCCCGCTGTTGCCCGTGTGGGCCGCGTGATCCGCCATATCGCACACGCGGCCCACGGCATAGACATAAGCGCGCGCTGCCTGCCAGGTGGTGTACATGTCGGCCAGCTTGCCCTGCATCAACTGGAATTCGCCGATGGCCTGATTGAACTGCCTGCGCTCATGCAGGTATGGCAGCACCACGTCCATGCAGGCGGCCATGATCCCCAACGGCCCGCCCGACAGCACGGCACGCTCGTAGTCCAGCCCGCTCATCAATATCTTGACGCCCTCGCCTGCACGGCCCAGCACGTTTTCAGCGGGTACTTCGCAGTTGTCGAAAAACAGCGGACAGGTGTTCGAGCCGCGCATGCCCAGCTTGTCGAGATGCGCGCCCTGGCTGAAGCCCGCAAAACCCTTCTCTATGATGAAGGCGGTAATACCGTGCGCGCCGGCCGACATATCGGTCTTGGCATAGACGATGAGGACATCGGCTTCGCCGCCGTTGGTGATCCACATCTTCGAACCGTTCAGCACATAGCGGTCGCCTTTTCTGTCGGCCCGCAACGTCATGGAAACCACGTCGGAACCGGCACTCGACTCGGACATCGCCAGTGCGCCGACATGCTCGCCGGAAATGAGCCGGGGCAGATATTTTCTTTTCTGCGTCTCGTTGCCGTTGCGCCGCAACTGGTTCACGCACAGATTGGAGTGGGCGCCGTAGGAAAGCCCGACGGAGGCCGAGGCGCGAGAGAGTTCCTCGATCGCCACGATGTGGGCGAGATAGCCCATCTGCGTGCCGCCATACTCCTCTTCCACACTGATTCCCAGCAGCCCCATTTCACCGAGTTTGCGCCACAAATCGGCGGGGAACAGGTTGTCGCGGTCAATCTGCGCGGCGCGCGGGGCGATCTCCTTTTTGGCGAATTGCCACACCGCCTCGCGCAGCGCGTCAAGGTCTTCGCCAAGGCCGAAATTCAGTCCGATCATTGCGCGTGTTCCTTTGTATTCCTTCGTATCGTTGCCGGGAGATTCAGTACCTGCACGGAACACGGGGAGAAAAGGCGGGGCAGGAAACAGAAAATCCGCTAATATGGAGCCGGTTGCTGATGGCCGTCTTTTTTGGCCGATAAATTTTCTTCTGGCGCGATTCTATCAGGCCAACAACGAAAGATTCCCTCCGTGAACGCTCCCCTGGTTTACTCCCGCGAGACATCCCCCGCTCCCGGTGTCGCGGTTCCCGTCGCCCCGGGGGTTGACTGGGTATGCATGCCATTGCCCTTTGCGTTAAACCATATCAACCTGTGGTTGCTGGCGGATGGCGCAGGCTACGCTGCCGTCGATACCGGCATCGCGACGCCTGAAGTGCGCGATGCGTGGAATACCCTCCTGGCTGACCGCCGGCTCACCCGCGCCATCGTCACCCACCTGCATCCCGATCACGTCGGGCTGGCCAGCTGGCTGGAACAGGAAAAGGGCGCGCCCCTGTGGATGTCGCAGGGCGACTACCTGACCGCCAAAATGATTCACGCCGGAGTCAGCCCGTTTTCGGTTTCCGCCATGGTCGATTTTTTTCGCCGGCACGGGCTGGACGAAGCCGGCGCAACAGCCCTGGAACAGCGCGGCAATGCTTACAGGAATGGCGTGCCGACTTTGCCCGAACACTACCGGCAGATATTTGCCAATGAAGTGCTGCACGTCGGCCGCCATGCCTGGCGCACGATCGTCGGCTACGGTCACGCCGCCGAACACATGAGCCTGTATTGCGACGAACTGCATGTGCTGATTTCCGGCGATATGCTGTTGCCGCGCATTTCCACCAACATCTCGGTGCAACCGGCCAATCCTTACGGCAACCCGCTCAAGCTGTTCCTCGATTCCATCGATGCCTTTCTCGACTTGCCGCAAGACACGCTGGTGCTGCCTTCCCACGGCAGGCCCTTTCGCGGGCTGCATGGCCGCGTGGCGCAATTGCACGCCCACCATGCCGAGCGTTGCGGGATATTGCTGAACGCCTGCAAGGACCGTGCGTACAACGCTGCCGAACTGATTCCCACGCTGTTTGACCGCGAATTCAGCGACCCGCACCAGACCATGTTCGCCATGGGCGAGGCCATCGCGCACCTGAACTATCTCGCGCATGCCGGCAAAATGCGGCGCGTGGAAGAAGGCGGTTCGGTCCGCTTCATCAGTTAAAGGATTTTTGGTGGCTGCGCCAGAGAACAAGGAACCGCCCCAGCCCCAGGACGTTGCCAAAACCTATGCGGAGGTGGCGCAGCGGGCCGCAAAGCTGATTACCGAGCACATGCAGCGCCAGATGAAAAAAGGCCTTGCCGCACCGTCAGACGATCTGGGGGTGGCTCAGGCCTTCATGGGCATGATGTCCAGGATGCTGGCCAACCCGTACAAGCTGGCCCAGTCGCAGATGAGCCTGGCATGGGACTATTTTTCGCTGTGGCAGCATGCGATGTTGCGTGCCATGGGCATGAATTCCCCTCCGGTCGCCAGTGCGCCCAAAGGCGATAACCGCTTCAAGGATGCGCAGTGGGACGATGATTTCCTGTTTGACTTCATCAAGCAAAGCTATCTCATCACCGCGCGCCACATTTACGATGTTGTCGGCGGCATTGAAGGTCTCGATGCCGTTTCGCAAAAGAAGGTGAACTTTTTTACGCATCAGTTCGTCGATGCGCTATCGCCCTCGAATTTCGCCCTGACCAACCCGGCAGTCGTGCGCGAGACGGTGAAAAGCCACGGCCGGAATCTGCTCAATGGCTTCAACAACCTGCTGCGCGATATCGAGGCGGGCGATGGCCAGTTGCGCGTCAAGATGGCCGATGCGGACGCTTTCGAACTGGGCAGGAACATCGGGGCCACGCCGGGCAAGGTGATATTCCAGAATGAGCTGATGCAGTTGCTCCAGTTCAATCCCGCGACGCAAGAGCAGTACAAGCGCCCGCTGCTGATCATTCCGCCGTGGATCAACAAGTACTACATCCTTGATTTGCGTCCGGCCAACTCCTTCATCCGGTGGGCAACCGATCAGGGGCATACGGTGTTCGTCGTTTCCTGGGTGAATCCGGATGCCAGGCTGGCCGAAAAAAGCTTCGCGGATTATCTCGCCGAAGGATCGCTGGCCGCGATCGACGCGGTATGCGCGCAGACCGGCGAAACGGAGATCAATCTCATCGGCTATTGCCTTGGCGGCACATTGCTGGCATCAACCATGGGCTACATGGCGGCCAAACAAGACAAGCGCATCGCCTCGGCGACATTTTTCGTCACCCTGCTGGATTTTTCCGTCCCCGGCGACCTGGGCGTCTTTATCGACGAAGGGCTGGTGGCGGATCTCGAAAAAAAGATGCAGGAGCGCGGTTATCTGGAAGGCAGTGAAATGGCGGCCGCCTTCAACATGCTGCGCTCCAACGATCTGATCTGGTCATTCGTGGTGAACAACTACCTGATGGGCAAGGATCCCTTCCCCTTCGACCTGCTCTACTGGAATTCGGATTCCACGCGCATGCCCTACAAGATGCACAGCGACTATCTGCGCAACATGTACCTGAAAAACCTGCTCAGGGAACCGGGCGGCATTGCCCTGCTCGATACGCCGATCGATCTGTCGAAAATCACTGTGCCGAGCTATTTTATTTCCACGCTTGAAGACCACATCGCGCCCTGGCAGAGCACCTATCTTGGCGCCACCCTGCTCGGCGGGCCGGTGCGTTTCGTCCTCGGCGGCTCCGGGCATATTGCCGGCATCGTCAATCCGCCGGACGCCGGCAAGTATGGCTACTGGACCCATGAACGAACCCGCGAGGGCAGGAAGAAAGCCCTGCCTGCCAGCGCGGATGGCTGGTTCAAGGCAGCCCAGAAACATGCAGGCTCGTGGTGGACCGACTGGCAAGCCTGGATCACTGCGCTCAACGGCGACAAAGTGCCCGCCCGTGATCCGGCCAAGGGCAAACTTGACGTGGTGGAAGATGCGCCGGGCGCTTACGCCAGGTTCCGTCTCGATAGGCGGCGTGACTAGCCTCTTTGCAGGACATGAAGCGAGCACGGCGCCGTCGGCTTCCGCGCCTGTTTTTCCATCTGCGCCCGATGTGGCACTGCGGGTCGTGCTGGATACCAACGTCCTGGTCTCGCTCTACATTTTCGCCGACAGCCGCTTTGCGCCGCTACGCGCCAAAATCGACGGCGGCAAATGGCGGGTGGTCAGCAGCGCAGCTTGCCTGGCCGAATTCCGCCGCGTGTTGAATTACCCGCAGTTTGGTCTTGCGGCCGCCGTGCAGGAAGCCGCATACGCCACCTATGCCGCCTGCGTGACGCTCATTCCGGCAACGGCAGCAGGCAATGAACTGCCCATTGAGTTGCCGCGTTGCAGGGATCGCGATGACCAGAAATTTCTCGAGACCGCTCGCGATGGCGCAGCCGACTGGCTGGTGACGGCCGACAAGGCCTTGCTCGAACTGGCGCGGCGTGACCGTCTGCGCGGCCTGTTTCGCATCCTCACCCCTGAAGCGGCGCTGTAAAAATCCGGCTTGAATTCGTCTCTGGATGCTGCTTTATTTATGGCCGGTGACGGAACGCAACTTCAGTCGATAGCGCACCGCCGTCAGGATGCCTCGCAGAATTTCAATCGGTTCGGGCGGGCAGCCGGGAATCACAAGATCAACGGGCAATACCTTGGCCACTCCGCCGAGCGTGGCATAACTCTCGCCGAAGATGCCGCCATTCGCGGCGCAATCGCCGACAGCAACGACCAGCTTGGGCTCGGGCGTGGCGTCGTAGGTACGCTGCAACGCCAGCGCCATGTTGCGCGATACCGGCCCGGTGACCAGCAGCATATCGGCATGCCGCGGGCTGGCGACGAACCTGATACCCAGGCCTTCAAGGTTGTAGTAAACGTTGCCGGTGGCATGGATCTCCAGTTCGCAACCATTGCAGCTGCCGGCGTCCACTTCGCGGATGGTCAGCGCGCGGCCGAGGATTTGCAGAATCTCGTCGTGGATATGCTGCGCCGTCGCCGTGTCGCCATCCGCTACGGCGAGGCGAGCGTTTTTTGCTCGCCCGCCTTGTAGCGCAGGCGCTTCACCAGCGCCGACTTTTGGCGGCGCTTCCGTCGCGATGCCGGTTCTGGCAATCCGTCTGAGTATCTTCCACATCAGCGGTCATGCCCCGAATAACTGAGGTTGAAGGATTTATTGATCAGCGGAAAGTCGGGCACGATGTTGCCGATCACCGCATGTTCCAGCACCGGCCAGTTTTGCCATGAAGGATCGTGGCAGTGACAACGGCCGATGCGATTTTCTTTCTCCACCGTCAGGGCAACGAAAATCTCGCCGCGCCAGCCTTCGATCCAGCCGGCGCCGCTGCCTTCGGGCATGCCGTTGTCCGGCGCGCCGACAATTGCGCCGACAGGCAGCCGGCGGGCAATTTGGCGGATCAGTCGCAACGATTCCATGGTCTCGTCAAAGCGCACCGTCACCCGGGCGGCAACATCGCCCCCGTTGTGGCAGGCGACGTTGACCTTCAATTCCGCATAGGGTGGCGAAGGGAAGTTGATGCGTACGTCGCGGACAATGCCGCTGGCCCGTCCCGCCAACCCGGTCAGCCCGAGTTGAGCGGCCTGTTCCGTGGTGACGCGGCCGGTGGCAAGGAAGCGATCCTGCAAACCGGCGTGATCGTCGTAGATGGCGCGCAACTCGCGCACTTCGGCTTCGACGGCATCGCACTGGGTGGTGATTTGCGCGAAGCCGGCAGCGTCCAGGTCGATTGCCGTGCCGCCGGGAACAACGCAATCCATCATGAAACGATGGCCAAACATGGTCTTGTTCAGGCGCAGCCAGTCTTCCTTGAGGCGCATGAACTGGGAAAAACCGAAGGCGAAGGCAGCATCGTTGGCCAGGGCGCCGAGATCGCCAAGGTGGTTTGCCACCCGTTCGCGCTCCAGCATCAGCGCCCGCAGCCACAGGGCGCGCGCTGGAACCGGCCAGTTCCATGCCATTTCCAGCGCCATGCAGTAGGCCCAGGCATAAGCTACGGTGGAGTCGCCCGAGATGCGGCCGGCCAGTCGGTAAGCCTCTGTCGCCGGCAGATGCTCGAAGCGCTTGTCGATGCCTTTGTGCGCATAGCCCATGCGTTCTTCCAGACGCAGCGTTTTTTCGCCCGCCACCGAAAAACGGAAATGGCCGGGTTCGATGATGCCGGCATGGACCGGGCCGACGGCAATTTCATGCACGCCTTCGCCAGCGACAGTCACAAAAGGGTAGTCGGTCGCAGCCGGCCCATCATGCGTTTCGGCGCCGGAAAACTCCCGTCGCAACGGAAAATAGTCTGCCGGCCAGGCGCCGTGATTCAGCCACGGGCGGTTGTCGGCGGCGCCTTCCGCATGCAGGCCAAGCAGATCGGCCGTAGCGCGCTGCATGCGTGACGCATAGGGGAAGATGCCGGAAATATCGGGGTAATTCACCTGCCGGCCGGCAAGCGGCAGATCGAGCCAGACCAGTGTCCCGTCCGCGACTGCATAAACGGCGGAAACGACGAAGTCACCGGATGCGCCGCAGCGACCGTCGCTGCCCCAGAACGAAACAAGGCGGCCATGACTTTCCGCAATGGCCAGAGCCGCCGCCGACCACTCGCTGACGCAAACCCTGCCGCGCAGGAGCGGGAAAGGGACCGGCAGGCAGCGAAGATCGATGTTGAGGCCGGCTATTTGCATGGCATCAGCCTCCAATGATCCGGGCAGCCTGGCGGTACCAGTCGCTCAGATAGGGCGGAATGTAAAAACCCAGCATCAATCCCAGCCCGAGGTGCACAAAAACCGGCAGCAGCGCCGGCGGGTGAGCCAGCGGCCTGACGCTGGTCTGGCCAAATACCATCGGTTGCACGCGGCTGAAAATGGCAGCGAAGGCGACACCCAGTCCCAACAGGAGAAATGGCGTAGCCCACGGCAGCTGGCGCATGGCGCTGGTCAGGATGAGAAACTCGCTGGCGAAAATACCGAACGGCGGCATGCCAAGAATGGCCAGCGAACCCAGCATCAGGCCCCAGCCGACGGTGGGGCTGACCGTGATCAGGCCGCGGATATTTTCCATGAGCTGCGTTCCAGCCTTCTGTGCCGCGTGACCGACAGCAAAAAAAATCGCCGACTTGACCAGCGAGTGCACCGTCATGTGCAGCAACCCGGCGAAATTGGCGATCGGCCCGCCGAGACCGAAAGCGAAGGTCATCAGCCCCATGTGCTCGATCGACGAATACGAGAACATGCGCTTGACATCTTTCTGGCGGAACAGGAAGAAAGCCGCGGCAACGACCGAGAGCAGGCCGAAGCCCACCATCAGGTCGCCGGCAAAGCGATTGGCGAGCGCGCCGTCGGTCAGCACCTTGCAGCGGATGACGGCGTACAACGCCACGTTCAGCAGCAGTCCCGAGAGCACCGCAGAGATCGGCGTCGGGCCTTCGGCATGCGCATCCGGCAGCCAGTTGTGCAAGGGCACGAGGCCGACCTTGGTGCCATAGCCGATGAAGAGAAAGACAAAGGCCAGCGCCATGATGGCGGGATTGAGCTGGGTTTTGACCGTATCGAGATTGGTCCATAGCAGCGCGCCGGCCCCATCGCCAAGCACCCGCTGGGCTGCCATGTAGAGCAGGATGGTGCCAAACAGCGCCTGGGCGATGCCGACCCCGCAGAGGATGAAGTATTTCCAGGCCGCTTCGAGACTGGCCGGCGTGCGGTAGATGGAAACCAGCAGCACCGTGGTCAATGTCGCCGCTTCCATTGCCACCCAGAGAATGCCCATGTTGTTGGTGGTGAGCGCCAGCAGCATGGTGAAAGAGAACAGTTGATACATGCTGAAATAGAGTCGCATGCGGTTGGGCGTCATCTTGCCGTGGTCTTCCTCGACTCGCATATAGGGCCGTGAAAACACCGAAGTGGTAAAGCCGACAAAAGCCGTCAGCGTCACCAGAAAAACATTCAGGGGATCAATGAAGAACTGCCGGTCAAGAGCGAACACCGGGCCTTCGGCAATGATTTCAACGGTCAGCAGCGCCGCGGCGAGAAAAGTGCCGCAGCTGAAGATGACATTGACGTTGCGCGCCTGCGGGCGATGGCCCGTCAGGGCGAGCACCAGCGCGCCGGCGAGTGGGGTGGCGAAAACCAAGATCAGGATACTCATTTAATCTTCCTTGAGGCTTTCGAGATGACGGATGTCCAGGCTGTCGAACTGCTCCCGGATCTGGAACATGAACACGCCGAGAATGAACACGCCGACCAGCACGTCGAGCGCAATGCCGAGTTCAACCACCATCGGCATGCCGTGGGTAGCCGAAGTGGCGGCGAAAAACAGGGCATTTTCCATGGCGAGGAAGCCAATCACCTGCGGCACTGCCTTGGAGCGGGTGATCATCATCATGAACGAAAGCAGGACGCAGGCCAGTGCAATGCCCAGCGTGCCGCGGGTAATGGCGGCGGAGAGTTGCGAAACCGGCAGGGCCAGATTGAAGGCAAAGACCACCAGCACGATGCCGATCAGCATCGTGCTGGGGATGTTGATCAGGGTCTCGATATCCCAGCGCACGTTCAGGCGGTTGATCAGGCGATGCAGCACCCAGGGGATGACAAACACCTTGAGCGCCAGCGTCAGCGCCGCCGAATAGTAGAGATGGGGCTGGTGGGTCACGTAGGCGACGACCGTGGTTGCGCCCACTACGGCGAGTCCCTGCAAGGCGAACAGGTGAATCAGGGTCAGGATGCGGCGCTGGGCCAGCATGGCGAAAGCCAGCATGAGAATCAAGGCGGCAAACAGGTTGATGAGCTGGGTGATCAATGCCGTCATGGTGTCAGGCGCCCAGCAGGATGTGTATGAGCATGCCAATGACCGCCAGCAGAAAGGCGGTCGCCAGAAATTCCGGTACCCTGAAGATACGCATCTTGGCGGCGAGGGTTTCAATCAGCGCCAGCAGGAAGCCGCCGATGGCGAGCTTGAACATCAATACCGGCAAGGCGTAGAGCATGGCCATCGGCGCACGCGCCTCGGCGATGCCCCACGGGAAGAACAGCGCCAGTCCGATGCCGGAATAGGCGAACAGTTTCAGTGCCGCAGCCCATTCGATCAAGGCCAGATGACGGCCCGAATACTCGAGAATCAGCGCCTCGTGAATCATGGTCAGTTCAAGATGGGTAGCGGGGTTGTCGACCGGCACGCGGGCATTCTCGGCAAAGGAGACCAGGGTGAAGGCGATGCCGGCGAAAGCCAGGCTCGGGTAGATGGCAAATTCCCTGTGCGCGAGATTCTCAACGATGGTAGTCAACGCCGTGGATTGGCCGATAAGGGATGCGGTAAACAACACGGACAACAACGCAGGCTCGGCAAGAAAGCCGACCAGCATTTCGCGCCGCGCACCCAGCGTGCCGAAGGCCGTGCCGATATCCATCGCCGCCAGCGCAATGAATACCCGCGCCAGTGCGAACAGGCCGACCAGGGCGATGGCATCGGCAGCAAGGGAGAGCGGCAGGTCAGTGGACAGCGTCGGGATGATGGCGCTGGCGAGCAGCATGCAGCCGAAAATCGCATAGGGGGCGAAGCGAAACAGCGGCGAAGCGGTTGCCGCGACCACCGATTCCTTGTTGAACAGTTTGTGCAGCATGCGGTAAGGCTGCATGAGGCCGGGACCGGAGCGGTTCTGCAACCATGCTCGCCATTGGTTGATCCAGCCCATCAGCAGCGGCGCCAGCAGCAGCGCCGCCACGACTGCCAGGAATTGAGAGAAAAAACCGGAGACGTTCATCGCATCACTCCGGGGACTCCCGGCACCATAAGCAGCATGAACAGCAGGGTCAGGAAACTGTAGAGCAGATAAACCGCAATGCGCCCCTGTTGCAGGCGGCCAACCTGCACGGCGAAGAATTCGATGACACGGGCAATCGGCAGGTACAGCCCGTACCAGAACCTGTCGGTTGCCGTTACCTTGTAGAACGGCTGGGTATCCGCGGGTGCGGGCAGATGCCTCTCAAGACGGAAGAACGGCTCGAAGATTTGCCGGATCGGCTGTCCGTAGCCCTCGGCGGTATCCTGCATGCGCGGCGTCTGCCACGGATAGCCGCAGTCCCATGCCGCCGCGCGACGCAAACGGCCATGATAGAACAAGCGCACCAGGATGAAGGCCAGGGCGCAGGCCGCCGCGACACCGAGCAGGAAGAACAGCGGCCCGTAACTCGCCCGCTCGATCGAGGTGGGGGTGAGCAGCCACCAGCCATGGGCTGCCGCCTGCCGGGCCAGCCCCGCGTCAACGAGCATCCGGGTCACCGGGTCGATGAAGCGAACCATCAGGTTGGGCAACACACCGAGGGCAACGCACCAGGCCGCCAGCCAGAGCATGCCGGCCTTTTCCCAGGAGCCTGCATCATGGGCTGCGCACAGTTTTTCTTCGCGCGGCCGTCCCAAAAAGATGACGCCGAAAAATTTCACCATGGCATAACCGGCAAGCGCAGCGGTAAGTGCAACCGAGGCTGCGGCAATCGGAATCAGCATGTTGAGAAAGGGGTCGGGCAAACCGGGGGTGAACAGGAAGCTTTGCAGCAGCAGCCATTCCGAGACGAAGCCGGAAAACGGCGGCAGACCCGAACTGGCGAAGACCCCGATCAGTGCCAGCCACGCCACCCAGGGCATGAAACGGATGAGGCCGCCCAGATGCCCCAGATTGCGCTCGCCGGTGGCATGCAGCACCGATCCGGTGGTAAGGAACAACAGACTCTTGAAAAAG
Organism: uncultured Rhodocyclaceae bacterium; assembly: GCA_964596295.1. Taxonomy (GTDB): domain Bacteria; phylum Pseudomonadota; class Gammaproteobacteria; order Burkholderiales; family Rhodocyclaceae; genus Rugosibacter. The sequence goes on along the minus strand of CAZQTB010000002.1, from coordinate 24,902 downwards.
GCGTGACTGGCGACGTGATAAAGGCAGGCGGTGAGCGCGAGCGCCGCAAGTGCGGTCATGCCGTAGGCGCGAAAGAGCAGGCCAAGACCTATCGCAGCGAGCAACAGGCCGATATTCTCGATCGAGGAATAGGCCAGAAGGCGTTTCATGTCGGACTGCACGGCGGCGAAGACGACACCGAACAGCGCTGTGGCGAGGCCCAATGCCAGCAACACGACACCCCACCACCACAGATGCAGATGCAACAGGTCGAAAGCGATGCGCAGCAGGCCGTAGATCGCCGTCTTCAACATGACTCCGCTCATCAGCGCCGAAACCGGCGAAGGCGCGGCCGGATGCGCCTCGGGCAACCAGACGTGCCAGGGTAGCATGCCGGCCTTGGCGCCAAAGCCAAACACGGCGAGTAGAAAAGCCGCAGAAGCCCAGAACGGCGAGAGTTCCTGCGCGCGCATGTTGGCAAAGGTGTAATCGCCGGTATTGGCCTGCAGAACGCCAAAACAGAGCAGGATGGCAATGGCGCCGACGTGCGCGATCAGGAGATAGAGGAAACCCGCGGCACGAATTTCCGGCACCTTGTGATTGGCCGTTACCAGAAAATAGGATGACAGCGCCATGCTCTCCCACGCCACCATGAAAGCATAGGCATCGTCGGCCAGCACCACCAGCGCCATGCCGGCGAGAAAGGCGTGGTACTCGAAACACAGCAAACCCGGCGGCGTGCCTTCGCCCTTGCGGAAATAACCGGCGGCAAACAGCGAAATGCCGAACCCGGCGGCGCCGATGATAAACAGGAAGAAGGCCGCAAGGCTGTCAAGCCGCAGATGGAAAGGCAATTGCGGCAGACCGATGGGCAGGATTGCGATTTCCGTTGCACCGGCCAATCCCAGCATGGCAGTGAACGCCAGTACCAGGCCGGCCAGGCCGCCTAAGGGGAAAAGCACCCAGGCGACAATTTCGAATCGACGCAATACCGCGATACCCAGCAAACCCAGCACCAGCCAGACGGCAATCACCCCAAGCGCCCAGTCCATCGCCAGCCAGTTCAGCATTCCGCGCCGTGTCCTTGTCTCAAGCTTGCAGGGTTGTGTCGAGAAACTGCTTGCCCCGTCAATCAGGTTGCAATTATATTAGCACTCTATACAATCAAAATTCTAACCTTACACACATCAAATACGCATGGAAAACCGAACAGCCCGCCTGACTCTCCTGCTCGACCCGCAGAAAAAGAAAATCTTCGAGGAGATTTGCGCCAGCCAGGACCTCACCACTTCCCAGGTAGTGAGAAAACTCATACGGCAGTACATCATCGATAACGCCGGAACGCGCGAGCTACCAGAGTGGTTGGGTGGCAAAACCACGGCAAGTTTGCATAAGTAACAGCGTAAATTTCGGCGCTGGTTTGAATCCGGTTCCGGACGGTGCCGATTCAACCGGGTTGCCGGCGCAGTTCGGTCAGATAGCGCAAGCCCGCGACGGCGCGGCTGCCGTACCAGGAGACCATTTCGCCGTCGATCGCCTGCACGGGCCTGCCGCTCAGGCTAGCGACTTCGGCCTGATCGCGCGCGGTGAAGGCATACGGCTCTGAAGGCAGCAGCACGCGGTCGATAGCGGCAAGCCAGGGCGCGTCCCAGGCGAATTGTGGAAAGCGCACCGGTGACTCGGCGGGCAACGTGTCCCAGCCCGCGGCGGCGAGCATTGAGGCGATGTAGGTTGCGCGGCTCACGGTCATCCACGGCTCGCGCCAGATAGGGTACAGCACGGCTTCGCGCGGGCGAGTGGCGGCAACGGCGGCCAGTTCAGCGCGCGCGGCGTGAAAGGCAGCGCTGAGCTGCGCCGCCTCGACATCCCGGCGAAAAATTGCGCCGAGCAGGGAATACAGCCCGAGATTGTCGTCCAGCGTGCGCGGATGCACGACGACGACCTGCGGCACAAACGCCATCATCGCCTCGACCTGCTCGCGGCGATTCTCGTCAATGTCAGCAATCAGATGCGTGGGGGCAAGGGCGCGCACCGCGGCGATTTTTACATCCTTGGTGCCGCCGATCTTCGGTATGCCGCGCAACGTGTCGCGCGGATGAATGCAAAAACCTGTGCGGCCCACCAGGCAGGCGGCCAGGCCGAGATCGCAGATCAGTTCGGTCAGGCTGGGGACCAGGCTGACAATGCGCCGCGCGCCGTTAAACGGGACGTGTTCGCGGCCGAGGGCATCGACCAGGGCCATGTTTTACAGATCCAGGCCGCGCGGCTTGCGCGCAGCACGGGCGAAGAGCCAGTCGAACAGCGGATTGGGCAACAACCGCAACACCTTGGCCACCACGCCCATCGGCCAGGGAATCACGGTGTAGCTGGCGCCGCGTGCGATGGCGCGGGCAAAGCGCCGCGCGGCTTTGTCCGCCGGCAGCAGAAAGGGCATCGGATAGGGATTGTTTGCCGTCATCGGGGTGGCGATGTAGCCGGGGGCCAGGGTGACAACCCTGATACCGCTGCCGCGCAACTCGACCCGCAACGCTTCGAGATAAGCGATGACAGCGGCTTTCGAGGCGGAATAGGCGCCCGCGCCGGGCAGACCGCGAATGCCTGCCACCGAGGCGATGCCGGCCAGCCGCCCGTTGCCGCGCGCCTGCATGGCCCGGATGAAAGGGGCGAAGGTATGCGCCATGCCCAGCACATTGGTTTCGAAAACGCGGCGAAAGGCAGGCAGGTCTTCGACCTCGCCGGTCAGGGTGCCAACCGAGATGCCGGCATTGGCGATCACGATATCGGGGCAGCCGAAACGCGTGATGAAATCGGCGGCCGCCGCATCGAGGGCGGCGCTGTCGGCCACATCAATGGGATAGCAGGCATGCTCGCCGGGCAGGCTGGCGGCCAGCGCGGAAAGTCGGCGCTGGCGACGCGCCGCCAAGCCCAGCACAGCACCCGTGGCCGCGTAGTGGCGGGCCAGCGCCTCGCCGATGCCGCTGGATGCGCCGGTAATAAAAACGCGCACTGCCTGGCCTGCTTGCCTACTTGCCCGGCAGCGCTTCGTTGCGCGCGCGTTCGATCAACTGCCCGGCGCGCTGCAACAGATTGCCGTAATTGCCGGTTGTCAGCGCCTGGTAGCGCCCGGCGATCACCAGCGACGGCACGCCGGTGATGCGCGATTCCTGGGTCAGCCGCTGGGCCTCGCGCACGCGGCTTTGCACGCCGAAAGAATTCCATGCCTCGGCAAACGCCTTTGCATCGATTCCTTTCTGGGCCACCCAGTCAAACAGGATTTTTTCGTCATTAAGGCGCAGGCGCTCAACGTGAATGGCATTGAACACGGCGCTATGCAGGGAGTCGACGAGATGCATGGCTTCCAACGTGTAATAAAGCCGCGCTCCGGGCTCCCATTTGCTGTGGAAAATCGCCGGCACGCGCCGCAAGGCGGCATCCGCAGGCAAAGTCCTGGTCCAGGCCGCAAGCAGCGGCTCAAGGTCGAAACAATGCGGACAGCCGTACCAGAAGAACTCGATGACCTCGATCCTGCCTTTCGCCTCCGTCGCCAGCGGCGGATCGATCAGGCGAAAATCCCGCCCCGGACGAAGTTCATCCGCCATCGCGCTGCCGCCAAGGCAGAGCAGCAGGATAAGCAGGACTTCGCGCCAGCGTTTCCAGTGTTTCATTGGGCGGGCGGTTCCTTCTGTTTGACCACCGTGGTCTGCACCCCGCCCTGCGCCAGCGCTGTGCGGGCGCGATTCATTTCTTCGGGGCTGCGGAAAGGGCCGACGCGCACACGCTGCATCACGCCCTTGTCGGCAACGCTGATTTCCTGCACGCTGGCTTCAAGGCCCATGAGCGCCAGCTTGGCCTTCAGCTTGTCGACGTCCTGGGTTTTCTGGAAAGCGCCCACCTGAAGAAAGAATACATCGACGGGTTTGACTTCGGACGGCGACGTGACCGTAACAGCGGGCGCCGCCGAAGGTGCGCCGGAGGCAGCGCCCGGCGTCGCCTGCTGCTTGCCTTCGAGAATGCCATAAAACTCGAAGCGCGGCTTGTCGCCGGGCTTGCCCGGCAAGGGCGCAGGGGTCGCCGCTCCCTGGCTGTTGGCAACATGCGGCTCATCTGCGGCCCTGTCCTGGAAAGGCAATGGCGTCTTGTTGAGATACCAGACCACGGCAAACGCAATGACCAGACCGGTGACCAGGCCGATAAACATGCCCAGCAGCGTGCCGCCGTTGCTGTTCCTGCGCGATGGACGTTGTCCGGAAGCGGATGCAAAGGCGATGTTGTCTTTTTTCATGGATTACATACTTTCAGGTTGGGAGACGCCAAGAAGGGAAAGGCCATTTTGCAACACTTGCCGCGTGGCCAGCGCAAGCGCCAGCCGCGCATGGCGGGTCGCCTCCTCATCCACCAGCACGCGCTCGGCGTTGTACCAGCCGTGAAAATCGGCAGCCAGGTCCTTGAGGTAGAAGGCCAGCGCATGCGGCGCATAATCGCGCGCCGCGGTTTGAATCAGTTCGGGAAATTCGGCCAGGCGCTGGCATAGCGCAGCTTCGCGTTCATGCGTCAGGGGCGCCAGGTCGGCCGTGGCCAGCGCGGCGGCATCCCCCGCCGCAGCGTCGTCACATTGCGCCAGCACCGAGCAGATGCGGGCGTGCGCATACTGCACGTAATACACCGGATTATCGTTGCTCTGGCTTTTTGCCAGATCGAGGTCGAAATCCAGCGCCTGATCGCATTTGCGCAGCATGTAAAAAAAGCGGCAGGCATCGTTGCCGACTTCGGCGCGCAACTGGCGCAAGGTCACATACTCGCCCGAACGGGTTGACATCGAAGCCTTCTCGCCGTTGCGAAACAGGCTGACGAATTGCACCAGCGGCACGTCGAGCCGGCTGGCGTCGGCCCCGACGGCGGTAAGCGCACCCTTGACGCGCGAAATATAGCCGTGGTGATCGGCTCCCCAGACATCGATCAGCTTGTCGAAGCCGCGCTCAAACTTGTTCAGGTGATAGGCGATGTCGGAAGCAAAATAAGTGTAAATGCCGTTGTCACGGCGCAGCACGCGATCCTTTTCGTCGCCGAAGGCGGTGGAACGAAACCACAGCGCGCCATCCTGTTCGTAGGTGTGGTGACTGGCTGTCAGCATGGCCACGGCCTGCGCCACCTTGCCGGTATCGTACAGGCTGCGCTCGGAAAACCAGGCATCGAAATGCACGCCGAATTCTTCCAGGTCGGTGCGACAATCAATAAGCTGTTCGTTCAGCACATGCTGATGGATGTAGCCCCAGCCTTCGCCCAGCAAATCCTTGCCGGCGACGATGCAAGCGTCAAGCCGCGCATCGGGTTCGCCGGTCTCCGGCACACAGGCCATCACGGCCGCCGCCGGGTGCACATAGCGGTCGCCGTGCGCCGCCTTGATCTGCCCGGCCATGTCGCGCACATAGTCGCCCTGATAGGCGTTGGGTGGGAAGGGCGCGACTTCGCCAAAAAGTTCAAGGTAGCGCAGCCAGGTGGAAACGGCGAGGATATCCATCTGCCGTCCGGCATCATTCACGTAGTATTCGCGGCTGACCGCAAAGCCGGCAAAAGCCAGCAGTGAAGAAAGGCTGGCGCCATACGCCGCGCCGCGGCCGTGGCCGACATGCAACGGCCCGGTGGGATTGGCGGAAACGAACTCGACTTGCACCCGGCGTCCGCTGGACGGGGCGCGGCCGAAGTTTTCCCCTGCCGCCAGCACCGCGTGAATAACCGCCGTGCGGGCCGCCGGCGTCAGCGTGAAATTGATGAAACCGGCGCCGGCAATTTCAGCTTTTGCGACAAAAGGCGAAGGCGGCAGCTCGCGCATCAGGCGCTCGGCGATTTGCCGCGGGCCGGTCTTCAGGCGGCGCGCCAATTGCAGCGCCAGGCTGCTGGCAAAGTCGCCATGGCTTGCCTGCTTGGGGCGTTCGAGGAGGATGTCGGCGTCCCACTGATCGGGGGCAACGCTGAGCAGCGCAGCGCGCAACAAGTCGGTGAGGTGCTGACGGAGAGTGGGGCTGGTAGCGGACGGCATGGCTGGGACAGGCATTGAACGGGCGCTGAATTATACTTCCCGTTTTCTGAACACCCGCCCCCTGCCGTGCGCATCTTCCGCATCTTCCGTATTGCGCGTGTGGTCTACCTTTATGGTCTGGACCGCATGATTCTCGACAATGACAATGTCTTCGGTCTCTGGGGACGGATGTTATTGTCCTTGCAGAAACTGCTGTTCTGGCGCGATCTTTCCGCCCCGCGCGGTCAGCGCCTGCGCCAGGCGCTGGAAGAATTGGGGCCGATCTTCGTCAAATTCGGCCAGGTGCTCTCCACCCGCCGCGATCTTTTGCCGGGCGATCTGGCGGAAGAGCTGGCCAAACTCCAGGATCGTGTGCCGCCGTTTGCCCCGGCGCTCGCCGTGGCTGAACTGGAAGCCGCCTACGGCAAGCCGGTGCATCAGGTTTTCGCCGAATTCAGCCGCGAGCCGGTGGCCTCGGCTTCGGTAGCACAGGTGCATCTCGCCACCCTGCATGAACGCGATGGGGGCCGCCAGGTGGCGGTGAAAATTCTGCGCCCCGGCATTCGCCCGGTGATTGACCACGACATCGCGCTGCTGGAGATTGCCGCCGCCTGGCTGGAAAGGCTCTGGGCCGATGGCCGGCGGCTGAAGCCGCGCGAAGTGGTGGCCGAATTCGACAAGTACCTGCATGACGAGTTGGACCTGATGCGCGAGGCCGCGAATTGCTCGCAACTGCGGCGCAATTTTGCGGATTCCGCATTGCTCATCGTGCCGGAAGTGTATTGGGACTGGTGCACGCACAATGTGATGGTGATGGAGCGCATGCACGGCATGCCGATTTCGCATGTCGAAGCCCTGCGTGAAGCGGGCGTGGACATTCCGCGCCTGGCCCGCGCCGGGGTCGAGATTTTTTTCACCCAGGTGTTCCGCGATGGTTTTTTCCACGCCGACATGCACCCCGGCAACATTTTTGTCGCCACCACAGGCGCAACAAAAGGCCGCTACATTGCGCTCGATTTCGGCATTGTCGGCACGCTGACGGACGTCGATAAAAACTATCTGGCGCAAAATTTTCTCGCCTTTTTCCAGCGCGACTACAAGCGCGTGGCCGAAGTGCATGTCGAATCCGGCTGGGCGCCCAAAGACACCCGCATTGACGAATTCGAGTCGGCCATTCGCGCCGTCTGCGAGCCGATATTCGACCGCCCGCTGAAAGACATTTCATTCGGCCGCGTGCTGCTGCGCCTGTTCCAGACCTCGCGCCGCTTCAATGTCGCGGTGCAGCCGCAGCTTGTGCTGCTGCAAAAAACCCTGCTCAACATCGAAGGCCTCGGCCGCGAGCTCGATCCCGACCTTGACCTGTGGAAGACGGCCAAGCCTTTTCTTGAACGCTGGATGAGCGAACAGCTTGGCTGGCGCGGCCTCCTCAACAACCTGAAGCGCGAAGCCCCCGCCTGGGTCACGCTGCTGCCCGCGCTGCCGCGCCTGGCGCACCAGGCGCTCAGCGCCGATCGCCACGGCGACGTGCTCGCCGAGCTTGCCGCCCTGCGCGCCGAGGCAGCGCAAGAACGCCGGTTGCTGGTCTTGATTGCTTTACTATTAGGCGGCATATTGGCCGCCCTGCTCATGCGCTAACGGAGACGACGCACATGCTGTTCTGGTTTGTCATTGCCTATTGGATCATCTCGGTCGGTATCGGCCTCTATGCAGGCACCCGCGTACACAACACCCGCGACTTCGCCATCGCCGGCCGCCACCTGCCTTTTTACATGGTGACGGCGACCGTGTTCGCCACCTGGTTCGGCGCGGAAACCGTGCTCGGCATTCCTGCCACCTTTCTCAAGGAAGGCTTGCACGGTGTCGTGACTGATCCGTTTGGCGCCTCGCTGTGCCTGATTCTGGTCGGCCTGTTCTTCGCTGCGCCGCTGTACCGCATGAATCTGCTGACCATAGGCGATTTTTACAGGAAGCGTTTCGGCCGCACCGTCGAAACGGCGACGACGATTGCCATCGTCATTTCCTACCTGGGCTGGGTGGGGGCGCAGATTACCGCGCTGGGCCTGGTCTTCAATGTGCTCTCGGATGGCGAGATCAGCCGTCTTGCCGGCATGTGGATCGGTTCGTCCACCATCCTCATTTACACCCTGTTCGGCGGCATGTGGGCAGTGGCGATTACCGACTTTCTGCAAATGATCATTATCGTCATCGGCATGCTGTGGATAGGGGGCGAGGTCAGCGGCATGGTCGGCGGCGTCGGCGTGGTCATCGATCACGCCGCACGGGCCGGCAAGTTCGACTTCTGGCCCGCCCCTGATCTCAAGGAAATCCTCGCCTTCACTGCGGCGTGGATAACCATGATGTTCGGCTCGATTCCGCAACAGGACGTGTTCCAGCGCGTACAGTCGTCGCGTACCGAGAAAATCGCCGTCTGGGGCGCGGTGCTGGGCGGCAGCCTCTATTTCATGTTCGCGTTTGTGCCCATGTTCCTCGCCTATTCGGCGACATTGATCGCCCCGCAGATGGTCGCCGAACTGGCCGACACCGACCCGCAGATGATTCTGCCGCGGCTGGTGCTGGAAAAAGCCCCGCTGGTGGCGCAGATCATGTTCTTCGGCGCGCTGCTGTCGGCCATCAAGAGCTGCGCTTCGGCCACGCTGCTGGCGCCGTCGGTCACGTTCACCGAAAACATCCTGAAACCCATGCTGGGACGGATGTCCGACCGCAAGCTGCTGTTTGCCATGCGCGCCGTGACGCTGACGTTCACCCTGCTGGTCACACTGTATGCGGTGAATTCCAAGGCCAGCATTTTCAAGATGGTCGAGAATGCCTACCAGATCACGCTGGTGACGGCTTTTGTGCCGCTGGTATGCGGCATTTACTGGCGGCGCGCCACCAATCAGGGGGCGGCAACGGCGATATTTCTCGGTTTATCCACCTGGCTGGCGCTGCTCATCTTCGGACCCGAGGATCCTTTTGTCCCCGCCCAGTTCGCCGGCTTGCTGGCCAGCATCGCGGGCATGATTGCCGGCTCGCTGCTGCCGCAGGTGATGCACCACGACGCAGGCATCCACGATGCGCTGCGTCACGGCCACCACGCGGCGGCGCAGACGCATCATGTGACCGAGCCGCATCATGCGCATGCGCTGCACCTGCATGACAAAGTTCGTGACTAGACCATTCACGCACACCCACACACCCCTGGCGTTGTATCTCAGCCTCGGCTATGCGCTGCTGATCGTCTATGCCAGCCTCTACCCGCTCACCACTTGGCGCAGCAGCGGCGCTTCGGCGCTGGACTTTCTTTTTGCCGGCTGGCCGCGCTACACCACCGCCTTCGATCTGCTGACCAATCTGGCCGCCTACGTGCCTTTGGGTTTCTTCCTCGCGGCGGCCCTGCGCCAGTGGCTGGCCGCGGCATACGCCTGGTGGCTGGCCGTGCTCGCGGCAGTCGCCTTGAGCTTTCTCATGGAGTTGGCGCAGAACTATCTGCCCAGCCGCGTTGCATCCAATCTCGACCTTGCCGGCAACGCCCTGGGCGCGCTGCTCGGCGCACTGCCCGGCGCATTCCGGGGGCGGCGGCTGATCGACAACCTGCGGCACACGCACTGGCCGGATCAGGGGCAAAGCGTCGAAACGGGTCTGGTGCTGATGGGTTTGTGGCTGCTGATCCAGCTCGACCCGGCGACGCTGCTGTTCGGCGCCGGCGACCTGCGCCGGCTGATCGCGTTGCCTGCCACGCAAGCCTTCAGCGCCGCGGGCTTCCAGCGCATGGAAAGCCTGATTGCCGCCAGCGGCGCGCTGGCTGCGCTGCTGGCGGCCAGCCTTATCGCGCCGCATCGTCCAGAAACGGATTCAAACCAGCGTCGGCAACGCGCCGGCGCAAGCCGGCAATGGTTGTCCTTGCGTAGCCTGATTGGTTGGACGCCGAAGGCGGCACTTTTCCCCGTCCTGCTCCTCACCTTCGGTCTGGCGGCAAAAACCCTCGCCTTCGCCCTCATGATGCAGCCGCAGGCGGCATTCGCATGGGCCACGCCCGGCAGCATGACGGGGCTGGGCGCAGGCTGTGGGTTATGGCTGGCGGCCCTGGCCCTGCCGCCTGCCCTGCAGCGGGCGCTGGCTGCGCTGGCTTTGCTGGCGACCAGCGTGCTGGTCAACCTCGCACCGGTCAATCCCTACCTGGAAAATGCGCTGCACGCATGGAACCCCGGCCAGTTTCTCAACTTTCACGGCCTCACCCACTTCGTGACTGCGTTGTGGCCTTACCTCGTCCTGCCCTGGCTCGTGCTGCACCCCTCCTCCCATGCCCGCTGATCCGATCACAGACCTGGGCAGCCTGCGCGACGCCCTGCGCGAATTTTGCGCCGCACGCCGCTGGCAACCGTATCACACGCCGAAAAACCTGAGCATGGCGCTGATCAAGGAGGCCGCCGAACTGGTCGAACACTTTCAGTGGGCCACGCCCGAGGAAAGCCGGCAACTCACGCCGCAGCAAAAAGCCGCCGTGGCTGACGAAATCGCCGACGTGCTGATGTACCTCACCCAGTTGGCCGATGTGCTGGACATCGACCCCATTGCCGCTGCGCGACAGAAGATCGCCAAAAATGCCGTCAAGTATCCGGCGAAAGGCGATTAACCACGGCGGGCACGGTTTGAATCTCTGTTGTTGAACCCGTCCGTCTCCGGGCGTCTAGGGTCTAGACGCTACGCCGCTAGATCCGGCACTCGCTGCCGCCGCTGTTGCCTACGCCGCGTTCGATGGCGCTTGGCACCGTTACCTGCACGCCCTGCCCCGGCGGCACAATCGCCGGCGGCGTGCCGGAATCGGCGACGAAGCCGAACTGGCCGAGGTTGATCTGCACGCTGCCGGCGCCGTTACTGACCACGATGGCGCCGTCGGTCACGTCCAGATGCAGGCCGTTGGCCGGCGGCTGGCCGCTGGTGGTCGGCACGCCGCCGCAATCGTTCTGGCACAGCAAGGCGCCAAAGTGCGTGCCGCGAATGCCGATGGTCGCCGTCGCGGTCTGGAAGCTCACCTTGTCGCGGCTGCGCTTGCCCAGCAGTCCGGTGATCGCGCGCAGACCTCCCTTGAACATCGAGAGCACCATGTTGTCGCTCTCCGGCTTGGCAATGTTGTAACTGTAATTTTGAATCTTCAACTCGCTGCCGGGACGCAACACCACTTCGCCGCCATCGACGAACTTGACGCGGGCATAGGTGCCCGCCTCGGTAGTCAGCGTGTCGCCTTCCTGCACCTCGGATTTCACCGCGAGCAGCTTGCGCGTGCCATCCGCCCGCTGCGTGGACAGCGTGCCGGAAAGATGCGTGATCTCGCCCGCCGTGGCGGCCAACGCCGCTGACCCCCACAACAAGCTGGCAGCGGCGACTGCCAGCAACAGACCCCAAGGCTTAACTGCACTGGGCAACGGGTTTGTCAGCTTGACCATTGTTTTCTCCATCTTGAGTTTCATTGGCATCGCGCAGACGCCGGGCGCGTTCTTCTTCAGTCTCATCCTCATTGTCCAGCCCGCTGGTTGAACGATCCAGGTTCGAATCGAGAATGGCAAGAACCTGCTCGTTGGCGGGGCGGGTATAAGTGACGAGGAGGCCTGAATCGAGCATGGCCGGCGTACTGGCATCCACCACAAAGAAGCCGGTGGAGCCATCATTCCTCGTGGTCTCGGTCCCGTTAATGAAAATTCCGCCCGAGCTGCGCGCGGTGAAATCGACGAAGATGGTCGCCTGAATCATCGTCACAGCATCCGCCAGCAGATAGCTGCCGTTGGCAAGCGACAGCGTGGAATTTGCGCCCCTTAGCGTGAGCGCAATGTCGTCGCCGGCTTCCATGAAGGAATTGTCGTCGAGCGTGATATTGCCGCTGACCTCGCCGACGATATTGCCGGACGTATGCAGGCAGCTATTCGCCGTCATGTTCAGACTGCCGGCAAAGAAGCCGAGGCCGCTGTACCCCGTCACGTCGGCGCCGCTACCCACATTGATGGTTGACGCGGCCAGCACGACAGCGTTGTCGCTATACACGCTGCTGTTGATGTTCAGGGTATTGCCAGCACCAAGGCTAAGATCGCCGGGGGTATACAGACTGTTATTTATATCGAGATTATTCCCCGCCGCCAGGATAACGCTGGCGCCATACAAACCGCCCTCGCCGCTGGTGTAGGTCAGATTGTTCGACGGTGCGGCGACGAGAATGGAACCGTTATTCGTGGAAAAGTAATAGTTATAGTCAAGCGTGAGGTCGCTGCCGGTATGGATGAAAGTCACTGAGCTGTGCGCCGTGCCATCGCTGTACAGGCCCGTGCTATTGTCGGACAAACTCACAGAGTACGGCTGTGCCGCACCGGTGTTGTTAATGACGATGCCGCCGCCGTTGATATTGTTGTTAATGTTTGCCTGAATGGAAGAGACATCCTGCGTGTTGGCGGAAATGTGGCTGGTGGCGTAAAGATTCACGCTGCTACCGAAAGCGTCGAGCGAACTGATGGTGATGTGTTTATCCTGAATATCATTACAACCGTCGGCACAGCTATCCCCAGCCGAAATATTAACCGGCGCACTGTTATCAACGACCGTCGTGCCCAGCAGCTCGATATTGCCGGCGGCATAGGCGTAGAGGCTATCCCAAACGGTTGAATGGAGATGGCCGCCTGCCAGTTGGGTGATATTGCCGGTCGTAGCATCATCCGTGCCGCGGTTGGCAATGAGTTCCACATCCCCGCCATAAATCTGGCTGCTTGCGCCGAGCGCTATGTTGCCGCCGTAAAAACTGTTGTAGTACTGATCGCCCGGCCCGCTGGAATTATCCAGCCCGGCATAGATATACAGGTTGTTCACTGCCTCCACCCGGCCATTCAGCTTCACATCGCTATCGGCATAGAGGCTGATGCCGCCCCCGTAGATCGTTGTGCCGGACCCCAAGGAAATGCCGCCGTAGGCCTCCGAACTGCTTCTGTAGGCAACCATTTCCACCGTGCCGCTGCTGTCGGTCTGGATGCCTCCCGGCCCGGTCATCGCAATGTTGCCGCCGTAAAAGCTCGGGGAGTTGTCGATTGAGCCGGCGTTCAGGGTGACGCCGTTGAGACTGCTGCCCGTCAGGTTCTTGACCCCCAGCCAGACGCCGCCGGTGTTGCCCGTGGCGATGATGCTCCTGCCGGCGGAAAGCATGACGTTCGTAGTGGTAGGACACTCGAAGCCGCCGCAGGTGTCATCATTGAGAGCGCCGATCAGCACGCCGCCGCCGTAGGTGGAACCGCCGTTGAGGAAGATATTGCCGTCCACATTCACATTGATCATGCCGCCGCCATACTCACTGCCGATCCAGACTGGCGTGGCGCGAAAATCGCTGTTGGACGAACTGCCGCCGTTCATCGTCAGGTCGCCGGTGACATAGAACGACTGGTCGTTTCCGTTTTCACTGCCAAATCCGGCCCCGCCATAGGTGGCCGCGCCGCCGTAGGTGGTAATGCTGTCGGCATAGACGGTTTGCGAGCCACCGGTGTTGCTGCTGCCCAGATTGATGTTGGCGCCGTTTTCGTGATCCAGCGCGCCGCCGCTGGCGCCACCGGTCAGGATGATGGCCGCGCCACCGGCGTTGATGATCTGGCTTCCGTAGGCACCGGTGGCATGGATATGCGCATAGTTGTCGATGCCGCCGCCACCGCCCTTCACGTCCAGCAGGGTGGTGACGTTAATAGTCTGCATCGACCCGCCGCCTTCGATGATCGCGGTATTGTCATGTCCCGCTGTGCCCGCAACGAGCTCGATGGTAGCGGCGGAAACAGTCTGATCGCCATTGGCCTGAATAGCCACCGAGCCGCCATAAAAGGAAACGCCGCCGTAAGTGTTGTTGGCGCTGCCGGCGGTGAGCGTAATGGCATTGCCGGCGTAGACGGTTTGCGTATCCCAGCTCTGGAGTACGACGCTGGGGCCATAAGTGCCGCTGACGCTGCTGCCGCCGATGAGCGCCAAGTCGTGTCCGGCGAAGACATCCATCGTGGCGCCTTGCACCCCGGTGCCGACGCTGCCGCCATAAGATAGTTTGATATCGTGGCCGGCCCACAACTCGATCGCACCACCCCAGCTCTGCATCTGCGAACCGGAAATGGTGATGTCGCCTGTGCCGCCAATCACATCTGCACTGGTGAAACCAGCGCCATCCCAGCCCGCCAGCAACGTCATGCCGCCATACACGTAAAAGTTGCTGTTGGTGATGTTGATGTTGCCCGTGGCGCCGCCGCTGCCATAGGCGGCGAGGGTCAGGCCATACGCGGCCGTGCCGTTGTTAATCGTAACGCCGCTGGCGGTGATGTTGCCGTTGCCGCCGCCATAGGCGCTAGTCTGCAGAGTGACATTGGTTGCGCCTAGTGCGGTTTCAATTCCGGCGCCATAGATTGTCGAGGAAGCGGAAATCGTGGAAAAAATCGGGCCGCCATAAATGCCTATGTCAGTGCCAGACCCATTCAGAATGGTCAGTTCGTCCGGATCAAGCAGCCAGTTGCCGGTCGTCCCCTGCGGTGCGCGGGTATCGACATGGATGCCATCGACCGCCAGGTAACGATGCCCCGAGGTTTCAACGAAACCACCATTGCCGCCATTCGCCCCGCCGCGTGCGCTGATGGTGCCGTAGGCGCGCGTGGTGTCGTCGGCCCAGACGATCACCGTGCCGCCAGCGCCGACTTCTTGCGCGTCCGCCTTCAGGCTGGCGTTGGGGCCGAAGTACGTGACGCTGGCATTTTGAATGGCGGGGTTCTTGCCCTGATAATCGCCGCCGACGAGTATCGTGCCGCCGCCATTTTGGCCACTGGCATCGATCTCGGCGTTGTCCGTCACCGCAACGCGATTGCCGAGGACTTCGACACTGCCGCCCTTGGTGCCGGTGGTGATGATACGGCCATCACCATCGACATACGCATCCTGGCTGGCCTTGAGGAAAATTCTTCCGCCTTCGCTGACAGCGCTGCTCGCATTGAGTTCACCGCTGTTCCTGACGATGACGCCGGCGATGCCGATGCGCCCGGCATCGGCGACGATGGCGCCGAGGTTGGTGACATTGCCTTCCGCGCCCGTGATATCAACCTTGACGCCGGGCGTGGCCGTGTCGATCAGGCTGACCGTTTGCCCTGCGGCAAGGATGGTTTCGCCCTGCGGCGTGGTGATAATGCCTTCATTGGTGACGTTGGCGCCGATCAGATAGACGTTGCCGCCGGCCGGCGTAGTGATCTCGCCCTGATTGACGACATTGCCCGCGCCGGGCGTGGCGTTGAAGTTGAGGCGTCCGGCGAGGAAGTCGGCGTTACTGATGTTGAGCGTGGAGGCGACAAAGCCGGCAACGTCGATGCGGCCGCTGGGACCGACCGTGATGCCGGCAGGATTGACCAGCCAGACGCGGCCGTTGGAGGAGAGGGTGCCGTAGATCAGCGAGGGGTCGTTGGCCAGCACGCGGTTGAGCACCTGGCTCGAGGCCGAGGTCTGGGCGAAGTGGGTGGTTTCGCCGGCGGCAATGGAGAAGGTGTTCCAGTTGATGACTGCGCCGTTGCTGTTGGTGACGGTAAGCACGTTGCCCGCCTGGTTGAAGCTGGCCGCGCCATTGACCACGGTCGGCGCGGTGGGGTTGGCGACAGCCTGCCCGGTAATGAAGCAGGCGGCAACTGCGGCGGCGCTCAGGCGCAATGGAGTGGAGAGGCGGACGGATGAGCGCTGGGCGCAGCTGTCGTTACGGATGCGTTTCATGTCAACTCTCCTGGCGTAAATACGTGCCGTTCAGAATCCGAATACCAAACTAAAGTGGCCGAGGAAATCGCCGGTCTCGGCAGTGCCCGGCCAGCCGTCGTCCATCACGCGTGCGACATCAAGGCGGGCAGTAATGTCTTTCTTGAGGCTATAGCGCAAACCGGCGCCAAGCGAAGCAATGTTGGCGTGGCCGTTACTGCCGGCGGCGGGTTCGACATTGTGGCCGCTGGCGAAGTCGTAGAACACCACGCCGCGCAGGCTGCCGCTGGCGCCGACACGGCCGGCGAAGTCCGGCGTGGTCAATTCGAGATTGGTGACATAACCGCGGTCAGTGGCCATTGCGCGTTCGGAAAAGCCGCGCACGGCGGTGCTGCCGGCCAGCCCCAATTGCTCGGGCGAGGGCAGGGCATTCTGCGTGTACTGGGCGGTCACGCCGATGTGCCCCAGCCAGTCGCCAGCAAAGGCTTGCAGATAGTTGCCGCCAAAGCGGTAGGCGGTGAATTTGTCGTTAATGTTGCGGCCGCTGGCGGCAGAGTAATGATCGGTCGGGCTGGCCGGACTGGGAAAGGGATAGCTGGCGCCCATGGGGTTAAAGTTGTAGGCAATGCCAAGGTTGTAATCGAAGGCCTGGCCGGGCTTCTGCCATTGCCCGTTGTAGGTGGCCGAGACGGGCTGCAGAGTATACGGCGTGCACCCGGCGTTGCCGAAGGGCGTGGGCTGGCCGCCGATGTTGCAGGTGCTGTTGAAGAATTTGTAGTCGTAGCCCAGCACCAGTTTGGAGGTGTACAGGCCCTGACGGGCGAACATGTGGTTGTAGCGCAAGCCAAACACCTCGCCCTTGCCGTTGATGGCCAGCGGATTGGTCAGGTTGGGCGTGACGCTGGGCAAATTGGTGCTGGAATTGCCGTAGATGAAATCAATGCTGTCGCCGAGGTTGTAGAGCGGCAGACGGTAGCCGATGGAATAGATATCCACATTCACGCCGCCCGGCGCATCGATCGCGGTGGTATAGGCCAGCGTCAGAATATGGTCGCGGTTGAACAGGTTGGCGTTCTGCCAGGCAACGCCGATCTTGTGCTTGCCGCTGGTGCGCGTGCCGGTGTTGTCGAGCGTGACATAGAAGCGTTGCGGGTCGTCTTCTGCCACATCGACGCGGGCATTGACCTTGCCTTCTTCCTCGCCCACACCCAGCGTAACCTCGACTTTCTTGGCCGGACTTTCGTTAACGAGCTGGGTATTTTCAGAGAGCTTGCGCATGTTGGGCGCTGCGCCTTCCTTGAGGTCGGGCAGGCTGGCGCGAATGTTCTCGTCATTGAACGCCTTGTTGCCGGTGATGGTGACCTTGCCGATCACGCCTTCCGTCACTTTCAGCCGCACCACGCCGGAGGCAAGTTCCTGCTCGGGGACGACAACACTGACCGTGCCGTAGCCGAGGCGGCGGTATTCGTTGTCCAGCGCTTCGAGCGCCTGCTGGATGTCGCCATAGACCTTGCGCGGGCCGGTGAAGGGGGCAACCAGCTCATTGACGCGGGCCTGCGGCAACAGGGTGTTGCCCTCAACCTGGAAATGCTTGACCGCGAAGGTGACATCCTGCTCTGCGGCATGGGCAAACGGCCCGGCAGCCAGAGCGGCAATGGCAATCAGCAAACCGGCTGCCACGGTGACTGTCCTATTTTTCATAAGTAGTGAAATTCCGGTAAATTCACGAGAAAACGCTGTGCTGGACTTGCATTAAGTGGCAAGCTAGCAAATATTGTGGCCAAATGCAACTGGAGTAGCGAAGCCCCTACGTCAATCGAACTCAACGATCCCGTGGTCTCCGGCCGGCGCATGGCCGCGGGTAGAATAGGCCGATGGACACCCGCCAAGTCTTGCTCATCGTGACGCATCTGCCGGACCGGGCAAGCGCCGAGACGCTGGCCGCAGCCCTGGTCGGCGAACGTCTGGCCGCCTGCGTGAATATCCTTGCGCCCTGCCGCTCGGTGTATCGCTGGCAGGGTGGAATTGAACAGGCAACCGAAGTCCCCGTGGCGATCAAGACCACGGCAGGGCGTTATGCCGCACTGGAGGCGGCGATACGCGCCCGCCATCCGTACGAACTTCCTGAAATCATCGCTGTCCCAGTCACGCACGGCCTGCCGGACTATCTGGCCTGGATCGATCGCGAAACCACCCCCGGGAACACGTCCAGGTACGGATTCAAATCATGCTGATGCGCGCGCTGCTGCTGCTTTTTCTGGCTGTTTTGCCGCCCGTCAACGGGCCGGCCCGCGCCGCTTTTGAAGCTGTACCCGGAGAACCATTGCCGCCGGAGCAGGCGTTTCGTTTCTCGGCGCGTGTCCTTGATGCGCAAACGCTGGAAGCGCACTGGCAGATTGCCGACGGCTATTACATGTATCGCGACAAATTCAGGTTTAGCCTCGCAGGCGGCAAACCTGTCGACAAACTCGGCGAACCGCAACTGCCGCCGGGCCGGATGAAGCAGGACGAGCTCTTCGGCACGGTGGAAACCTATCGCCAGGAAATCAGCATCCGCCTGCCCGTGGAAGCCAGCGGCGCAGTGACGCTGCAGGCGGTTGCGCAAGGCTGCTGGGATGGCGGAATCTGCTATCCGCCGCAGACGTATGCGGCACAGCTCACGCTGCCCGCAGCAGCGTCCGGCGCAGCCTCATCCGCGACAGGCGGCGCGCCATCGGGTGATGAAAGCTTGCGTATCGCCGGCCTGTTCACAGGCGGCAACCTGCCGCTGGCGCTGCTCAGTTTCTTCGGCTTCGGTCTCCTGCTTTCCTTCACGCCGTGCGTCTTTCCGATGATCCCGATTCTCTCCGGCATCATCGTCAATCACGGGCATGCGGTAAGCCATCTGCGCGCTTTCGTGCTCTCGCTGGCTTATGTACTGGGCATGGCGCTCACCTATACCGTGGCTGGCGTGGCGGCCGGACTCTCGGGCGCCCTGCTTACCGGCGCCTTGCAAAACGCCTGGGTGCTGGGCGGTTTTGCGCTGATTTTTGTCGTGCTGTCGTTTGCGATGTTCGGTTTTTACGAATTGCAGGTACCCGCCGCGCTGCAAAGCCGCCTGGCGGCGACGGCCAACCGGCAGGGCGGATCGCTGTCGGCCATTGCGCTGATGGGCGCGTTGTCCGCGCTGATCGTCGGGCCCTGCGTGGCGGCGCCGCTGGCGGGTGCGCTGCTCTACATCGCGCAGACGGGCGATGCGTCGCTCGGCGGCGCAGCACTGTTTGCCCTGGCGCTGGGCATGGGTGCGCCGCTGTTGCTGGTGGGCACATTCTCGCGCTCCTTGCTGCCGAAATCGGGGCCGTGGATGGAAGGGGTGAAGAAATTCTTTGGCGTCGTCATGCTCGCCACCGCGCTGTGGCTGGTGTCGCCCGTGTTGCCGCTGTGGACGCAGATGCTGGGCTGGGCGCTGCTGCTGATTGTGCCGGCGGTCTATCTCTCCGCCCTTGACCCCTTGCCGGCGCATGCGCACGGTTGGCAGCGTTTGGGCAAGGGCCTCGGCGTAGTGCTGCTGCTGGGTGGCGCGGCAATGCTGCTGGGCGTGCTGGGCGGAGCGAAAGACCCGTTGCAGCCGCTGGGCTTCCTGCGCGGCAGCGCCGGAACGACCGGCGGGGCCGCAGCCGCCGTTTCGCCAGCGCCGACTTTCCAGCGCATCCAGTCGGCGACCGAACTCGATGCGCGGCTCAAGGCCGCTGCGGGCAAGCCGGTGATGCTCGACTTCTGGGCCGAGTGGTGCATCAGTTGCAAGGAAATGGAGCGTTTCACTTTTGCCGACGCCGCCGTGGCCGCGCGGCTGAAAGAATTCGTGCTGCTGCAGGCGGACGTCACCGCCAGCAACGAAGCCGATCGCGCGCTGCTCGCGCGCTTCGGCCTGTTCGGCCCGCCGGGCATCATCTTCTTCGACGCGCAAGGCCGCGAAAAACCCGGCCTGCGCGTCGTCGGCTTTCAGACGGCAGAACAGTTTCTTCCCACCCTCGAGCGCGCACTGCGCTAAAACGAATATCCGGGGCACGCATGTTCACTGGCATCATTTCCGCCATCGGCAACATCACCGCGATCGCCTCGCTGGCCGATGGCATGCGCTTGACAATCGCTGCGCCCGCCCTGTATCTGGATGATGTCGGCGTGGGTGACTCCATCGCCCACAATGGCGTGTGCCTGACGGTGATCGGTAAAACAGGTGGCAGCTATCAGGTCGATGTCTCGCGCGAGACGCTGAACTGCACTGTCGGCCTGGACAGGCTCCATGACGTGAATCTCGAAAAGGCGCTGCGCCTGGCAGACCGCCTCGGCGGCCATCTGGTGGCCGGCCATGTCGATGGCATCGGCGAGGTGGTGAAATGTGAGCCGGTCGGCGAATCCCATGATCTGGTGATACGCGCGCCACAAGCGCTGGCGAAATACATCGCGCCCAAAGGCTCGATCACCGTCGATGGGGTCGCCCTGACTACCAACCGGATTGCCGATATCGTTTTTTCGATCAACCTGATTCCCCACACCATGGCGGCCACCACGTTGCGCCACCTGCGCGTCGGCAGCCAGGTGAATCTGGAAATCGACCTCATTGCGCGCTATGTTGAACGGATGCTTTCGGCAAGCGAGGCAGTCCAGAGGCGGATTCAAACGTAGAATGCGCGCCTTTCTCCGCTGACGATGAAGCCATGAACATTAGCCCGACCCAGGACATCATTGCCGACATTCGCGCCGGCCGCATGGTCATTCTCGTCGATGAGGAAGACCGCGAAAACGAGGGCGATCTTGTTTGCGCCGCGCAGCATGTCACGCCTGAAATCATCAACTTCATGGTCAAGCATGCGCGCGGCCTGGTCTGCCTGACGCTGACCGAGGCGCGTTGCAGGCAGCTTGGGCTGGCGCCGATGACGCGCGACAACAAAAGCCAGTTCAGCACGGCCTTCACCGTCTCCATCGAGGCTGCCACCGGCGTCACCACCGGCATTTCGGCGCACGACCGCGCGCGCACGGTGCAGGCGGCGGTGGCGAAGGATGCCCGCGCCGAGGACATCGTCCAGCCCGGCCACATCTTCCCGATTACTGCCCAGCCGGGCGGCGTGCTGGTGCGGGCGGGACACACGGAAGCCGGTTGCGACCTGGCGCAAATGGCAGGATGCGAACCGGCGGCGGTAATCTGCGAGATTCTCAAGGATGACGGCAGCATGGCACGGCTGCCCGACCTGCTCGAATTCGCCGTCCGGCATCAACTCAAGATCGGCACCATCCGCGATCTGATCCATTACCGTTCGGAAACCGAGAAGCTTGTCGAGTGCATCGCCGACAAGGAGGTAAGCTGCGCCCAGGGCCGCTTCCGCCTGCGCGCTTTTGCCGACCAGAGCAGCGGCGAGCTGCATCTGGCGCTCTCCAATGGCGAAATAACCGCTGGCCAGGAGACGCTGGTGCGGGTGCATGAATCGGCCTCGGTGCTGGATTTCCTCGACCAGCAGAATGCGCGCCACAGCTTCAGCATTGATTTTGCCTTGCGCCAGGTTGCTGCGGCAGACCGCGGCGTGGTATTGCTGCTGCATCGCATCGAATCGAACCAGGCCCTGCTCTGCGCGCTGCAAGATGAGATCGCCTCGCGCCCGGCGCACAAATGGGATCCGCGGTTGTATGGCATTGGCGCACAGATTCTGCGCGAGTTGGGGGTTGGCAAAATGCGCCTGATGTCAAACCCGCAGAAAATGCCCAGCATGGCCGGTTTCGGCCTTGAGATATGCAGCTATTTCACACCGCAAGACGGGAGCGCCGCATGAGCATTCGTGAAATCGAACCCAACCCGACCGGCGCGGGCCTGCGTGTCGGCATTGTGCAGAGTCGCTTCAACGAGGATATCGGCGAGGGCTTGCGCTCCGGATGCCTGGCCGGTCTCGAGCAGTTGGGCGTTGCCGCCGCCGATATCACCTGCGTCACCGTGCCGGGGGCGCTGGAGCTGCCGCTGGCGCTGCAGGCGCTGGCGCAAAGCGGAAAATTTGACGCGCTGGTGGCCCTCGGCGCGGTGATTCGCGGCGAGACATACCACTTCGAGATTGTCGCCGGCGAGTCGGCGCGCGGCATTACCGACGTGCAACTGAACACCGGCATCCCGATTGCCAATGCGGTGCTGACGACCGAGAACGACGACCAGGCGCTGGCGCGCATGCTGCAAAAAGGCACTGAAGCCGCGCAAGTAGCGGTTGAAATGGCGAATTTGCTGCGCGCAGTGAAAAAATCGCAGTGAAAAATAATGGGCAGCGATAATGAGTAGCAGCCGGTCAGCGCGCCATCGTGCGCGCGAGTTTGCCGTCCAGGGCCTGTACCAGTGGCAGGTGGGCGGCCAGGACGAGGCGGCGATCCAGGTGCAGGCCGAGAGTGTCGCCGGCTTCACCAAGGCCGACGGCGCGCTGTATGCCACGCTGCTGCGCGAAACACTGGCCCATGCCGAGATCTTGCAGGCCGATCTGGCGCCGCATATTGCGCGCACCTGGGAGGAAGTGTCGCCAATCGAGCGCAGCGTGCTGCTGTTGGGCGCATGCGAGTTTCGCTACCATCCTGAAACGCCGTACCGCGTCATCATCAATGAGTGCATCGAACTGGCCAAGACTTTCGGCGGCACGGACGGCCACAAGTTTGTCAATGGCGTGCTCGACAAAACGGCTGCGGTGTTGCGTCACACGGAAATCCAGCAGCGGTAGCCACGACGGGCGTGGCGAAAAATGCCTTCCGAATTCGACCTGATCCGCCGGTTTTTCACCCGCCCGACCCGGCATACGGTGCTCGGCGTGGGCGATGATGCCGCGCTGATTGCCCCGACACCCGGGCATGAACTCGCGGTATCCACCGATCTGCTGGTCGAGGGCACGCATTTCCTTGCCGACGCCGCACCGCAAGCGCTGGGCTGGAAAACGCTGGCGGTGAATGTTTCCGACATGGCGGCGATGGGCGCGTTACCGCGCTGGGCGACGCTTGCCGCCGTGTTGCCAGCGCCGACTATTGACTGGCTCGATGCCTTTTCGCGCGGCTTCTTTGCCTGCGCCGACGCTTTCGACATTGATCTCGTCGGCGGCGACACCACGCGCGGACCGCGCGCTTTTTGCGTCACTATTTTCGGCGAGCTGCCCGCCGGACAGGCGCTGCGGCGCGATGGCGCGCGCGCAGGCGATGCGATCTGGGTCTCCGGCACGCCGGGACGCGCCGCACTGGGCCTGGCCCACCTGCAAGGGCGCACGACGCTCGCCGAACCGCTGCTGGCCGCCTGCCTGGCCGCGCTGCACCGGCCGCAGCCGCGTGTGGCGCTCGGGCTTGCGCTGCGCGGCCGGGCCAGCGCCGCGATTGACGTGTCCGACGGCCTGCTGGCCGATCTCGGACATATCCTCGCCGCCTCGAAGTGCGCCGCCCGGCTGCACATTCCCGGCCTGCCGCCCGCCGGTTTGGCGCGCGACGGCTATCTTGCCGGCGGCGATGATTACGAACTCGTTTTCACTGCGCCTGCCGCGCAGGATGACGGCCTGGCCAGGTTGGCCAGCGAACTCGGCCTGCCGCTCACCCGCATCGGCGAAATTGTCGCCGCCGCACCGGATACGTTCTCGCCCGGATCGTTCGTCCTGTGCGACGATAACGGCGCGCCGATCACACCCGCACGCCACGGCTACGACCACTTCAGCGAACTGGGCAGCCAACCCGGCAACTAACTGCGCCATCACTTCTCCACATGTTCCTCCCCGCCCCGCCGCTCAAATTCCTTTTCCAGCATCCCGCCCACCTGGTTGCCTGCGGCTTTGGCAGCGGGCTCTCCGGTTTCGCACCGGGTACTGCGGGGACGGCTTTTGCGTGGCTCACGTATGCCTTGCTGCGCGGACAGATGGGCAGCGATCTGGTGTTCGGGCTGTTTCTTTTGCTGGCCTTCGCCATAGGCGTTTCTGCCTGTCAGATCACCGGCCGCGCGCTGGGCGTGGCGGATCACGGCGCCATCGTCTGGGATGAAATCGTGCCTTTCTGGGGCGTGTTGCTGTTCACGCCGGCCGGATTCTGGTGGCAGCTCGCGGCTTTTTTGGGGTTCCGTTTTTACGACATTGTGAAACCCCAGCCCGCCCGATTCTTCGACACGCGGATGAAAAACGGTTTCGGCGTAATGATGGATGACGTCATCGCGGCGGGCTACACCGTGCTGACGCTGGCCGTGGCGAAGGCACTGCTGGACGCGGTGGCGCGCTGACGATGGAAGCGGAACTCGTTGCGCTTTCCGCGGCAATCGGTTCGGCGTGCCGCCAGCGCCGACTTTTGCTTGCCACCGCGGAATCCTGCACCGGCGGCTGGGCGGCGCAAGTCATCACGCACACCGCCGGCAGCTCGGCGTGGTTCGAGCGCGGTTTTGTCACCTATGCCAATGCGGCCAAGGTTGAGATGCTGGGTGTGCGCGAAGCTACCCTTGCCGCGCACGGGGCGGTGAGCGAAGAAACGGCGCGCGAAATGGCGGCGGGCGCCCTGGCAAAATCCGGCGCATCGATGGCAGTGGCCATTACCGGCGTGGCCGGCCCGGCGGGTGGATCACCGGCCAAGCCGGTGGGCACCCTGTGCTTTGCCTGGTGTCGCGCCGGCGAGGCGGCACATGCCGAAACACGGCATTTTTCAGGAGACCGCGAGGCGATTCGCCGCCAAGCGGTGGTGCATGCATTGAACGGACTGCTGACCCGGCTTGGCTAACGCAGCCAGCAAAAACGACTATTCGACAACAATTCGGCAACAATCCCGGCAGGGCGCAAAAACTGTGCCATCCATGCCATAATCGAACCCACTTTCAAGGACGGAACTCATGGACGAAAACAAGAGCAAGGCACTACAGGCGGCACTCGCCCAGATCGAAAAGCAGTTCGGCAAGGGCTCCATCATGAAGATGGGCGAAGGCAATGTCAGCGACGACATTCAAATCGTCTCCACCGGCTCTTTGGGCCTCGACATTGCGCTGGGCATCGGCGGTTTGCCGCGCGGCCGGGTGGTCGAAATCTACGGCCCGGAATCCTCCGGCAAGACCACGCTGTGCCTGCATGTGGTTGCGGAAATTCAGAAAGCCGGCGGCGTCGCAGCGTATATCGACGCGGAAAACGCGCTCGACCCCGGCTATGCCGCCAAGCTCGGCGTGAATGTTCCCGACATGCTG
>CAZQTB010000001.1:0-144329 GCA_964596295.1 uncultured Rhodocyclaceae bacterium | reverse complement strand
CCCTCCGCAATCAGCAGAGAGGCAAGATTATAGGGGGACCAGAAGAAGCTGTAAATAGCTTTCTCAAAAATAATCGCCAATTGGCCAAGCGGGCATCTCAAATCAAGGCGACGCGCGCAAATTTACGCTTGCCCACCTGGAGCACAACGGACTGGCCAACCGCTAGCACAAGGCCACGATCACTGACTTTCTCTCCATTGAGACGGACACCGCCGCCCTCTATCATCCGCAATGCATCGGATGTGCTCTGAGTCAGTCCGGCCGCCTTCAGGACTTGTGCAATAGTACCCGCCGCAACACTGATTTCCGGCATGTTGTCAGGCAACACCCCTCTTTGGAAACGAGCCTCGAAATCCGCCAAGGCCATTTCCGCATCCTTGCGCGAGTGGAAGCGGGTAACGATTTCCTGCGCAAGGATTACCTTTGCGTCACGCGGGTTACGGCCGCCGTCAACTTCATGTTTCAGCCGGACAATTTCATCATTGTCCAAGAATGAAAGCAGCGAAAAATAGCGCCACATCAACGTATCGGACACAGACATCAGTTTTCCGAATATCTCCTGTGGCGACTCAGTGATGCCAATATAATTACCCAGAGACTTGGACATCTTGTTGACACCGTCCGTGCCCTCAAGCAAGGGCATCGTCAACACACATTGCGGTGGCTGACCATAGTGCTTCTGAAGCTCACGCCCAACCAGCAGATTGAATTTCTGATCTGTACCGCCAAGTTCTATATCGGCTCTCATGGCTACGGAGTCGTACCCTTGACAAAGGGGATAGAGAAATTCGTGAATGGCAATCGGCTGACCTGCGGCGTAACGCTTTGCGAAATCGTCACGTTCCAGCATGCGAGCCACGGTATGTTGTGCCGCAAGTTTGATTATGCCGTCGGCACCCAGTGGCTCGAACCATGCTGAATTAAAACAAACCTCGGTTTTTTCAGGATCCAGGATTTTGAATACCTGCTCGCGGTAAGTCTGAGCATTGGCCAGTATCTGCTCGCGCGTCAGCGGTGGACGTGTCGTATTTTTTCCTGTTGGGTCACCGATCATGCCGGTGAAATCCCCAATGAGGAACATGACGTGATGCCCCAAGTCCTGAAAGTTTCGCAACTTGTTAATCAACACGGTATGCCCAAGATGCAGGTCGGCAGCCGTCGGGTCAAAGCCTGCCTTGATCCGCAATGGACGGCCGCTCTTGAGTTTATCGGCGAGTTCCGACTCAATCAGCAGTTCATCTGCACCGCGCCTGATAAGCGCAAGTTGAGATTCGATATCAGCCATGGAAGGACCTAGTTTGAAGGAAGGGACGGCTTTGTTAAACTGGTGCGGATCCAATTTCAGCGCGCTCATCCAATTGCACATCGAAGAAAACGGAATTCTAACGCAACTTATTCACAGTCAATCTAGCCACTCGGGACGCTTGCGTGTCGGTGCTGTGGCTGGTCTTGTCTGCCTATTCAGCATGGTT
Organism: uncultured Rhodocyclaceae bacterium; assembly: GCA_964596295.1. Taxonomy (GTDB): domain Bacteria; phylum Pseudomonadota; class Gammaproteobacteria; order Burkholderiales; family Rhodocyclaceae; genus Rugosibacter. The sequence continues at coordinate 142,857 of CAZQTB010000001.1, read as the reverse complement.
GTCGCCTTCGCTACCATCGCTCAAGCCCCCATAGGCAGCACTATCCAGCAACAAGTTGCCGAGTCGCTTATCCCTGCTCCCATCGCGTTGAGTACCGATACTCAAAACAGATTCCTGTATGAAAGCCAGGTTCAGCATGGAGATACTGTTGCCGCATTGCTAGAACGTTTAATGGTCAGTGATAGTGCGGCAATGGATTTCCTGCGTGCCAATATCTCGGCACAGGCCATCTTCCGGCAACTCAGCCCCGGCAAGAGCGTGGTGGCCCACACCACGCTGCATGGTGAACTGCAAACCTTGATCTTCCCCCTTAATGGGGAGACTGATCATATTCTTGCCATTGAACGCCAAGGTGACAGTTTTACCGCCAACGAACGGCCATTGCAGATGGGGGCACAGATCGTGGCGAAATCAGCAGAAATTCGCCACTCGCTTTTTGGCGCTTCCGACGCGATGGAAATTCCAGACGCAATTGCCATGCAACTGACCACTATTTTCGGCGGCGATATCGATTTCCAACGCGATTTGCGTAAAGGCGACCACTTTTCGGTAGTCTATGAACTATTTACATACCTCGGCCGACCGTTGCGAAGCGGGCGTGTTCTTGCTGCCGAATTTGTAAATGATGGCAAGATTTACCGCGCAGCATGGTTTGCCAATCCTGCCGAGACGTCAGGCGGTGGTTACTATACGGAAAACGGTAAAAATATTCGCAAAGCTTTTTTGCGATCTCCGCTTGAATTTTCCCGGATCACATCGGGGTTTACAACTGCACGTTTTCATCCCGTTCTGAGACTGTGGAAAGCGCATAAAGGCATCGACTACGGAGCGCCTGTAGGCACTCATGTAAAAAGCACAGGGGACGGAATTGTCGATTTTGTCGGGATCAAAGGCGGCTACGGAAAAGTCGTCATTATGCGCCATCAAAACCGCTACACCACGCTTTATGGGCACCTTTCAGGATTTGCACCAGGAGTGCGGAAGGGCAGTCGCGTGAACCAAGGAGATATCATTGCCTTTGTCGGCGCCACGGGACTCGCAAGCGGCCCGCACCTGCACTATGAATTTCGCACTAATGATGTCCATCAAAACCCGCTTGCTGCGGTACTTCCTGGCGCACGTCCATTGACAACGGAACAATTGATTCAGTTCCACGGCCAGACTGCAGGCTATCTCGCCAATCTTGACCTGCTCCACAGCTTCAATCTCGCCCAATCCGACTAAGCAATGAAAGTGGCGCCGTTGGTTATAGGGTTAATGTCAGGTACCAGCCTGGACGGAGTGGACGCTGTTCTCGTCGATGTCTCTGTAACCCCGCCACAAACTCTTGCCACTGCCTGGCTACCGTATTCAATCTCATTGCGCGAGCAAGCGATGCGGCTGCAGCTACCCGGCGACAATGAACTCCACGCTGCTGCGCTTCTCGCAGGGGATCTGGCCCATTGTTACGCACAGGCAGTAAAGAAAATGCTTGCAGATGCCCACATATCGCCCTTTCAGGTCGCGGCAATCGGCTGCCACGGTCAGACCGTAAGGCATCAACCTGATGCGGGATACAGCCTGCAGATCAATAATCCTGCATTACTCGCAGAGCTTACGGGAATTACAGTTGTTGCTGATTTTCGTAGCCGCGATATTGCAGCCGGAGGACAAGGTGCGCCGTTGGTTCCTGCATTTCATGCCGAGATTTTTAGCACCCCAGAGTTACATCGAATCATCCTCAACATTGGCGGCGTTGCCAATCTGACTGACCTCAACCCACGACAGCCGGTACGCGGTTTTGACTGCGGGCCAGGCAATCTATTGATGGATGCCTGGATCGAATCCAGTATGGGCCTTCGATACGACGAGGATGGGCGCTGGGCCAGCCAAGGAGAGTTACAACCCGCCCTGCTGGAAAAGCTGATAGCCGATGAATTCTTCCGTACGGCCCCGCCTAAAAGCTGTGGCCGTGACAGATTCAATATGCGCTGGCTCTCCCGGTTCCTTGATGGGGAGGAGCGCCCGGAAGATGTGCAAGCTACATTAGTCGAACTAACAGCCCTGACCGCGACGCAGGCTATCCAGCGGTGGTGCGGCGATCCTGATGAAATTTTCGTCTGTGGCGGCGGGGTTCATAACGCAACGCTAATGGGGCGGCTACGCCACCGCCTGCCAACTTGCCGTATCGCCAGCACCGAGTTTCTGGGACAACCGCCGGACTGGGTCGAAGCGGTCGCTTTTGCCTGGTTGGCATGGCGCACTTTAACCGGACAATCCGGAAATCTGCCGGCAGCTACGGGCGCTCGCGGACTGCGCATCCTGGGTGCAATTTATCCCGCTTAATGCAGCGGGATGCAACAGGACAGGAAACCGCCCTGTCCTCCGATCAAATCATCAGAGTGAGAAAGACGAACCACACCCGCATGTGCTGGTCGCGTTCGGATTCTTGATCACAAACTGTGAACCTTCAAGCCCCTCACTGTAATCAATTTCAGCACCAACCAGATACTGATAACTCATCGGGTCAATCAGCAGGGTCACGCCATTTTTATTCAGCGCAGTGTCATCATCATTGACCACTTCATCAAAGGTAAACCCATATTGAAAACCGGAACAACCGCCGCCCGAGACAAACACGCGCAATTTGAGCTCGGGATTTCCTTCCTCAACTATCAATTCCTTGACCTTGTTCGCCGCATTTTCAGTGAAATTAAACGGCGCAGGCATTTCTGTAAGTGCATTCATGGCATTCTCCTATCAAAATACACGCTAAGAATAACATGTGTGCGCATTAATCAGTATTTCAAGAGTCATTGGAGTCAATTACTGGCAGCTAGTTTTAACTCCACAGCCTTTGCCGATACCTCCTGGTGCACCAAGCGGCCTTGGACCACAGCGCCAAGATGTATTTCGATCGTACTATATTCAACATCCCCTGTGACTCGCGCCTTGGTCTGCAATTCCAGGAACTCATTTGCATGCACCGGCCCAATCACTGTTCCGTTAATGACCAGATGGGACACGGAGATCTCTCCCTCAACACGTGCATGCTCGCTGACTACCAGCGTTGTGGGCTGGTCATGAACGCCGCGTATGTTACCTTTGACCTCACCATCGACGCGCAGCCCTCCTGTAAAGCTTACATCACCGGCAACCGAGGTGCCCATACCGATTAAAGTATCAATGCGTCCTGGCGGTTTATTTGATTTTTTACCAAACATGGCTATATCTCCTCATTTGCAGTCAGTCCAATGATCAATTTTTACAGAACAACAACTTGACTGGCCTTTATCACGCCATTCTTGATAAGACGCACCTCGATACGCCGAAGCTGCGTTCCCGTAGGCACCTTGAACACACCTTCGAGCCGCCGGAAGTAATGAAAACTGACCTGATACTGATCAGCGCCCCCATCTCCCGCTACCGGGAATTGTATGGTAACAGTCTCTTTTCCACGCTGTACAGTGGCAATTAACTGTAGCGCGCCCCTAAATTCCAGCTGCTTTTTATCCCCGGTCTGTACCAACATCAGTCGGTAGCGATACTCCCCCTCAGTTCCAACAGGAAGAATTTGTAGCTGGCTCATGGCTAAACCGGCATTTCCGACATGCCCCCCAGCCAGATTCTCGAACATTGCCAAATCGGCCTTAAGGCGGGTGTTTTCCTCTTCCAGCGTCTTGATCTGGGTAGCCAGCCGTTCCTGCGTTGTAGCCTCAATACGCAGCCTGCTTTCGCTGGAATTCGCCGTCTTGCGTGCCAACTCAAGCTCAGACCCAAGTCGTGCTGCCTGTTCCTGCATTTCACTCAGTTCGCGATCGCTGGAACTTTGGTCAAAACCTGCAAACTGGCGGCCGGTATCATAAATCCACCCCGCCAATGCCAGCGCCGCCCCTGCCAGAGTGATAATCGACAACGCTCGCCAGTGCCATGGCAAATGCGTCCGCACGGCCACACGATGTGCTGAAATCCCAAAACGGTTACGCCAGCGCCTCAGCATCAGGGCAAGACGGGAATGTGCGACAAACCGGCGCATTCATCAAACCCAAACATGATGTTCATATTTTGTACCGCCTGACCTGCGGCTCCCTTGACAAGATTGTCGATAACCGAGAGCACAACCAGTGTATCTCCGCCTTGCGGCCGATGAACCGCAATCCGACACGTGTTCGCTGCGCGTACCGACCGAGTTTCAGGGTGCGATTGCGGCGGTAACACATCAATGAACGGCTCACCCACATAGCGCTTTTCAAACAGCTCCTGAAAATCATCTTCACGAGTAATGCGCGCATAGAGCGTCGCATGAATGCCGCGAATCATGGGCGTCAGGTGCGGCACAAATGTCAAACCAACCGCACCACCAGCAGCACGTGCAAGACCCTGCTGAATTTCAGGCAAATGGCGATGCCCCGGCACTCCATAAGCCTTGAAATTATCGGCCGCCTCGGAAAATAACGTATGCGTTTCCGCTTTGCGTCCCGCCCCGGAAACACCAGACTTGACATCCGCGATCAAGTGACCCGGATCAACGCAACCGGATTCAACCAACGGCAGGAAGCCGAGCTGCGTCGCCGTTGGGTAGCAACCGGGATTTGCGACAAGACGGGCGTGGCGAATAGCCGCCCGATTCACTTCAGGCAATCCATACACAGCCTCTGCGACCAGCGCCGGGCTGGCGTGTGTCATGCCATACCACCGCTCCCATTGCGCAACATCCTGAATGCGAAAATCAGCCGCCAGATCAATAACCCGCACCCCGGCATCAAGCAGGTTCGTCGCCTGTTGCATTGCAATTCCATTGGGCGTAGCAAAAAACACGATGTCGCATTTGGCCAATGGGGCATCCTTCGGGTCACTGAACTTCAGCCCCACTGATCCACGCAAACTGGGGAACATTTCTGCCACATGGGTTCCCGCTTCGCCACGCGAAGTTATAGCCAGCAACTCAGCGTCCGGATGTTGTGCCAGCAAACGCAACAACTCAACCCCGGTATAGCCGGTACCGCCAACAATGCCTACCTTGATCATGCCAGCTCCATATAAAAAAGACGTTACCCCGTAACAAATGTACCAGAAACAAAAAAGCCGCCCGAAGGCGGCCTTTTAAAGTCCAGCGAAGCTTCTTAGCGCTTCGAGAACTGTTTGCGGCGGCGCGCCTTGCGAAAGCCAACTTTTTTCCGCTCGACTTCACGCGCATCACGGGTAACAAAACCGGCGCCCGACAAAGCAGGCTTCAGCGTCGCATCATACTCAATCAGGGCACGTGTAATACCATGCCTCACGGCTCCGGCCTGGCCAGATTCGCCGCCACCGGTAACATTCACCATAATGTCAAAGGTAGACGTATGCTGCGTCAGTTCTAGCGGCTGGCGCACGACCATACGGCCTGTTTCGCGCGAAAAAAATACATCAACCGGCTTATCGTTAACAACAAACTTGCCGCTGCCGGCGCGAAGAAACACGCGAGCGATAGCTGTCTTGCGACGACCGGTGCCATAATATTGCGTAACTGCCATAGAAACTCCTTGGATTTCCAGCGCTTAACTTAAATATCCAGCGACTTGGGTTGCTGGGCGGCGTGCGGATGATCGCCCCCGGCATAGCACTTCATCTTCTTCAGCATCGCATAGCCTAGCGGACCCTTTGGCAGCATACCCTTGACCGCTTTTTCAAGAACACGGTCAGGAAAACGTTGTTGCAACTTGCTGAAGTTGGTTTCATAAATTCCACCCGGATACCCAGTGTGCCGGAAGTATTTCTTGTCCTGCGCTTTATTGCCTGTGACGCGCAGCTTCTCAACATTCACCACGACGATGTAATCACCAGTATCAACGTGAGGCGTATAAATTGCCTTGTGCTTACCGCGCAAACGGCGCGCGATCTCAGCAGCCAAGCGGCCGAGTACTTTGTCCGCCGCATCAACGACGAACCAGTCATGCTGCACTTCATGCGGTTTGGCAGAAAATGTTTTCATTCTTTTCCCTTGCTTGCATTAATAATCCGGCCAGCGCGACTGCGGACTGAAGCCAACCCGGCACTTTACGGACAGCCGCGTATTCTAATCAATCACTGGAGATGCTGTCAAACGGGTTTTGTCAAAAAACACAGGCGGACTCTTCAGACGGGGCCTGAAGAACGTCAATGGCCAGGGCCGTACCGTGTCGGATCAGCGATGTGCGCCGTAGCAAACCCTTCCTTGCGTAAACGGCAAGAATCACAAACACCGCAGGCGCGGCCTGTTTCGTCGGCCTGGTAGCAGGACACCGTCAGACCGTAATCCACGCCTAACTCCATGCCTGCCCTAATAATTTCCGCTTTACTCAATGCAATCAGTGGCGCGTGCACCCTCAACTCCGTACCTTCCACGGCAGCCTTGGTCGCCAGATTGGCAAGCGTTTCAAAAGCGCGGATAAACTCGGGGCGGCAATCAGGGTAGCCAGAATAGTCAATTGCATTCACCCCTACAAAAATATCCTGGGCGCCCAAAACCTCTGCCCACGCCAAGGCCAGCGACAGCATGATGGTGTTGCGCGCCGGGACATAGGTGACCGGAATTCCCGGATGCACACCGTCTGTCGGCACAGCAATCGATGCATCGGTCAAGGCCGAACCGCCCAACTGAGCAAGATCAAGCTTGAGCACACGATGGGCCGTGGCGCCCAGAGCCGCGGCTACACGGTGCGCCGCCAGCAGTTCGACACTGTGGCGCTGGCCGTAATCGAGCGACAAGCAATGGCAGTCAAAGCCTTGTCTGCTTGCCAGCGCAAGCATCGTGGCAGAATCAAGGCCTCCAGAAAGAAGAATAATCGCGGGTTTCATAGCCGCAATAGTAGCAAAGAGGAGTCGCTATGACTGTTCTATAATCTATTACCTTTCCTATTTCTTTTCTCAGACAATGCCCAAGAAAGTGTTCATCCGCACCTTTGGCTGTCAGATGAACGAATACGACTCCGATAAGATGGCTGACATATTGGCCAGCACCGAGGGGATGGTCAAAACGGACAACCCCGAAGAGGCCGATATCGTTCTCTTCAATACTTGCTCTGTGCGCGAAAAAGCGCAGGAGAAGGTATTTCACGATCTGGGCCGCGTCCGGCATTTGAAAGAAATCAACCCGAATCTCATCATCGGCGTCGGTGGCTGTGTTGCCAGTCAGGAAGGCGAGGCCATTGTCAGCCGCGCCCCTTATGTGGACATCGTGTTCGGCCCGCAAACCCTGCATCGCCTGCCGCAAATGATTGCCGCACGCCGCGCCACCGGGCGGTCCCAGGTCGATATTTCCTTCCCCGAGATCGAAAAATTCGATGCCCTGCCGGCCGCCAAAACTGAAGGGGTTTCCGCCTTTGTTTCAATTATGGAGGGCTGCTCGAAATATTGCACCTTCTGTGTCGTACCCTACACCCGCGGCGAAGAAATTTCGCGGCCATTCAATGGCGTAGTGGCCGAAATCACCGGTCTTGTTGCGCAAGGCGTCCGCGAAATTACCCTGTTGGGCCAGAACGTTAACGCCTACCGGGGCGCGACGGATGATGGCGATACCGTCGACCTGGCCTTTCTCATCGAAACCATTGCCGAGCTCGAAGGACTCGAACGCATTCGCTATACCACCTCGCACCCCCGCGAAGTAACGCAGCGCCTGATCGATGTTTACCGCAGCGTACCCAAGCTGGTTTCCCACCTGCATCTACCGGTCCAGTCCGGTTCAGATCGCATTCTGGCGGCAATGAAACGCGGCTACACAGCACTTGAATTCAAATCACTGGTACGCAAACTGAAAGCTGCGCGTCCCGATCTTTCACTCTCATCCGACTTCATTGTCGGCTTCCCGGGCGAAACCGAAGAAGATTTCGAGAAGACAATGCAACTGATTGAAGAGCTGAATTTCGACAACAGTTTTTCCTTCATTTATAGCCCGCGTCCTGGCACGCCTGCCGCAGGGATGAGCGACACCACGCCACAGGAATTGAAAGTAAAGCGGCTGATGCGCCTGCAAAAAAACATCGAAGCACAGGCAATGGTGTTTAGCGAAGCCATGGTGGGCAGTGTGCAGCGCATTCTGGTCGAAGGGCATGCCCGCAAAAATGCCCGCGAGCTGGCAGGGCGCACTGCAAACAATCGTGTCGTAAATTTCGCCGGAAACGAACGCCTCATGGGTTGTTTCATCGATATTCTCATCACCGCCGCGTTACCCCATAGCTTGCGTGGCGAAATCGTCGCTACCAATCCCGAACAAGAGATTTTCGATACATTGCATGGCTGACGCCACGTTGATCGGCGGACCATATGCTCACCACACTTCCGCCGTAGCGCCAGCGCCGACTTCTTCATCGAAGTTAACCATGGCGAGTTCCGATCGGGATTACAAACTCTGCACTCAGTATGTGCTCGCGCGGGTCTCTGATCTTTGAGATGTTGGTCAAGCGCAATGCTGTACTACCCTGCCGATTGAAGACGAAGCAGGTTTTGGGGGATAATTGATTTTGTTACGCCTATCGTTTTCCCCACCCCCTTAGTAAACACCATACTGGAGCAGGCATGAGTACCTCTTTTATAAAAGTTCCCGCACAAGGCCAAAAAATCATCCCCGGCAGACCGATTCCTGACACTCCGATCATTCCATTTATCGAAGGCGACGGCATCGGGGTCGACATCACCCCCGTCATGCAAAGGGTGGTGGACGCAGCCGTCCAAAAGGCCTACGGTGGGAAGCGCAAGATTTCGTGGATGGAAATTTATGCGGGTGAGAAAGCTACCCGCGTTTATGGCCCGGATAGCTGGTTGCCCGAAGAAACCATCAACGCCTGCAAAGAATATGCGGTATCCATCAAGGGGCCACTCACAACTCCTGTCGGCGGCGGCATCCGCTCGCTCAATGTAGCCCTGCGGCAGGAAATGGATCTTTATCAATGCGTACGTCCAGTACGTTATTTCAAAGGCATCCCCTCGCCATTAAAGGATCCGACGAAGACTGACATGGTCATCTTTCGGGAGAACACCGAGGATATTTATGCCGGTATTGAATGGCAGGCCGAATCCGCTCAGGCAAAAAAGGTCATAAAGTTCCTTCAGGAAGAAATGGGTGTAACCAAAATTCGCTTCCCCAATACGTCCGGTATCGGTATCAAGCCAGTCTCGCGTGAGGGAACTGAACGTCTGGTCCGTGCCGCCATAAAATATGCCATCGACAACAAACGGAAGTCAGTGACGATCGTTCACAAAGGCAACATCATGAAGTACACCGAAGGGGGCTTCCGTGACTGGGGCTACGGGCTGGCAAAAAAAGAGTTTGGCGGTGTTGAAATCGATGGCGGTCCGTGGCTCAAACTACCCAACGGCATTGTTATAAAAGATGCCATCGCCGATGCCTTTTTGCAGCAAATTCTGCTTCGTCCAGCGGAATACGATGTAATCGCGTGTTGCAATCTGAACGGTGACTACATCTCTGATGCCCTTGCCGCACAAGTGGGCGGTATTGGTATTGCCCCAGGGGCCAACATTTCTGACGACTATGCTGTTTTTGAGGCCACCCACGGAACAGCCCCCAAGTATGCTGGCAAGGACTATGTAAACCCAGGGTCACTCATCCTGTCGGCCGAAATGATGTTGCGTCATATGGGGTGGACGGAGGCCGCCGATCTCATCATCCATGCAATGGAGGCTGCCATTGGCGACAAAGTCGTCACGTATGACTTCGCCCGCCTCATGGAAGGGGCCAAGGAAGTCAAATGCTCCGCTTTCGGTCAGGCGATGATCGAACGTATGTAAGGTTGTATATAAGGGGCTTACGCGACAAGTCACGCAAGCCGCATAAAAAAACCCGCCTCGTGACAAGGTCACGCGACGGGTTTTACCCCTTTTCAGAATCTAATATCCATGATTCTGAAAAGGTCTTGACTGACTATCAGTGACTCAAGGACGCTGAATGTTCGAGGCCTGCTTGCCTTTGGGGCCTTGAACCACGTCAAACGTCACCTTGTCGCCTTCTTTCAGCGACTTGAATCCAGCCATGTTGATGGCTGAGAAATGCGCGAAAAGGTCTTCGCTGCCGTCATCGGGAGTAATAAAGCCAAAACCTTTGGCGTCGTTGAACCATTTAACTGTACCAGTTGCCATGTAACTCTTCCTTAATCAAAAACGAACGAATCGGCCACCGCTGCGGGCTACAAAAAGATACCGCACCCCGGCCGGGGCATGTTTAACATTCAAGCTCGGAATAGCAGGGGGCTAAGCGGCAATTCAAAAGGACTGCAAATTGACAGGCTGAGAGAAGACCGTAGGTCACCACGCGGGAACTTGAGCTAAACACGGTGTGCGTTTTACCTACTAAGTTCACCAGCGTCAACAACTTTCTATGTTGCGCTGCACATGTTGCCATCTTGAATCCTTGCATCTCGCCCCAAGCTCCAACAAGAGTGGGATGCTAATCCCCTCTTTTTCCTTTATTCACACCCTGCTTTTTGTGTAGTTGAAACTGCCACGAATCGCATTAGAATATATCTTATGGCTACACGAAAACAACTTGGAACAGAGGGCGGTGCTGCGCTGGCTCCAGAAAAAAGTAAAGTAAATCTGCCCCCTATGCATAAGGTGTTGTTGCTCAACGATGACTTCACACCGATGGATTTTGTCATTATCGTTTTGGAAAAGTTTTTTAATTTGTCACGTGAACAATCGATGCAGATTATGCTCAAGGTGCATCGAGAAGGGAAAGGGGTCTGTGGCGTGTATCCTCTCGATATAGCTGCAACAAAAGTTGAACAGGTAAGTGCGTTTGCGCGGCGACACCAGCACCCGCTGGCTTGCGTGATGGAGGAAAGCTGATGATTGCTCAGGAACTTGAAGTTAGTTTGCATATGGCTTTTGTAGACGCACGCCAAAAACGTCACGAATTCATCACTGTCGAACATTTGCTGTTGGCGTTACTGGATAACCCGTCTGCAGCAGAAGTGTTGCGTGCCTGCGCGGTTGATATGGAAGGCTTGCGCAAGGAGCTCGTGGCTTTCATTACCGAGCACACGCCGACCGTAGCCGGTAGCGATGAGATCGACACACAACCTACGCTGGGCTTTCAGCGGGTAATCCAGCGCGCCATTTTGCATGTACAGTCGTCCGGCAAGAAAGAAGTCACCGGAGCCAATGTCCTGGTCGCAATTTTTGGCGAAAAGGATTCACATGCGGTGTACTTCCTCCAACGTCAGAACATCTCCCGGCTGGATGTTGTGAACTTCATTTCCCACGGTATCGCTAAAACTGCCCAACCTGCAAGCAAGGAAGAAACGGCTGAAACGGAAACAGAAGGCCAGGAAAAAGGAGGACCGCTTGAAAACTTCGCGCAAAACCTCAATCAGCAAGCGCTTGTTGGCAAGATTGACCCGCTGATCGGACGCGATAAAGAACTGGAGCGCGTAATACAAACGTTGTGCCGTCGCCGTAAAAATAACCCCCTACTGGTCGGCGAAGCTGGCGTTGGAAAGACCGCGATTGCTGAAGGTTTGGCTCGTCGTATCACTGAAGGCCGCGTTCCCGACATTCTTTCCGATGCCACAGTCTATGCGCTCGATATGGGCGCATTGTTGGCAGGCACCAAATATCGTGGTGACTTTGAACAACGATTGAAGGGCGTGCTGAAGCAATTGGCTGACACCCCGAATGCCATTCTCTTCATTGATGAGATACATACCCTGATCGGCGCTGGTGCCGCCTCGGGTGGCACGCTTGATGCCTCCAATCTGCTGAAGCCCGCTTTGTCATCCGGCGCACTGAAATGTATTGGTGCCACAACTTATAACGAATATCGTGGGGTTTTCGAGAAGGATCACGCACTCTCCCGGCGCTTCCAGAAAGTGGATGTGAATGAGCCTTCAGTAGACGAGACCGTTTCCATCCTGCGTGGCCTCAAGTCACGCTTCGAGGAGCATCACAGTGTCAAATACTCGGCGGCGGCCATCTCCAGCGCTGCCGAATTGTCCGCCAAGTACATCAACGACCGTCATTTGCCCGACAAGGCCATTGACGTGATCGATGAAGCAGGTGCGGCGCAACGCATCCTGCCAAAGTCGAAACAAAAGAAATTGATTGGCAAAACGGAGATTGAAGATATCGTCGCCAAGATTGCGCGTATTCCGCCACAACACGTGTCGTCGGACGACAGATCGGCGCTGAAAAACCTCGACCGCGATCTCAAAAACATGGTCTACGGCCAGGATATCGCGATTGATGCGCTGGCCAAAGCCATCAAGATGTCGCGTTCTGGCCTTGGTGACCCGCAAAAACCTATCGGCAGCTTCCTCTTCTCTGGTCCCACCGGCGTTGGCAAAACAGAGGTCGCACGCCAACTTGCCTATTGCATGGGGATTGATCTGATCCGTTTCGATATGTCGGAATACATGGAACGCCACGCCGTCAGTCGCCTTATCGGCGCGCCGCCAGGCTATGTCGGGTTTGATCAGGGCGGACTGCTCACCGAGGCAATAACCAAGAAACCGCATGCCGTGTTGTTACTGGATGAAATTGAAAAAGCACATCCGGAGATATTCAACATCTTGTTGCAGGTGATGGACCATGGCTCGCTGACCGACAACAATGGCCGCAAGGCGGATTTCCGCAATGTGGTGATTATCATGACCACCAATGCGGGTGCCGAGGCGTTGCAGAAAACCAGCATCGGCTTTACCAGCAATAAAGCGCAAGGTGACGAAATGGTGGATATCAAGCGCTTATTCACGCCCGAATTTCGCAATCGCCTTGACGCAATCATTTCCTTCCGTGCGCTGGACGCGCAGATCATTCTGCGCGTGGTGGACAAGTTCCTTATGCAGCTTGAAGGCCAGTTGCACGAGAAGAAAGTGGAAGCCATCTTTACTGACGCGCTCCGTGCCTGGCTGGGCGAAAAAGGCTTTGACCCATTAATGGGCGCACGACCAATGGCACGCCTGATTCAAGACACCATCCGCTCAGCACTGGCAGATGAGCTGTTGTTCGGCCGCTTGCTGCATGGCGGACGTGTGACAATTGATCTGGATGAAAACGAGAAGGTGAAGCTCACATTTGCTGATATCAGCAAACCGATTCCGTCGCCTACGGTTTGATGATTTCACTGACTTACTAACTGTACGGCGTCTCGCCAGCGCCGACTTTCAGAGCAATGCGCTGGTCATGGATTTACTCACGACTGGCTTGTTTGAAGATGACTCTCCGGTTGACAAGCGCTTGAGTCTGCAGCGATGGGTTTATTCATTGATAGACACCGCATACGTCATGGATACAATCAATGCGTAATAACCCGATGGAGGGTTATTTCAATCTTCGCAGGGCAATTCATCTCCCCCCTTTTTGCCGTATCGCTCTCATTTTTACCCTGATCTAAAAATTCATTTGTTTTATATCTTATATAATATTAATGTTACATCGCAAAGAGTTGCCACCCGTGACTGCGGCTATAGCTTTGTCTCATATCAGCAGGAAACCGGGCCGGTTGCTTCGCCGGCGTCACCACGGCGATTCGGCGGGACCTCGGTCATCATACTGACAACATCTACTCTCAAGGAATCCCCATGAGCCTACCAGTTACGCCACCGCAGGGTGTCCGGATCAACGCTCCTGTCACCCCCGAGTACGCGCAAATTCTCACCACCGAAGCGCTCGCGCTGGTCGCTAAACTGCACCGCGCCTTCGAGGCGCGCCGCCAGCAATTGCTCGCCGCACGCATGGCTCGTCAAACACGTATTGATGCCGGCGAGATGCCCGGTTTCCTGCCCGAAACCAGACGTATCCGCGAGGGCAACTGGAAAATCGCGCCGTTGCCAAAAGCGCTGGAACGCCGTCGCACGGAGATCACTGGCCCCGTAGAAGCCAAGATGATCATTAACGCCCTCAACTCCGGCGCTGACAGCTACATGGCTGACTTTGAAGACTCCAACAGCCCCAAGTGGGAAAACCAGATTCAGGGCCAGATAAACCTCTATAAGGCCATTCGTCGTGAACTGACATTCACAAATGAAGCAGGCAAGGAGTACAGGCTCAACGACAAGATCGCCACCCTGCAAATCCGGACGCGCGGCTGGCATCTCGATGAAAAGCATGTGTTGATCGACGGACAACGCGTTTCTGGCGGACTTTTCGATTTTGCCTTGGTGTTCTTCCACAACGCAAAAGAACAGGTAGCACGGGGCACGGGGCCTTTCTACTATCTGCCGAAAATGGAAAGCCACCTCGAAGCGCGCCTGTGGAACGATATTTTCATCATGGCACAAAATGAAATTGGCCTGCCCCCAGGCACCATCAAGGCTACCGTATTGATAGAAACCGTGCTCGCCACCTTCGAGATGGAGGAAATCCTGTATGAGCTGCGCGAGCATAGCGCAGGGCTCAATGCAGGCCGCTGGGATTACATCTTCAGTTGCATCAAGAAATTCAAGCGCAACAAGAATTTCTGTCTCGCCAATCGTAACGCGATTACGATGGAAGTGCCCTTTATGCGCAGCTACGCACTGGCGCTGGTCAAGGCTTGCCACAAGCATGGCGCACCCGCCATAGGCGGCATGAGCGCGCTGATCCCGATCAAGAACGACCCGGTGGCTAACGAAAAAGCTTTGGCGGGCGTTCGCCATGACAAGACGCGCGACGCCAACGACGGCTTCGACGGCGGCTGGGTGGCTCATCCCGGCCTCGTCGCTATTGCTGCAGAAGAGTTCCAAAAAGTGCTGGGCGAGCGTCCCAACCAATGGGCAAAACAGCGCGATGAAAACTTCGGTCCCCAGGACTGGCTCAATTTTCAGCCCGAACAGCCGATTACTGAAGCCGGTGTGCGCAACAACATCAACGTTGGCATTCACTACCTCGGCAGCTGGCTGGCTGGCAATGGCTGCGTGCCCATTCACAACCTGATGGAAGACGCTGCAACAGCAGAGATCAGTCGCTCGCAAGTGTGGCAGTGGGTTGTGTCGCCCAAGGGAAAACTCGACGATGGCCGCAAAGTAACCGCCGACATGGTGCGCGGCTTTATTCGCGAAGAGCTGGCGAAGGTGAAAGCCACTGTAACTACAGGGGGTGAAAAGACGGAAACCTATGATCAGGCCGCGAAAATTTTTGAGGGGATGTCGCTCGCCGACAACTATCCGGAGTTTCTCACCCTGCCGCTGTACGAGACGATGGTGTAAGGATGGGGTACGACGAGCCGAAAAGTCAGCGCTGGCAAGACGCCGCAAAGCAAGCCCCCCTTCCGGGAACGCGCGCAGCCCCGTCTCAAGCCTTGCCCGTGCTGCCAAATCCGCCTGCGCCACGGTCGCTGCCGGCAAACTCATCCACTACATTGAAAGTCACCTGGACTACAGGCACCACCACCAATTGCGCCAGCCGGTCCAACGGATTGATGGTAAATGTCTCATGGCCGCGATTCCAGGTCGAAACAAAAAGTTCGCCCTGATAATCCGAATCAATCAGACCCACCAGATTGCCCAGCACAATGCCATGTTTGTGGCCCAAACCCGAGCGCGGCAAAATCATTGCCGCGAGGCCCGGATCCGCCAGGTGAATTGCAATACCCGTAGGCACCAGCATCGTCTCGCCGGGGTGAATCTTTACGGCTATGTCGATGCAGGCGCGCAAGTCAATACCGGCTGAGCCCGGTGTCGCATAGTGCGGCGCATAGTGGCCGGAAGCATCCTTCAGCCGCGCATCAAGCACTTTCAAGTCAACTTTTGGCATTGCGCTTCTCGATCAAAGCCGCCAGGTGCGCCACGATGCCACGCGCCACTTCCATTTTTTCGGCCAGCGGAAGAGGGTATGCGCCCAGAGCATCAAACAGGGTCACATTATTGGTTTCGCCCCCCAAGCCATCCTGTATGAGATTACCCACTACCAGTGCCAGCTTTTTGGCTCTCCGTTTGGCCTCGGCATAGGTTGCCAGATCATGGCTCTCGGCGGCAAAACCAACACAGAACGGCGCATCAGGCCGCGCCGCAATTTCAGCAAGAATATCGGACGTTGCCTCAAGCTCCAGCACGAGGGGGGCGCTACCCTTTTTGATTTTACGGGGAGACACGGCCTTCGGTCGATAATCCGCCACAGCCGCGACACCGATAAATACGTCCTGCCCAGGCAAATTTTCCAACGCGGCCTCGCGCATTTGCGTAGCTGTCTGCGCATCAACCCGACGCACTCCCCGTGGCGTCGCCAACGCAACTGGGCCCGCTATCAGCGTGACCTCCGCACCTGCCTCAACGCACGCGCGCGCAAGCGCAAAGCCCATTTTCCCGGAACTGGAATTCGTCAGCCCGCGCACCGGGTCGATCGGCTCGAAAGTTGGCCCCGCCGTCAGCAAGACACACTTGCCCGCTAGTGGCTTGGGCTGCAGGAATGCGTAAAGATCATCAAAAAGCTCAGTCGCTTCAAGCATGCGGCCATCGCCCACTTCGCCGCAAGCCTGGTCACCGCTTGCCGGACCAAGAACCTTTACGCCATCGGCACATAGCTGCATCACATTGCGCTGCGTGGCCGGGTTCTCCCACATCTGCCGGTTCATTGCGGGCGCCACCAGCAAAGGGCAATCGCGCGCCAAGCACAATGTTGCCAGCAAATCATCAGCGAACCCATGAGTCAGCTTGGCAAGAAAATCAGCCGTTGCCGGGGCTACCAGCACCGCCGCAGCGCCACGCGTCAGATCAATGTGCGCCATGCCATTATCCATGCGGCCGTCCCACAATGACTGCCACACAGGGCGCCCGGTGAGCGCCTGGAACGTGGCGGCGCCAATAAACTCGCTCCCCGCCCTGGTCAGCGCTATGTCCACCTCAGCACCTGCCTTAACCAGCAGCCGCGCAAGTTCAGCCGCCTTGTAAGCCGCCACGCCGCCCGTAACGCCCAGCACGATGCGCTTACCCGAAAAAGCACTCATGACATTACAATCCTGCAGTTAGGCATTGAAGGAAGGATTCTAAACCATGGCCATACGCGATTGGCCTGTAGCCGAACGCCCACGTGAGCGATTACTGCAAAAAGGCGCAGCGGCACTTTCGGATGCCGAACTGCTGGCGATTTTTCTGCGTGTTGGCATCCGCGGCAAAAGTGCCGTAGACCTCGCCTGCGAATTACTGGAGCAATTTGATGGCGACCTTGCCCATCTCGCTTCCGCCAGCGGCAAAAAACTCACCCGGCTACCTGGCATAGGCCCGGCGAAAGCGGCCCAATTTAGCGCCGCGCTGGAGCTGGCCCGCCGTACCCTTATCAACCCGGTCAGGGAACGCGATGCGCTGGCTTCTCCCCAGGCAGTACGCGACTGGCTTCGCCTGTCTTTGGGAGGCCTGCAACACGAAGTGTTTGTCGCATTGTGGCTTGACGCCCAGAATCGCCTGATCACCACTGAGGAGCTCTTTCGCGGTACCCTGACCCAGACGAGCGTATATCCGCGTGAAGTCGTCAAATGCGCACTGGCATGTAATGCCGGCGCAGTTATCCTTGCCCATAATCACCCCTCAGGACTCGCCGAGCCTTCGCCAGCAGATCAAGCGCTCACTTCGATACTAAAACAGGCGCTGGCTTTGATTGAGGTCAAGGTACTGGATCATTTTATTGTCACCAATAACACGGAGCCTCTTTCATTTGCCGAACGCGGATTGATCTAAAAAATGATTGGGCTGTTGGGGAAATTTTGGTATACTTGCCAGCTTTGCGAAATCAGCATTCAGGAGCACTACACTATGTCGCGCGTATGCCAAGTGACGGGCAAAGCCCCCATGGTGGGAAACAATGTTTCCCACGCCAACAATAAAACCAAACGTCGCTTCCTGCCCAATCTGCATAATCGTCGTTTCTGGGTTGAGACGGAAAACCGTTTTGTCAGCTTGCGCGTTTCCAACGCTGGCTTACGCACGATTGACAAAAAAGGCATTGACGTCATTCTCGCCGAATTGCGTAAACGCGGCGAACACGTCTAATCAGGAGAAATATCATGGCCAAGGGCGGACGCGAAAAAATCAAGCTGGAATCAACGGCAGGTACCGGACATTTCTATACTACGTCGAAGAACAAGAAGACGACTCCAGGCAAACTGGAGTTCATAAAATACGACCCCAAGGTACGTAAACACGTTGCCTACAAGGAAGTAAAACTTAAATAATTTGATATTCGCTCGACACCAATAAAAAACCCGCCATAGAAGGCGGGTTTTTTATTGGTGCATTCAGTTCAATTACACGACATAACTGCGCAAGCGTAGCGAAAACTCCTCCATCTGGCGAATGCCGCTTTGTTCCGCGCGAACGATCCACTCTTCAAGCTGCTTGACCAATTGCTCATGCGATGCCGTCGAGCGCACCCACAATGCCTCCAAGTCTACGCGCATGGCATAGACTCTCGCCAAGCGGTCGCTCCGATCCAGTAATCTCACAAGCCGTTCTTTCTGTGGCATGGGCAGGCTTTTCTCGTCCTTACCCAACAAGCGCTTCATCACCTGGCCTTCCTTTGCACCAATCCTGAGCTGTACAAACTCCTCAGTAGCCAAGTGATGCAAATATTTCAGGTACTTGGCCAAAACGTCATAGCGATGTGTGACAACGGCCTGAAGCATATCAACATCAATCACTGGCCGTGCCACATTGAGGCGTGGCGTCGGCGCAATTTTTTTAACTCTTGCCCAGCCGACTATCTCAAGCAAGCGGATATAAAACCAGCCAATATCGAATTCATACCACTTATTGGAAAGTTTTGCCGAAGAGGCGAACGTATGATGATTGTTATGCAACTCCTCCCCGCCGATAAAAATACCGATAGGCAGGATATTGGTTGAAGCATCGGCGCAGGCGAAGTTACGATACCCCCAGAAATGGCCAATGCCATTGATGACGCCAGCCGCCCAAAACGGGATCCAGATCATCTGCACACCCCAAATCAATACGCCGGGCCATATGCCGAATACGGCAACATCTACAACCAGTGTGATGAAGACACCTGACTTGTTAAACGGCGTGTAGAACTTGCGCTCAATCCAGTCGTCCGGCGTACCATGTCCATAGTGTTCCATGGTCTCTGCATTGCGCGATTCCTTTACGTAAAGCAAGACGCCCGTCCACAATACGCGCCTGATCCCCAGAACCTGCGGGCTATGCGGGTCGTCCACCGTTTCGCATTTGGCGTGATGCTTGCGGTGAATAGCCGCCCACTCCTTCGTAACCATTCCAGTGGTTAACCAAAGCCAAAACCGAAAAAAGTGGCTGGGTACCGGCGCCAGATCAAGTGCCCGGTGAGCCTGATGCCGATGAAGAAAAATCGTGACACTGACAATGCTGACGTGGGTCAGCGCCAAGGTAACAAGGAGATAGCCCCACCAAGGTAAATCTACAATTCCAGAATACATTCAGGCAATTCCTTGAGAATGAGAGTTGTTTGACAGTTGTCAAGTTGCGCCATTTTACATCAGCAGACTCAAGTCTTCCTCGTCAGAAATGCAGTCCCATGATGGCTCTGTAAAACTCATGGAAGTGTTGCATGCCGTCTTCCATCGGTGACTGATACGGTCCCACCTCAGAGCGCTTCTGCCTCATCAGCGCATAACGGCCGCGATCCATACGCTCGGCAATATCATCGTCCTCCAGCGCGGTTTCCATATAGGCGGCTTGCTCGGCCTTGATGAAGCCGGGCTCGAAAAGCGCAATGTCTTCCGGGTAATAAAACTCAACTACATTCAGCGTCTTATCGACGTTTTGCGGAATCAGGGTGGACACTACCAGCACATGCGGATACCACTCAACCATGATGTTCGGGTAATAGGTCAGCCAGATCGCGCCGCGTTTCGGCAACTCGCCGCTGTAGTAGTCAAGCACAGCCTTATGCCAGCGCTGATAAGTGGCCGAACCGGGCTTGGCCAGCGAACGGATGCCCACGCGCTGTACTGAATACCATGTGCCAAACTGCCAGCTCAGATCATCACAAGCCACGAAGCCACCCAGCCCAGGATGGTAGGGGGCTACATGATAATCCTCAAGATAAACCTCGATAAAGGTTTTCCAGTTGTAATTGCACTCGTGCAATTCAATGCGATCCAACTTATACCCGGTGAAATCAAGCTCGCTGGCGAAGCGCATTCCCGCTAGATCGGCGTTGGCAGAACGTGGCCCCTTGAACAACAGCCCTTGCCAGTTCTCAAGTTTCTGTTTTTGCAAATTCAGCGCCGGGTTGGCCGTGAAATGCGGCGCGCCGATTAACGTGCCGCCACAATCGTAAGTCCAATGGTGAATGGGGCAAACAATGTTCTTTGCGCGACCGGAGCCTTCCAGCATGATCGCTTGGCGATGACGGCAGACATTCGACATCTCGTAGATGCCATCTGACTGGCGCACAATCAATCGTGCATGATCGTGCCATTCTTGCGAGCGATAGTCATTTACGTCCGGTACCATCAACTCGTGACCAACGTAACCGGCACTCGCCTCGAAAATCAGCTTTTTTTCCAGTTCAAAAAGATTTTCGTCGAAATACCATTCCACGGGCAGTTGCGAGGTACCAGGGGAAAGCAGTGAGTGCGGGAGACTATCGGACATGATTCCCAACCTCCAAGAAGGATTTACCCGGAAACCGGAAACAGACGAAAAGTTGTGGCAACGCAAGAAAAACCGGCTCAGCGCCGGTTGCCGTATTGTAGCGAATTTGACCGGAAGCTGCACCTAAGCTATTTTTATGGTTTTGCATTGCCGTCGCCTATCGCTTTCGGCCAACATCACACCACTCATGGCCTCTACTTCGAAAACCACATCCACACTGTTACAATCACAGTCATTCGAATCTTCCCTCAGCGAATTGGAAGGCATTATCGCTGCCATGGAAGTAGGCCAGATGCCGCTTCAGGAAGCTTTGGATGCCTATAAGCGTGGCATTGCGTTGCTACGCCAGTGTCAGGAGACACTGAATACCGCCGAGCAGCAGATACGCATTCTTGAAGGCGATAATCTGCGTCCTCTCGCACCGGACACGCTTGGCCAACAGGAAGACTGAAACACATGGACTTTCCCAGCTGGATGTCTGGCATTCAGCAGCGGACGGAGCTTGCTCTGGAAGCCGCCCTGCCCTCGCCCCATCTTTCGCCCTCACGTTTGCATGACGCGATGCGCTATGCGGTTCTCGGTAGCGGCAAACGTATCAGGCCCTTGCTTTGCCATGCAGCCGGCGCCATTTTTAACGCCGACCAGTGTTTGTTGGATGCCGTTGCCATTTCAACTGAACTGATTCATGCCTATTCGCTCGTGCATGACGATCTGCCTTGCATGGATGATGATGTGCTAAGACGCGGCAAGCCAACCTGCCATGTCGAGTTTGACGAAGCCACTGCGCTGCTGGTTGGCGATGCATTGCAAACTTTGGCTTTTCAAACACTCTCGGCGCGGCTGACAGGGACTGATGCAACCCGTCAGCTTGACATGTTGCATGTGCTGGCGACGGCTTCCGGGTCACGTGGCATGGCAGGCGGACAAGCCCTTGACCTGGCCGCTATTGGCCAGCAGCTAACGATTACCGAGCTTGAGTTCATGCACATCCACAAGACAGGCGCACTCATTCGTGCCGCGGTGCTGCTGGGTGCGCATTGCGGTCAGGCGACACCGGTAGCCATAGACCAGCTTGGTCGTTTCGCCAATCGCATCGGCC
Source organism: uncultured Rhodocyclaceae bacterium (assembly GCA_964596295.1). GTDB lineage: Bacteria > Pseudomonadota > Gammaproteobacteria > Burkholderiales > Rhodocyclaceae > Rugosibacter. The sequence continues at coordinate 121,245 of CAZQTB010000001.1, read as the reverse complement.
TTCTTTTCCAAGTCATTGATGACATTCTCGATACGGAAAGCAACACCGCCACCCTAGGGAAAACGGCCGGCAAAGACGCCGCACAAAACAAGCCTACGTATGTCAGCCTGCTTGGCAAAACCAAAGCAAAAACACTGGCTGCCAGCCTGCTGCAAGAGTCGCACGATGTCTTAGCACCTTTCGGTGAACAAGCGCTGCGCTTACATGAACTGGCCGACTTCATTGTCGAACGAAACTTCTGATGACCACTCCACTGCTTGACACGATCCAATCCCCAGCTGATCTTCGTTTACTTGCACCCACTCAGCTACCCCAGCTGGCGAACGAGCTGCGTGATTTTTTGCTTGCGTCAGTATCGAAAACAGGCGGCCATTTATCCTCGAATCTTGGCACAATTGAACTCACAATCGCGCTGCACTATGTATTTAATACACCGGAAGACCGGCTGGTTTGGGATGTAGGACACCAGACTTACGCCCACAAGGTGCTTACTGGCCGACGCGAAGGCATGGCGCATTTGCGAATGCATCATGGCATTTCGGGTTTCCCGCGGCGAACAGAGAGCGTTTACGACACTTTTGGCGTCGGCCATTCTTCCACGTCCATCTCCGCCGCACTCGGCATGGCCGTCGCAGCACGCAACAAAGGCGAGGAGCGGCGTGTAGCCGCCATCATCGGCGATGGCGCGATGTCTGCCGGCCAGGCTTTCGAGGCGCTCAACAACGGCGGTACGCTCGACGCCAACCTGCTTGTGATCCTCAACGACAATGACATGTCGATTTCGCCGCCCGTAGGTGCATTGAACAAATATCTCGCGCGCCTGCTATCAGGGCGAACCTTCAATGCAGCCCGTCGTGCAGGCGGAAAAGTTCTGTCAGCCATGCCCAGCATGCTGGAATTCGCCAGCCGCGTCGAAGAACATGTCAAAGGAATGATTTCGCCTGGCACCCTGTTCGAGGAGCTCGGCTTCAACTACATTGGCCCCATTGATGGCCACGACCTGGAAGCCCTGATTCCCACATTGCAGAATCTGCGCGAGCTCAAGGGACCCCAGTTTCTGCATGTCATTACGCAGAAAGGGCAAGGCTACAAACTCGCGGAAGCAGATCCCGTGCTTTATCACGGCGTAAGCAAGTTCGACACCACCTGCGGAATCAAACAGGCCAAGGGCGGCAGCAAACTGACCTACACCCAGGTATTTAGCGACTGGCTGTGCGACCAAGCTGCCACCGATCCGCGGCTCATCGGCATTACGCCGGCCATGCGGGAGGGCTCCGGTCTATTACGCTTTGCTCAGGAGTTCCCTGAGCGTTACTTTGACGTAGGCATTGCGGAACAGCATGCGCTGACCTTTGCCGGGGGGCTCGCCTGCGAAGGCATGAAGCCGGTGGTGGCAATCTACTCCACGTTCCTGCAACGTGCCTATGATCAACTAATCCACGACATTGCCTTGCAGAACCTGCCTGTAGTTTTTGCCATTGATCGCGGTGGGCTGGTTGGTGCGGACGGTGCAACACACAACGGTGCCTTTGATCTTTCCTACCTTACCTGCATTCCCAATATGGCGGTGATGACTCCCAGCGATGAAGACGAATGCCGCAAAATGCTCAGCACGGCTTTCGCTATCGACGGACCAAGCGCGGTACGCTACCCGCGCGGTAGCGGCCCAGGCGTAGCGATCAAGCCGGAGCTGACGACCCTCCCAATCGGCAAAGGACAAGTACGACGGCAGGGCAAGCGAGTCGCTTTGCTCGCTTTTGGCTCTATGCTCACACCAGCGCTGGCGGCTGCCGAATCGCTCAATGCCACGGTGGCCAACATGCGCTTTGTTAAACCTCTTGATCATGAACTCGTGTGCGCACTGGCAACGAACCATGAGCTCTTGGTAACACTCGAAGAAAACACGATAATTGGCGGCGCAGGGGCTGAAGTTGCGCGTGCGCTTGAGCAGGCGGGCCTGAATGTTTCGTTGTTACGGCTTGGCTTACCGGATCATTTTATTGATCATGGCGATAGCGCCGTATTGTTGTCTGAAGCCGGGCTTGACTCAGCCGGGATCATCAACAGCGTGGTAAAAAAGCTCAGCACTTAATAGTTGACTAATTTTGTCGGAAAATATACAGTTTGAGTCCCTTCACTACCCCAGTCGAGATGCTGATTCACCATGAATTCCAGGGATTCCATGCCTATCCAGAATAAGGCCGTCATTCCAGACGTTCAAGCCAGCGAGGATTTACGCCATTTACCGATCAACAAGGTCGGTATTAAGGATATTCGTCATCCCTTTAAAGTGCTCGACAAAAGTGGCGGCGTACGCCACACCATCGCAAACTTCAATATGTATGTGGGACTGCCCCATAACTTCAAGGGCACGCATATGTCGCGCTTTGTTGAGATACTCAATGCGCACGAAGATGAAATATCGGTAGAAAGTTTTGAAACCATGCTACGCGAGATGGTGATCCGGCTCGAAGCCCAAACGGGACATCTGGAGATGAGCTTTCCGTACTTTGTCAATAAAACGGCACCAATCTCCGGCGTCAAGAGCCTGATGGATTACGACGTGACTTTCATCGGTGAGATTCTCGCAAGCGGCAGTTATCGGCAAACCATCAAGGTTTTAGTGCCAGTCACCAGCTTGTGCCCTTGTTCCAAGGGAATTTCTGATCGCGGTGCGCATAACCAGCGCTCGCACGTCACGATCACTGCAACCACCAATGAGCTTGTCTGGATTGAAGACCTGATTAACGTCGCTGAAAGCCAGGCATCCTGCGAACTGTATGGATTACTCAAGCGTCCCGATGAGAAATACGTGACAGAACGTGCCTACGACAATCCAAAGTTCGTGGAAGACCTCGTTCGTGACATTGCCAGCGCGCTTAACACCGATTCACGCATTGATGCCTACATCGTGGAGAGCGAAAATTTCGAGTCGATCCATAATCATTCTGCTTATGCGCTGATTGAGAAAGACAAGAAGCAGTACTAAGTTTCTTGCACAACACAAGTAAACAAAAACGGGCTGCTCATCTAAAAATGAGCGGCCCGTTGTTTTACGCAGTATCTGTCAGGTCAGGACGTTGCTTGCAGGCTCACGCACGGCTGACTCTGGTCAGCTTTTCCTTGATGCGCGCTGACTTGCCGGAACGCTGACGCAAATAATAAAGTTTGGCGCGGCGAACATCGCCACGGCGCTTGACTTCAATGCTTGCAATTATTGGCGAATACGTTTGAAAGGTTCGCTCAACGCCTTCGCCGGAAGAAACCTTGCGCACGATGAAATTAGAATTAAGGCCGCGATTGCGCTTGGAGACAACCACTCCTTCAAAAGCTTGGGTACGCTTACGGTCGCCTTCAAAAACATTGACGTTGACGACCACAGTGTCCCCCGGCGCAAACTCCGGAACATTCTTTTCTAAGCGGGCAATTTCTTCTTTTTCCAGTTGCTCAATCAGATTCATTTTTTACTCCATCAGATTATGGCTGCAGATAAAACCTGCCAACCGATCACGCAGAGCAGGATACTTGCACCCTGATGCGCACCATTTTAATCGCCGCCCCGCTGGAATTCCGCCAGCAAATCAGCCTCTTCTCGACTCAGCACCCGTTTTTCCAGGAGGTCCGGACGCCTTTGCCATGTCCGCCCCAGCGCCTGCTTCAGACGCCAACGCCGGATTCTTTCGTGGTTTCCCGACAACAAAACTTCCGGGACACCCCATCCTTCATACATCTCTGGCCGCGTGTAATGCGGACAGTCCAACAACCCTACGGCAAACGAGTCTTCCGCCGCCGAAGCCTGATCGTTCAACGCGCCCGGCAACTGCCTGACACAAGCATCCATCAAGGCCATTGCCGCGATTTCACCGCCCGAGAGCACAAAATCGCCCAACGATAACTCTTCATCAACACAACGCTCTATCAGACGCTCGTCAATACCTTCGTAACGACCGCACAGAAGGATCGCCCCGGCACTTGCCGCCAGCTCCATCACCCGCCGCTGATTGACCGACGTGCCTTGCGGTGACAGATAAATCACTTTCGCCGTATCACCAGCGCCGACTTTTGCGGCATTGATCGCATGCTCCAATGGCTCAGCCAGCATCACCATACCAGGGCCGCCGCCGTAAGGGCGATCATCCACTGTGCGATGCGCGTCCGTCGCCCACAAGCGGGGGTTCCAACACTCCAACTGCCAGAGTCCCCGTTCCAGCGCACGCCGGGTAATGCCCGATGCCGTAACCGCCGAAAACATCTCGGGGAACAACGTAATGACATCAAATCGCAAGGTCACCAGTCAACATCCCAATCCACGCGGATCATTCCGCCGTGAACATCGACTGCTTTGACAACATGCTCAACGAACGGCAACAGCCTTTCGCGATCTTCGTCCACAACAACCAGAACATCATGCGCACCCGTTTCAAGTAATGATGTAACGCGGCCTAATGATTGATCCTGCAAATTCACTACCGCCAACCCAATCAGATCATTCCAGTAATACTCGCCTGGACCTGCTGGAGGTAAATCATTACGCATTGCCCCGATAAAACAACCAGCAAGCGACTCCGCTCCCGTACGGCCATCAACACCAACCAGTTTGGCAACCACGCCATCCGCATGTTGCTTAACCATCTCAGGCACATAAGGCCGCCAACTCGCAGCGGGCGCATCTGCTGTGGGAGCCAGCCACCATTGCGGCATTGTTTGCCATGCCAGGGGATCATCACCGAATGAATGAACCCGCAACCAGCCACGCACTCCAAATGGGGCGACAATCCGCCCCAGCACAATCATTCGAGTCAGGCGGCTTTTTGCGCAGCAGACTGCTTGACCAGACGTGCAGCCGTAGGCGACAACCGGGCACCATGCTGTTGCCAGTAAGCCAGCCGCTCAGAATTAATGACCAAACCCTGCTCAGTCGCAGCAGCGACCGGATTGTAAAAACCAATGCGCTCAATAAAGCGTCCATCGCGGCGATTGCGCGAATCAGCCACGACCATATTGAAAAAGGGACGGTTCTTGGCACCGCCACGGGCCAAACGAATAACGACCATAGTGTTCTCTTGAGATACAGGAAAGCTAAAAATTATAGTTCAAACAAGAAGATAAAACAAGATGCCTTACCCTGCGCTATAACAGCCTTGCCCCGTAGTTCACCTCAATCAGCATAGCCGCGAAACACCTCGTGAATGGTCTGTTGAATCGTTTTCGCCGCTAAACGGGGATCTGCAGCCTGCCGAATGGGACGCCCCACAACGATGTAATCGGCACCGTTCCGAAACGCTTGCGCCACATCAACGGTGCGTTTTTGATCGTCCACCGGCTTGTTTTCTACGGGACGAATACCCGGTGTCACGACGAGCAGCTTGTCGCCAAGCTCGGCACGTATTGCAGGGGCCTCCAGGCCCGAAGATACGATTCCATCCACTCCCGCCGCCAAGGCGCGACGGGCCCGGGAGAGCACCAGCCTCTCTACTTCACAGGAGAATCCCAAATCGTCAAGGTCGCCGCGATCAAGGCTCGTCAATACAGTGACGGCAAGAATTTTCAGATGCCCCTTGTCTTTCACCGCTGCTTCCATGATGGCCTGGTTTCCATGAACGGTAGCAAAAGTCGCACCGCTTCCAGCAAGGGTGCGTACTGCAGCACGCACCGTCTCGGGAACATCGAAAAACTTGAGGTCAACAAATACTTTTTTCCCTTGGGCAACCAGCCATCTCAGCAAATCAAAATAACCATCCGCCATAAACAGCTCAAGCCCGATCTTATAGAAGCTGACCACATCGCCAAGCTCGGTTACCAAAGCACGCGCGGCGCGTACATCGGAAAAATCAAGTGCAACGATCAGGCGATCGCGTGGCTCGATAGACTTGGCGGAAAGAAGGTTGGGCATGGAATATTCTGGCATTGGGAAGACGGATCAAACTTTTACATTCTACTGAAAGAACCAGTGTATCAATAGTGGCATCTCCTCATTAACGAACACCGTCCGGCAGTTCAGCCACAAATAGCGCTGCAAACAAAACAATGCTCCATGATGCGTAAAGCCATACGAGAAATACCGGAACGGCAGAAAATGCGCCATAGATAGCCGTGTTGGCCGTAAAACCAGTAATAAAAAGAGTAAATAACTTCTGCATTCCGACAAGCCCAAACGCGGCAATTCCCCCTCCAAAAAGCGCATGCCAAGGACTCACGGGCTTGTTTGGTACCGCCCAATAAAGCAACGCAAACAGCATTGTCATAAAAATAAAGGGGAGTGCGCTCCGAGTGACGAAAACTCTGACCCAAAGCGGCTCATCAATCAGGCCAAACGATACGCTTGCCATCAAGGCAACCGCAATGAGGCTCGCGCCAAAAACCAGCGGGCCTATGGTTAGCGCGAAAGCATGCATGACCAACCGTTGGAAAATCGGGCGCGCTTTTTTGACATACCAAATCTGGTTGAATACGCGCTCAATGGTCAGCATTTGCATAACAGCCGTAGCGCCGAGTGCGACAGCTCCGAAGAATGTCACCCGCCCGGCACGTGCAGCAAACTGTCCGACGTATTTTGCAATAATGACGCCGGCTTTTTCCGGCAATAGATTAGAGAGCAGAAACTTCTCGATAGCATGACCAAGCCCTGCACCCGGGGGCAGCATGGAGATAATCGTGACGCCAACAGCGATCATCGGTACCAACCCGAGCAGACTGGAAAAAGACAATACCGCAGCTATTTGCGTACACCGCTCCCGACGAAAACGTTGCACAGCGCGCGAGACAAGGCGAAAAGGGGCGAGGAGGAGCATAGGGTAGTTTTAATGGCGCAGGTACCGTACGGCAGTTATCGGATTAGAATGAAAACAAATGAAAGAAATACCTGTCTCATACTACAGCCTTCACGTCGCTATTCGCGGCCTTGACGAATGCATATTGGCTATTGCACACGGATACCGCGTGGCTGAAACTGCCCCAAAGCCCGCGTCATGAGTTCTTGGCCCAACCGCCTGACCATCGCCAGTCTCGTCAGCCTGCTGTTTCTGTGTCTCGCGTGGGAGCTTTGGCTGGCACCGCTACATCCGGGCGGCTCAACACTTTCTCTCAAGGCGCTCCCCTTGCTGCTCCCTTTGTTCGGTATTCTGCACGGCAAGCGTTACACACATCAGTGGACATCCATGTTGGCGCTCGCTTATCTCACTGAGGGTATCGTCCGCGCGACAGCAGATACCGGAGCAAGCCGGGCGCTCGCCGCAATCGAAACCATATTGGCGGCCCTGCTTTTCGTTGGCTGCATCGCTTACGCGCGTATCAACGCCCCCTCACGATTGGTCAAATCTGCGGATTAAGCTTCTCCTGCCTTGAACACAGGGTGTTCAAAGCATGGATGTATGCCTTGGCGGATGCAACCAAAATATCAGTGTCCGCGCCTTGTCCATTGACGATCCGGCCATTCTTTGCGAGCCGGACAGTCACCTCTCCCTGAGCGTCTGTACCTGTAGTAATCGCCGTGACCGAATATAACAAAAGCTCGGAACCGCTTGCGACGATACTTTCGATTGCTTTGAAAGTTGCGTCAACCGGCCCGCTCCCGCTTGCTTCTGCCTCTTGTTCCACGCCTTCGGCAGAGATCGTGAGTCGTGCCAAAGGCGCTTCGCCCGTCTCGGAATGAAACATCGACGATACAAGCCGGTAGCGCTCGGATTCCGGCGTGACTGCCTCGTCACTCATCAATGCGTGCAAGTCCTCATCAAATATTTCATGTTTCTTGTCTGCCAATTCTTTGAAACGCATAAATGCGACATTCAGCACCTGTTCGCTATCGATTTCTATTCCAAGCTCTTTCAATCGCGCCTTGAATGCTGTCCGGCCTGAAAGCTTGCCGAGAACCAGCTTGTTGGCATTCCAGCCTACATCTTCAGCACGCATGATTTCGTAGGTTTCCCGATGCTTCAATACGCCGTCCTGATGAATTCCCGACTCATGGGCAAAGGCATTTGCACCGACAATCGCCTTGTTGGGCTGTACCGGAAACCCGGTGATGCTCGATACCATTTTCGAGGCTGGAACAATCTGCGTCGCATCGATACGGGTTTCGCACGGGAAGATGTCCTGCCGTGTACGCACAGCCATAACGATTTCCTCAAGTGATGCATTGCCGGCACGCTCACCCAGGCCGTTGATGGTGCACTCGACCTGACGCGCTCCAGCCATCACCGCAGCAAGACTGTTTGCCACGGCCAAGCCAAGGTCATTGTGGCAATGAACCGACCAGACTACCTTGTCTGAATTTGGAATGCGTTCGCGCAAGAGCCGAATGCGTTCAGCAAACTGTTCAGGAACGTTATAACCAACGGTGTCCGGGATGTTGATCGTTGTCGCCCCCTCTTTGATGACCTGTTCAATAATGCGGCAAAGAAAATCCAGTTCGGAGCGGCCTGCGTCTTCACATGAAAATTCGACGTTGTCAATGCCATTACGCGCAAAGCGTACCGCGTTCTTTGCCGCCACAACGACTTCCTCCGGAGACATGCGCAACTTCTTCTCCATATGTATCGGGCTGGTAGCAAGAAAAGTGTGGATACGACCTGATTTTGCCGGTTTGATTGCCTCCAGGGCACGTGAAATATCCTTGTCAAAGGCGCGGCAAAGCGCGGCGACCGTAGAATCCTTGATAACCTCGGCCACGGCTTTGACTGCCGCAAAATCACCGTTGGAGGCCGCCGGAAAGCCGGCTTCAATGATATTGACACGCATGCGTTCGAGCTGCCGCGCAATACGCAATTTCTCTTCTTTGGTCATGGATGCGCCGGGGCTTTGTTCGCCGTCGCGCAAGGTGGTATCGAATATGATCAATTGTTCCTTAGACATGCTGATCTCCTGACAGGATTCAAAATAGCCAAACGTAAAGAAGCCACTCCCGATGGGAGGTGCTTCAAACCGGATTATGGGAGGGAGTTTTTAGCGCGCGCGGCGCAGCAGCAGCGGCAGCGGCTTGGCGCGCAACGACCGGCGCACCATCAGTGCACCGAACAAGGCAAGAAACGCGATTGGGAAAAGTGTCGTCGCAAACATGGCACAACTATAAAGGCTTTATTCTTTTGTTGCAATACGCTGGCCTTTTACTTATTTTTTCCTACTGCGCCAGCGCCAAACTGACATGACGTAGCCTGACAGCGCGTAAGCCAGAAACAGGGAGAACAAAACGCCGGGAGGATAGGAGGACACAAGCGCAAAACCCAAAGCAATGGCAGCCACCATCATAAAGGGCACGCTTTTTTTGAGATTGATCTCTTTGCCGGACCAGTAGGGAATATTGCTGACCATGGTTATCCCTGCAAAAACGGTCAGCAGGCTTGCAGCCCAACGCGCATTCTCTCCGGTTACACCAAGATCAAGCAAGACCCAAACCAGACCGGCAATCAACGCGGCGGCGGCCGGACTTGGCAGCCCCTGAAAGTATCGTTTATCAGTCGCGCCAGCGTTGGTATTAAACCTGGCCAAGCGTAAAGCAGCGCCGACACAGTAAATAAAGGCCGCGATCCAGCCCAATTTGCCCAGGCCTTTCAACGCCCATTCATATACCACCAGCGCTGGCGCCACGCCAAAGGAAACCATGTCGGACAACGAATCGTACTCGGCCCCAAAAGCGCTTTGCGTATTCGTCATTCGCGCAACACGCCCATCCAGTCCATCCAGCACCATGGCGATAAATATCGCAACCGCAGAGTGCTCAAAGCGGCCGTTCATGGCTTGCACGATGGCGTAAAAACCGGCAAACAAGGCGGCCGTCGTCAATAGATTCGGGAGCACGTAGATGCCCCGACGACGTGGCTCGGGGCTCATTAATGCCTTATCTGATCGAATGGGTGGCGTAGGCAGGATGGAATTCATGAATGTCAGCGGGCAAAGTAGCAACCATTCTAGTCCCAGATCACCGTCAGGGCAGTTCGGCAAGAATGGTGGATGTTGCCTTTACCGTCTCACCAACGCCGACTTTTATACGTGTTTCCAGTGGCAGATACAGATCCACACGCGAGCCAAAACGAATAAATCCATAACGTTGACCGCGGGACAACTTTGCCCCGGCATCAACATAGCAAAGAATCCGGCGGGCAATTAAACCCGCCACCTGTACGCAAGTAACATCATGGCCGTCGTCGGTGCGGATATGCAAAGCATTACGCTCATTTTCGAGGGATGCCTTGTCTAAAGAAGCATTCACAAAACCGCCCGGATGATACCAGCGCCGCACCACTTCACCATCAACCGGGCTGCGGTTCGAGTGCACGTTAAATACATTCATAAAGACGCTAACTTTCAGGCTATCCCTGTCAAGCCATGGGTCACGTGCCGGTTCAACGACGACAATGCGGCCGTCCGCGGGTGAAAGAACATTTTTTTCCCCCTGCGGCACCGTACGTGATGGATCACGAAAAAACTGCACACAGAATACGAAGCATACCCAAACCGGCAAGCTCCACACCCCGCCCGCAAAGAACAGTACGCCGAGTGCCGCCAAGAATGCGAGTGAAACAAAAGGCCAGCCTTCACGAGCAAGAATGGGATGCGGATAATCATTCATGGGTATTCTTCCAATTCTCGCAAGAAACCACTATTTTCAATCCATCGGACTGCAGAAGAAAAAAGGGCACAGCACCGCTGCGCCCTTTTTGACAGAGTTCACCAGATCAGTTTCTGGTCTGATCAACCAGCTTGTTCTTCTTGATCCAGGGCATCATTGCACGCAACTGCTCACCAACCTGCTCGATCGGATGTTCGGCAGTCAAACGGCGATGCGCCGTCATTTCCGGGTAATTGGTACGCCCTTCGAGAATAAACCTTTTGGCATACTCACCCTGTTGGATAGCTTTCAAGGCATCTTTCATGGCAGCGCGGGACTCGGCTCCGATCACCTTCGGCCCCGTTACATATTCACCATATTCGGCATTGTTGGAGATGGAATAATTCATGTTTGCGATGCCGCCCTCGAAAATCAGGTCGACAATCAATTTCACCTCGTGCAGACACTCAAAGTAGGCCATCTCAGGGGCGTAGCCGGCTTCGGTCAATGTCTCGTAACCGGCCTTGATCAACTCAACCAGACCACCGCACAGCACTGCCTGTTCACCGAACAGATCAGTCTCGGTTTCTTCACGGAAATTAGTCTCGATTACGCCACCCTTGGTACCGCCATTGGCCGCCGCATAGGAGAGGGCAATATCTTTGGCCTTGCCTGAATTGTCCTGATAAATTGCAATCAACGAGGGAACGCCGCCACCGCGCAAATACTCGGAGCGAACCGTATGCCCGGGACCTTTCGGGGCGATCATGATCACGTCCAAGTCAGCACGCGGCACTACCTGGTTGTAATGCACGTTAAAGCCGTGCGCAAACGCAAGCGTCGCGCCTTTTTTGATGTTTGGCTCCACCTCGCCGTAGTACACCGCAGGAATGTTTTCGTCGGGAAGCAACATCATGACTACGTCCGCATCCTTCACCGCCTTGGCAATCTCTTCGACCTTGAGTCCGGCCTTTTTGGCCTTATTCCACGATGCGCCGCCTTTGCGCAAACCGACCAACACTTTAACGCCGGAGTCCTTAAGATTCTGTGCATGCGCATGACCCTGCGAACCGTAGCCAACAATGGCGACCTTTTTGCCCTTGATCAGAGAGAGATCAGCATCTTTGTCGTAATAAACTTTCATTTTTCACTTTTCCTTAATTTCAAAAATCATACCTTGAGAATACGGTCACCGCGACCAATACCACATACTCCGGTACGCACTGTTTCCAAAACCAGAGAGCGCTCAATGACCTCGAGAAAGGCATCCAGCTTCGAACAGTTTCCCGTCAGTTCAATAACATAAGTCGATTCAGTAACATCGACAATCCGACCGCGGAAAATGTCGGCAATGCGTTTCATTTCCTCACGGTCTTTGCCTGTAGCGCGCACTTTGACCAACATCAACTCGCGCTCGATATGCGGAGCCTCAGACAAATCGACCACCTTGACGACATCAATGAGCTTGTTGAGCTGCTTGGTGATTTGTTCTATGACGTTGTCAGAACCGCTACTGACAATCGTCATGCGCGACAACGAAGGATCTTCGGTTGCGGCAACCGTCAATGACTCAATATTGAAAGCGCGTGCAGAAAACAAGCCCGAAACGCGCGACAGGGCGCCAGCTTCATTTTCAAGGAGGATAGAAATGATGTGTCGCATGCTTATAGATCCTCAGCCAGAACCATTTCCGACAAGCCTTTGCCGGCGGCGACCATCGGGTACACATTGGCCGTCTGGTCTGTCACAAAGTCCATGAACACAAGATCATTCTTGTGCTTGGTAAACGCCTCGCGCAATGCCGGCTCAACATCTGCCGGGCGTTCGATAAGCATGCCGACATGACCGTATGACTCAGCCAGCTTGACAAAATCAGGTAACGCATCGACATAAGATTCGGCGTGCCGATCGCCATGGAACATTTGCTGCCACTGACGCACCATTCCGAGGTAGCGGTTATTGAGATTGATGATCTTTATCGGCAAACGGAATTGCTTGGCGGTCGACAATTCCTGGATATTCATCTGGATTGACGCCTCGCCCGTAACGCAAGCAACGGTTGCCTTCGGGTTCGCAAAACGAACGCCCATGGCATACGGCAAACCGACCCCCATCGTACCCAAGCCGCCCGAGTTGATCCAGCGCCGGGGCTTGTCAAACTTGTAGTACTGCGCTGCCCACATCTGGTGCTGGCCAACATCGGACGTAACGAATGCGTCGCCACCGGTGACCTCATAAAGTTTCTCGATGACGTACTGGGGCATGATAATGTCCTTGCCCTGCTTGTACTTAAGCGAATCCTTGCTGCGCCATTCATTGATCTGCTTCCACCAGATGGCTAACGCTTTTGCATTCGGCTTGCCATCGAAGCCAGCAAGCAATGCTTGCAACTCGCCGAGAACATCGGGCAAATGCCCGACAATCGGCACATCCACATCGACGCGCTTGGCAATCGAAGACGGATCAATATCAATATGGATAATCTTGCGCGCGACCGACGCAAAATCGGCCGGATTGCCAATCACCCGATCATCAAAACGCGCCCCAATGGCAATCAGCACGTCGCAATGATGCATGGCCATATTGGCCTCATAGGTTCCGTGCATTCCCAGCATGCCAACGAACTGCTTATCCGTCGAAGGATAGCCACCCAGCCCCATCAGAGTATTCGTCACGGGGAAACCTAATGTTTTGGCAAGCTTGGTCAGCTGGGCTGAAGCGTCAGAAAGAATGACGCCACCGCCCGCATAGATCATCGGCCGCTCCGCTTCCAGAAGCAATTGCAGCGCTTTCTTGACCTGCCCGCTGTGGCACTTCACTACCGGATTGTAGGAGCGCATCGAAATGGTCTTCGGATACCCAAACTCACACTTGTGCATCGTCACATCCTTCGGGATGTCAACCAGCACCGGCCCAGGTCGCCCCGTTTTGGCGATATAGAACGCCTTCTTGAGCGTAACCGCCAGGTCTTTGACATCCTTGACAAGAAAATTGTGTTTCACACAGGGGCGCGTAATGCCAACGGTGTCGCACTCCTGAAAGGCGTCTTGACCAATGTAATGCGTTGGCACCTGCCCGCTGATAATCACCAGCGGGATCGAGTCCATGTGTGCCGTGGCAATACCAGTCACCGCATTGGTCACTCCGGGACCGGATGTCACCATGCACACGCCAATCTTATTTGACGAGCGTGAATAAGCATCTGCGGCGTGAACAGCCGCCTGCTCATGCCGCACCAGGACGTGCTTGAACTTGTCTTGCTTGAAGAATTCGTCGTAAATATAGAGAACGGATCCGCCAGGATAGCCGAACACATATTCGACCTTTTCCTCCTGAAGACACTTAACTACAATTTCAGCGCCAGTTAGCTGCATTGATTACACCTGTTATTACTCTTTTAAAGTAAACGTGTAACCTTACTGTTTTGCCGGTAAATGGTCAAGATTTAACGCCTCTTTCAGATCTAAATTAAAAAATCGCCCCATCTTCTCTTTTGCATGAAGCCAGTCCCGACCTCGCGAACCGAGCTTTCCGACTTTCTCGCCCGCATTGAACGACGCGCCTTTAAACAGGCCATGTTTGCCGTACAAAATCGAGAAGCAGCGCTGGATATCGTGCAGGACGCGATGATGAAACTTGCCGAAAAATATGGTATTCGTCCGACCAGTGAATGGCCCATGCTGTTTCAAAGGATTCTTCAAAATACTATCCGTGACAGCTTTCGACGCTCCAAAGTCCGCTCGCTCTGGACGACGTTACTGTCTTCATTTGTCAGTGACGGTGAAGATACCGACCCTTTGGAAACTATTTCAGCGAATAGCGAGTCCACTGGCTTTGCTTCTCCGCAGCAGCAACTCGAACAATCCCAGCTTCTTGGCATTATCGAGAGAGAAATTGAAAAACTGCCGACACGTCAACGTGAAGCCTTCCTGATGCGTTATTGGGAGGAAATGAACATTGCCGATACGGCCTTGGCAATGGGCTGTTCGGAAGGAAGCGTAAAGACGCATTGTTCACGGGCAACACATACTTTGGCGGCGGCACTAAAGGCAAAAGGCATCGCGCTATGAATGAAGATATTGAATTCATCTACAAAATTCGCCAACTCCTTAACCAAGGGACAGTGGCGCTTGATGCAAGCGCACTGGTTCGCTTGCATCAAGCGCGCCAAATTGCTCTTAATCAACAACGACTCACCACGTCAAATGTCGACCTTACCCTTCTTGTTAGTGTCGGCAATTGGGTAGAACGCCAGATCTATAACCAGGCACGCAGCCTGGTTATAGTCGTGGCCCTTGGTATCGGTACCATTGGAACCTACTATTGGAACGGTGCTCAGCAAGCACAGGAACGCGAGGAAATTGACAGTGCCCTCCTAACCGATGAATTGCCGCCTTCCGCATATCTTGATCCCGGTTTCCAGGCATGGCTCGAACCCGCTTCCTACTCATCCTCGCAATAGGCCTGACTTTTGCTTCGATGCCGGGATACACATTCGTCCCGCCGCAATCGCAACCATCCTGGTCGAAACTGGATGTTGAGCAAAAAAAAATACTCGCCCCGCTTTCAAGCACATGGGATGAGATGGACGCTTTCCGCCGCAAAAAATGGCTGGCGATCGCCCGACGCTACCCTTCCATGGGAAAAGAAGAGCAAATGCGCACCCAGCGCCACATGGCCGAGTGGGTAAAACTCACTCCTGAGGAACGTAAGCTTGCCAGGGAAAAATACAAGTCCATGCGGCAAACGTCACCCGAAAAGAAAGCCGCGGTCAAACAGAAATGGCAGGAATACCAAGAGCTTCCGGAAAGCGAAAAAGCTCGCCTGAAAACCGAAGCCATGCGCCAAAAAAAGGCTCGCCCAGGCCATGCAAAAACGCCTGCACCCCTGAAAAAACGGGCAGGCCAATATCCTCCGCACCCAATTATCAAAACTCCTCATCCTGACGCCAACCCATAACAGCAATGCCATTTTCGAGTAAGTCTGCATCAGAGGCCGGATTGCCCGGTTTGCGTCGTCGCCTTGCGAGTATGGCTTACGAAGCACTCCTGCTACTCGGCGTGCTTTCCGTAACATTCATGTTCCCACATTTGCTATTGGGCATGAGCACGCGCATCGCATTGCCGGGTTGGGCGCTAATCATTCATGTCTTTCTGGTTCTTGGCGCCTACTTTATCTGGTACTGGCATCACGGGGGGCAGACACTTGCGATGCAAACCTGGCGGCTCCAGTTAGTCACCACCCGCAATACTGCGCCGCAATTTTCGAGTCTGCTTCTGCGCTACGTGTTGGCCTGGCCCAGTATCATCTACCTTTTTTCCGGGCTCATATGGGCGCTATTTGATCGTGACCGCCAATTTCTCCACGACCGGCTGGCTGGAACACGGATAGTGTTCAAAACCAACTAAAAACCAGCTTGGCCCTAACGCCTTTCAACCCACCATAGCATTCCGGTCGCCACAAAGAGAAAGAGTGCGCTGGGAGTGATGGCCGAGAGAAAGGGAGTCCAGTTGTTGATTACTCCAAGACTTGAGAACAAGCCATTGAGCATGTGAAATCCGATACCCAGCATGATTCCCGCAAAGATACGGATGCTAGTCACGCCCATTCGATCCTGCATATAGGCAAAAGGCAAAGCCAGCGCCATCATGACAAGCGCTGCAAGCGGATAAGTCAATTTTTTCCACATCGCAATTTCATAGCGTTCCGTCTTCTGCTGATTCCCGCGCAAATGACGAATATAAACCGTCAGATTAAGCAGGGACATACGCCCCGGATCTACCATCAAGACAGCCAAAAGATCAGGATTCAGGGCCGATTTCCAGCGCAACTCATTGAGGCGTTCCACGCGCGCAGAATCGCCAACAAAAACTGTACGCACAACATCATCAAGCAGCCAACGCCCTTCAGCGAGATAGCGTCCCCTTTTCGCCTCGCTGATTGATAGCAGTTGAAACCCTTCATCAAACTCGAATACGCGCAGATCCTTCAGCGAAGCATCCGGAAAAACTTCGCTCACATTCACAAACGAGCGCTCGTCCTTTACCCATAGTCCGGAACGAAATTCCTGAGCTACCAGTGCCCCCATCGCCTTGAGTCTCAACTGTTGTGCCGCCTGCTCCGCAGGCGGTACCAGAAGCTCTCCCACCAGCAGCGTTATTGCGGTGAAGACCAGACCAATTCGACCCAGGGAAAAAAGAAAATCGCGCGTAGACAGGCCTGCCGCCCGAAGCACCGTGATCTCCGAGTGCCGTGCAAGCATGGTCAACGCATACAATGTGCCAATCAGTATGCCAATCGGGAATAACTCATACAATCGCCCGGGCAGCGTCAGGGCGACATACCCCAATGCATGCTGCAACTGGTAACCTCCTTTACCGATGCTCTCCAATTCGTGAATCAGATCAAAAAAAGCAAACAGCATCAGGAAAGCGAGCAAAACCAGCGCGGTTGACGCATAGATTTCTCTCGCCAGATGACGTTCATAAAGCTTCAGCGCCATCGCAGCTTTGCCCAAGCAAGAGGATTCTGACGGTGGTGGAACAATACGACGAGCAGCAGAAACATCGCAGTATGAACAGCCCAGGCACCAATCTCAAAACGCACCTTTCCCTGCGCAACCCAAGCCTGGCTAATACTCAGCAGGTTGCTGTATAACATGTAAGCCAGCAGTGCGAAGATAAGGTTATTCGTGCGGCCCGCGCGTGAATTGACGAACGAGAGCGGTATGGCGAGAAAGACCAGATTCAACGCCGCAAGGGGTAATCCCAGGCGCCATAACAGTTCAGCCTTATATGCCGGCTGAGGATCTCTTATCAGATCCAACAGCGGTTTAATGCGCGGCGAGTCTGCAAGGCCACGGGTCTCTCTGGTTTCGATTCGCAGTGCATAACGATCAAACTCCATCACCCGGTAGTCGGGCGTACCCGCAGTGCCCTCATAACGGCGCCCGCGGTCGAGAACCAGGAATCTGTCGCCATTGGGCATGGTTTCGGTATGGCCTTGCGCCGTTGCCATGACACCCAGATGACCTTGTTGGGCCGAACTCACAAAAACATTTTTGACGACGCCTTCCTGGCCTGCGATGCTCTCGACAAAAAATACCCGATCACCAGTTCCTGATTCATTGAATGCACCCGGCGAAACACGCGCCACATCGCCACGACTATCCACTTTCTGACGATAGATTTCACTTTGATGCATTGCCCACGGTGCGAGCAGTAACGAAAGGAGCGCAATCCCCAGCACAGGGGGAAGAGAAAATTTAAGTACCGGCTTGATCCAGGCCGTCAATGGCATGCCGGAAACCAGCCAGATGACCATTTCAGAATCACGATACCAGCGTGACAAAGTCAGCAATACCGAAATAAAAAGGGTTAGCGAGAGAATTACCGGAAGATAACTGATCGCGCCAAAACCGAGGAGCGCCACAACAGCCTCGGAAGCTAATTTTCCGCCAGCGGCCTGCCCCAGGAGACGGATCAGCTGGGTCGTCAGGAGAATGGCGATCAATGCGGTAAAAACCGCCGCCGCTGTATGGGTGAACTCCCTGATTGCGGCGCGTTGAAAAATCATTGTTATGGAGGGCTACGTTTTGACTTCTTAAGGAAAGTTAAGGAGAATCGGAACCAAAGCAAGGAAGTTTCCGGAATCGGATATTTTCTGCATTTTTTATTTTTAACTATTTCCCGCAGTCCCCAAGGAGAACCTTTTGGAATTTAGCATAAAAAGCGGAAGCCCGGAAAAGCAGCGCAGTGGGTGTGTAGTCGTTGGCGTCTATGAACCGGGAAAGCTCTCGGTCACTGCCAAAGTCCTCGACAAAGCGGTTCGGCAATTTCTCGGCGAGACGCTCCGCCGTGGCGACATGACGGGAAGGGCTGGTTCAACGCTGATGTTGCAGAAACTACCGGGGGCAGAAACAGAACGCATTCTGCTGGTTGGGCTTGGCAAGGAAGAGGACTTTGACGACAAGAAATATCATTCGGCGATCGCCGCGGCGATAAAGCATCTAAGCGGGACCGGGGCCATCGACGGTACACTTTACCTGACGGAGCTTGATGTCAAGAAACGCGATGCGGCATGGAAAATCCGCCAGGCCACCCTTTGCGTGCAAGAAACGCTTTACCGCTTTGATCGCCTTAAATCCAAGCCGGAAGAGACACGTCAATCGCTGCGCAAACTGACTTTCTGCATTGGCGGCCGTACTGAGTCAGTGGCTGCCGAAACAGCCCTGGCTGAAGGACTGGCAATAGCGGAAGGGATGAAGCTGGCGAAAGACCTGGGCAATCTTCCGGGCAATATCTGCACCCCGACTTACCTGGCCAATGAGGCCAAAAAATTGGCCAAGACTCATCGACTGGCTATTCAGGTTCTTGATCGAAGCAATATGGAAAAACTGGGCATGAATACCCTGCTTTCCGTTGCCCGCGGATCACGCGAACCGCCCAAGTTCATCATCCTGCGTCATAGTGGCGGTGCAGCCGGAATGAAGCCCATCGTCCTGGTCGGCAAAGGCATTACTTTCGATAGCGGCGGCATTTCGCTGAAACCCGGCGCCGAGATGGATGAAATGAAATATGACATGAGCGGTGCTGCCAGCGTCATGGGCACGCTCAAAGCGGCAGCGATGATGAAGCTGCCGCTGAATGTGATCGGCGTTATTCCTGCCAGCGAAAACTTGCCGGATGGCGCTGCCTCGAAACCGGGGGATATCGTTACGTCGATGTCCGGTCAGACGGTGGAAATTCTCAACACGGATGCCGAAGGCCGGCTTGTGCTATGCGACGCGCTGACGTATGTTGAACGCTTCGATCCCGAGTGTGTGATTGATGTAGCCACGTTGACGGGCGCCTGCGTCATCTCCCTCGGGCATGTGGCCAGCGGACTGCTGGCCAACAATGACAAGCTGGCCAGAGAATTGCTCGACGCCGGACAAAAAGCCTGCGATCGCGCCTGGCAGCTTCCCTTGTGGGACGACTACCAGGAACAGTTGAAGAGCAATTTTGCCGACATGGCGAACATCGGCGGCCGTGCGGCAGGTTCCATTACGGCCGCCTGCTTCCTTGCCCGGTTTACCGAAAAATACACGTGGGCGCATCTTGATATCGCCGGAACCGCGTGGCGCTCGGGCAAGGAAAAAGGCTCGACCGGCAGACCCGTGCCGCTGCTCACGCATTTCCTGCTCGAGCGGGCAAGTCAGGTACCGAAGGCTGCGCGAAAACGCAAACGGAAATGACCACGATAAGCTTCTTTCACGGCGCCGGTGACCGGCTGCATGCGGCAGCCAAATGGATTGCGGATGCCAATCGAAGCGACACCCCCATCCTTATATACGCCCCGCAGGAAGATCAGGCAGAAGCCCTGGATCGTCTGCTGTGGACACAGGCCGCCACCGGCTTTACGCCCCACTGCCGGATGGATTCAGCGCTGGCAGCCGAGACCCCGGTGATCATCGCAACCCGTCTCGACGCCCCGCCGCATGGGCAATGCCTGGTAAACCTGTCAAACGAGATTCCTCCCGGATTCGACCGGTTTCAGCACATAACGGAAATCATCAGCCGCGGCGACGATGTTCGGCTGCCTGCCCGCGACCGCTTCCGCTTCTATCGCGAACACGGCTATCCGCTGGAAAGCCATGATATCGCAAGGGATGCCTGAGCCATGCCGAACGACGACACGACAAGGATATTGGCTGAAGCCGATAGGCTGATCCGGCGGCGGGTGTTTATCGCCGCCACGCCGCTGCCTTCATCCACTGCCGGGGCGGCCGCTGAACCCGCTGTCAGCGCGGCCATTAACGACAGCACGGACAACGATCTCCCGGTATTGACGGAGGTTGTCACACACCCCATGTCCGCCTCAGCGGCTCTCCAACAATCGCATCTTGATGCGATACGTAAAGAACTGGCCCGCTGGCTGGAAGAGGAGCTTCCCGAAGCCGTGCTGAAGGTCACGGACGGCGTAGCCGACCAGTTGATGAGAGAGCTCACCCACCAGGCCGAAAAGCAGCTGCTACCTCGCCTGATCGCCCATCTCGGCAACCCTGAACCCTGACCATTGCCTACACTGCCCTAGCGTCGCGCCGGCGGCGCGTCAGCCAGCCGAAAATCGATCTTGCTGGCTTCCATATCGACGCGCACCAGTTGTACCCGGACCCGGTCAGACAGGCGGAAACGGCGGCCGCTGCGCTCGCCCACCATGGCATGCGTTTTTTCATCGAAATGAAAGTAATCCTGGCCCAGTTCTGAAACATGCACCAGGCCTTCCACAAAAACACCGTCCAGCGCAACGAAAATTCCGAACGGAACAACTGAAGAAATGCTGCCTGCGAAAACCTCGCCCACGCGATCACGCATGTAATAACACTTGAGCCACATTTCCACATCGCGCGTTGCCTCGTCGGCGCGGCGTTCGGTCTGCGAACAGTGCAAGCCTATTTCCTCCCAGTTGCCCGGCGCATATTGCCGTCTCGCCAGCGCCGACTTTATGGAGCGATGCACCAGCAAGTCGGGATAGCGGCGAATCGGCGAAGTAAAGTGGGTGTAGCTTTCATACGCCAAGCCGAAATGGCCGACATTGTCCGGGCTGTAAATTGCCTGCCGCAATGAGCGCAGCATGACCGTTTGCAGCAACTGACGGTCAGGTCGCGAGCCGATCTTCTCCAGCAGCTGGGCATAATCCTTCGCGCTTGGCGCATCTCCCCCGCTCAATTGCAGGCCGAACGTGCCAAGAAAGTCGCGCAGCTTCTCCAGCCGCTCCGGCGTCGGGCCTTCGTGGACGCGATACAGCGCGGGATGGTCGCGCTCACGCAGAAATTCG
Organism: uncultured Rhodocyclaceae bacterium; assembly: GCA_964596295.1. Taxonomy (GTDB): domain Bacteria; phylum Pseudomonadota; class Gammaproteobacteria; order Burkholderiales; family Rhodocyclaceae; genus Rugosibacter. Next base: position 99,884 of record CAZQTB010000001.1, on the reverse strand, counting down.
GAAGCGCACACGTTGGCCGCCAGCATGCACTCCTCGATCAGCCTGTGCGCATCATTACGCTCATAGGGCTCGATGCGCTCAATCTTGCCATGGCCATCGAAGACCATGCGCGTCTCGACGGTTTCAAAATCAATCGCGCCGCGTTTCTCCCGCGCCTTGGCCAACTGGCGGTAGAGCGCGTCCAGCGCTTCAAGATGGGGTAGCACGGCAGCCAGCTTCTCGCATGCTTCGGCATCTTTGTCATAGAGCGCTGCCGCCACCTCCGTATAGGTCAACCGTGCGTATGAAAACATCACCGCCGGATAAAACCGGTAGCGGCTAATGGCGCCTGTAGCGCTGATTGCCATGTCGCAGACCATGCACAGCCGCTCGACTTGCGGGTTGAGGGAACACAATCCGTTCGACAGCTTTTCCGGCAACATGGGAATCACGCGCCGCGGAAAATATACCGAGTTGCCGCGCTCATAGGCATCGCGATCCAGCGATCCATCTTCCGTGACATAGTGCGAAACGTCGGCGATGGCAACGACCAGACGAAACCCCTTGCCTTGCCGTTCGCAATAGACGGCGTCGTCAAAGTCCCTTGCCGTCTCGCTGTCGATGGTCACCAGCGGCATACGCGTCACATCTTCGCGATTCTTCCAGTCCGGTTTGCGTACCGCATCCGGCAATTTTTTCGTTTCCGCCACCGCTTCTTTGGAAAACTCGAAAGGCAGTTCATGTTTTCTCAGCGCAATTTCGATTTCCATGCCCGGATCGGCATAATTTCCAAGCACCTCGACAACACGGCCGATCGGCTGCGCATTCCTGCCCGGTTGCTCGATAAGCTCGACCATCACCACCTGCCCTGCGCGCGGCTTGGGTAATTTCCTTGCGCCCTTTTCGGCAGGCGCAAGCAATATGTCCTGGCTGATGCGGCGATTCTCCGGCACAACAAAAGCCACGCCGTGCTCCTCGATCACCCGTCCCACCAGCATCTTGTTCGCTCGCTCGGTGACCTCGACAATTTTTCCCTCGGGCCGCCCCTTGCGATCGACGCCGATGATGCGCGCAATCACCCGGTCGCCATGCAGCACCTTGTCCATTTCCTTGGCCGAAAGAAAAATGTCTCCCTTCCCGGCGTCAGGCGCCAGGAAGCCAAAACCGTCAGGATGGCCGATGACCCGGCCGTGGACCAGATCCGCCTTGTCCGGAATCAACCAGTCGCCACGGCGGTTCTGCATCAGTTGCGCGTCGCGCGCCATCGCCCCCAGACGCCGCCGGAACGATTCCAGCTCTTCCGGTTGAATATCCAGCAACTCAACGAGGCGCTCGGCGCTGAGCGGCGCGCCCTCTGCTACCAGAATTTGCAGTATGTATTCACGACTGGGCAGCGGATGTTCGTACTTGGCCTGCTCGCGGGCGAGTTCGGGATCCGCGCGACGGATTCTTGAAAGCTTAGGGGCAGTACGTGGTTTGTTTGACAATCTGACGTTTTCCTTTAGAATCCGCGCCTCATTTCGAGTACCGCCCAGGTGGCGGAATTGGTAGACGCACTAGTTTCAGGTACTAGCGCTGCGAGGCGTGGGGGTTCGAGTCCCTTCCTGGGCACCAAGTCGTACAACGCGATGTACGCAATGGTACGCGAAACGATCAAAGAAAGCCCAAAAAGCCGCATGGCGCAACACAAGCTCTTCTGCAAGTTTGTGTTGCGCCGTGCGGCTTTTTCTTTCCGGGACGAACTCCACGCTGAAATGCAGCAAGCCAATCGTCATGAGACCTCCGCCAGCATGACGGTGCGCGCGTGCTTAAAGTTGCGCATGAGCGCAACGGGAAATCGGTTGAAAGGGTATAATCCGTTCCGGTCGTCGGGAGAGAGTGACTTTCCCGCTGTCACCGCCGAAGGCGCAACCCCCAGGAACCGCTCAGGCAAAAGGGCCGACGACGCCGCAAAAATCTGGAGAGCGGCAGCGCACCGGAAGCATCGTGCAGCCTGCCCACCGACGGGGTAAATCTCTCAGGTGCCAAGGACAGATGGGGCGCGACGGCATGCCGTCGCGCCCCTTTTTTCGTCCGAGGATAAACGATGCCGCAGCGCACTCCGCTTTATGCCGCCCATCTTGCCGCCGGTGCCCGCATCGTCGATTTCGCCGGCTGGGAAATGCCCGTTCATTACGGTTCGCAGATCGAGGAACACCATGCCGTGCGGCGCAATGCCGGTCTGTTCGATGTTTCCCACATGTGCGCGCTGGACCTGGCCGGGCCGGACGCCACGCGCTTCCTGCGCCACCTGCTGGCCAATGACGTCGCCAAACTCACCGCCGCCGGACGGGCGCTGTATTCCTGCATGCTCAATGAAAATGGCGGTGTCATTGATGATCTCATCATCTATTTTTTCACGCCGGCGCGCTATCGTATCGTCGTCAATGCCGGCACAGCAGAAAAAGATATTGCCTGGATGCAAACGCAACTGGCCGGGTTTGACGCCGGGATCATTTCCCGCCGCGCAGGGAAGCGCGCGCTTGCCATGATCGCCGTGCAAGGCCCGCATGCGCGCGAACGTTTCTGGGCCGCCTTCCCCGCCAGCCGCGCCGCCACCGAGTCGCTCGCTCCGTTTCAGGCAGGCGAATGGCGTACTGCGGATGATTCCTGGCTGATTGCGCGCACCGGCTACACCGGCGAAGATGGCTTCGAGATCAGCCTTCCCGCCGCCGCTGCGGCAGCAGTCTGGCAGGCACTGGTCGCTGCCGGGGCCGCGCCCTGCGGCCTGGGCGCACGCGATACCTTGCGTCTCGAAGCCGGCATGGCTCTCTACGGCCAGGACATGGATGAAGCCACCTCGCCGCTCGAAGCGGGACTCGCCTGGACGATCGACAGGCAAGACGCCAACCGCGATTTCATCGGAAAGTCGGCGCTGGCGACACGCCGGGCGGAGCGCCAGTTTATCGGCCTGCTGCTGCTCGAACGCGGCATTCTGCGCGCGCATCAGAAAGTCACCACGCCGCTGGGTGAAGGCGAGATCACCAGCGGCACTTTTTCACCGACGCTCAATCAGTCCATCGCGCTCGCCCGCCTGCCCCTCGGCATCGCCCTGGGCAGCGAAGTCGATGTCGCAATCCGCGGCCAGCGCCTCAGGGCGCGCGTGGTCAAACCGCCTTTTGTCCGCAACGGGAAATCTTTACTCTGAGGAAAACAGCCATGCACATCCCCGCCCATCTGAAATACGCCGCATCGCACGAATGGAGCAAAACGGAGCCTGACGGCACGATCACGGTCGGCATTACCGACCACGCCCAGGAAGCGCTGGGCGACATCGTCTTTCTCGAACTGCCTGCCCTCGGCCGCGCGGTCAAGGCGGGCGAGGAATGCGCGGTGGTCGAATCGGTCAAGGCGGCATCCGACATTTATGCGCCGGTATCCGGCGAGATTGTCGCCATCAACCAAGATGCGGCCGACGCACCGGAATCGGTGAACAGCGCGCCTTATGCAAACTGGCTGTTCCGCATCAAGCCATCCAGTCCGGCGGAACTCGCTGCCCAACTGAGCGCCCTGCTTGACGCCGACGCCTATACCGCCACGCTATGAGCACGTTTCCCCCGCCGCGGGTCCCGCCACGCGCCCCATCGCTGACCGAACTCGAACGACGCGACGAGTTCATCGCCCGTCACGTCGGACCGGATGGCCACGCAATGCAGCAGATGCTCGCCGCAATTGGCGTTGACTCGCTGGCGACGCTGATTAACGAAACGGTGCCCGCCTCAATCCGCCTGGAGCGTCCGCTGGACTTGCCCGCGCCCATGCCCGAGCAGGCTGCGCTGGCTGCCTTGCGCGCCATCTCGGCAAAAAATATTGTCAACAAATCGTGCATCGGCCTGGGCTACTACGGCACCTGCACGCCACCGGTCATTTTGCGCAACCTGTTTGAAAATCCCGGCTGGTATACCGCCTACACGCCGTATCAGGCGGAAATCGCCCAGGGACGGCTGGAAGCGTTGATCAACTTCCAGCAAATGGTGATTGATCTTACCGGCATGGAAATCAGCAATGCCTCGCTGCTCGACGAAGCCACGGCGGCGGCCGAGGCCATGGCCATGGCGCGACGCATTGCCAAGGCGGAAAGCAACGTCTTCTTTGTCGATGACGCCTGCTTCCCGCAGACCATCGCCGTGCTGAAAACCCGCGCGGCCGGTTTCGGTTTCGAGCTGGTTTTCGGCCGCCCGGAAGAAGCCGGCCGGCACGCCGTTTTTGGCGCGCTGCTGCAATACCCGAACGCGCACGGCGCAATCGCCGATCTTTCCGCGCCCATCGCCGCCATCAAGAACGCAGGCGGCGTGGTGGCCGTCGCTTCCGATCTGATGGCGCTGGCGCTGCTCAAGCCGCCGGGGGAAATGGGCGCGGACATTGTGCTCGGTTCATCCCAGCGCTTCGGCGTACCCATGGGCTACGGCGGCCCGCATGCCGCCTTTTTCGCCACGCGCCAGGCCACGGTGCGCGCCATGCCGGGCCGCATCATCGGCGTCTCGAAAGATGCGCGGGGCAAGCCCGCCTATCGCATGGCGCTGCAAACCCGCGAGCAGCATATCCGCCGCGAGAAGGCCAACTCCAACATCTGCACGTCGCAAGTGCTGCTTGCCAACATGGCCGGCATGTATGCCGTATGGCACGGGCCGCACGGCTTGCGCACGATTGCCGGCCGCATTCACCGGCTGGCCGCGCTGCTGGCGCAGGCGCTGGAGGTTAATGGCGCGTTCTTCGACACGATCCAGGTAAAAGTCGGCGCTGGCGATACGGCGCGAATCCATGCCGCAGCCGCAGCGGCAGGCTACAACCTGCGTCCGGTCGACGCGACCACGCTGGCCATCAGCATTGACGAGACCGCGACGCGCGAAGACATTGCCTGCCTGCTGGCAATTTTCGGCAAATCGGTTGATCTCAATGCCGCCTTTGACAACACCACGCCGTGCGCCATTCCGCCCGCCCTGCAACGCACCTCTGCGTTCCTTACCCACCCTGTATTCAACTCGCATCACACCGAACACGGCCTGCTGCGCTATCTCAAGCGTCTGCAAAACCGCGATCTCGCGCTGGATCATTCGATGATCCCGCTCGGTTCCTGCACCATGAAGCTGAATGCCGCCGCCGAGATGATCCCCGTGTCATGGCCGGAATTCGCGCAGATACACCCCTTTGCCCCGCGCGATCAGGTGCAAGGCTATGCGGAACTCATCCGCGGGCTGGCCACGCAACTCATGGCAATCACCGGCTTTGATGCCGTCTCGATGCAGCCCAATTCCGGCGCGCAAGGCGAATATGCCGGCCTCACCGCCATCCGCCGCTATCAGGCCAGTTGCGGCGAAACGCAACGTCACGTCTGCCTGATTCCCCGATCGGCTCACGGCACCAACCCGGCCACGGCGCAGATGTGCGGCCTGGACGTGGTGGCCGTGGCCTGTGACGCGCAGGGCAATATCGATCTGGCCGACCTCAGGGCCAAGGCCGGGCAGCATGCGGCAAAGCTCTCCTGCCTGATGCTCACCTACCCCTCCACGCACGGCGTGTTCGAAGAAGCGGTAAAAGACATCTGCGCCATCATTCACGCCCACGGCGGCCAGGTATATATGGACGGGGCCAACCTCAATGCGCAGGTCGGCCTCACCCGTCCGGCCGATATCGGCGCCGACGTTTCCCACATCAACCTGCACAAGACCTTTGCCATTCCGCACGGCGGCGGCGGGCCGGGCATGGGGCCGATTGGCGTCAAGGCCCACCTCGCGCCGTTTTTGCCGGGAGCGGACGGACAAGGCGCGGTTTCCGCCGCGCCCTGGGGCTCGGCGTCGATCCTGCCGATTTCATGGATGTACATCACGCTGCTGGGCGGCAGCGGGTTGCGGCGTGCCAGCGAAGCCGCCATCCTCAACGCCAACTATATTGCCGCACGCCTTGCCGGGCATTATCCGGTGCTGTATACCGGCGCGCACGGCCGAGTGGCGCATGAGTGCATTCTGGATATCCGCGCCATCAAGACCGACACGGGCGTGACTGAAAGTGATATCGCCAAACGCCTGATGGACTATGGCTTTCACGCCCCGACCGTCAGCTTTCCGGTGGCCGGCACGCTGATGGTGGAACCCACCGAATCGGAAAGCCAGGCCGAACTCGACCGCTTCTGCGCGGCAATGATTTCGATTCGTGGAGAAATTCGCCGCATCGAGCGCGGCGAGTGGCCGCTTGACGCTTCGCCGCTCAGGCACGCACCGCATACCAGCGCCGATCTGGTCGCCGAATGGACGCGGCCTTATACGCGCGAAACGGCGGTCTTTCCCCTGCCCTGGGTAGCCGAAAACAAATTCTGGCCGTCGGTGAATCGCATCGACGATGTCTATGGCGACCGCTCGCTTTTCTGCGCCTGTATCCCGCTGGATGAAACCGCCGGATAACCGCATGCCCTGCCCATTCACGGAACCCTGCTCTACAATCCATATCCAATGCCCTTTTAACGGAGATACTCCATGAAGCCACTGTTCCGTTTTTTATCCGGCCTGCTCATGGCTGCCTTTCTTGGCGGCACCGCCAGTTTCGCGGCCGAGCTGCAAGCCGGGCGCGATTACAGCCTGATTGACCCGCCGCTGACGGCACCCAAAGACAAAATCGAAGTGGTCGAATTCTTCTCCTACGGCTGCCCCCACTGCAACGATTTTCACCTCATGCTCGATGCATGGGCCGCCAAGTTACCGAAAGACGTAAGCCTGCGCCGCGTGCCCGTGAGTTTCAACCGTCCTCCCTGGGCACGGCTGTCGCGCCTGTTCTTCGCCCTCGAAGCCAGCGGTGACCTGTCCCGCCTCAACGGTGCCGTATTCAAGGCGCTGCATGAAGACCGCGTCAACTTCAACAGCGACGAAGCGATAGTGAACTGGGCAGTAAAAAACGGGCTGGACGGCAAAAAGTTTGGCGATATGCTGGGCTCGTTCGGCATACAGAGCATGGTGCCGCGCGCCGACCAGGAAGTCGCTGCTGCGCGCATTCAGGGTGTCCCCAGCCTGGTGGTCGACGGCAAATACCTGCTCAGCAACGAAGCCGCGGGCAATTATGAAGAATTGCTGAAACGCGCCGACCTTCTCATCGCCAAGGCGCGCAGCGCAAGAAAGGGAAAATAAGTGGCGCTGCGCCACATGGCTTCGGCACGGACGATTCCGGCCGTCCTGGGGCTGGCAGCCTGCGGCCTTGTCGTCGCCGGCGTGATACTGGCGCGCACGCTCAACCTGGCGGCTTGTCCGCTGTGCATCCTGCAACGCATGCTGTATTTGCTGCTGGCGCTTGAAGCGGCTGCCGCCTGCCTGCTTGCCGCCCGCCCCGTCGCGCAACGCCTGGCGGCATGTCTCATGTGTGCAACCGCAGCGACCGGCGCAGGGGTTGCCGCCTACCAGACCTGGCTGCAGCGCTTCGCCAAGGGCGTGAGCTGCGCTGCCGACCAACCCTGGTGGGAACGCTTCGTCGACTGGGCCGGCGCGCAATACCCGTTGCTGTTCGAGGCCACCGGACTCTGCTCCGAAGCCGGATGGAAACTGCTTGGCTTGTCGATTGCCGAGTGGTCGCTGATCGCCTTTACGGCATTTTTTCTCGCCGCCCTGCGAATGTTCACACGCAAAAACTAGCCGTCCCGCCAGCGCCGACTTTTGCGCACCGCAAGGTCCGGTGCCGGTTGCGAGCAGCGGGTTCCGTTGCCGGTCATGCATGGCGGAATTGCGGGTCGTCTTACCGGGTCTTGCCCTGGATATGCAACTCGCCGCCCACCGCCGCCCATTGCTTTGCCTCTTCAGCCAGAGCAGCGGCTGTCAGCGGCAGGAGTTCCAGCCCTTTAGCCCCGATGTCCACATGGAAGCCCCCCCGGATAAAACGGACAGCCAGCACCGGCAACGCCTGGTCGTCGCGCGCGCGATGGAGCAACACGGCAATGCGCAGGCAAAATACCAGCGTCCATTCGGATGCATTTTTTTCCAGCGGTTGCGCGCGTTCCAGTTTGCCGCGATGCGCCAGTACCAGACGGGACAGCCATGCCTGATCGCGCCGCGAAAAACCGGGCATGTCGGCGTTGGCAAGAATATAGGCACTATGCTTGTGATAGCTCGAATGGGCAACAGAAATGCCGATTTCATGCAGCCGGGCAGCCCAGACCAAAAACTGCGCATCGGGATTGTCCGCCTCGCGCGTAGCGGGCACCAGTTGGTGCAGCAGGCTTAAGGCCGTCTGCGCAACCCGTGCGGCCTGACGGCGGTCAACTTCGTAGCGCTGCATGAACCGATTTACCGTGACCTCGCGCATGTCGTCGTGGTGATAACGTCCGAGCTGGTCGTAAAGGACGCCGAGGCGCAGAGCGCCCTCGGAAAAATCCATGCGCTCCAGATCCAGTTCATTGAAAATAGCCGACATGATGGCCAGCCCCCCCGGCAATACCGGCAGCCGGTCAACGCGCAAACCCTGCAGGCGCAGGCGCGATGCATTGCCTGCACGCACCAGTTCGCCACACAAGCTGTGCAGTCCGTCACGCGTAATGCCGTGCTCGGACAAGCCATTTTGTTCGAGCACATCCATAATCGCCTTGGCCGTACCCGAAGACCCGATCGCCTCATCCCAGCCTGTTTTACGATAGGCCTGGACGATGCCTTGCAGTTCACGGCGAGCGGAAAGCTCGGCCTCCCTGAATGCATGCTTGTCCACCCGCCCTTCGGGAAAGAAGCGCAGGCTGTAGCTCACACAGCCCATATAGAGCGACTCGAGCTGGATAGGCTCGATGTTTTGACCAATGATGAACTCGGTCGACCCCCCGCCAATATCCACCACGAGCTGCCTCTGGCGCGGGTTGGGCAAGGTATGCGCAACGCCGAGATAAATCAGCCGCGCCTCCTCGCGGCCGGAAATTATCTCGATCGGGAAACCCAGCGCTGCCTCCGCCTTCTGCAAAAACTCCTTGGCATTCTTCGCCACCCGCAATGTGTTGGTGGCCACGGCCCGCACAGCCGATGGATTGAAATCACGCAAGCGCTCGGCAAAAATGGACAGTGCCTTGATCCCCCGCTGTTGCGCGGCGCCATCGAGCATCTTGTCAGACGTCAGGCCGGCGGCCAGGCGGACTGTTTCCTTCAGTCCATCCAGGGGATATATCTGATTATCGACAATGCGTCCGACCTGCAATCGAAAGCTGTTGGAACCGAGATCAACGGCGGCGGCGAGTTTGTTGGTCATGGAGCAATTCTAACAACGACACCGGCATTGGTTCTTGTCATGCTACGGAAACGAAAATGGCACATAATTAGCCATTCCGCCAGAAACTCATCATGCTGCCTTCACCCCGGCTCCCCGAGAGCCATTTCCTGAATCGCGAACTATCGCTGCTCGCCTTTAACAGGCGAGTTCTGGCCCAGGCGGCCGATGAACGCGTCCCCCTGCTGGAACGCATGCGCTTTCTGTGCATTTTTTCCTCTAACCTCGATGAATTTTTTGAGATTCGGGTCGCCAGTCTCAGAGCGAAAATAAAACTTGGCAGCCAGGCTACCGATGCCGACGGGCTGCTCCCCCAGGAAGTGTTTCGCCGCGTTACAAGCCAGGCACACCAGCTGATTGCCGAACAATATGCGCTACTGAACGAGATGATTCTACCGGCGCTGGACAAAGAGGGCATCACCTTCATCCGACGCAGCCTGTGGACAGAAGCGCAACGCGCCTGGATACAGCAGTTCTTCCGCATCGAAGTCATGCCGCTGCTCACCCCCATCGGGCTTGATCCCTCGCACCCCTTTCCGCGCGTATTGAACAAAAGCCTCAACTTTGCCGTCGAGCTGGCAGGCACGGATGCCTTCGGCCGCAACTCCGGCGCCGCCATCGTCCAGGCGCCGCGCGCGCTACCGCGCGTGATCCGCCTGCCGCACGAGCTGTGCAGCGTCGACCATGGCTTTGTCTTCCTGTCATCGATTCTTCATCAGCATGTAGGCGAGCTGTTTTCCGGCATGAACGTTCTTGGCTGTCACCAGTTTCGCGTCACGCGCAATTCGGACCTCTTCGTCGATGACGAAGAAGTGAAAAATCTGCGCATCGCCCTGCAGGGCGAACTGCCGCAGCGCCATTTCGGCGATGCCGTACGCCTGGAGGTGGCAGACAACTGTTCGGAAAGCATGGTCGGCTTCCTGCTGCTGCAGTTCGAACTTGATCGCGGCGATCTCTATCGCGTGCCCGGCATTGTCAATCTGGTGCGCCTGATGTCAGTGCCGGACGAGGTCGACCGCCCCGATCTCAAGTACCCGCCCTTTCAGCCGGGGATACCCAGGACGCTGGCCAAGCGCTCCGATATTTTCAGCAGCATCGGCAAGCAGGACATCCTCCTGCACCACCCCTACCAGTCTTTTTTGCCGGTAATCAACCTGTTGCAGCAGGCGGCGGACGATCCGCACGTGGTCGCCATCAAAATGACGGTGTACCGCACCGGCACAAATTCCGTGTTGATGGAGCATCTGCTCCGCGCCGCCCAAAAAGGCAAGGAAGTCACCGTCGTCGTCGAGCTGATGGCGCGTTTCGACGAGGAGGCCAACCTTTCCATCGCCTCGCGGCTGGAAGAAGTGGGCGTGCATGTGGTGTATGGCGTCGTCGGCTTCAAGACCCACGCCAAGATGCTGATGGTGCTGCGCCGCGAAGACCATGGCTACCGTCGCTACATCCATCTGGGCACAGGCAACTACCACCCGCGCACAACGCGCACTTATACCGATTTCGGCCTGCTGACCTGCAATCCGGAAATCGGCGATGACGTCAATGAGGTGTTCAAGCAACTTACCGGGCTAGGCAAAGCCAACGCATTGAAGCACTTGTGGCAAGCCCCCTTTTCGCTCCACTCCAACATGCTTGCCGCCATACGCGCCGAAACCGCAGCAGCGCAGGCCAACCAGCCGGCACGCATCATCGCCAAGATGAACTCGCTGCTGGATCCGGAGATCATCGAGTCGCTGTATGAAGCCAGCCAGGCCGGCGTCACCATCGACCTGATCGTGCGCGGCGTCTGCTCTTTGCGCCCGGGCATCAAAGGCCTGTCAGAAAATATCCGCGTGCGCTCGGTGATCGGCCGCCTGCTTGAACACCACCGGATTTTCTATTTCCACGCCCAGGGGGCGCAGCACATTTACCTGTCAAGCGCCGACTGGATGGAACGCAATTTTTTCCGCCGCATCGAAGTCTGCTTTCCGGTACTGGATCCCAAACTCAAGCGCCGGGTACTCAAGGAGGGGCTGCAACCCTATCTTGCCGACAACACCCAGGCATGGGAAATGAACAGCAACGGTGAATACCGCATCAAACCGACAAAACGCGCCCGCATCTGCGCCCAGGAGCGCCTCCTGGTCGAGCTGCAGGCCGCGCCGGTCAACGCAGCGTAACGCGGGCGAATGTATCGGCCATGCCCTCGGCCATATCGGCGCCAAATTTTCTGGCAAATTTCTCGGCGAGATTGGGCTTGACCGTGAAGTCGCGAATCTCTTCCGCCTTGATGACATCGCGCGCCACGCTTTCAACCGTGCCATAACCGTCCGCCAGCCCCAACTCGATACTTTTCGCTCCGCTCCACATCAGGCCGGAGAACATCTCGGGCGTCTCCTTCAGGCGCTTGCCGCGGCCCTTCCTCACCACGTCAATGAACTGTGCATGAATTTCACCCAGCATTTTCAGTGCATGCTCTTTGTGCTGCGCACTCTGCGGTGAAAAAGGATCGAGAAATCCCTTGTTCTCACCCGCTGTAAGAAGCCGCCGCTCCACCCCCAGTTTCTCCATCGTGCCGGTGAACCCGAAACCGTCCATGAGGACACCAATCGAGCCGACGATGCTGGACTTATCGACAAAAATCCTGTCCGCCGCCACTGCCACGTAATAGCCGCCGGATGCACAGACATCCTCCACAACCACATGCAACGGAATTGCCGGATGCAAAGCGCGCAGGCGGCGAATTTCATCATTGATCATGCCTGCCTGCACCGGACTGCCGCCGGGGCTGTTGATGCGCAGAATGACCCCCGCCGTATGCTTGTCCTCAAACACGGCCTGCAATGCGCTGTTGATGTTTTCCGCATTGGCGTCGCCATTCTCCTGAATGACTCCGGTGAGATTGACCAATGCCGTGAATTTCTGCCCCTCGGCCAATCGCTCGGTTTGACCCCAGTCAACCACCAGCGTAAGGATCACCAGCAGATAAGCGAAGCCCAGCAGCTTGAAGAAAATGCCCCAGCGCCGACCCCGTCGCTGTTCAGCGATAGCTTCCAGCGCGATTTTTTCAAGCACCTTGCGCTCCCACCGGGGATCGTTTGCATCCTTGCTTGAATCGTTATCATCCCGCAGCATTTTTATCTTCCTCAATCAAAAATTTTCTGTAACGCAAATCAGTATAAGCCGGAACAGTTGCGCAGTTTTTCCGTTCCCCGGTCGCTTCAGCCGATGCCCTCTGCGCGCATGGCGTCAGCCCAGCAGTTGGGCGTTTCATATAGCCGAACGCGTTCCAGGCGTACGTGATTGCCATAACTGTCGCGATACAGCGGATCGAGAATGGCAAAGGCAATCCGGGCGAGGTTTTCGGCCGTCGGCACGGCATCGAGAAGCACGGTTTTATGCCCGGGCAGCGTACGCAAGAACTCCGCTACGGCATGATCCCCGCGCCAGACCAGAAAGGCGTGATCCCACGCATCGACGACATGCTGTTTGGCAAGCGCCTTGACCTCGGAGAAATCCATCACCATCCCGTTGTCGGGACGTCCGGCCGCTTCAATGACGCCGCCGGTGAGCGTGATTTCGATGGCATAGCGATGCCCGTGCAAGTGGCGGCACTGGCTTTGATGGTCCGGGATCCGGTGGCCGGCGTCGAATTCGAGGCGACGAGTAATTTGCATGTGCGGAATAACCTGTTTATGGCAAAGTTTGCAATAGGGTGCATTATAGTTGCCCTCTGCCGGCGTCCCGCCAGCACCGACTTTTACGCCTCGCCATGCCCCAAATTTTACTCAAGACTGAAGACCACTCCCGCGACAGCGCCGGCATGCGCTACGTTTATCCTGTGCTCTCGCGCCGCGCCAGCGGCATATCGATCGGTATCAACCTGAATCCCAATAATGCCTGCAACTGGCATTGCATCTACTGCCAGGTGCCTGACTTGAAGCGCGGCGGCCCGCCACCCATCGACCTTGCCCTACTTGAGCGCGAACTCGCTGCACTGCTGGATTCGATCCGCAGCGGCGACCTCATCATCAACCACCCGGCAAAAGATACTCACCCGTTGCGCGATGTGGCTTTTTCCGGCAACGGCGAACCCACCAGTGCCGCAGAATTCCCCGGGGCCGTCGCTATCGTGCACAGGATACTGGCCGAGCACGGGCTGGCCAATCGGGTCATGGTGCGCCTGATTACCAATGGCAGCCTGCTGGACCGGCGCAGCGTTCAGGAAGGCATCGCACGCCTGGGCAGGGCATCGGGCGAGGTATGGTTCAAGGTCGACACCGCGAGTTCCGCCGGTCTTGCGCGCATAAATGGCACACGAGTGAAGCCGGAGACCATCGCGCGACGGTTGGCCTGCTGTGCCACTCTGGCGCCGACATGGGTTCAAACCTGCCTGTTCCTGCTTGATAACGCATTGCCTGCGGAGGCCGAAATATCGGCCTACCTGGCGCTGCTTGCGCCTATGGCACCAGAGCTTGAGGGAGTGCATTTATACAGCCTGGCGCGACCCTCGCTACAAAAAGAAGCGCCCCGGTTGGGGCGCCTGGATGCTGGATATCTTGAAAGTATCGCGAAGCGGATACGGCGGCTCGGACTAACCGTTCACGTCAGCCCTTAGCTCTGTTCAGCCGCCTTTTTTCAATGCGGTTTTGGCGTCCTTTTTCAATTCCTTGAAGAGCGTCGGTTTGACGTTACGCAAATACTCGATTACCTCGTAATCCTCACGCCTGATCTTCTGGACGTCAATGTTCTCGACGTAAACCAGACGCACCAGTTGCTGCACCGGTCGCGACATGTTGCGACCGTTCTCGTAGCGGGAACCGCCGCTCTGGGTTACACCGAGCCGGGACCAGAACTGTTGCTGATTCACACCGAGCTTGCGGCGGATGTCGCAGACATCAATTACCTTGTCTTTGGCTTTCATTTTTCAGCTCCTTGGGCGAATTGTAATTAATTGGTTGTCCGCAAAACAACCTCCTTACATCCATAGCATACATCCATTGATGCTCGATGTTAATGCGACTTCATGGCCTCCCTCGCAAGATGCATAGCCAGACTGCCGCTTTCTTTGCGCAAACCGCGCATACCGGTCTGATAGAATTCGCCGTGCTTTTGGAGGTGTGGCCGAGTGGTTGAAGGCAGCGGTCTTGAAAACCGCCAGGGATTTACGTCCCTCGTGAGTTCGAATCTCACCGCCTCCGCCAGCAGATAGACGCCTTGCCATGCCAGCCATCGATTGGTCTTTTTCGGTTGATCAACGCCTCAGAACTGTCAATTTACCGAACGGAAGCAATGGGTTGCCCGCCAGCTATCTCCAGAAGCTTACAGACTCAACCGGCACGAAATACGCCAAAAGCGATGCACTTCTCACTTCTCGATTGCGAGGTATGAACAATGACAGGCCTGGAGTCCGGTTTTGCCGCAATTAATGGCATGCGCCTGCATTTTGAACAAGCCGGGGCGGGCCATCCGCTGGTGTTGCTTCATGGCCTCGGCCTGGATATGCGCATGTGGGACGATCAGTTCGCGGATTTTGCGCAGCACTACCGGGTGATCCGCTACGATATGCGGGGATTCGGCCATTCGTTGCCACCAGCGGCAACCCCCTTCTCGCATGCCGATGACCTCAAGGGACTGCTCGAGCATCTTGGGATTGAACGCGCGCACATTCTCGGTTTGTCGCTGGGCGGAAGAATCGCCGTGGACTTTGCCTTGATTTACCCGGAATCCGTGGGACGACTGGTTCTTGTCGATTCCGCACTCGGCGGCTATCGCTTGTCGGAAGCATGGAGCGCTTTGATGGCCCCGATATTGGCGCATGGACAGAACGGCGAGGTCGCCGCGGCAAAGCGCCTGTGGCTTGCGCATCCCCTGTTCGAGCCGATCCTGGCGAATGAGCGGTGCAGCCAGCGATTCCGGCATATCGTCGAAAATTATTCGGGCTGGCACTGGGTCAATCAGGGCCTCGAGCAAATCCCCAATCCTCCAGCCGCCGAGCGCTTGGGCGCCGTGCATGCGCCAATACTGGTTGTAATCGGAGAGCGCGACCTGCCCGACTTTCACGCCATCGCCGACTTTTTGCAGGACAACGTCCCCCATGCCCGGAAAGTCGAACTGGCCGGTGCAGGCCACATGTCGAGCATGGAAGCGCCTGACCGCTTCAACGAGATCGTTCTGGCATACCTCCGTGAAGAGCAGCCCTAGCGGCTTGCTTCGCTTGGCGCGGCTGAAGTGAACCGAAGATCTATGCTCGAATGTGCCGGAGGTTTGCGCATACGTAAATTGCGAACAGGGTGTTGCGTGCCCATCAACCCGCTTTCAGCCCACATTCGGCAGGTGTTGTAGCGAGGCCTGAATGGTTTCGGCGGAATACGCATAGTCTTCCAGCTGGCCGGCGAAATAGCGGTCATAGGCGGCCATGTCGAAATGGCCATGTCCTGTGAGGTTGATGAAAAGCGTCTTGGCCTCGCCGCTTGCCTTGCATTGGAGCGCCTCGTCAATTGCCGCGCGGATGGCATGATTCGACTCCGGTGCCGGAATGATGCCTTCGGCACGCGCAAACATGACCCCCGCCTCGAAAGTCGCAAGTTGCGGCACGGCGATGGCCTCGATCAGTCCTTCGTGATAAAGCTGCGAGACGAGCGGCGAATCGCCATGGTAGCGCAAGCCTCCGGCGTGGATGCCCGGCGGCATGAAGTCATGGCCCAGCGTATACATTTTCATGATTGGCGTGAAGCCCGAGGCATCGCCATAGTCGTAGGCATAAGCGCCCTTGGTGAGTGTCGGGCAGGAAGTCGGCTCGACAGCGACGAGCCGCACCTGCTTGCCGTTGCGCCCGCCTGCCGCATTGTCGGCAAAGAAGGGGAATGCGGCGCCGGCGAACGAAGAGCCACCGCCACAAGGCGCGAAAATCACGTCCGGCCAGTCGCCGGCGAGCGCAAACTGTTTTTTCGCCTCGAGGCCAATCACTGTCTGATGCAGGGCAACGTGGTTGAGCACCGAGCCGAGCGCATAGTTGGTATCGGCGCGCGATGCGGCTTCTTCGACCGCCTCGGAGATGGCAATGCCCAGTGAACCGGGATTGTCCGCGTCTTTCGCCAGGATATCGCGCCCGGTCTGGGTGAGGTTCGAAGGGCTGGCGACGACTTCGGCGCCCCAGGTGTGCATCATCGAGCGGCGAAAAGGTTTTTGCTGGTAGCTGATATTGACCATGAAAACGCGTACTTCGATGCCGAACATCTGCCCGGCAAAAGCGATCGACGAACCCCATTGCCCTGCGCCGGTCTCGGTCGCCAGGCGGCGAATGCCCGCTTCGCGGTTGTAGTACGCCTGGGCTACGGCGGTGTTCGGTTTGTGCGAACCCGCGGGCGAGACGCCTTCGTTCTTGTAGTAAATCCTCGCCGGTGTGCCCAGCATTTCTTCGAGCCGTTTCGCCCTTATCAGCGGCGATGGGCGCCACAGGCGATAAATTTCGCGCACCGGTTGCGGAATCGGAATCCAGCGTTCGGCAGACATCTCCTGCTCCAGCAGCGCCATCGGGAAAATGGCCGCCATCTTCTCCAGCGGCACCGGTTTGCCATCCGGGCCAAGGGGCGGAACCGGCGGGCTGGGCATATCGGCAACGACGTTGTACCAGTGCGTGGGAATTTGCGACTGATCCAGAACGAAACGCAACGGCTCCATACACTCTCCTGAAAAATTCGGCGGCACGCGAATGCAGCGAAGTATAGACGGAGGCAGTATGGAGCGATACCCGCTGCTACGCCAAAACTACACGACAGATGGCCGACGGCCCGGACTCGTTCCGGGGCTGATGATGCCCGCCGGAGCGCTAGCTTATCGCCGCGGCAATAGCCCGCCCGACATCCTGCGTTGATGCCTTGCCGCCAATATCCGGCGTCCGCGGACCTTCTTCGAGCACTGTTTCAATGGCGCGGATGACCGCTGCGGCGGCCTCTCCATGCCCGAGATGCTCGAGCATCATCGCCCCAGACCAGATCATGCCGACAGGATTGGCGATGTTGCGCCCGTAAATATCAGGCGCCGAACCATGCACGGGCTCGAACATCGAAGGATAAATGCGTTCCGGATTCAGGTTCGCGGAGGGGGCAATGGCGATCGTACCGGTGCACGCCGGCCCCAGATCGGAAAGAATGTCGCCGAAGAGGTTGGAACCAACGACGACATCGAAACGCTCGGGGAAACGCACGAAATGCGCAGTCAGGATATCGATATGGTACTGATCGATTTTGACATCGGGATACTCTTTGGCAACCGTGCGGAAGCGCTCATCCCAGAACGGCATGGTGATCGAGATGCCGTTGGACTTGGTTGCGGAAGTGAGGTGTTTGCGCTGACGCCGCCGGGCCAGTTCAAAGGCATAGCGCATGATGCGATCGGTGCCGTAGCGCGAAAAAACGCTTTCCTGAAAAACGACTTCGCGCGCGGTGCCTTCGTACATGCGGCCGCCGGCCGAAGAATATTCGCCCTCGGAGTTTTCCCGCACGATGATGAAGTCGATATCCCCCACCTCGCGGTTGGCCAGCGGCGACTTCACTCCCGGCATCAGGCGCACCGGGCGGATATTGGCGTACTGGTCGAACTCGCGGCGAATCCGTATCAGCAAGCCCCATAGCGAAATGTGGTCGGGAACGGCGGCGGGCAAACCGACTGCGCCGAGATAGACCGCAGCGTGCCCGCGAATCTGCTCAAGCCCGTCCTCGGGCATCATGGCGCCATGTTTTAGGTAGTAATCACAGCCCCAGGGAAGCTCGTCGTATTCAAGGGCGAACCCATAGCGCGCGGCAGCCGCGTCGAGTACGCGCACACCCTCCGGCATGACTTCCTTGCCGATGCCGTCGCCCGCGATCACTGCGATCCTGTGTTTCATCATGGCCTGCAGTTCCTGTCCGTACCGGAAAATACGTTATTCGGCGTAGGTGTCGAGCACGCAAAGCGTGCGATAAATGGCGATCAGCGTAGGCGTCTGCAACCCGAATTCACGGGCTTTGTCGATGATCGGTTTGAGAATCCAGGGAGCCTCGGTCTTGCGTCCGCGCAACACGTCGTCATGCATCGAGGTGCGGCTGCGGATGCCTTTGTCGATCAGCGCCTGAGCCATCGCAATGATTGAGTCGCAGGCTGCGTCGAAGTCCGTGATCTCATGCATTTCGCGCAGGCGCGAGAGCGGGGAGTAGAAATTCTGCGGCATGTAACCCATCGCGGTATAGACCGAAAGAATTTCCCGTGCAATCGTCACGTAGTGGGCCGCGCCTTCGCGGATCACAGCGCCCTCGGAAAATGTCAGCTTGGGATTGGCGGCCACCGCGCTCACCGACCATGCCGATGCATTGCAGATCTGGCAGAGCTTTTCCCACAAAACCTGGCGAATGCAATCGACCGCCCTGGCCGGCAGCCCCGCCTTGCTCATCGTGTCGGCAAGTCGCTGCGCGCGCGGGCTCACGGTGCCATTCAGTTCGCCGCAGTAAAAGGTCGTCGTCGCCGTGATATGGTTATAGACAACCCCCGGCGCCTCAAGCGTACCGCCTTCAATGATCGAGGCGCCGAGTACCTTCTCGCCGCCTGCCCAGCGCGCAAGCAGGTCTTCCTTGACGATATTGTTTTGCAATGAGAGCACTGTCGCGCAGCGGGGTTTCAGGCTTTCGGCATCAGCCAGCGCAGCCTGGGTGTCTTTCGACTTTACCGCAAACATCAGATAGTCAAATTCGCCCATGGCCTGATTGGGATGCGTCACGGCGGTGAGATGTTCGCGGATAAGATGCGTCCCGCGCCGCCCCTCGATGCGCAGCCCCTTGCTGCGTATCGCTTCAGCCTGCGCCGGGCGCGCCACGAGCGTGACATCGACACCGACTTCAGCAAGATAGCCACCAACAATCGAGCCCAGCCCGCCGCCGCCGACAATGCATACTCTCATTCTGCAAACCCCTCTCAGGCTACGCCCAGCTCGCGCAGTTTCGCCGCGACCTGCTCGCGCCGCTCTTTGCTCGGGCTGCGCACCGGCGGAATGACCGGACCAGCCTTGAGGCCTATGGCTTCATACCAGGCCTTGATCGTTCCCAGCGCCCCCGCGTAGGTTGCCGTTGCGGCGATCGTCCACAGAAACTCTTCTTCATAATAGGTGCGCACACCGTCGAGGCCGAGCCACGCCTGGCGCGCTTCTTCATGCTTGCCTTCGGCCGAAAGGCGCATGTAGTCTTTCACCAGATGCCGCTTCTTGCCATAGAGCATATAAGAGAGTTCCCCCCACAGCACTTGCCCGCCTGCGCGCTGTTCGTCGAGGAGCCAGTATTCGGAAGGATCCATGACGATGAAATCGGGCCGCATCAGGCGGCGCATGCGCAGCGTGACCGCGCGGTTGAGTTCGCCCTGCTTGGCGCCGATCACGGTGTCGAGATCCGCCAGCCGGCGCATCAGGTCCATGCCGAGCACCTTGCCGGAGACCGGCGTGCGATACAGGCACACCGCCAGATCGGAGCGGTCGGTAACGTATTTGAACCAATCATAGACTTCGTCGTCGGTGCGCAACTGGACGACCGGATTGATGACCTCGGCGCCGTTATAGCCGAGCTTTTCGACAAACTTCATCTTCTCGATCGCAACACAGGCCTCGGGATCGAGAATGATGGTCCACAAATCCATCCGTCCCTTGACCGCGTCGGCAACAACCTCATGGTAACGATTCCACTCGGCGGGCGTTACATTCCAGCATTCCGAAATAAAGCCGCCCACCACCAATCCGTCAATGCCCATCTCGACATATTTTTCGATGTTTTCCCGAATGCCGGCCTCATCGAACTTGAAATCCGGGGTAACCGGCGACAAAGGACACATATACAGACCGCGCACCTTCTTGAGCGCCCATTGCTTAGCTTCCTTACGTGTAAATTCCATTACATCTCTCCTCTTTGAAAAAACAAAAAAACTTACAGACCCATTGGCTGCAGGATACGGGGACTACGCCATACTGCAATGTGTCAAGCGCCAACCGGCGACGTCTTTACGTCAGCAAATTCAAACAAGCCTTCAATACCGCCTTCGCGACCATAGCCGGACTGCTTCATGCCGCCAAAAGGCGCTTCAGGCGTCGGGCCGGTTCCCGTGTTCCAGGCTACATGCTGAAAGCGCAAAACCTCGACCAGACGTTGGGCGCGCACGGCATCACGGGTGAAGACATACGCAGCCAGACCATACTCGGTATCGTTGGCCTTCGCCAGGGCATCCGCTTCATCCTCAAATTCAGCGATCGGCACGAGCGGGCC
Source organism: uncultured Rhodocyclaceae bacterium (assembly GCA_964596295.1). Lineage (GTDB taxonomy): Bacteria > Pseudomonadota > Gammaproteobacteria > Burkholderiales > Rhodocyclaceae > Rugosibacter. Next base: position 79,389 of record CAZQTB010000001.1, on the reverse strand, counting down.
AAAGGTTTCTTCGTGCCAGCAGGCCATCGAGCGGTCGACCCCGGTGATCACCGTAGGCGGAAAAAATCCGCCCCATTCCTTGTCCAGCGGCGGCGGCGCCGCGCCTGCCACGAGCCGCGCGCCACGCGACAAGGCATCGTTGAGATGGTGGCGCACCTTTTCATAGCCGGCACGATCAACCAACGGCCCGATATCCGTGGATTCCTCGAGGCCATTGCCCAGCCGCAAGGCGTTGACGCGTTTTGCCAACCGTGCCGCAAACTCGGGAGCGACGCTGCGCTCGACAAGAATACGGTTGGCGCAGACGCAGGTTTGCCCGCTGCCGCGAAACTTGTTCGCCATCAACTGTTCGACCGCCTTATCCAGATCGGCATCGGCAAAAACGATGTAGGGCGCGTTGCCCCCCAGTTCGAGGGCCACGCGCTTGACCTGGGCGGCGCTCTTGACAATCAACTCCTTGCCGACTTCGGTCGAGCCGGTGAAACTAATGACGGCAACCTCGGGGTGGCCAAGCAATGCGTCGGCGATGGCTCCCGCCGAACCGGGCACGAGGTTGGCCCATCCAGCCGGCAGGCGCACCTCCTGCTCGAGCAGCGCAAACAGCGCGATCATCGTCAGCGGGGTTTTCGATGCCGGCTTGATGATGCTTGCGCATCCGGCGGCGAGCGCGGCCGAGAGCTTCTTGGCAATCATGCCAATGGGGAAGTTCCACGGCACGATCAGGCCAACTACCCCGGCCGGCCGGTAGAACACGCGCCACTCGCAATCCCGCGGACGCCCTTCAAGGATCCGCGGCTTGAGATGATCGATATGCGCGGCGCAGTAACTGAAAAATCCTGCGGCGTAGTCGGCCTCTGCCTTGCCCTCTTGCCATGGCTTGCCGTGTTCGAGACAGAGGATGCGGCCGATTTCATCACGGTTTTTTTTCAAGGCGGCGGCAATTCCCTCCAACCACTCGCGACGCTGGGCGATATCCGGCGTACGCGCCATCGCTTTGTCGGCTGCCTCAATCGCCCGTATCGTCTCACTTGCACCCATGCGCGCCACGTCGGCAAGCAACTCGCCAGTCGCGGGATTGATGACCCGGAAAGTTTGCCCCCCGTCGGCCCCGCACCAATGGCCATCGATATAACCCCCGGCCATCGGGATCAGCGGTGAAGAAATCATGCTCAGCTTCCTAGTTAAAAACCTGTCAAAAAGTGGGCCCGACAAACCGTACGCCACCCTCTCCGGAAAGAATTCACTTCATCATCGACAGGCATGAATTTCATGCAATCATACCAAGAAATGACCCACGGGTAATTAACGTTCTGCGGATTTCGGATTTCCGGCAGCGCAGGTTGGCGAACTGATGCGGACTCTGCGCACTATTTTGCGGCCAATACAGGCCGCAGGGCGCACCAGGGTAGCGGATAAACATGGAATGAACTATCCTTGCATTTGATTGCCAAATGTTGCGTATCAACCTCAGGAAAGGAAAATCGCATTATGCAGACTATCAATACCTACCCCCTGTCGCCGGCGCAGGATATCGCCGAGAGGCAGAATCGCGTTCTGCGCAATACCTATGCTCTGCTTGCCTTGTCAATGCTGCCTACCGTGCTCGGCGCATTCGTCGGCGTGCAACTGAAATTTGCCCTGTTTGCCGGCAATCCATTCATCAGCTTTCTGGTTTTCCTTGGCGTTGCCTTTGGCTTCATGTGGGGCATTGAGCGCACCAAAAACAGCGGCATGGGCGTGGCTTTGCTGCTCGGCTTTACCTTCTTCATGGGGCTGATGCTTTCACGCATCCTGCAGGCCGCGCTCGGTTTCTCCAACGGCGGCACGCTGATCGCCATGGCGGCCGGCGGCACCGGGGCGATTTTCTTTTCGCTGGCCGGCGTTGCCTCGACAACAAAACGGGATTTCTCCAACATCGGCAAATTTCTGTTTGCCGGCGTCGTCCTGTTGCTGGCAGCGATGGTTGCCAACATCTTTTTCCAGATCCCGGCCTTGACCCTGGCGATATCCGCCATCGCCGTGGCGATATTCTCGGCGTACATCCTTTACGACATCAACCGCATCGTGCATGGCGGCGAGACCAACTACATCAGCGCAACCCTGGCGGTCTATCTGAGCATTTACAACATCTTCGTCAGCCTGCTGCAACTGCTGATGGCCTTCAGCGGCAACCGCGACTAGGAAAAGTCGGCGCTGGCAAAACGGCGAATGATGCGTACGGCGGCCTGCGGGCCGCCGTTTTCCTTTCAGCGCTCGAACAACGCAATCGATTCGACATGCGACGTATGCGGGAACATGCTGGCAATGCCGGCGCCGCGCAGGACATACCCCTTCTCATGCACCAGCACGGCGGCGTCCCGCGCCAGCGTTGCCGGGCTGCACGACACATAGACGATGCGGCGCGGCGCGCCTTTCGCGGGCAGCGCCTTGACCAGCGCCATGGCGCCGTCGCGGGGCGGGTCGAGCAGCATCTTGTCTACGCGGCCAAGCGCAGCGAAACTCTCCGCCGTTGCTTCGAACAGGTTGGCGACGGCAAATTCGCAACGCGCTGACAAGCCGTTCAATGCCGCGTTTTCCATGGCGCGGCGCACCAGCGCCGGGCTGCCCTCGATGCCGCACACCGCCGCACCGAGGCGCGCAATCGGCAGGGTGAAATTTCCCAGGCCGCAGAAAAGATCGGCTATCCGCTCGCCGCCGGCGGGCGCCAGCAGCGCCATGGCGCGGCGCACCAGCATGCGATTGACGCCATGATTCACCTGCGTGAACTCTGTCGGCCAGAAGCGTAGCTCAAGGCCGAAATCAGGCAGGGTATAACTCGGCGGCGGCGCCTCTGCGGGATAAAACAAAGCCGCCGTCTCCGGCCCTTTGGACTGCAGGTACCAGACCACGCCATGCATGTCGGCAAAGCGCCGCAGGCGATCTTCGTCGCCGGACGTGAGCGGCTCGAGATGGCGCAATACAAGAACGGTTTGCGCATCGCCAAGCGAAATTTCCACCTGCGGCAAACGGTCCGGCGCAGCCATGACAGCCACCAGACGCTTCAGTTCCGGAATCAACGCCGACACGGCAGGCGGCAGCACGGCGCAGGAGTCCATCACCGCCACGTAGCTGCTGCGCTTCTCATGAAAACCCACCAGCACCCCGCCCTTCTTCGGCACCTGGCGCACCGACAACCGCGCCCGATGGCGATAACCCCAGCCGCTGCCGGCGATCGGCGGATACAGGTGCTCCGGCCTGAGGCGCGCGATATGCCAGAGCGCATCTTCGAGCACGCGCTGCTTGACGGCGGTTTGGGCGTAGACATTCAGATGTTGCAGCGAACACCCGCCGCAGACGCCGAAATGCGGGCATGCCGGAGTGACGCGCTGGCTCGAAGCGCGTATCACGCGCGATACCGCGGCCACCTCATAGCTCGGCTTGCGGCGAAAACTTGCAAACTCGACCAGCTCGCCGGGCAGCGCACCCTCGATGAAAATGACTTTGCCATCAACATGCGCAATACCCCGCCCTTCGTTGTCGAGTGACTCAATGGCTGCGATTGTCATGGCGGCACTGCTGAAAAAGCGGCGATTATAATCGCCTCATGAACCCCGATTTTTCCATTCTCCTCGGCGGGTTGACGCCCGAGCGCTTCCTCGCCGATTACTGGCAAAAAAAGCCGCTGCTGGTGCGCGGCGCCGTTCCCGAAATGGAGCAGCTGCTCGGCCGCGACGAATTGTTCGCGCTGGCCGCCGACGAAAATATCGAATCCCGCCTCGTCGCGCGGGCCGCTGGCTGGCAGATGCGGCACGGGCCGTTTCCGCAACGGCAGCTCAAGCGCGCCGCCAGGCCGTGGACCGTGCTGGTGCAAAGCGTCAACCTTGCGCTGGCCGCCGGCGACGAACTCATGCGCCGCTTCGACTTCATCCCCTATGCCCGCCTCGACGACTTGATGGTCAGCTACGCCACCGATGGCGGCGGAGTCGGCCCGCATTTCGACAACTATGACGTGTTCCTGATCCAGGGCATGGGAAGTCGGCGCTGGCGCATCGGCAAACAACAGGACAAGACGCTGATCGAAGATCTGCCGATACGCATCATCAAGAACTTTCGCCCCACCGCTGAATGGCTGCTGGAGCCTGGCGACATGCTCTACCTGCCGCCCGAGTGGGCGCACGACGGCGTCGCGGTGGGCGAATGCATGACCTTCTCGGTCGGCTTCCGCGCCCCCACGGCGCAGGAATTGGGAGAGCAGTTCCTGGCCTTCCTGCAAGAGCGCCTCAACCTGCCGGGACGCTACCACGACCCTGATTTGAAACGGCAGAAACATGCCGCCGAAATCGGCCCTGCGATGATAGCCCAGGTAACGCAAACCCTTTCTGCCATCCGCTGGAACCGCGGCAGCGTGCGTGATTTTCTTGGCACCTCGCTCAGCGAACCCAAAGCCCACGTATTTTTCAACCCGCCCGCGCGGCCGCTGTCGTTGGCACGGTTTGCCGCTGCCGCAAAACGCAAGGGCGTCGTACTTTCTCCGTCCAGTCAACTGCTGTTTTCAGGAAAACACTTTTACCTGAACGGCGAAATATGGAAAATACCCGCCCATGCGGCAGCCCTGCTGCGCCAGCTCGCCGACCACCGCGCCATGCAGAAACCGGAGCAAATCACCGATGACACCATCGCCGCGTTGTACACCGCATACTGCGATGGATTTCTCTGGCCGCCGTCATGACCGCAGCGGATAACAGGTACACACTGCTCGCCGGCGAAGGCGAATATCGCAACGCCATCGACACCGTGCTGGAACGCGCAGCACACGAGATAGCGGTCTTTGACCGCGACCTTGCCGCCTTGCGCCTGGAAGAGACAGCGCGCGCCGCAAGGCTCGCCGGCTTTCTGCAAGCCGCATATGGGCGGAGGCTGCGCATCGTCGTTCACGACACCCGCCTGCTGGACAGCCACATGCCACGCTTCATGCAACTGGCCAAACGCCACGCGCATGCCGTGCAAGTGCGCCAGAGTCCGGACAATCTGCGTCACCTGGCAGATGCGCATGTGCTGGTTGACATGCGCCACGGCGTGCGCCGCTTTCACATTGACCATGCACGGTGCGCCCTGATGCTCGACGACCCCGCGGCCATTCAGCCGTGGCAGCAACGGTTTGACGAACTCTGGGATTTATCGCAACCCTGTTTGAAAATCAGCACGACGGGCTTGTAAGCAGCGCAGCAGGGCATGGCAAAACGCCTGTCACAAACGAAAAACATCATGCTACAATCCCTGCCCGACCGTGATGAAAACGAAATTATTCGTCTCGATCGAATCCAATTGGCCCAATAATCCCTAACGTTAAGGAAATGATCAAATGAAACAGTCCCTGTTGATTGCTGCTCTGCTTGCTCTCGCCGTTGCTGGCTGCGCCAAAAAAGAAGAGGCTGCTCCCGCTCCGGCTGCTGAAGCCGCTCCTGCCGCTGCCGCTGCTCCGGCCGCTCCCGCTGCCCCGGCCGCTCCCGCTGCTGAAGCCGCTCCCGCCGCTGCCGCGGCTCCGGCTGCCCCGGCTGCTGAAGCTGCCAAGAAGTAAGTCACCTCTGCTTCAAAAAAATAGCCGACCTCCGGGTCGGCTATTTTTTCATCCATAAAAAACGCAAAGGTCGAGCGGCGCGCGGATCACGCGGTGAATATGTCCGCCTTACTTTCACAGCTACTTCAATTGCTCGTGCAGCAGACCGATAATGCGTTTCGACGTAGCCGAGTTATCCACGCCGCCTTCACGGGTCAGAATCTGCACGATGTTTGTATCGCCATCCTTTTTGACCTGGATACGATATTGCGCGGCCTGGACCGGTTTGCCCGCGTCGCTCCCCTTCCAGAACATCAGTTTGGACAAAACGCCGGAATCCTCCTTCTTCTTGGCGTCCGCTTCCGGATCAACATAGCGCACATAGTAAAGGCCTTGTGACCGGTCGCGATCTTCAACCGTAAAACCGATGCGGTCGAGCGCCAGCCCCACCCGCCGCCAGGCGCGGTCAAACGGCTCTTCGAGCAATAGCGCGCCGCTGCCATCCGCTGCGCGGGAGAGTTTCGCCCGTTCCGGCGCCTGCCCTGCGGCAATCAGCGTCTTGGCGCGCGCCTCTTCCGCGCCCAGGCGCACCATCAGGCGGCGCAGCATCTCGGCTTCCAGCTCGGGATCGGCGGGACGCGGCTGCCAGCGGGTTTCGGTCTTGCCCTCGGAGACATACACCTCGTACATGCCGCGATGACTGATATAAATCTCGGTCGTATCCGGCTCGGCGCCTTTTTCCAGGCGGGTGCGGAACTTGTCGCGCTCGGCAGTCGAATAGATGTCGTCGAACACCTTACCCAGCGCATTGCGTATGAAGTCCTGCGGCAGCTTGGCCCGGTTCTCCGCCCAGTCGGTTTCCATGATGCCGGCCTCGGGCATTTCAACATTGACCAGCAAACCCACCTCCTGCCAGAACTCCTTGACGACAGGCCAGAGTTTCTCCGGCGTTCCGGACACCACCAGCCAGCGCTGCGTGCCGGCGCGCTCAATGCGCATTTTCTCCATCTGCGGCAACACTTCCGGGGCAGTCGCGGCGCGCGTCTCGCCGCGTTCATTGACGTACGCCGAGTAAGTGGCGGGGCCCTTGCTGCCCGTCGCATCAGGCACGACATAACGCTCGTCGCGGCTGGGTTGCGTCAGGTCCGGCGGAATCTCCAGCGAAGGCAGCTTCGCCTTGCCCGCCGATTTGTACTCGATCTTCTTGGTTTCGATGAGCGGGCCGCTACAACCGGCAAGCACGCCAACCAGCAGTAACAGTGAAATGCGTTTCATATGATTAGGACCCTGATTAAATGACGATGCCGGCCGCATGCATGGCGATACGCACACGCTCATGCGATGCGGCGGAAAGGGGCAATAGCGGCAGCCGGATACCACCGGCGATCAAGCCCATTTTTTGCAGCGCCCACTTGGCCGGCGTCGGGCTGGGCTCGATGAACAACTCGCGATGCAAACCCAGCAGCCGGAAATTCAGCTCGCGCGCCCTCGGCAAATCGCCGCCCAGCGCCGCGCCGCACATCTCGCGCATCAGGCGCGGGGCCACGTTGGCCGTCACCGAGACCGTGCCCGCGGCACCGAGCAACATCAGCGACAGCGCGGTGGCGTCGTCACCGCTGTAGACCGCGAAACCTTTCGGCGCCCGCTTCAGGAGATCGGCGCCGCGCTCAATACCACCCGTCGCATCCTTGATGCCGATGATGTCCGGCACCTGCGCCAGGCGCAGCGCCGTGTCATTCGACAAATCGGCCACCGTGCGCCCCGGCACGTTATATACGATCATCGGCAGGGCAACCGCCTCGGCGATCGCCTTGAAATGCCGGTACAGCCCTTCCTGCGTCGGCTTGTTGTAATAAGGCACGACAGAAAGATGGGCGTCCGCGCCCGCCTGTTTTGCGAATTGCGCCAGTTCGATCGCTTCGCGCGTGGCATTGGCGCCCGTACCGGCGATCACCGGCACGCGCCCGGCGACGTGCTGCACCGTGGTTTCGATCAGCAGGCAATGTTCGGCGAAATCCACCGTGGGCGACTCGCCCGTCGTGCCCACGATCACGATACCGTCAGAGCCTTCGGCAATATGCCAGTCGAGCAGCCGCCGCAAGGCAGGCAGGTCAAGCGAACCGTCTTCATGCATGGGCGTAACGATGGCGGGAATGGAGCCTTGTAGGGTCTTCATGAAAATAAGGGGGTACGCCAAAAGGGCAATTCTAACCGATGGTCATGGCGTGGCACAGCGGATAACACCGGCTTACAAATCAGCCAGCACCCTGATGTGGGCGGCGACGCTGCGCCCCAGGGCGGAGAGCGCATAGCCGCCTTCCAGCATCGACACGATCCGCCCGCCGGCGCTTTCGGCCGCAACCTGCTTGATCTGCGCGGTCACCCAGGCGTAGTCGGTTTCAGCAAGGCCCAGCGCAGCCATGTCATCCTCGTAATGCGCATCGAAGCCAGCCGAGATGAAAATCATCTCGGGTCGAAAATCGTGCAAGCGCGGCAGCCAGACATCCATGACCACCTGGCGAAATTCATCGCCGCGCGTGCCGGCCAACAGTGGCACATTGCACATGTTGGCTGCCGGATGCCCGGTCCCGCTGTACGGGTAGAACGGATGCTGGAAGGTGCTCACCATCAGGACGTTTTCATCCCTGGAAAAAATCTCCTCGGTACCGTTGCCGTGATGCACGTCGAAATCGACAATCGCCACGCGCGACAGCCGCCAGGCGGCAAGCGCGTGCCGGGCGGCGACGGCAATGTTGTTGAAGAAACAAAAGCCCATGGCCCGGGCGCGTCCAGCGTGATGCCCCGGCGGACGCACCGCGCAAAATGCGTTGTGCACCTCGCCGCGCATCACCCGGTCGGTGGCATCGCACCCCGCGCCCGCGGCGCGCAAGGCGGCCCGCCAGGTGCCCGGCGACATGGCGGTATCCGGGTCGAGATGCACGATGCCGCGCGCCGGGCTGCTGGCGCGCAGCATCTCGATGTAATCGGCCGGATGCACGCGCTGCAGCTGTTCCATCGTCGCCAGCGGCGCATCGTGGAACGCAAGATGGACGTCAAGCCCGGCGGCAATCAGCCGGTCATTGATTGCATCGAGCCGGGCCGGGCATTCGGGATGATGCGCGCCCATGTCGTGCTGCCAGCAGTCGCGGTGGGAAATGAAGGCGGTGGTCATAAAAGAAGTGTTGCCTGATGACTTACAATCAAACGCACAAGTTCCCATTATTGCCCAACGCCACCCTCTCTTATGCATACACACCAACTCGATACCATTCTGGCCGACATCAACCGCATCATTCTCGGCAAAAAGGAGCCTGTGCGCCTGGCGCTGGCCTGCCTGCTGGCGGGCGGCCATCTGCTGATCGAAGACCTGCCGGGCGTCGGCAAAACCACGCTGGCCCACGTGCTGGCGCGCGTGCTGGGACTGGACTTGCAACGCATCCAGTTCACCAGCGACATGCTGCCTGCCGACATCCTTGGCGTCTCGGTTTTTGACCGCGTGAGCGGCGCTTTCCATTTTCATCCCGGCCCCATCTTCACCCAGCTGGTGCTGGCCGACGAACTCAATCGCGCCACGCCCAAGGCGCAAAGCGCGCTGCTCGAAGCGATGGAAGAGCGCCAGGTGACCGCCGAAGGCGAAACCCGCGCACTGCCGGAACCTTTTTTCGTTATCGCCACGCAGAATCCGACCTACCAGATCGGCACCTTTCCGCTGCCCGAATCGCAGCTTGACCGTTTTCTGCTGAAGATCGAACTGGGCTATCCCGACGCGGCCGCCGAACGCGAACTCCTCGGCGGCGCCGACCGCCGCCAGATGGTGGCCGACCTGGCGCCGCGCATCTCGCCGCACCAACTGCTCGCTTTCCAGCGCCAGGTGCGCGCAGTGCACGCCGCACCGGCACTGATCGACTACATCCAGGCGCTGGCTGCCTTCACCCGCACGTCCCCGCTGTGGCTGGCGGGCCTTTCGCCGCGCGCCGGCCTCGCCCTGCTGGCCGTGGCGCGCGCCTGGGCGCTGCTCGCCGGCCGCGACCATGTGCTGCCGGAAGACGTGCAAGCCGTGCTGCCGGGCATCGTCGCCCACCGTCTGCGCTTGCAGGACGATTTGAACCCGTCTCCGGGCACGCGAAAAGTCGGCGCTGACGAGACGGCGAGCAGGCTCATCGAGGCCGTGCCGCTGCCCTGAGGATGCTGCCCGCGCTGAAACGCCGCCTGCATGAACGCTTTGTGCGCTGGGCCCTGCGCGTGCGCACGCCGGAAGCGGCGCCCATCATCCTCATCCAGCGACGCGTGTATGTCCTGCCGACGCGTGTCGGGCTGGCCTTTGCCGTCGCCCTCGTCACCATTTTTCTGGGCGCGGTGAATTACAACCTGAGCCTCGGCCATGCCCTGGTGTTCCTGCTCGCCGGGCTGGGCATCGTGACCATCCTGCACACGTTTCGCAACCTGGTGCATATCGTCATCCGGCCGGGACGCTGCGAACCGGTGTTCGCCGGCGACCACGCCAGCTTCGACCTGCTGCTGGAGAACTCCCGCAACGATGCGCGGATAAGCCTGCGCCTGGATTTGACCGGCGAAACGCCCATCGAGATCGACCTCCCCGCCCACGCCACAAGCGCCGCGACGCTCACCCTGCCCACCGCCAGGCGCGGCTGGCTGGCCCTGCCCAAAGTGACGATCGAAACCACCTGGCCGCTGGGCTTCGTGCGCGCCTGGAGCTATATCGCGCCGGACATGCGCTGCCTCGTCTATCCCGCGCCTGCGGACAATGCGCCGCCGCTTCCCTGGGGCGGCGATTCGGCGCAGGGCGCAAGCAGGGAAGGGCGCGGTGCGGACGATTTTTCCGGCCTGCGCCATCACCAGCCGACCGATCCGCCGCGCCATGTCGCCTGGAAGGCGGTCGCCCGCCAGGATGCCGGGCCGCTGCTGACCAAGCTGTTTACCGGCAACTCGGCACGGGAACTCTGGCTCGACTGGGATGCCACGCCCGGCGCGCTCAGCAGTGAAGAACGCGTCTCGCTGCTGACCCGCTGGCTGCTTGATGCCGACGCAGCGGGCATGCACTGGGGCCTGCGGCTGCCGCCGACGCGCCTCGCCCCCGCGCAAGGCCCCGCGCACCGGGCTGCCGGCTTGCAGGCGCTGGCCTTGTTCACCCATGGCACACACTGATGGCACGCATTGACCGCCCCGTCAGCCGCCGGCAAAGCATGTGGCTGCTGCTCGCCGCGGTGACGGCCTTTGCGCCGCTCACCCCGCATATGCCGCTGTGGCTTTCCGCCGTTGCCGGCGCAGCCTTTGCCTGGCGTGCGCTGCTGAGCTGGCGCGCCGCGCGGCTGCCGCCGCGCTGGCTGCTGCTGCTGCTGGTGATGCTCGGCACCCTGGGCGTCTTTCTCGAATACCGCAGCCTGTTCGGCCGCACGCCGGGCATCGCGCTGCTGCTGGTCTTCCTCGCGCTCAAGCTCATGGAGCTGCGCGCCCCGCGCGATGCCGTGGTCACCGTGCTGCTGTGCTACTTCCTGATCCTCGGGCAGTTCTTATTCACCCAGACCATCCCCACGGCGCTGATGACCTGCATCGCCGTCATCGTCGCCACGGCCGCCCTGCTGGCGGCCAACGACGACCGCCCGCCGGTACACCAGCAACTGCGCCGCGCCGGTCTGCTGCTCATGCAGTCCCTGCCTTTCATGCTGCTGCTGTTCATCCTCTTCCCCCGCATCACCGGACCCTTGTGGGGCCTGCCCGAAGACCGCCGGATGGCCGTCTCGGGGCTGACCGACAGCATGTCGCCCGGCTCGATTGCGCAGATTTCCCAATCGGATGCCGTGGCCTTTCGCGTGCATTTCAAGGGCGAGGTCCCGCGCCAGTCGCAACTCTACTGGCGCGGCCTGGTGATGCCCGCCTTTGACGGCCGCACCTGGCGGGTGACGCAAACCCGTGGCGTCTACGCCGCGCCGCCCTACCCTGTGCAAGGCGCGCAAATCGACTACGAGCTGACCCTCGAGCCGCATGGCAAGCGCTGGCTGTTTGCGCTGGAATTCCCCGCCGCGCTGCCTGCCGAAAGCGCCCTGACCGGCGACTACCAACTGCTGGCCCGGCAGATCGTGCGCAATCGCCTGCGCTACGCGCAGAGCGCCCTGCCCCATGCCGTCATCGGCAGAGAAGAAATGCCGTACCTGCTGCGCGAAGCGCTCGCCCTGCCCAACAGCGGCAACCCGCGCACTCGCGCAGTGGCCGAAGGCTGGCGTCAGCGCCATGGCGCCAATGACGCGGCCATACTCGTCGCCGCGCAGGAATTTTTCAGCCGCCAGCTGCTGATCTATACCCTCAACCCGCCGCTGGCAGGCAGCGATAGCGTGGATGAATTCCTGTTCGACAGCAAACGCGGTTTTTGCGAGCACTTTGCCTCCGCCTTCGCTTTCGCCCTGCGCGCAGCCGGCGTGCCGGCGCGCGTCGTCGCCGGTTATCAGGGCGGCGAAGTCAATCCCGTGGACGGCTACCTGGTCGTGCGCCAGTACGATGCCCACGCCTGGACCGAGGTCTGGATCGCCCAGCAGGGCTGGATCCGTGTCGATCCGACGGCGATTTCGGCGCCGCGCCGCATCGACGGCAGCATCGCCACCGCCATTGCGGCCGACGAGCAATTGCCCTTTCTGGCGCGCAACAAGATGGCCTGGATCAAGGCGTTGCGTTATCAGGTGGACGCAGTCAGCAACGGCTGGAATCAATGGGTGCTGGGCTACGACCCGCAACGCCAGCGCGATCTGTTCGCCAGCCTCGGCCTGGAGACGGATTGGCGCAACATGACCGCCATGCTGGCCGTGCTGTGCGGCGTGGCATTGCTCCTGCTCACCGCCTGGATTCTGCGCAACCGCCAGCGCGCCGACCCGGCGCGCAGGGCATGGCGGCGCTTTACCTCCAGGCTGGCCAAACGCGGCATTGTCTGGCGGCCGTGGGAAGGGCCGGACACCTTTGCCGCGCGCGCCGTCGCGCACCTGCCCGCGCATGCCGGGCAAATCCATGGCATCGCCCGCTGTTATGCCCGCCTGCGTTATGCCGCCAACCCGCCCCTCGCCGGCCTGAGCCAGCTCAGGAAAAAAATCGGCGCCTTCAGACCGTGAAGCATCTGCTGCTCTTCTGCCTCATGCTCGTCCTCCCTGCGCAAAGCCGCGCCGATGACTACGCCCGGCGCGCAGAAGTGCAAGCCTTCATCGACGAAATGGCCACGCGGCACGGCTTTGACCGCGCCGGACTCAGCGCCCTGTTCCATGCAACCAGGCCCATCGCCGCCGTGCTGCAGGCCATCCGGCCGCCCGAGAACCCCACCGTCCGCTCCTGGCGCAACTACCGCAGCCGTTTCGTCGAACCCGTGCGCATCGCCGCCGGCAGATATTTCATGCACCTGCACGCCGCTGAACTGGCCGCCGCCGAAACGCGCTTCGGCGTTCCCGCCGAGATCATCACGGCCATCATCGGCATCGAGACGATGTATGGCAAACAAACCGGCAACTACAACACCTTTGCCGCGCTGACCACGCTGGCCTTCGATTACCCGCCGCGCGCCGGATTGTTCCGTCAGGAACTCGCGGAATTGCTGCTGCTGGCCCGCGCCGAAGGCCGCGCGGCCACCAGTTACGCCGGCTCATACGCCGGAGCGCTGGGCTTGCCCCAGTTCCTGCCTTCTTCGCTGCGGCGCTATGCGATTGACTTCGACAACGACGGCCGGATCGACCTTGCCGCCAGTCCGGCCGACGCCATTGGCAGCGTCGCCCGTTTTCTGGCTGCGCAGAAATGGCAAAAAGACGGCCCCATCGCCGAACGCGTCACCGTCAGCGGCAGCATTCAGGCGCTGCTGGATGAAGGCATCACGCCGAAGCGCCGCCCCATGGAAATGGCAGCGCTGGGCGTGCAAGCCGAAAAAGCCGGCGCTGGTTTGTCCGAAGGAGGGCTCAAGAATCCGTCTCTGGACAAGACGGCGCTAATCGACCAGCCCGCCGCCCTGATCGACCTCGTCACGCCCGGCGCGGCGACCGAATACCGCTTGGGCTATCACAACTTCTGGGCCATCACCCGCTACAACCGCAGCAGCTTCTATGCCGCCACCGTGATGGACCTGGCCGGCATCCTGAAAGATTAATCACACCGCGCCCGATGCCGCAACGGCGGTCTTTCCCCGTCGCTGAAGTTTTACCCATATTGCGTCTGATAACTGTGTCTCGCAGTCAATACACGCCCTGCGACATCTTCGCGGCGTATTGTCCAGAGACGGATTCTTGAGCCCTCCTTCGGACAAACCAGCGCCGGCTTTTCTCTGGCCTTTATCAACATGACGTCGCCCAGCGATGCGTAGAATCGTGCATCGGGTTTTCTGATAATTCTGATAAAGGAATAACACGCTGATGAATCGTTTCCGGCTGCCGACGGGTGTCGTTGCGCTTGGGCTGGTGAGCCTGTTCATGGACATGTCCTCGGAGATGATTCACAGCCTGTTGCCGGTGTTTCTGGTCACCGCGCTGGGCGCGAGCGCCTTGTCGGTCGGCTTTATCGAAGGCATTGCCGAAGCCACGGCCTCCATCGCCAAGATGTTTTCGGGGGTGATTTCGGATTGGATGGGACGCAGGAAACCGCTGCTATTGCTGGGCTACGGGCTGGCGGCGCTGACCAAGCCGCTGTTTCCGCTGGCCCACGGGATTGGCGCGGTGCTCACGGCGCGTTTTATCGACCGCATCGGCAAGGGCATACGCGGCGCGCCGCGCGATGCGCTGATCGCCGACATCACGCCGCCGGAAAACCGCGGCGCAGCTTACGGCTTGCGCCAGGCGATGGATACCGTGGGCGCTTTTGCCGGGCCGCTGTTGGCGATGGCGCTGATGGCGGCGACGCAGGACAATTTTCGCTTTGTCTTCTGGGTGGCGGTAGCACCGGCTTTTATCTGCGTCCTGCTGATCATTTTCGGCGTCGAGGAGCCGGAGTCGACTCGCCCGGCAGTGCAGGCGCGCTCGCCTATCCGCCGCGAAAACCTGCGCCGGCTTGTTCCCCGCGTCTGGTGGCTGATGGCGTTTGCGGCGGTGCTGACCTGCGCCCGCTTTTCCGAGGCCTTTCTGCTGCTGCGCGCCGAAAATGTCGGGCTGGCGGTGACCTGGGTGCCGTTGATGCTGATCGTGATGAATGCCGTCTATGCCCTCAGCGCTTACCCTTGCGGCAAGCTTGCCGACAACGGCGGCCGCCGTCATTTGCTGGCCTGGGGCATCGTCCTGCTGATTATTTCCGATCTCGTGCTGGCGCTGGCGGGCAATGTCTGGATGGTGGGCCTCGGCGCCGCGCTCTGGGGCCTGCACATGGGGGCCACGCAGGGCCTGCTCTCCGTGCTGGTGGCAGATGCCGCTCCCGCCGACCTGCGCGGCACGGCCTTCGGCGTGTTCAATCTGGTCAGCGGTCTGGCGCTGCTTGCCGCGAGCGTCATTGCCGGCAGTTTATGGACGGCCTGCGGCCCGGCCATGACGTTTTATGCCGGCGCAGCCTTTTCGGTCGTGGCGCTGCTGGGGCTGCTCGCGCGCGGCAGGAAACCGGATTCAACGGCGGAGTGAAACCGGCTCGGGCAAAGCAGCGAAATACGGCTGCGCTACTGCGGAATACGGCTGCGCCTCTGCGGATTGGGTAGACTTGCCGCATGGGTGCGCCTTGTTTCCTGTCCTGCTTCCTGCGCCGCGGGCTATTCGCCGCTGCCGTGTTCTTCCTCGCCATCTCGGCAGCGCCGTCCAGTTACGGACTCAAGAGTTTTGCGCAAAGCCCGGCGCCGCATATCGCTGCCGCAGCCAACCTGCAAATCGCGCTGCCGGAAATTGTCGCGGCATTTGAAAAAAGCAGCGGCCTGAAGCTCAGGCTTGCTTTCGGCTCGTCGGGCAATCTCGCGCAGCAGATCATCGCCGGCGCGCCCTTCGAGCTTTTCCTCGCCGCCGATGAGCGCTCCGCCGGTCTGGTGATCCAGGCCGGTCGCGCCGCAGGCCCCGGACAACACTACGCCACCGGCCGGCTGGCGCTGTTCATTCCCAATGGCTCGCCCGTGCGCGCCGACCGCGCGCTGGCCGACTTTGCCGCCGCCCTGCGCGACGGGCGCATCCAGCATCTGGCCATGGCCAACCCAGACCATGCGCCGTTTGGCGCCGCGGCGCGCGAGGTGCTGCAAAAGCGCGGCCTGTGGGCGGCGGCGCAAGACAAACTGGTGTTGGGCGACAATGTCGCCCAAGCGGCGCAATTTGCCGCGAGCGGCGCAGCGCAAGCCGGGTTGATTCCGCTCTCGCTGGCCGGTGCGGGCGAACTCGCCGCACGCGGCGCTTTTGTCACTTTGCCGGAAAGCTGGCACGCGCCGTTGCGGCAGACGTTCGTCGTGATCAAGGGCGCCGGACCCGCGGCCCGCGCCTTCGCTGTTTTTCTGGGAGGCAAGGAAGCCCGCGATATTTTCGCGCGCAACGGCTTCGGCCTGCCGGCACCGTGATGGACTGGTCAGCCCTCGCCCTTTCCCTGCAGCTGGCAACCGCTACCGTGCTGCTGCTGGTGCCGCTGGCGGTGCTGCTGGCGCGGCCGCTGGCGTGGAACAGCTTCCCCGGCAAGGGGCTGATCGATGCGCTGGTGACCCTGCCGCTGATCCTGCCGCCTACCGTACTGGGCTTTTATCTGCTCACCGCCTTCGCGCCGCACAGCCTGCTGGGGAAGATCTGGCTGACGCTCACCGGGCACAGCCTGGTATTTTCCTTCGCTGGCCTGCTCATGGCGTCGCTGCTGGTGAACATCCCGTTCGCCGTGCAGCCGATTCACCGCGCCTTTGCCGCCATTCCGCATGAAACGCGCGAGGCGGCGTGGTGTTGCGGGCTGTCATCCTGGCAAACCCTGTGGCGGGTGGAATTGCCGCTGGCCTGGCCGGGACTGGCCTCGGCGATGGTGCTCACCTTCGTGCATACCCTGGGCGAATTCGGCGTGGTGCTGATGGTCGGCGGCAACCTCGACGGAGCGACGCGCACGCTCTCCATCGCCATTTACGACCGCGTGCAAATGCTCAACAACAGCGGCGCAGCGGGCATGTCCCTGCTGCTGGTGGCCATCGCTTTCGCCGCCGTCGGCAGCTTGCACTTTTTCGCCCGCAAGGTGGGACAGCGACGTGCTTGAAGTTAATCTGCAACAGACGGCTCCCATTTCGCTCGATTGCACGTTTGCCTGCGCGTCCGGCGAGCTGGTGGCGCTGGTGGGGCCGTCCGGCGGGGGAAAAACCACCGTGCTGCGCTGCATTGCGGGCCTGCACCATACGACGAAAAGCGTCATACGCTGCCAGGGCCAAACCTGGTGCGATGGGCAGGTTTTTCTCAAGCCGCAACAGCGGGCAAGCGGTTTCGTCGTACAGAATTACTCGTTGATGCCGCATCTGTCGGCACTGAAAAACGTCGCGCTGGCGCTCGACCATCTGCCGCCTGCCGCGCGCGCGGAAAAAGCCGGGGAATGGTTACGGCGCGTGCATCTGGACGGGCTGGATAAACGCCGTCCCGCCGAGCTTTCGGGCGGACAGCAGCAGCGCGTGGCACTGGCCCGCGCGCTGGCGCGCGCGGCCACCAACGCGACCGGCGTGCTGCTGCTGGACGAACCCTTTTCAGCCGTCGATCATGTCACCAAGCTGCAGCTGCGCGCCGAACTGGCGCGCTTGCGGCGCGAACTGGCCATTCCCGTCGTGCTGGTAACGCATGATCTCGATGAAGCGCGGCAACTCGCCGACCGGCTGATTGTTCTGCACCACGGCCGCGTCTTGCAGGATGGGCCGCCGGAGGAGGTGCTGCTGCGGCCGCGCACGCCCACCGTGGCGCGCCTGATGGGGCTGACCAACGTGTTTTCCGGCCGCATCGTCCGGTCCGCCGGCGCCAATGGCCAGCCTGGTCAAGCCAGTCTGGAATGGGCAGGCCGCCGTCTCGTCAGCGCCACCCCGCGGGATACCTCTGCGCAAAACCTTTCGGGCTTTCCATCGGCTTTAAATCTGGCCGCAGGGATTGCACAGCCGTCCCTGGATAGCGCCGTGCGCTGGGTTATCCCGGCCGAAGGCGTGCTGCTCCACATCCCCGATATCCCCGGCCGGCCTTCCATGGCGGATGCAGAAAATCAGGTCAGCGGCACGCTGACCGAAGCCCTGCGCCTGGGCAGCCTGACCCAGCTTACCCTCGCCATCCCCGGCGAAAGCCGGCCGCTGACTTTTCAGGCGCCAAGCCATCTCATTGAACGCAACGGGCTTGGCGCCGGCAGCCCGATCACCGTCAGCCTGCGTGCCGAACTGATTCATTTAATGCGCATGGAGTAAGCGGGTAAGCGCCGCCGGAGGGCTTGCCTGTTCAGGCGCTCAGTCGATGTCGTAGTAATACGGCTTGACCGGCACTTGCGCCTCGGCATCGCGCTGCGTCGCCGCAAGCGGCCGGGGCGCTTTATCCCACCACATTTCGCGTCCGGTTTTTTGTTCCTCGCGCGCTTCGGGGTGTTTCTCCATCCACGCGCGCATGAACTGCGTGAACTCGGATTCATACTGGGCCATCTGTCTGCCTTTCTAGTTTTTCGGGTTGACGTGGCGCGAGATACGCATCACTTCGGGCACGCGCCGCAGCGCGCGCAGGATACGCGCAAGATGGATGCGATCCGTCACCTGCACCGTGAAATACAGCGTCGTCGTGTCGCGATCATCGTCTATGCTGACATCGATGATGTTGGAATTGCTATCGGCAATGCCGGATGCAAGCCGCGCCAGCAAGCCGCGCACATTCTTGGCAATCACGCGGATGCTGACATCGAACAGGCGGTCGTCGGCCACCTCCCATTCGACATCCACCCAATTGCCACGCTCGCTTCTGAGCTTGGCCAGTACCGGGCAGTCGTGCGTATGCACTACCAGCCCCTGTTCCTTGCGGATCAAGCCGACAATCGGATCGCCGGGAATCGGCCGGCAGCATTTGCCCAGTTGCACGGCAACGCCTTCCGTGCCGCGAATCAGAATCGCCTGGCGCGCACGACGGGTTTTCACCGTCATATCCGCTGCCGGCACATCCAGCCCTTCGGCCAGATGGCGCGCCACAATGGCCGGCAAGCGCTTGCCCAAGCCGATGTCCGAGAGCACGGCGCGTTTCGAGCGCGCACCGGATTCACGCTTGAGGCGATCCCAGGCCGCAGGCAGCACTTTGGCGGCCGCTATGCCCAGCTCCTGCAATGCATGCGCGAGCAGGCGTTCGCCCAGCGCCACGGACTCCTCGTTCTGCTGCGTCTTGAGAAAGTGACGGATCCTCGAGCGCGCGCGCGCGCTCTTCACATACCCGAGCCATGCCGGGTTGGGCGCGGCATGCGGCGCAGTGATGATTTCCACGCGGTCGCCGTTTTTCAATTCGGTGCGCAACGGCAGGGTTTCGAAATTTATGCGGCAGGCCATGCAGCGGTCGCCGATGTCGGTATGCACGGCGTAGGCAAAATCAACCACCGTGGCGCCGCGCGGCAGGGCGAAAATTTTTCCCTTCGGACTGAACACATAGACCTCGCCGGGGAAGAGGTCGATCTTGACGTGTTCAAGAAATTCGGAAGAATTGCCCGAATTCGACTGCAGTTCGATCAGCGATTGCAGCCACTGATGGGTTTTCTGCTGCAACTGGCTGATCGCGTGCGCGTCCTTGTACAGCCAGTGGGCGGCGACGCCGGACTCGGCGACATTGTGCATGCCGGCCGTGCGAATCTGGATTTCGACCGGCGTGCCGAACGGGCCGATCAGCGTGGTATGCAACGACTGGTAGCCGTTGGCCTTGGGAATGGCGATGTAGTCCTTGAACTTGCCGGGCACCGGCTGATAAAGCTCATGCAACGCGCCCAGCGCCAGATAACAGGTGGGACGGTCCTTGACCACAATGCGAAAGCCGTAGATATCGAGCACCTGCGAAAAACTCAACTGCTTTTCGCGCATCTTGCGATAAATGCCATACAGGTGTTTCTCGCGGCCCATGACTTCGGCTTCGATGCCGGCGGCGGGCAGTGCCGTGCGTATCGCATCGAGAATCTTGTTTACCACCTCGCGGCGGTTGCCGCGCGCTTTCTTGACTGCCTTGCCGAGCACCCGGTAGCGCATCGGCTGGCCGTGGCGAAACGCAAGTTCCTGCAATTCGCGGTACAAGGCATTGAGGCCCAGCCGGTTGGCAATGGGGGCGTAGATATCGAGGGTTTCCCTCGCAATGCGGCGGCGCTTCTCGGCCCGCATCGAGCCCAGCGTCTGCATGTTATGCCGGCGGTCGGCCAGCTTGATGAGAATGACGCGCACATCGCGCGCCATGGCCAGCAGCATCTTGCGGAAGTTATCCGCCTGTGCATCCTCGAAGCTCTGGTTTTCGATGCGATCGAGCTTGGAAACGCCATCGACCAGTTCGGCAATGCCTTTGCCAAAATGTTCGGCCAGCTGCTCCTTGGTGATGGCGGTATCCTCCATCACGTCGTGCAGCAGCGCCGCGCTCAGGGCCTGCGCATCGAGATGCCAGTCAGCCAGGGCATTGGCCACAGCCAATGGGTGGGAAATGTAGGGATGGCCGCTGACGCGCATCTGGCCGTGATGCGCGGCCTGTGAAAACTCGTAAGCCTCGCCCACGCGGGCCGCGTCTTCCGGCGTCAGGTAGGCGGCAATCCGGGATTTGAAATTTTCAAAATCCTTGTCGAGACCAGCCGGCGCGGGCTGCTCGACCGGAAGGACGCCCGGCTCATCAGCCGCAGCAGGCAAAGCGAGGGGTGGAGCAATCGCCGGCATGTTTCACCCCGTTCGCATACGATTTACGTCTGCGGGGGACGGTTGAGGATTTCGACACCCACCTTGCCGCCGGCAATCTCGCGCAGGGCAATGACCGCCGCCTTGTCGTTATCCGGCTCGACCTGCGGGGTGCTGCCCAGCGTCAACTGGCGGGCACGATAAGCCGCCACCAGCGTGAGGTCAAAGCGGTTGGGGATCTTCTTTATGCAATCGTCGATGGTGACACGGGCCATGGGGTTCAGTCCTGTTCAAAAAAGCGGAATACGGCGGGATGACGGGCGCGTTGACGCTTGACCCGCAGGCGGGAAGCGCGCACAGCGGCGGTGAGGTCGCCAAGTGCCGCATCCAAGTCTCTGTTGATTATAACAAAATCAAACTCGGCCACATGCTTCATTTCGTCCAGCGCCGCCGCCAGCCGGCGCGCAATGACCGCCGGACTGTCCGCCGCACGGCTATACAGGCGCCGTTCGAGTTCGGTAATGGAAGGCGGCAGGATGAAAATGCCCACGGCCTCGGGAAATTCCCGCCGCACCTGCTGCGCGCCTTGCCAGTCGAGCTCCAGCAGCACGTCGGCGCCCGTAGCCATATGCTCTTCCAGCCATGCTCGCGAGGTGCCGTAGAAGTTGCCATGCACTTCGGCCCATTCGGCGAACTCGCCATTGCTGCGCATGGCAAGAAAGCGGTCCACGTCGATGAAATGGTATTCGCGCCCGTCCACTTCGCCAAGGCGCGGCGCACGGGTGGTATATGAGATGGAGTGCACCACATCGGGATCGTCGGCCAGCAGACGTCCCACCAGCGTGGTCTTGCCCGCACCGGAAGGTGCGGCGACGATGAACAGGGTACCAGTAGTCATGGTTCGTAACAAAGTGCGGTTAATAAGCGAAGTGTAGAGGACACGGGGCCAAAGTGGGCGAACGCACGCAATGGGCGCATCGCCGCTCCGGCTAAAATCAGGCCCGCAGCACGGTAATTTTCACAAAAGCCTGCCGCAACCGCCTGGCTTGCATTAAACTTTACACCCATGCTGCGTACCCCATGCCCACTGTCCGTTTCCCGGCGCGCATGGCTGCTCCTTGGGCTGGGCTTCTTTGCCGTGCTCATGCACACACTGGCGGGCATGGGCCTGATGGGTTCGCATCCGGGCAAATCCGGCAGCGACGGAAATTTCGTTGCCGAGGTGTGCACCGTTCTGGGCATCGGTTCAGTCCAGGCGGCGCAAAACAGCGCAGCGGGCGACAGCTCGCAACCCGACACCGGCAATCCTCGCGACTGCTGCACATTGTGCGTTGCCAGCAGCCCGCTACTGTTCGCCAGCGCGTCCCCCGCCGTATCGCCAGCGCCGATTTTTGGCGCACGTTTCCACGCCCATCCTGCGACCCGCCCGGCCTCTTTCGCCTGGACGGCGCATCCCCCGCGCGGCCCGCCCGCGCACGCTTGACCCCTCCCTGCACGCTGCAGTCCGGCCCGGCCCCACGGCGGTAACGCCTCAGGCGTCGTTGCCGGCGCCCAGCAGTTTCGCTGCACGTTTTCTGCCACGCGCATCCATCGCGCGTGCAGTCACGGCCATCCAGACACGGATTCAAATCCAGACACAAATCAAAAGGAATATCTCATATGAATTACAGCATCGCCCCCACCACGCAGCGCTGGCTGCTTTCCGCCTGCCTCATCCTCGGCGCCGGCGGCGCGCACGCCTCCTGCGGCTCGGCGTTTTGTCCGGTCAATACCCATTGGGACGCGCAAGGATTCACCCACGGCGAAGGCCTCACCCTCGACATGCATTATTCATGGGCCAAGGCGGACCGGCTGCGCGCCGGTTCATCGAAAATTTCGGCGGAAGCCCCCAGTGGCAGCGACGAAGAGCTCGAGGACAAGCGCACCATCAACCAAATGCTCGGCATCGATCTCGACTACGCCATCAATCCGCGCTGGAACGTGGCCTTCAACGTGCCGCTCGTCATCCGCGACCACAGCCACACATTCGATTCCTCCCTTGCCGGCCCGTTTGAACAGCAAGCCCGGTTCACCCAGCTCGGCGACATCCGCGTCGTGGGCAAATACAAGCTCGACAGCGGCAATCCGTTTTCCGGCAGCGGCATCCGCTTCGGCCTCAAGCTGCCCACGGGCGCCATCGACAGAACCATGTCGCCGCCCGATCCGGCGGATCCGGCGACGCCCTATAAGCTCGAGCGTTCGGCCCAGCCGGGCAGCGGCAGCACCGACGCGATCCTCGGCGCATATCGCTTCGGCGGCACGCCCGGCAGCGCCTGGGGCTGGTTTGCCAGCGGCGAAGTGCAGTCGGCAATCCGCACGCGCGACCACTATCGTCCGGGACGCATGGCCAATGTTGACCTGGGCATCAATTACGCCTTCTCGCCCGCGCTCAGCGGCCTGCTGCAACTCAACATGCAGCATCGCCAGCGGGACAGCGGGATCAACGCCAATCCGGCATCCGGCGGCCACTCGCTCAATCTCAGCCCTGGCGCGGCTTACGCCGTAACGCCGAACACCAGGGTCTATGGCTTCGTGCAAGCCGCCCTGCGGCAATACGCCAACACCGATTCCGCCGATCCGGCATCCGGCCAGCTGACAGCGCCCTGGTCGTTTGCGCTGGGCGTCAATCACCGCTTTTGATTTGTCACCATCTACCCAACCTGAAGGAGTACATCCTATGAATCGTCTGATCCAGACCGGCATTCTCTGCGCCATGCTGACGTTCACCGCCCGCGCCGAAGTCACCGTGCAAGACCCCTGGGTGCGCGCCAGCGTGCCGCAGCAGAAGGTCACCGGGGCGTTCATGAAAATCACCTCGACCACCGATGCGCGCCTTGTCGGAATCACATCGCCCGTGGCCGACAGCGTCGAAATTCACGAAATGCTGACGGAAAACGGCATCATGAAAATGCGTCCCGTGCCGCAGCTTGACCTCGCCGCAGGCAAAAGCCTCGAGCTCAAGCCCGGCGGCTATCACGTCATGCTGTTTGGCCTCCACCGGCAGGTGCAGGCCGGCGACAGCGTGCCGTTCACCCTGTTCATCGAGGCTGCCGGCAAACAGCGCCTGTCCGTGCCGGTCAAGGCAACCGCGAGGGCGCTGGCCGCGCACTGAAGAGCTTCGTGCGGCACTTAGGGGCGGCTAGGAGAAAAACTGATTTCCTGGCCGCGCCAAACCGAGGTTCTCGCGCAATGTCTTGCCTTCGTACTCGCGCCGGAACAGCCCGCGCCGTTGCAATTCAGGCACTACCTTATCAACGAAATCATCCAGTCCCTCGGGCAGATAGGGAAACATGATATTGAAGCCGTCGCAGGCTTTGGCAGTGAACCAGTCTTCGATCTGGTCGGCAATCATGGCCGGCGTGCCGATCATCTCCAGCGTGCCGAACGCGCCGCCGACATACTGCGCCAGTTCGCGCACCGTCATCCCTTCATCGCGGCTCATGTCGACCAGTTTCTGCCGCGACGTATGGCTGGCATTGGTCGGCGGCAATGCAACCGGCAGGGGCTTGTCCAGATCGAACCCGGCAATGTCGCACCCCAGTTGCGCGGCCAGCGTGGCCAGGCCGCTCTCGGTGTAGACCAGGCTGTCGAGATGGCGTTTTTTTGCGCGCGCCTCGTCCGCCGTATCGCCGACCACGACAAAAGCGCCGGGAAGGATTTTCATCTGCCCGGGATCCCGGCCCACCGCCTGCATCCGTCCCTTGACATCGGTGTAGTACTGCTGCGCCGCTTCCTTCCTGCTCAGGCCCGAAAAAACCACTTCCGCCGTTTCGGCGGCGAGCTGGCGGCCCGCCTCGGATTGCCCGGCCTGGACAATGACCGGCCAGCCCTGGACCGGGCGGGCCACATTCAGCGGGCCGCGCACGGAAAGATACTTGCCCTTGTGATCCAGCACATGCATCTTTGCGGGATCGAAATAGACGCCGCTGGCGGCATCGCGAATGAAGGCGTCATCTGCCCAGCTATCCCACAGGCCGGTGACGACATCGAAGAATTCACGCGCGCGGAGATAGCGCTCATCGTGCTCCATGTGCTCCTCGCGGCTGAAATTCAGGGCCTCCTTCGGGTTCGAGGACGTCACCACGTTCCAGCCGGCGCGCCCGCCGCTGATATGGTCAAGCGAGGCAAACTTGCGGGCGACGTGATAAGGCTCGTTGTAGGTCGTGGATGCCGTCGCCACCAGGCCGATCCGCTCCGTGACGACGGCCAGCGCGGGCAGCAGCGTCAGCGGATCGAACGACGTCACCGTAGCGCTGCGTTTCAGGGCGTCCATCGGCATGTTGAGCACGGCCAGATGGTCCGCCATGAAAAAAAGATCGAAACGGCCGCGCTCGAGCGTCTGGACAAAGCGCTTGAGATGCGAAAAATTGAAGTTCGCATCGGGAAATGCGCCCGGGTAACGCCAGGCGGCGGTGTGAATGCTTACCGGGCGCATAAATGCGCCTAAACGAATTTTGCGGTCATCAGGCATTGCTCGGTCCTTCTCTCAAATATTCTTCTCACGCGGGCGCAGGCCCACTCATTCCAGGTTTTGCACCTGCTCGCGCATCTGCTCGATGAGCAGTTTCAGTTCCAGCGCGATGGCGGTGACCTGGCCGGAAACGGACTTGGAGGCCAGCGTGTTGGCCTCGCGGTTGAGTTCCTGCGTCAGAAAATCCAGCCGCTTGCCCACCGCGCCGCCTTTTTCCAGCACGCGCTCCACTTCGTCGAGATGCGTGACCAGGCGCGCCACCTCTTCGGCAACGTCAATCTTCGCGGCGAAGACGCCGACTTCCTGGCGGATGCGCTCTTCATCGAGATTCGCCACGGCCTCGCGCAGCTTGACCGCCAGGCGTTCGCGATAGGCGGCAAGCGCCGCAGGCAGCAGCGGCTCGGCGGCGCGCACCTGTTCGCGCATGCGGGCGGCGCGCTCGCGCAGTACGTCGGCCAGCTTGGCGCCCTCGCGTTCGCGGCTGGCGACAAATTCTTCCAGCAGCGCGGCGAAAAGCTCCAGCGCAACGGCCTGCAACTGGTCAGGCGCGACCGTGCCGTCGGCCAGCACGCCGGGCCAGCGCAACACCTCGGCGACGGAAAGCGGCGGCGCCTGCGGCAGGGCGTGGCGCACGGCGGCATCCATCCGGCCCAGCTCGGCCAGCAGCCCGGCATTCGGCGCGCGTTCGCGCACGGCGCCGCCCTGCCCCGGCTGCGCCAGGAGATAGGCGCGACATTCGATCTTGCCGCGCCCGATGCGTTCGGTGATTTTTTCGCGCAGCGGCATTTCAAGAAAGCGCAGTTCTTCGCCCAGACGAAAGCCGATGTCGAGATAACGCGAATTGACGCTTTTGATTTCGAGATTCAGCATCGCGCTGCCAAGGTCGCGGCTGGCAGCGGCATAACCGGTCATGCTGTGGATCATGGGTATACGGCTCACAAAAGTTGGAAAACCGGCCTCGCCTGCACGTCGCTGTTTACAGTGCGCCGCCGAACGGCGAGAATCGGTGCAGTATAACAATCCACTTCATGTCCATCCCAAGCAACCATCCCCTGCCGACCGGCTTCATGCTGGAAGGTTACCGTATCGAACGCCAGATTTCATGCGGCGGGTTTTCCATCGTCTATCTCGCATACGATGCCAACCAGATGCCGCTGGCCATCAAGGAATACATGCCGCAAACGCTGGCCCTGCGCGACGCAGGCGAAACCGGAATCATGGTTCCGCCGGAACATCAGGCGGAATTCCAGCGTGGGCTGACCTATTTCTTCGAGGAAGCGCGCGTCCTGAGCGGTTTGAATCATCCCAATGTAGTACGAGTGATGAACTTCTTCCGCGCCAACGGCACGGCTTACATGGTGATGCAATTTGAACGTGGCCGCACCCTGCACGAGCATATCCACGAACACCGCGGGCGCGTGGGCGAAGCGTTTTTTTCCAGCCTGTTCGGCAATTTGCTGGAGGGGCTCGGCGAAGTGCATAGCCGGGGCCTTTTGCACCTGGATATGAAGCCCGCCAATATCTGGCTGCGTTGCGACAATACCCCGGTGCTGCTCGATTTCGGCGCTTCGCGCTTTGCCGTCGACATCGGCCCGCCCGCGCCGCGCGCCATGTACACGCCGGGTTATGCCGCACCCGAGCAGTACCACGGCAACTACACCCTGGGGCCATGGACCGATATCTACGCCATCGGCGCCTGCATGTACGCCACGCTCGCCAAGGTTGCGCCGCCGGCCGCCGATGACCGGCTCAACGACGACTACCTGCAACCGGCGCGGCAGCGCTTCAGCGACCACTATTCACCGCGCCTGCTGATTGCCATCGATGAATGCCTGCGCCTCTCCCCGGCCCTGCGCCCGCAGCACACCCGCGCCCTGCAGGAAGCGCTGGCCAGCGCGGGCAGTTCCGGCTGGCCGGCGTGGCTGAGAACGCTGCGCCACTACCTTCAACCCTGACAGGAAGCCTCCATGAATCCCCCTGCAAACCATGTCATTCCGCGCACCACCCGTACCCCTGACCAGTTGCGCGCATTGAAAATCACCCGCAACTACACCTGCCACGCCGAGGGCAGCGTCCTGGTCGAATTCGGCGCCACCCGTGTGCTGTGCACCGCCAGCGTCGAGGAATCCGTACCGCCGTTTTTACGCGGCAAGGGGTCCGGCTGGGTCACCGCCGAATACGGCATGCTGCCGCGTTCGACGCACACGCGCAGCGCGCGCGAAGCGGCGAAGGGCAAGCAATCCGGCCGCACGCAGGAAATCCAGCGGCTGATCGGCCGCAGCCTGCGCGCCGTGACCGATCTCGCCGCGCTCGGCGAACGCCAGATCACGCTGGATTGCGACGTGCTGCAAGCCGACGGCGGCACGCGCTGCGCCGCCATCACCGGCGCCTGCGTGGCCCTGCACGACGCCCTCGCCACGCTGGCGGCCAGCGGCAAGCTGGCCGCCAACCCGCTGCGCGAACTGGTTGCCGCCGTGTCGGTCGGCATCGTCGCCGGGCAGCCCCGGCTCGATCTCGATTACGCCGAAGACTCGGCGTGCGACACCGACATGAACGTGGTGATGACCGCCGGCGGCGGCCTGATCGAAGTGCAGGGCACCGCCGAAGGGGCGCCGTTTTCGCGGGCCGAACTCGACCTGCTGCTTGAGCTCGCCACGCAGGGCATCGGCGACATCGTCCAGGCGCAACGCAACGCGCTGGGCCTCAAATGAAAAAACTGGTGCTCGCCTCCAACAATGCGGGCAAGCTGCGCGAGTTCGCCCAATTGCTCGCGCCGCTGGATTTTGAACTCGTCCCGCAAACCGCCTGCAATGTGCCGGAAGTCGACGAGCCGCATCCCAGCTTCATCGAAAATGCGCTGGCCAAAGCCCGTCACGCCGCGCGCCTCACCGGCCTGCCCGCGCTGGCCGACGATTCGGGGCTGGTGGTGCCCGCCCTGGGCGGCGCGCCCGGTGTGCATTCGGCGCGCTATGCGGGCGAACCGAAAGACGACCGGCGCAACAACCGCAAACTGCTCGCCGCGCTGGGCGACGGCGCCGACCGCCGCGCCCGCTATGTTGCCGTGCTGGTGCTGGTGCGCCATGCCGACGACCCGCAGCCGCTGATCGGCGAAGGCGAATGGCATGGCGAGATCATCGCCGAGGCGCGCGGCAGCGGCGGCTTTGGTTACGACCCGCACTTCCTGATTCCCGGCCTCGGACTCACCGCCGCCGAACTCCCGGCGGAAGAAAAAAATCGCCGCTCGCATCGCGGCCGGGCGCTGGCGCAGCTTGTCGACAAGCTCAAACGCGCCGCCTGATTGACCATGATTCCGATCATCGCCGTGCCGCCAGCGCCGACTTTTTCAGGCTCCGGCACATCGGGCGCATCGGGCCTGGCCGCGCCGCCGCCCCTGGCGCTCTATGTTCACTGGCCGTGGTGCGTGAAGAAATGCCCCTACTGCGACTTCAACTCGCACGAAGCCAAGGGCGAAATCGACGAAGCGGCCTACCTCGCCGCGCTGATTGCCGACCTCGAAGCCGCTCTGCCGCAGATATGGAACCGGCCGGTGATGAGCATTTTCATCGGCGGCGGCACGCCCAGCCTGATGCGCGCCGAAACGGCCGATGCCTTGCTGGCCGCCATCCGCATGCGCGTGCCGTTGCAGGCCGGCGCCGAAATCACCCTCGAAGCCAATCCCGGCACGGCCGAAGCGGCCAGGTTCAAAGCCTTCCGCGACGCCGGCGTCAATCGGCTCTCGCTGGGCATCCAAAGTTTCGATGACGGCAAGCTCAAAGCCCTCGGCCGCATTCACGACAGCCGCGAGGCGCGCCATGCCATCGACCTGGCGCTGACGCATTTCGCACGCGTGAACCTCGACCTCATGTACGCGCTGCCGCAGCAAAGCCTGGCGCAGGCGGCGCACGAAATCGACACGGCGATCGCCGCCGGCGCCAGCCACCTCTCGGCCTATCACCTGACGCTGGAGCCGAACACGCCGTTTCACCACGCGCCGCCGCCCCTGCCCGACGACGACACCGCCGCCGACATGCAGGAAATGATCGAAGAAAAACTCGCCGCGGCGGGCTTCGTCCGCTACGAAACCTCGGCCTTCGCCAAAGCCGGCGAACAATGCCGCCACAACCTCAACTACTGGACCTTCGGCGATTACCTCGGCATTGGCGCTGGCGCCCATTCCAAGCTTTCCAGCCACGCCGAGATCTGGCGCGAGGCGCGCCACCGCCACCCGCGCGCGTACATGCAGGGCGCTGCGCGCGGCGAATTCTGCGCGACGCGGCAAGCCATCCGCGCCGCCGACCTGCCCGGCGAATTCATGATGAACGCATTGCGCCTGACCGCCGGGTTTCCGCTGCGCCTGTTCACCGAGCGTACCGGCCTGCCGCTCGCCGCCATTGAAAACCCGGCGCTGGCGGCACGGCGCGAAGGGCTGCTGGAAACTCTGGACGGCCGCCTGCAGCCAACGCGGCAGGGCCAGCGCTTTCTCAATCAGTTGCTGGCGCGATTCCTGGCCGACTGATTCCCGCAGGCACCGCTCACAGCCAGCCCATGCGGCGGAAGCGGAAAAAAAGCGCGCCGCAGGCGCCGACAATAATGATCAGCGCAGCCGGATAGCCATAGTCCCATTGCAGTTCCGGCATGGCCTTGAAGTTCATGCCCCAGATGCCGGCGAAAGCCGTGGCCACGGCAAAAATACCGGCCCAGGCGGCGAGGCGCTTGGCCACTTCGCTTTGGTCAAGGGTCACCGACGAGAGGCTGACCTGGATCGCCGTGCCGATGGTGTCGCGAATCGCGTCGAGGCTGGTGTTGATGCGCGCCAGATGGTCATACACATCGCGAAAATAATCGCGGCTGTCGGCGCAGACCGGCGGCACGCGGCCGCTGGTGAGCTTGCCCACCGCTTCCATCAACGGCGTCACCGCATGCTTGAGCGTCACCGTGTGGCGCTTGACCTCGTAGAGCCGTTCGATATTCGAACGCGCCGCGCCCTTGTCAAAAATATGCTCCTCGATGGCCTCGAGTTCCGACTCGACGCTGTCAATCAGCGGGAAATAGCGGTCCACCACCGCATCCATCAGCGCATAGAGCACGAAGCCCGAGCCCTGCCTGAGCAGCTCGGGCTCGCGCTCGCAGCGTTCGCGCACGCCGAGCAGGGGGTGGCTGCTGCGGTTGCGCACCGACAGGATGAAGTTGCGGCCGACAAAGATATCCAGCTCGCCGACCACGATCTCGCCCTGCCCCTGCTCCAGCGTATGCAGCACGGTGAACAACGTCTCGCCATATTCCTCGATCTTGGGCCGCTGATGGCCGTTGTGCGCATCCTCGATGGCCAGCGGGTGGAGGTCGAACTCGTCGCGCATCTTTTCCAGTTCGGCGGACGTTGCGTCGCGCAACGCAACCCAGACAAAACAATCGGGACGTTGCAGATAATCGCTGATCTCCTCAATCTCCAGATCGGCGAGTTTTTTTCCTTCGCGGTAGGCAACACAATTGATCAGCATGACCAAGGCTCCATGAATTTGCGTTGTCCATCCGGCCGGATGGTGGTTGGCTTGCCGGCATTGTCCGGCTTTTTGGCATGGACGGAGAAAGGAGCATCGGCGGCTTTCCTGCCTTGTTTGCGGGAGTCGCTCACCACGCCGCCCCCTCGGAGACGGGGCGTAGAATCAAAACACCGCCCGGCAACTTTCCGACTGACTGAAAGGAGCTTCCGATGCTGAACCGCAGAACATTCATTTTCATCGTCTCGCTGGCAGGCACAGCGCTTGCCGCTGCACCTGCGGGCGCGCTCTCGGCCACCGTGGATATGGCTGCTCCGGCCACTCCAACCAGCCCGCCGCCGAAGTTTCCGCCAGGGAAAGCGCCGCTGGCGCCCCCCGTCATGGATGACGTGAGCCAGGCCTATGCGTTTCGCACCCAATTGCTCGGCGATCCCCGGTGCCAGCGCTTTGCCACGGAATCCGATGCCGTCTTCCTGAACGGCGGAAGCGACAGTGCGGCCAGGATAGCCAGGCTGCAGGCGATTGCCGCCGAAGCCAAGGCAAGCGGTTGCCTTGCATCGGCAGCATATTACTGACCGGCCCGCAGGCACGGCATTGCCGCCGCGCCTAACTTCGGCGGCGGAAGATGACGTCCCAGACGCCATGGCCGAGACGCAGGCCGCGCGTCTCGAACTTGGTCTGCGGACGGTAGCCGGGGCGCTGGGCGAAACCGCCGGCGGTATTTTCCAGCAGCGGTTCGGCAGAGAGCACGGCCAGCATCTGTTCGGCATATTCCTGCCAATCGGTGGCGCAGTGGATATAGCCGCCGGGAAGCAGGCGCTGGGCGAGCAAATGCGCGAAGGCCGGCTGGATCAGGCGCCGTTTCTGCTGGCGTTTCTTGGGCCACGGATCAGGGAAAAAAATGTGCGCGCCGGAGAGGCTTTGCGGCGCAATCATGTCGCGCAGCACCTCAACGGCGTCGTGCTGGATCACGCGCAGATTGGTCAGCTCGCGCGTGGCGATTTCCTTGAGCAGGCTGCCCACGCCGGGCGTGTGCACCTCGATGCCGAGATAATCGTTTTGCGGCTGCGCGGCGGCGATGGCGGCCGTCGTCTCGCCCATGCCGCAACCGATTTCGAGAATTTTCGGCGCGGCGGACAAGCTGCGGCCAAACATGGCAGGCAGATCAAGCGGCGCGCGCCGGTAGGGAATGCCCCAGCGCGGCATGCCTTCATCATGGAAGCGCCTTTGCGCTGCGGAAACGCGGCCCTGGCGCAGCACAAAGCTACGGATGGGACGGTCAGGGCGCTCTGCGGCGCTATCGGCGGGGGAAGGGTTCATAGGGGCGGCTTTTTTCTTCGCTGGCGGGCGGCGCAGATGGCACGGGTGAAACGGGTAACGTGGCAGCTTCGCCCGCCGCTGCCGGTTCGCCGGCGATAGTCGCCATGGCGGCAGCCGGATCGGCCTGCAACAATGCGGTCAGATCATAGCGCGGTCCCTCGATCACTTGCGGCAGGCTGGCGCAGGCCACGCTGAGAGAAAATTCGCCCAGCGCTGCATCGATGTTGCTGCTGAGCTTGAGCGCCCTGACCAGATCGGGCCACTGTGCAGCCGTCGCCTGCGGGCCAAAGTAATAATCCGCCAGGTCGTGCACCACCGTGGCAATGGCTTGCACATGCCGCGCATGCCAGGCCGCGTACGCATTCTGGATCGGCACGGAGTGTTCGGGCAGGTCAAGACAAGCGGCCGCCAGCAGCGACACGCCGTGCGCCAGGCCAAACAAACGCTGGCGTACAAGAATGTCGGGTTGCTTGAAGGCATAACCCTCGCGGCCGGGCAGGGCAACCAGTGCGGCGGGTGCCGCCGCAGATGGCTCGGGTGACACAGACGACTCAGGCGGAGGAACGCTGTCCGCCGCAGGCGCGTCCGAAAGCGGATTCAAACCGGTAGCGCTGTCCGGGGCAGCCGCGGACAGGGGGTCGGACAGGGGGTTGGGCACAGCCTCCCCGGCATGCACCGCCGGGGTCAGCAGCAAACTGAAAACAAACAGCAGGCGCTTCACTTCGCGCCGATCAGGCCACCGCTCGGCGAGCTCGGCGCCGCCGCATAGAATTTCTTCGGCATGCGGCCGGCCAGCCACGCTTCACGCCCGGCCTCCACGGCTTTCTTCATGGCGCCGGCCATGCGCACCGGGTCGCGCGCTGCCGCAATCGCGGTATTCATCAGCACGCCGTCGCAACCCAGCTCCATGGCGATGGCGGCGTCCGAGGCCGTGCCCACGCCCGCATCGACCAGCACCGGCATATGCGCCTGCTCGATGATGAGCTTGAGATTCCACGGATTGAGAATGCCCATGCCGGAACCGATCAGCGAGGCCAGCGGCATGATCGCCACACAGCCGATGTCTTCCAGCATGCGCGCCTGAATCGGATCGTCGGCGCAATACACCATGACCTGAAAGCCCTCCTTGACCAGGGTCTCAGCGGCTTTCAACGTCTCCGGCATGTTCGGGAACAGGCTGTGCGCATCGCCCAGCACTTCCAGCTTGACCAGCGCGTGGCCGTCGAGCAGCTCGCGCGCGAGGCGCAGCGTGCGCACGGCTTCATCCGCCGTGTAACAGCCCGCCGTGTTAGGCAGGATCGTGAATTGATCGGGCGGCAACACCTCGAGCAACGACGGCTGGCCCGGCTCCTGGCCGATGTTGGTGCGGCGGATCGCCACGGTGATGATCTCCGCCGCCGAGGCGTCGATGGCTGCGCGCGTCTGCGCAAAATCCTTGTATTTCCCGGTGCCGACAAGCAGCCGGGAGGCATACGCCCGGCCGGCGATGACCAGCGGATCGGCGAGCGCATTGGGGTTGGCGAGCTGGTTCATGATGTCCTGTACGCTCCTGTATAAGGTTAGCCGCCGCCGACGGCGACGACAATTTCAATGCGGTCGCCCGCAGCGAGCAGCGTTTCGGCATGGCGGCTTTTCGGCACGATCTCGCCGTTCTTTTCCACCGCCACGCGCTTGCCGGTCAGCTCGCGCGCGGCGAGCAGCGCCGCCACCGTAAGCGGCGACGGCAGATGCTGCGCTTCGCCGTTGATGATGATGTCCATGGCCCAATTTTACTTCAGCAGCCGCCGCCGGGTCAGCCGCAAGGCTACCCAGAAGGCAGCGCACGCCGTGCCCAGCAAGACGCCGACATGCAGCGCGATGTCGTGCGGCACCTCGCCGAACAGCAGCGGCCGCGCCAGCGCCACGGCATGCGTGAGCGGCAGCCACGCCGCCACCGACTGCACCAGCGGCGGCAACTGCTGCTGCGGGAAGAACACGCCGCACAATAGAACCATCGGCGTGAGGAAGAGCGTGAAGTAATACATGAAAAAATCATACGCCGGGGCCAGCGCCGTCACGATCAGACCCAGCCCTGCAAACGCCAGGCCGGTAATGAAAATTACCGGCAGCGCCCACAACGCCAGCGGCGAAGACACAAAACCGAGCAGCGTCACCACCAGCAGGATGGCGCTGCCGGAAAGCGTCGCCTTCGCCGCCGCCCACAGCCATTCGCCCGCCAGCACATCGTCCAGCGCAACGGGCGCATACAAGATCGCCTCCCAGGTGCGCTGCATGTGCATGCGCGAAAACGCCGAATACAGCGCCTCGAAAGAAGCCGCATTCATGGTCGAAGCGCACACCATGCCGCTGGCCAGAAAGGCGATGTAAGGCACCCCGGCCACCTGCGGCAACAGGCTGCCCAGACCGTAGCCGAGGCCGAAAAGATAAATCAGCGGATCGGCCAGATTGCCCAGCAGCGAAGGAATCGCCAGCTTGCGCCAGACCAGGAAATTGCGCCGCCAGACGGCAAACGCGCGGCAGGAAAGCTGCGGCAACGGAACGTACTTCAAGGCAAGCGAGTAACTCAAGATAAACCACCCAGTGAGCAATGCAGTAAATGGCCTGGCAACCACCGGCCAAGCATAAAAGTTATGCGAAGCGGTATCTTTGAATCCGTCTCTGGACACCCGGACGGCGCTGGCTTGAATCCGTTTCTGGACGAGACGGCAAAACAGCGCTATCGTAACCGTCTTTCGTTGATACTGGCTGGCGGGCTACGCCGACTGGCCTGCGTCAAGGTTATAGCAGAGATAACCAGAGGTTTCTTCCTGCCATTTCGCTACCATTTTTATTTGGAATCCAATTTCGTGATCAATATTAGATCAACGACGCACCACAACGCACCAAGACCACCGTGTAGTTACGCTGTCACGATTACTTCGGTAAAGATGGCATTGACCCATAGCAGTCTTTCGCAGCTTGATGCTTGACTGTCCGTAATTTAGCGGAAGCGGCTATTCAACAGTAGGCTCGAGCCACGGCCGGCTCGCCAAACCTAACAAAATGGGTACTGGGAAGTGCAATTATTTATCATAACTGCTGCACAGTCTCATAAATCTCTGGCATGCAGTTCTGCACCAGCCTGAATTTTGTGCCGTGGTTATGGCCAGTTCTTGCGTCAAAATCAACCAAGAGATTGCCACCCTCTATTGCCATAATGAATTTCTCTTGCGAAAACCCGCGCAGCATAAAGATCTCGCGGTAAAGGTAATACTCTTTCCCGCCATTCCTTTTGACATCAGCACGGATGTAAAAACAGTTGTGGAGTTTAGTACCCGCTTTATGAAATAAGTCATCAAATCCCCAATACGGTTGAGGATTTAGCTCTCCAAGACCAACTCGTTTTGTAACTTTCTCCAACCATTTTTCGTGTCGTGCATTAACTGCTCCAGAATCAAAAGAAACCTCAATTCGTCGCTCTTCACGATTGACCTTAATCCCCAATCCCCTATCAGTTCTAGATACGGCATTGATCGTAGCTCGGAAGCTCATTTCATTTCTGGGATATTTGATACCAGCTTGTTTGTGTTTCCACCCATAGCTTGGTAACAACAAGGCTGGTACCAGGGACAAGGTTCGCGGAGATGGCTCCATGTGCATCAATGTTGTCAGAGAGGATGTGTTAGATCGCTGACACTTTAACTCCCATTCAGCTGCATTTGGAATGGGCAGGTTATTTTCTTCAATACCGAGTAAATCTTCTAAAGTATTACCAACACCACCATCATTGCCGTGACGTTGGTTTTCGATCCACCCCCGTTCTCTGATCTCTTGCAAAGCAGCAATCAATGATGCTTTTGTGTAGATTTTTTTCATTAAAATAGTCGGGGTGTCCTAAGGACCTCATCCAAACGACTTTTAGCCAACTCGATATATTCTGGCGATAATTCAATACCAACAAAATACCGATTAAGATTTTTAGCAGCAACCGCAGTTGTTCCACTCCCCATAAATGGGTCTAGGATTAGCTGGGCATTAGTGCTTGAAATGATGCGTTCAACAAGGGCGATGGGAAATGGCGCAGGATGTGGGTTTTTCATCTCTTGCGTAAACTCCCAAACATCACCGCAAGAGTTAGCGCCCTTCGCCAATACAAAATCCCTTTTACAGATCATGTAAATCACTTCATAGGTTGGTAAAAAATAGCCCTTATTGAAGTTTATTCCTCCTTTTCGACGCCAAATGATGATTTGACGCACAGGAAATCCCGAGACAATATCTTGTCTGTCCTGAAGTATCCCCGCCTGCACTCGCCACTTATGATTGTAAAAAATAGCTCCATCATTTTTTATCAATCTAAACATTTCAGTTAAACAATCATGCTGCCATCTAGCATATTCATCATGCGGCATATTGTCATTGTGATGTGAATAACCATTCACAAGGACCGCGTTAGCCCATTTGCCACCGCGACCATCTTTCATTCCATTGCCCGTGGAATTTTTTAAATTGTATGGCGGTGAAGTAACTACAAGATCCAAGCTGGCGTCTGGCATCTGACGCATAACATCTAGTGCGTCACCACAAATCAACTTATCGCGATACAGGCTCCCCGTATCTACAGTGTCAATTGATTGAAAAGCCTCTGACTTCACTTTTTTCCTGTGTGTAACTCGTTTTGTTTTTTCCGAAAAAATAGAATCAGTATCCATGCTAGCCATTATATGCTTGCGTCTGTAAAAACCCGCGGCCTTTGTATAAACTACACATATCTCCATCTAGGTAACACGGGGATATCGATACATTGCCAACGATATTACGCTATTCAATAGTGCAGAACAAAATGTACACCGAATCAGCCCCCATAGTCGCATCGGATGCTGCCGATCATTCTCGAAAACTAAATGTCGGCTTTCAGTCTAAAGCAGGCATTCGGTGACGCATGCTTCTTTTCTGTTTCTGGCCGATGTGAGACCGTCGGGTAATTACAGTCCAACGATTCATAGTCTCTGCCACACCGCAAAACAGTGAATCACTCATGGAACGCGGATTGTTTTTTATTTCACCACTTGATCGATGACCACATGGATGCCTTTCGTTCCCGGCTTCACCGCCGCGCTGCTGCCGGTCAGGTCGCCGCTGCCGGGCATGGCCTGGCCGGATTTCGAGACGCGCGCTTCGATACGCAATTCCTGCGCCGATGAGATTTTGTTGTCCGGGCTCATGGCCTGGCTGTCGTCGAGCATGAAGTCCAGCGGCAGGTCGGCCACGCGTGCGCGGCGCACGGCGAGCGGCATGCGTGAGCCATTGACGGCGCGGGCAAAGATGAAGACTACCTCGTCGGGCGTGGTTTGCGCGCGCAGGGCCGGGCTGAGTTCGACACGGCCGCTGACGGCGCTGGTTGTTTTTGACGATTGCGCCGTGTCATCCAGAAACGGATTCTTGAGTCCTCCTTCGGACAAACCAGCGCCGATTTTTTCACCATCTTTTTCACCACCCATCGCGCGCGCCCTGGCGATGCCGGAGGCGATCATGCGCGCGTCGTCCGAATCGGGTTCCAGCTGTTGCAGCAGCCGCTCCCACTGGGTGGCTGCTGCTGCGTAGCGCTGCGCGGCGAAGGCTTCGGCGCCGGCCAGCAGCAGGGCTTTGCCGTTATCCGGCTCAAGGCGCAGCGCCTGTTCGAGCAATGCGTGCGGGCGGCCGGCAAAGCCGCCGGTTTTCTGCGCCAGCACATCGGCCAGCTCGGCCAGCAGGGAGGCGTTCTGCTCCAGCGGCGGGCCGACGCGGGCAAAGGCGCGTTCGGCTTCATCCCAGCGGCCCATGGCTTTGTAAGCGCGCGCCAGCATCGCCCAGCCTTCCGCGTTGCCGGGATTCTGCGCCATTTTTTGTTCGAGCTTGACGATCAGGCCGTTCATCGTCGCGGCGGCCTGCGCGCTGCGCTCGACGCTGGAAAGCAGCGCGGCGGGATTGCCCAGCAGGGCATACAGGCCGATGGCCGCCGCAGGCAGCAGCACGATCAGCGCCAGCACGCCGCGGCGGCGGGGCGCGGCCGTCACGGTTTCGGCAGCGTGCGTATCGTCGAGCGTATCGTCGAGCAACTGGCGTTGCAGTTCCTCGCGCGCTTCGGCGTAATCGGCGGCGGAAATCATGCCGTTGACCTGGTCACGCGCCAGCTCGCCTAGGCGGTCGCGATGAATGGCCGCGTTCAACTCCGCCGGAAAACCGGCGCTGGTTTGTCCGAAGGAGGACTCAAGAATCCGTACCTGGACAACACGGCGATGTTTGGCGTTTTTTGCGTTTTTCCCGATTGCGCGCCACCAGGGGCGCAGCAGCAACACCAGGGCGGCGAAAGTCAGCGCCGCCGCAGCGGAAATGAAAGCGTTCATGTGTCGGATTGATCCAGCAGGGCCGCGGCCTGGCGGCGTTGTTCCGCGGAGAGGGCGGGCGCCGCCGCCGCGCGGTTGCGCCGGCGCAGAAACAGCACCAGCGCGCCCAGGCCGCCCGCCAGCAAAACGAACGGCCCGCCCCACAATAGCCAGGTCGTGGGTTTGACAGGTGGCCGGTAACGGACGAAATCGCCGTAGCGGGCAACCATGAAGTCAAGAATTTCCTGGTCGGTCTTGCCCTCGACGATCATTTTGCGAATCTCGCGCCGCAGGTCGTTCGCCAGATCGGCCTGCGAGCCGGCCAGCGATTCGTTCTGACACACCAGGCAGCGGAGTTCTTCGCTGATCGCCACCATGCGTTTTTCGACGGCCGCGTCGGCGGCCAGCGGCGCGGCTTCCCTGGCTGCGGCCAGGCCCGTGACCAGCACGGCAAGCATCAGCGCAAGCCCGCGCTTCATCGCGACAGTTCCGCGACGAGGGGAAGAATCTTTTGCGCCAGCGATTCCGGGGTGATCGGGCCGGTATGCTTCATGCGGATGATGCCCTGCTTGTCGATGACATAGGTTTCCGGCACGCCATACACGCCATAGTCGATGCCCACGCGGCCATCGGCATCGACGACGGCCAGCGTGTAGGGGTTGCCCAGGCGCGCCAGCCACTGTTTGCCGTCCGCCGCCTGGTCCTTGTAATCGAGGCCGATGATCGGCACGCGGCCGGTTTTGGCAAAGTCCACCAGCACCGGATGTTCCTCGCGGCAGGAAACGCACCACGACGCCCAGACATTGAGCAGCCAGACGCGGCCCCGCATGTCGGCGGCGGAAAAGCTTTTGGCCGGATCGTGCAACTGCGGCAGCGTGAAGGCCGGGGCCGGCTTGCCGATCAGCGGCGAGGGAACATCGCGCGGATCATGCGTCAGGCCGATCGCCAGAAAGCCGATCAGCACGGCAAATGCCGCCAGCGGAAGCAGAAAACGCTTCATGCCGGCGCGCCGCCGGGCAGCGCCGCGGCAGCCTTGACGCGCAGGCGGTAGCGGCGGTCAAGCACGGCGAGGAAGCCGCCCGCCGCCATCAGCAGGCAGACGCCCCAGATCCAGCCGACGAAGGGCTTGAAGTAAACGCGCACGCTCCAGGCCCCCTGCCCGTCGAGCGGCTCGCCCAGCGACACGTAGATATCGCGGGTGAAGCCGGCGTCGATCGCGGCTTCGGTCATCGGCATCTGCGACGAGAAGTATTGGCGCTTTTCCGGATGCAGCGTCTTCAGCACGCGGCCGTTTTTGGATAACTCGAACGCGCCTACGCTGGCGCGATAGTTGGGCCCCGGCGCGGCGCCGATGCCGAGCAGGCGCAACTCATAACCGCCCACGCTGACGGTATCGCCGGTCTGCATGCGCACATCCTTCTCTTCCTGGAAACCGCCGACCAGCGTGACGCCAATGACGAATACGGCAATGCCAAAGTGCGCCAGATGCATGCCCCAGAAGGACAGCGGTGGATTCCCCGTGCCGGTCCTGCGGCGTTCGATGATCTGAAAAACCGTGCTCGACGCGATCCACACCGCCAGCAGCGAACCCAGCGCCGTCATCGGCGTCCAGGCGCCCATCAGATGCGGCAGAACGGCGCCGGCCAGCAGCGCCAGGACAAAACTCACGCGCAGGCGGCGGGCCATGTCGCGCAGATCGGCATGCTTCCAGCGCGCCATCGGGCCAACGGCTATCAGCAGCAGCAGCGGCACCATGACCGGCACAAAAACGGTATTGAAATACGGCGGGCCGACCGACAGCTTGCCCAGCCCCAGCGCATCGATCAGCAAGGGGTAGAGCGTGCCGAGCAGCACGCTGCCGGCGGCAACCACCAGCAGCACGTTGTTGATGAGCAGCATGGTTTCACGCGAGACGAGGGCAAAGGCACCGCCCGGACTCACCCTGGGCGCGCGCCAGGCAAACAGCGCAAGCGAAGCGCCGACGACGACCGCCAGCAACAGCAGGATGAACACGCCGCGGCGCGGGTCGGAGGCGAAGGCGTGCACCGAAGTCAGCACGCCGGAGCGGACGAGGAAGGTGCCCAGCAGCGACAGCGAAAATGCGGCGATGGCCAGCAGCACCGTCCAGTTTTTGAAAGCGCCGCGCTTTTCGGTGATGGCCAGCGAATGGATCAGCGCCGTGCCCACCAGCCAGGGCATGAAGGAGGCGTTTTCCACCGGGTCCCAGAACCACCAGCCGCCCCAGCCCAGTTCGTAATAGGCCCACCAACTGCCCATCGCGATGCCGATGGTGAGGAACATCCAGGCCGCCGTGGTCCACGGCCGCGACCAGCGCGCCCAGGCGGCATCCAGCCGCCCGGAAATCAGCGCGGCGATGGCAAAGGCAAAAGCGACAGAGAAGCCGACGTAGCCCATGTAGAGCATGGGCGGATGAAACACCAAGCCGGGGTCTTGCAGCAGGGGATTCAGGTCGCGGCCTTCGGCGACGGCGGGCAGCAGGCGCTCGAAAGGATTGGAGGTGAACAGGATGAAGGCGAGCATGCCGACGCTGATGAGGCCCAGCACGGCCAGCACGCGCGCCACCATGGCGTCCGGCAGGCCGCGCGAGGCCACCGAGACCGCCGCGCCCCAGCCGGAGAGCATCAAAACCCACAGCAGCAGGGAGCCTTCATGCCCGCCCCAGACGGCGGCAAAACGATAGATCATCGGCAACTGGGTGTTGGAGTGTTCGGCAACGTAAGCGACGGAAAAATCGCTGGCCAGAAAACTTTGCGCCAGGCAGGCGAACGAAAATGCCAGCAGCAGGAAGTGCGTCTGCGCGGCGGGGCGCGCCAGCGCAACCCATTGCCCGCGCAGCGGCAACACGCCCTGCATGAGGGCAACCACGAAAGCGAGAATGAGCGCGAAGTGACCGAGTTCGGGAGTCATTTTTTCTGCGCCTGATCGATGGCGTGCCTGGCTTCGGGGGGCATGTAATTTTCGTCGTGCTTGGCCAGCACTTCGCTGGCGACAAAGAGGCCGTCCTTGCCCAGCCTGCCTTGCACGATGGCGCCTTTGCCGTCGCGGAACAGGTCGGGAAGAATGCCGGTGTACGCCACGGGAA
Source organism: uncultured Rhodocyclaceae bacterium (assembly GCA_964596295.1). Classification (GTDB taxonomy): domain Bacteria; phylum Pseudomonadota; class Gammaproteobacteria; order Burkholderiales; family Rhodocyclaceae; genus Rugosibacter. Next base: position 38,332 of record CAZQTB010000001.1, on the reverse strand, counting down.
TTTCTTTTGCCGTGTCGGTGACGATAAAGCGCACCGTCATGCCCTGCCGCTGGATCGACCCTGTCTTGACCAGCCCGCCCATGCGGAACATCCTGTCCTGCGGCGCCTTGCCGGCGACGACATCTGACGGCGTGATGTAGAGCGCGATATTGCTGTCCAGCGCGTTCAGCACCAGCGCAGCCGCAACAGCCAGCGACGCGAGGCCGCCGGCAATCAGGGCGATACGTTTATGACGGGGTTTCATGGCGAGTGTCACCTAATCGTGATCGAGTGTGCCGGCAAGCCGTTCGCGGGCCAGGTTGCGGCGAACGTCGTTCAGACGCCGCCTGACCAGAAAAGGTTCCGCCGCCATGAACAAGGCGCAGGCGCCGAAGCTGCCCCAGACATACACGGCATAACCGCCCATGGCGAAAAATTCGCCGAGGCTATGCCACTGCATGTTTCACCCATTCGGTATGGCGTTCGCGTTCGAGAATGATGGCGCGCAGCCGCATCAGCGCCACGGCGATGGAATACATCCAGAACGCCAGCGCCATAAGCAGCATGCCCCACAGCATGGTCTGCGCCATCGACGGCGCGCGCGTGAAATTGATTGTCGCGCCCTGATGCAGCGTGTTCCACCAGTTCACGGAAAAATAGATGATCGGAACATTCACCACGCCGATCAGGGCGAGTATGGCCCCGGCCTTGTCGGCGCGGCGCGGATCGTCGATCGCGGATTGCAGCGCAATGAATCCGATGTAGAGAAAGAAGAGGATCAGCTCGGAAGTCAGCCGCGCATCCCACACCCACCACGCGCCCCACATCGGCTTGCCCCACAGGGCGCCGGTGAACAGGCTGAGCGCCGCCATCAGCGCGCCGGTCGGGGCCAAGGCCTGCGCCATCATGCTCGACAGGCGCGTCTTGAGGGCGAGGCCGAGGCCTGCCCAGAACGCCATGACCAGATAGATGAACATCGACAGCCACGACGCGGGGACGTGCACGAAGATGATGCGATAGCCTTCGCCTTGCTGGGCATCGGTGGGCGCGACGAAAAAGGCAAGCCACAGGCCCGCAGCACCGAAGATCAGCGCCAGCGCCCAGAACCACGGGATGAGCCGTCCGGCCAGCGGATAAAAACTCTGCGGGCTGGCGAAGCGAAACCAGTTAATGACATTCATGTTCATAAAAGAAAAGTCGGCGATGGCAATACGGCGAATTGTTGATTACCGTATTCATTCCAGCGCGATCCTCAACGCCGCCGTGGTCGCCCACGGCGCAAAAAAAATAGCCAGCGCCAGCAGGGCCGCCAACAGCGATAGATGTCCCTCGACAGCCAGACCGGCACTCTGCGCTGCCACCGCGCCGGCGCCAAAAATCAGCGCCGGGATGTACAGCGGCAACACCAGCAGCGCCAGCAACACGCCGCCGCCGCGCACGCCCAGCGTCAGCGCCGCGCCCATCGCACCGATCAGCGACAGCAGCGGAGTGCCCAGCAACAACGACAAACTGAGAATGCCCAGCGTCTGCGCATCCAGATCGAACTGGAGTCCCAGCACGGGGGCCAGCAGCAGCAGCGGCAAGCCGCACAGCAGCCAGTGGGCCGTTATTTTGCCAGCAATCAGCAGCGCCAAGGGGGACGGCGAAAGCGCCATCTGTTCCAGCGTGCCGTCAAGATGGTCGGCGGCAAACAGGCGCGGCAGCCCGAGCAGGGTGGCAAGCAGCGCCGCCACCCACAGCACGCCGGGCGCGATCTTCCTCAGCAGCGCAGGTTCCGGGCCGATGCCGAGCGGGAACAGGCTGACCACGATCACGAAAAAGAATACGGCGGTCAGCACCTCGCTTTTGCGCCGCAGGGCGAGCAGCACGTCGCGGCGCACGGTGGCAATGAAGGGATTCATAGCGTCAGGCTCCTGCCGCCGGGCAACGGCAACGGCTGGTGGCTGGTGAGCACGGCCAGGCCGCCGCGGGCGAGATGCTCGCCGATGAGTTCGCCGAGCAGCCGCACGGCGCTGCCGTCCAGCGCGTTGAAGGCTTCGTCGAGCATCCACAGGGTGGCCGGACGGGTCAGCAGGCGGGCGAGCAGCACGCGCCGCTTCTGCCCGGCGGAAAGCACGCGCACCGGCAGCTCCTCGCGCCCGCGCAAGCCCAGTCGCCCAAGCGCCGCGAGCGCTGCCTGTTCGTGCAGGCGGATGCCGTCCAGCGCGGCGGAAAAATGCAGGTTTTCCAGCGGGGTCAGTTCATCTTTCACCGCTGCCTGGTGGCCCAGATAAATCAGCTCGCGGTGGAAATCCGGCGAAGGCGCCGCCGCGCCGCGCCAGTGAATTGCGCCGGCATCCGGCGGGGAAAGCCCGGCCAGAAGGCGCAGCAGACTGGTTTTGCCGGCCCCGTTTTCACCTTGCACATGCAGCCATTCGCCCGCGGCAAGCGAGAAGGCGACATCGGCAAAGAGGCGGCGTTCTCCGCGTGAACAAGCGAGGCCGGTAACTTTCAGCATGGCGCCTATTCTACAGACAGGCCATGCACCCGCCGCGGGACGGGGCGATAGAATACGCGCCCCGCCGAATCGTTCCGGCGCATTTTCCGGTCGCTGCCCCATGCTCGTCGCATCCAACATCACCATCCAGTTCGGCACCAAGCCCCTGTTTGAAAACGTCTCGGTCAAGTTCGGCGACGGCAACCGTTACGGCCTGATCGGCGCCAACGGCTCCGGCAAAACCACCTTCATGAAGATCCTGGCGGGCGTGCTGGAATCTTCCGCCGGCAATGTCTCGCTCGATCCCGGCGAGCGCATGGCCTATCTGCGCCAGGATCAGTTCGCCTTCGAGGACGTGCGCGTGCTCGACGTGGTGATGATGGGCCACACCGAAATGTGGGCCTGCATGGCCGAGCGCGATGCGATTTATGCCGATCCCGAAGCCAGCGAAGACGATTACATGCGCGCCGCCGGGCTCGAAGCGCAGTTCGCCGAATACGATGGCTACACTGCCGAAGCCCGCGCCGGGGAATTGCTGCTGGGCGCAGGCATCGCGATTGAAAAGCATCAGGGGCCGATGAGCGAAGTCGCTCCCGGCTGGAAGCTGCGCGTGCTGCTGGTGCAGGCCCTGTTCGCCAACCCCGACATCCTGCTGCTCGACGAGCCGACCAACAACCTCGACATCAACACCATCCGCTGGCTGGAAGACATCCTCAACCAGCGCAGCAGCACCATGATCATCATTTCGCATGACCGCCACTTCCTCAACCAGGTGTGCACCCACATGGCCGACCTGGATTACGGCACCATCAAGGTGTATGGCGGCAACTATGACGACTTCATGGAGGCCTCGAGCATCGCGCGCGAGCGTCAGGTATCGGCGAATGCCAAGGCCAGGGAACGCGTGGCCGACTTGCAGGATTTCGTGCGCCGCTTTTCGGCCAACAAATCCAAGGCGCGGCAAGCCACGTCACGCCTGAAACTGATCGACAAGATCCGGCCGGAGGACATCAAGCCGTCTTCGCGCCAGTATCCGTGGATCCGCTTCGAATTCGGCGAGAAGGAAAAACTGCACCGGCTGGCCTGCGAAATCGAAAACCTGCGTTTTGGCTACGATCCCGCGCAGCCTGTCATCAGCGGCCTTTCCACCCCCATTGAAGCCGGCGACAAGGTCGCCATCATCGGCGAAAACGGCGTCGGCAAAACCACCCTGCTGCGCCTTTTGGCAGGTGCGGCGCTGGGCGGCCTGACGCCGCAGGGCGGGCATGTGAAGTGGGCCGAAAAAGCGCGGCCCGGCGTGTTCGCGCAGGATCACGCCGCCGACTTTTCTGCCGCCACGCCATTGACCGAATGGATCGCGCAATGGGTGCGCGCGGGAGGTTATGACGGCGGCGATGTGGAAACCCTGATTCGCGGCACGCTCGGACGGCTGCTGTTCTCCGGCGACGATGCAAAAAAACCCGTCAATGTGCTTTCCGGCGGCGAACAGGTGCGCATGCTGCTGGGCAAGCTGATGCTGCTGAAAAACAACGTGCTGCTGATGGACGAGCCGACCAATCACCTCGACATGGAATCCATCGAGTCGCTCAATACCGCGCTGGAAAAGTACACCGGCACGCTGATTTTCGTCTCGCACGACCGCGAGTTCGTCTCATCGCTGGCCACGCGCATCATCGATATCCGCACCGACCGCACCCTCGTCGATTATCGCGGCACGTATGAGGAATACCTGGCGGGCCAGGGCATTGCCTGAAGCAGCGGCGCGCATGCGCCATGAACAGCTAGCGCAGCCGATTATTCGCGCAGGCTGATATGCGGCCAGCCGCGCGCGGCGGCTATTTGCGCCAGCGTGTCATCGGCATCGACAGCCACCGGGTGGGTGACCTTTTCCAGCAAGGGCAGGTCGTTGTGCGAGTCGCTGTAAAACCATGTTTGCGCAAAACTGCCCCACCACAGGCCGAGCGATTCAAGCCAGGCCTCGACGCGGATCACCTTGCCTTCGCGGAACGCGGGCGTGCCGCGCGGCTGTCCGGAGAAGCGGCCGCCCGCCTGCGCCGGAACGGTGGCCACGAGATGCGGAATGCCGAACTCGCGGCAGATCGGGCCGGTAACAAAGCTGTTGGTGGCGGTGACGATGACCAGCAGATCGCCGTTCGCGGCATGCTGCGCCACCCGCCGCCGCGCCGCCGCGCCGATGAGGGGCCGGATGCGCGTGGCCATGAATTCCTCATGCCAGGCGTCCAGCTCGGCGCGCAAGTGGCGCGACAATGGCATCAGCTGAAAATCCAGAAAGGCGTGAATATCGAGCGTGCCTTCCCGGTACTGCCGGTAAAACTCGTCGTTCATTGCGGCATGCAGTTCGCGGTCGAGTACGCCCTTGGCAATCAGGAATTGCGCCCATTCAAAATCGGAGTCGCCCGCCAGCAGCGTATTGTCGAGGTCGAACAGCGCAAGATTCAGGGCAGGATTCATGGCGTGTCGATGTCCAGGCTGGTTTGCATCAGTTCGCGCAACAGGGGCACGGTAAGCGGCCGGTGCTGTTCGAGCGAGGCGCGGTCGAGGCTGTTCAGCATGCCGATCAGCGAAGGCAAGTCGCGGCGCCCGTGGCGCAGCAGGTACTGCACGACACCGGCGTCCATCAGCATGCCGCGCAGCAACGCCTGATGTTCCAGGGCAGCGGCCTTTTCCTCGTCGCGCAGCGCCTGTATTTCATAGATCAGCATCTGGCCGATGCGGGTGCGCAGATCTTCCCGCAAAACCAGCTGCGCCGGCGGTTGAGTGCCGGAAAGCAATAAAGCCAGGCCAAGAAAGCGGGCGGCGTTGAAGATGCGGAACAGCGCAACCTGGGCGTCCGCATCCAGGTGTTGCACATCGTCGATCACCAGCAGGCTGCCGCTGGCCGCCGTCAGGCTGGCGCCGACTTTTGCGGCAGGCAAAAACAGCACCGGCCGCTGCCCGCCGGCGGCGTTCGCCGTTGCCGCCAGCAAATGGCTCTTGCCGCAACCTGGCGGGCCCCAAAGATAAATCGCCTCGAAATGATGGGCATCGGCCAGGGTTTGCAGGCGCGCCGCCAGTTCGGCGTTTGCGCCGGCGACAAAATTCTCCAGCGTCGGCGCCTGCTCGGGTTTGAGGTCCAGCAGAAGCTGCTGTTGCGGACTCATCCGTTGTCCCGGTAAAAACGGCTGGCAAGATAGGCGGCACGCAGGTCACGCAGGCCGACGGAGAGCATGGCCGATACCGGCAGCGCCAGCAGCACGCCGAAAAAACCGAATAGCTGGCCAAAGGCCAGCAGCGCGAAAATGACCGCCAGCGGATGCAGGCCGATGCGTTCGCCCACCAGGTAGGGCGTCAGCAAAAAACTTTCCAGCGCCTGGCCGATGCCATAAATCACCAGTACGGCGACGATGGGCGGCCAGCCGGCAAACTGCAGCGCAGCGACCAGCAGCGCAAGAATGAAACCGGTGGCAAACCCCAGGTAGGGAATAAAAATGAGCAGTCCGGTCACCAGCCCCACGGGCACTGCGGACGGGATATCCGCAATCCAGAGCGCAATGCCGTAATACAGCGCCAGGATTGCCATGACCAGAATCTGCCCGCGCAGATATTGCGCGAGCACGGCATCAATGTCGCGCGCCATGACTACGCACCTGGCGTGCCAGGAGCGCGGGATGACTTGCTCGATGCGGCCGATGACGCCTTGCCAGTCGAGCAGCAGGTAGAACGTCACTACGGGCACCAGCAGCAGATTCATGACGACGCCGAAAAGCGCCGCGCCGCCGCTCTTCGCCGAGCTGTAGAGATGGCCGAGAATGATCTGGATCACATCCCAGTTGCCCGTGAAAAATTTTTCAAGCAGCGCAGCTTCGGCTTGCGTCTGGCGCAGACGAATGCCGAAGTTACGTTCAAGCCAGGGCAGAAATTGCCGGTCAAGTTGCTGCATCGCTTCCGGCGCGCGCGCGGCCAGCCGGCTCACCTCATCGATCAGCAGCGGCAGGATGATCAGCGCCAACCCGGCGAATATGAGCGCCAGCCCGAGCAGCACCAGCAGCACGGCCAGCGCACGCGGCAGGCCGCGGCGGTTCAGCCGGTCGACGACCGGGTTGCCGATGTAGGCCAGGATGCCCGCCAGCACGAAGGGCGCGAGAATCGGCGCAAGCAGATACAGCAGCAGGACCAGCGCCAGCCCGGCGGCGATCCATAACGCCGCATGCAGGCGGTTGCCTTGAGAAGATGTCATTTCCGGTAGAATTTGCGCTGTGGCATGGTTTTTCAGCCGCGATTATCGCCCATCCGGGCGTGAGCCGCACCCCCGCCACATGTTTTCAAGGACCGTATCTTGACCGCTCCCTCCTCCCTTACTTACCGCGATGCCGGCGTCGACATCGATGCTGGCGACGCCCTGGTCGAGCGCATCAAGCCTGCGGCCAGACGGACGATGCGGCCGGAAGTGCTCGCCGGCATCGGCGGCTTTGGGGCGCTCTTCGAAATCTCGAAAAAATACCGCGAACCGGTGCTGGTTTCCGGCACCGATGGGGTAGGCACCAAACTCAAGCTGGCTTTCCAGTGGCATCGTCATGACACGGTGGGCCAGGACCTGGTCGCCATGAGCGTCAATGACATTCTGGTGCAAGGAGCCGAGCCGCTGTTTTTTCTCGACTACTTCGCCTGCGGCCGGCTCGATGTCGCCACCGCCGCCACGGTGATCGAAGGCATTGCCCGCGGTTGCGAGCTGGCCGGCTGCGCGCTGATCGGCGGCGAGACGGCCGAGATGCCGGGCATGTACCCGGAGGGCGAATATGACCTCGCCGGTTTTGCCGTGGGTGCGGTGGAAAAGTCGCGCATCATCGATGGCCGGTCGATCCGGCCGGGCGACGTGGTGCTGGGGCTCGCTTCGTCGGGCGCGCATTCGAACGGCTACTCGCTGATCCGCAAGATCATCGACCGCGCCAGGCCCGATCTCGCGCTGGACATCGGCGGCGTGCCGCTGGCCGACGCCGTGATGGCGCCGACGCATATCTACGTCAAGCCCTTGCTGGCGCTGATGCAGGCGCTCGGCGGGCAGGGCGTGAAGGGCATGGCGCATATCACCGGCGGCGGGCTCACCGAGAACATCCCGCGCGCGCTGCCCGACAACGTGACGGCTCTCATCGACGGGAGCGCCTGGCCGCGGCCCGCGCTGTTTCAGTGGCTGCAGCGCGAAGGCAAAGTCGCCGATGCCGAAATGCACCGCGTTTTCAATTGCGGCATCGGCATGGCCGTCATCGTCGCCGAAGCCGATGCCGGTACCGCCATGCAGCTGCTCGCCGCTTCCGGCGAACAGGTTTTCGCCATCGGCCGCATCGCAGCGCGCAGCGCAGGCCAGGCGCCGACCGTGGTTGTTTGAAGCGGCGGAAACTGCCTGCTAAGAAAAAGTCTCAGTAGCCGGGAAGGGCCTGCACCAGGCGCCTGGATTCCCCGGCATGGTCCGCGCGAGAATTATCGCCGGACTTTCTGCGCTTATCCGAAAACCCGATGCGCCCCCTGCGGCAAACTGCGCTGGTATTGCTTCGGCGCATCCACTTGGGCGCCCAGCACGGCGGCGGCATGCCACGGCCAGCGCGGATTCCACAACATGCTGCGCGCAAGCGCGACCATGTCGGCAGCGCCGCTGGAAATGATTTTTTCGGCCTGCGCCGGTTCGGTGATCAGGCCAACTGCCATGCTCGGGATGTCGGTTTCGTGACGAATCCGCTCAGCAAAACCCACCTGGAAGCCGGGCACAACGTCCATCTTCTGCTGCGGGGAAACGCCGCCGGAAGAGGCGTCGATCCAGTCGCACCCGAGGCGCTTCAGCTCATGCGCGAATACCAGCGCCTGTTCGATATCCCAACCGCCCGGCACCCAGTCGGTTGCCGAGATACGCACGCCCAGGGGCTTTTTTTCCGGCCAGACAGCGCGCACGGCAGCGAAAACTTCCAGCGGCAGACGCATGCGGTTTTCCAGCGCGCCGCCATAGGCATCGTCGCGCCGGTTGGCAAGGGGCGAAAGAAACTGGTGCAGCAGGTAGCCATGCGCCATGTGCAGCTCGACGGCGTCGAAGTCCAGCCGCGCGGCACGTCGCGCCGCGGCGACAAATGCTTTGGTGATGCCGGCAATGCCTGCCGCATCGAGTGCCCGGGGCACCGGGTCATGCTCGTAATGCGGGACAGGCGAAGGGGCAATCGTCTGCCAGCCGCCGGCTTCGGGCAGAAGCGCGCGCCCTCCGAGCCAGGGCACCTGGCTCGACGCCTTGCGCCCTGCATGGGCGAGTTGAATGGCGAACGGCATGCCGGAATGGCGACGCACGCTGGCCAGCGCCTTTGCCAGCGCCGCCTCGTTTTCATCCGAACCCAGCGCGAGGCATCCCGGCGAAATGCGGCCCGCCAGTTCCACGCCGGTCGCTTCAACGATCAGCATGCCGGCGCCCGACAGCGCCAGATGGCCCAGATGAATTGTGTGCCAGTCGGTTGCATTGCCATCGACCGCCGAGTATTGGCACATCGGGCTGATGACAATGCGATTGGAGAGTGTGAGGGAACGCAGGGAAAACGGGCTGAAGAGCGAGCTGGTCATGAATAGTATTGAGGAGAAGTTTTATGGAAAAAGTACGATTGCGGAAGTATACGTCACTTGACCCGCGGACCCGCGAGGCGTCCTGCCGACGCCGACTTTCCGCGTCTTCCTGCCTTACTCCGCGCGCAAGGCATCCACCGGATTGAGCTGCGCCGCGCGCCGCGCGGGCAGCACGCCGGCGGCGAGGCCGATGGTTATTGCCAGGCCTTCGGCCAGCAACACGAAGGACAACGGCGTATGCACGGGCAGCGCCGGCACGGCGAAGCGAATCGCCTGCGCGATGCCGAAACCCGCGATCAGCCCGGCGAATCCGCCCAACGCGGCGAGCGCCACGGCTTCACCGAGGAAAAGCCCCAGGATGGTCCGCCGCCGGGCGCCCAGCGCGACCAGCAGGCCGATCTCGCCGGTGCGCTCGGTCACCGTAATCGTCATCATGGTGCCGATGCCGACGCCGCCCACGAACAGCGAAATGCCGCCCAGCGCGCCCACCGCCATGGTCAGCACGTCGAGAATGCTGGACAGGCTGGCGAGCATTTCTTCCTGGCTGATCACCGTGAAATCCTCGCGGCCGTGGCGCGCCGTCATCATCACCTTGATCGCCGCCGTAACGCTGGCGGAAGAGACGCCTTCGGCAACGGCCACATCAATCTCGCTCAGGCTGGCGCGATTGAAAAGCTCTATCGCCCGCGCAGCGGGAATAAATACGGTGTCATCGAGGTCCATGCCGAGGAACTGCCCTTTGGATTCCATCACGCCGATCACCCGGAATTGCAGGCCGCCGATGCGCACCCGCGCGCCGAGCGCGTTTTCCGCGCCGAACAATTCGTGCTTCAGCTTGGGCCCCAGCACGACCAGCGCACGGGCGCTGCCGGCATTTTCCACAGGCAAGAACCGGCCGCTGCGCACTTGCCCCTTGAATACCGCCAGCATGCCCGGCCCGACGCCGTATACCGTGACGCGGCGCAGCCGTCCATCGGCGTTCACCTCGGCATTGCCAAACACGCTGGGCGTCACCGCCACCACATTCGGCAGCCGCGCCAGCGCCTCGGCGTCTTCCAGCGACAGCGGTTTGGCGCTGCTCGGCAAACCGGAGAGCGCAGCCCCGCCCGTCTTGGTCTTGCCCGGGTGCACGCCAATGACATTGGTGCCGAACTGGGTGAACTCGCCCAATACGTAACGGTGGATGCCATCGCCAATCGAGGTCAGCAAAATCACGGCGGCGATGCCGACGGCAATCCCCAGCAGCGTCAGAAAGCTGCGCAAGCGCTGTGCGATCACCGCGCGGAAAGCCAGCCCCAGGACATCGGTCAGGCGCATGTCAGTGCTTCATCAAGGCTTGCACGGGGTCGAGTTGCGCGGCCCGGCGCGCCGGCAAAATACCGAACAGCAGGCCCGTCGCCAGCGCAGTGAATAGCGCCGCCGCCACGGCCCAATCCGGCGGGTACGCCGGGAAGGCCGGGTAAACCTGGCGCAAGACAAAAGCGCCCAGTTGCCCGAGGAGATAACCGATCACTGCACCGGTCAGCGAAATCATCGCCGCCTCGGCCAGGAATGCCCGGCGAATCGTCGTGCCCTGCGCACCCAGCGCCTTCAGCAGTCCTATCTCCGCCGTGCGCTGCGTCACCGCCACCAGCATCACATTCATCACCAGAATGCCGGCCACCACCAGGCTGATGGCGGCGATGCCGGCGACGGCCGCCGTCAGCGCGCCGAGCAGTTTGTCGAAAGTGGCGAGCACGGCGTCCTGGGTAATCACCGTCACGTCCTCTTCGCCGCCGTGGCGCGCCTTGAGGATAGCCGTCGCCTGCTGCCTGGCCGCCTCGATCTGCTCGCGACTGCGCGCCTGCACCATGATGCGAAACAGCGTATTGGAGTTGAACAGCATCTGCGCCAGCGCGACCGGCACGATCACCAGTTCGTCGGTATTCATGCCGACGCCCTGGCCGGTCGATTTGAGCACGCCGATCACCCGCAGGCGGCGGTCGCCAAGACGGATCAACTGGCCAACGGCAGGCTGGTTGCCAAAAATGTCATCGCGTACCGTGGTGCCGATCACCGCGACCGGCGCACTGCTGCGCCAGTCGTCGTCAGGCAAAAAACGGCCCTGCGCCAACTGGAAATTACGCACTTCCATGAGCGACGCCGTGGAGCCTGCCGCGACCACCTCGCGCAAGCGGCCGCCGGAGCTGATCTCCGACGTGCCCACCGCAAGCGGCGCGACGCGTTGCACGGCGGGAGCGTGCAACAGCGCCGCCGCATCGTCCACCGTCAGGTCGCGCGGCGTAGTCGTGATGGCGTTCGCCGGATTGAAGCCGCCGGTCGCCGAACGGCCCGGCAAGACGATCACCAGATTGCTGCCCAGCGCCGAAAACTGGCCGACCACATAACGCCGCGCGCCGTCGCCCAGAGCGGTCAGCAGCACGACGGACGCCACGCCGATGGCCATGGCCAGTACCGACAGCGCCGTGCGCAGCGGGTAGCCCGCCGCCGCATCGCGGGCAAAACGCAAAACGTCGGCGCTGCGCATGGCCGTGCCTGCGCGCCTAGGCAGTTGCCGGCATCAGCGGGCGGGCGCTATCGCTTTTCAGCCGCCCGTCCTCCATGGTCAGCTGCCGTGTGGCACGCGCGGCGAGCGCCGCATCATGGGTCACCACGATCAGCGTCATGCCGTTTGCATTCAACGCCTCAAGCAGGTGAATCACTTCGTCGCCCGTGGCGCGGTCAAGGTTGCCCGTCGGCTCATCGGCCAGCAGCATCGCCGGCTGCATGATGGTGGCGCGCGCAATGGCCACGCGCTGGCGCTGGCCGCCGGAAAGCTGGTCCGGCCGGTGAGCGGCGCGATTGTCCAGGCCGAAATCGCGCAACGCTTTGTCTACGCGCTGCTCCCGCAAGGCGGCCGGAATCCCGTCCAGCATCATGGGCAAGGCAATATTTTCGGCCGCAGTCAGGCGCGGCACGAGATGAAAGCTCTGGAACACGAAGCCGATACGGCGGCTGCGCACCGCCGCCTGCTCGTCGGGCGAGAGCGTCGTCACATCGCGGCCTTCAAGATGATAAGTGCCCGCGTCGGGCCGGTCGAGCAGGCCAAGCAGATTGAGCAGCGTCGACTTGCCCGAACCCGACGGGCCGACGACCGCCACATATTCGCCGGCGGCAATCGACAGGTCAATGCGCGCCAGCGCGCGCACTTCGCTCTCGCCAAGATGAAAAACGCGCTCGATACCGGCCAGCTCAATCAATGCCATGTTTGAATCCGTGTCTGGATTATTTCGCCGGGCTTGCCGGGTTTGCTGTGGTATCCGCCGTGGCGCGGGCGCCGGCTTTTACGCCCTCGCGCTCAAGCGACGTCACGACATGCTCGCCCTCTTTCAACCCCTCGACAATTTCCGTGTATTCCCAATTCGCCAGGCCGGTTTTCAGGCGGCGCTCTTCCAGCTTGCTCGTGTCGCCTTTCAACACCAGCACGCGGCTACCCTCCATCAGCGCCGCCGTCGGCACGCGCAGCACATTGGCGTGCCGCTGGAGAACGATTTCCACATCCGCGCTATAGCCCACCAGCAAGCCTTTCGCCGGGGCGTCAAAATCCACTTCCACATCCACCGTGCGCGCCTGCTTTTCCACCGCCAGGACGTAAGGCGCCACGCGCCGCACGCGGCCGGCGAAAGGCTGCCTGGGCAAGGCATCGAGCGTCACCCGCACCGGCAGGCCGGCGGTGATTTTTGGCGCATCCACCTCGTCCATCGGCGCATTAACGTAAAGGCAGGAATCGTCAATCAGGTCAATCGCCGGCGGCGTTTGCACACCCGGCGGCGAAGGCGTCGAATATTCGCCCAGCTCGCCAACGATCTTCGCCACGGTGCCATCAAAGGGCGCGACAAGCACGGTGCGGTTTTGTTCGATGCGGGTCACCGACACGCGCGCTTCGGCCTGGACAACCTCCGCGCGCGCGCTGGCGCACGCCGCGCGCCTGGCCTCGGCCTCGGTGCGCGCGGCATCTTCCTTCGCGATGGAAACGTAACCCCTGGCCCGCAACGCCGCCTGCCGCTCCGCCTCGCGCTGCGCATTCGCCGCGGTGGCGCATAGTTCATTCACCCGCTGCACGGCCGACGCGCGCTGGGTCTCCGCCAGGTGCTGCTGCGCTTGCTGGTCGTCATTCCACAGCTTCATCAACAACTGCCCCTTCTTGACGCGGTCGCCTTCCTTCACGCCAAGGTACGCGATACGCCCGCCGACAATGGTCGACAGCCGCGTGCGCTGGCAGGCCTCCACCGTGCCGGCGCGCGTGTTGACCACCGTGGCATCCACCACCCCGCGATCAACGGCCTTGAGCACCACCGGAATCGGCTTGGGGCGTGCGTTCCACCAGAAACCGGCGACAACCAGGAGAATGACAAGCAGCGCCAGCAGCACGCGGCGCAAAAAGGGCGGGATAGTCATGGTCGAGATTACCTTCTACGGCTCGGGGAAAAGCTCAGCGCACCAGCGATACCGATTCGATCCATGGCTCCAGACGCTGACCGACCGCAATCGTCACCTCGAAGTGCGCACTGGGGTCACCCGCCGTACTCCTCTGCTTGCGCAAGGCTGGCTCCAGCATCGGGCGCAGAGCATGCGGCACGTTGATCTGCGTTACAGCAAGAGAACTGACATAGCCCGTCACCTGCGTCTTCCTGTCGTGAGTCACGAGTCGAGGGCGCAGCATACCCTTGAGAATCAGATAGCGGCTGCGATCCGGGTATTTCGCGCGCAGGGTTGCGCGGTCCAGCCCAGCATCGATGACGAAGAGACGGCTGTTTGATGTCTCTTCGCGCTTCAATTGCTCTTGTGCGCGCTTGGCCTTTTCGGCGAACTCCTTGCTGTCAGCATTCGCCAATCGCGCCGCCTCGTGCCGAGCGGCATTCTGCTGCACCCGTTCCAGCGCCTGCTGCCAAGCAGGGCCCGCCAGTTCGAGCACCAGCAGCACTTCGCGTGGCAGCTGCCGATCGAAGCGACGGCGACCCGCATTGTCTTCTGACAACGCTGCTGTATCGAAGCCAAGTGCCGCCATGTGTTCTACATCCAGCCATTCCGGCGTGCCGCCGCTGTAACCGAAGCCAGCCCAATAATAATCGCCGACGCTGGGATCGCTGACCCGCCAACTTAACCTCAATGTCAGCCCGCTATTCTCCTTGGCCATTCCCCAGCCCCCAGGCATGGTCAGTTCGCGCTGGGAGAGCCTGAGCCGGCTGTCCGCCTCGCCGTTGCGATTGAGGTACACGCCGGTGAGCGCCACAACATTAGCGAGCAGGATCAGTACCGCGCCGGCCGTCAAAGTCTTCCAGGGCGTGAGCTTCATGGCGCGCCCTCCACTGCGCTGCGACCAAACCGGCGCAGACGTTTCAGCACCAGCAGGATCAGGATTGCGGCGAGACCGAGTACCAGGAAAAACAGGTACTTCGGCATCAGATCCCACCACCAGTCAAAAAACTTGGTGTACAAAAAGATGACGAAGAAAGTGATGCCGGTGTTGACTGTGTCGGGCCACTGTCGCCGCGCGCCGACCCAGATTGCCAGGACGCTGGCAATGAAGCCGGCAAGCTCGTAGCTGCCTTCGATGGTTCCGGTTTCAAAGCCCTCATAGCCGGCGAGATAACTACCGTAGCCCCAATGGCCAAGCACTAACATCGGCACCAGCAGACAGAGCAGACCGAAGATACGATAGATGGAGGCAAAGCCGCTCAAGCGGCGATGGCTGACCAAGGCTGGAATAGAGAACAACAGTGCCGCCACGGGGAAAAAATTCTCCGGCCGTTCGCCGGAATTCAACCAATAGGTACCATTCCATTCGCCGACACGAGCCGCAACGAAGGCGATCACACAACAAATGCCCGCAGCCAGCAAAAGGCGCAGATCGCAGGCATAGGCGAGCAGAAAGGCCAGCATAGCCCAGGGAATCAGGGCGCGGTCGGTGGGCGTGATATTAAATATCTGGCCGAGCATAGTGAGATTGAGTACGAAGCAGACAAAGGCCACCATCGCTGCCAACTTGGTGAAGTATCCCGCAGCATCGCGTGTCTGAATCCAGACCGTCAGCCCCATGCTACCGAGCGCGGCGCTGATCAGAATTGCGGCCTGCTCAGGCTCGTCGAAACGCCCCCAGAACTGGTAAAAAAGAAAGAACACGCTGGCTGCCAGTGCCAGTGCGCCGAGGAAAGATGCCACCCTCATGCCGAGCGATAGCTGCCTGTCCTGCACGTCGTGGTCGATGTCGAAGCGACCGATAAAACCAGCCAGCAGGGCGGCATGGTATTCGCGCACTGCCTGCTGCTGGGCAGGATTGAGTTGTAGCACGCCCTCGCCTTCCAGCCGGGCCAACTCCACCTGAAAAATTCCGATCTCGTCGGCGCGCTGCTGCGCCTCACTACGGAGAGGAGTATTCATAGCACTCGATTATGCCGCGTTTGTTATGATTCGGCTACTTCTCCCCGATTTCGCCCCACGCATTGCAATGGTAAAAATTTACGGCATCAAGAATTGCGACACGATGAAAAAAGCCTTCGCCTGGTGCGCAGCCAACAGCATCAGTTACGAATTTCACGACTACAAAAAACTCGGCGTGCCGCGCGAGACATTGGTGCAGTGGTGCCGCACCCTGGGCTGGCAGACGCTGGTCAACACCAAGGGCACGACATGGCGCAAGCTCGCCCCCGAACAGCAGGCCATCACCACGCAAGCGCAGGCGGTGGCGCTGATGCTGGAAAACCCCAGCGTGATTCGCCGTCCGGTGGTGGAAAACGGCGCAGGCCAGCTGCTGGCGGGCTTTGATCCCACCCTGTTTGACAGCTTCGTGCGCTGATTGATGCCCATGGATACCGTACATCGCTTCCTGTTTGAAGACCTCGACATCCGCGGCAGCCTGGTGCAGCTCGGGCCGGCCTGGCGGGCCCTGTGCGCGGTGCGCGACTATGCGCCTGCCGCGCGCGACCTGCTGGGTGAACTGGCGGCGGTGACGACGCTGATCGGCAACACGCTCAAAACGCCGGGCCGGGTGCGCTTCCAGTTGCAGGGCCAGGGGCCGGTGTCGCTGCTGGTGATGGATTGCGATGAGCAGTTGCGCCTGCGCGGCATGGCCCGCAGCGCGTTGGGGAGCGGCACAGGCCACCCCGCCGTATCGTCCAGAGACGGATTCAAGCCAGCGCCGACTTTTTCAACGCGCGAGCTGCTTGGCGACGGCCAGTTGATGCTCACCCTGCAAACCGCGGAAGCCGAGCCCTACCAGAGCCTGGTGCCGAACGACGGCGAGACGA
This sequence comes from uncultured Rhodocyclaceae bacterium, assembly GCA_964596295.1. Classification (GTDB taxonomy): domain Bacteria; phylum Pseudomonadota; class Gammaproteobacteria; order Burkholderiales; family Rhodocyclaceae; genus Rugosibacter. The sequence goes on along the minus strand of CAZQTB010000001.1, from coordinate 22,000 downwards.
TGGCGGCGATTTTCGAGCATTACCTGACGCAATCCGAACAGCAGCCCGCGCGCCTGTGGCTGGCGGCGAATGCGGAAACCGCGTGCGGACTGTTCCTGCAAAAACTGCCGAATGCCGACCGGCGCGACGCCGATGGCTGGAACCGCATCGGGCAACTTGCCGCCACGGTGCAGGCCGGCGAACTGGCATTGCCTCCGGAAGCCCTGCTCACCCGCCTGTTCACCGCGGAAAGCATGCGCCTTTTCGCGCCGCGCACGGCGACCTGGCATTGCCCGCGCGATGAGGAAAAAATCCGCAACCTGTTGCTGGCCATGGGCCGCAAAGAAGTTGCGGCAATTCTTGCCGATGCCGAAACGATCGCCATTGCCGATGAAATCTGCGGCCACGAATACCGCTTTGGCGCGGAGATCATTGACGAGCTGTTTCCGCCGGGCGGCCGCATACTGCATTAAATTTCACAAAGGTCATGAGGCTCAATGCAGCCTCACCCCGGTCTTGGCCTGCAGCTGTTCCAGAGTAACGCCCGGGGCAAGCTCAACGACCTTGAGGCCCCCTGCGGTGACATCCATCACCCCCAGGTCGGTGATGATGCGATCCACGACGGCCTTGCCCGTCAGCGGCAGCGTGCAGCTCGGCAGGATCTTGAAGTCCTCGGTGCCATCCTTCTTCTTGACGACATGCTCCATCAGCACCACCACCCGCTTGACGCCGGCCACCAGGTCCATCGCGCCGCCCATGCCCTTGACCATCTTGCCGGGAATCATCCAGTTCGCCAGGTCGCCTTTCTCGCTCACCTGCATGGCGCCGAGAATGCTCAGATTGATCTTGCCGCCGCGGATCATGGCAAAGCTTTCCTCGCTGCCAAAAACGGATGACCCGGGGATGGTCGTCACCGTCTGCTTCCCCGCGTTGATCAGATCGGCATCCACTTCATCCGCCGTGGGGAAGGGGCCGATGCCGAGCATGCCGTTCTCGCTTTGCAGCCACACTTCCATGGTGTCCGGCACATGGTTCGCCACCAGCGTCGGCATGCCGATGCCGAGATTGACGTAGAAGCCGTCCTGCAGTTCTTGCGCGGCGCGCGCCGCCATTTGGTCTTGGTTCCAGGCCATGATCAGTTTTCCGCCTTGTCTCTGAGAGTCAGTCTTTCGATGCGCTTTTCGGGAGTCGGGTTATGCACGATGCGGTGCACGTAAATCCCGGGAAGGTGAATCTGGTCCGGATCCAGCGCGCCTGTCTCGACTATTTTCTCGACTTCCACCACGCATATCCTGCCAGCCATCGCCACGGCCGGGTTGAAATTGCGCGCGGTCAGATGAAACTGCAGATTGCCCGACTTATCGGCCACCTGCGCCTTGACCAGGGCAACTTCGGGCACCAGGCTGTGCTCCAGCACATAAGTTTCACCGGCAAAGTCGCGCAGCTCCTTGCCTTCGGCCACCTGCGTGCCGACACCCGTCTTGGTGAAAAAGGCCGGAATGCCGGCGCCGCCGGCACGCAGCTTTTCGGCCAGCGTGCCTTGCGGCGTAAGTTCCACTTCCAGCTCGCCGGACAGGTACTGGCGCTCAAATTCCTTGTTCTCGCCCACGTAGCTGGAAATCATTTTCCTGATCTGGCGCGATTCGAGCAGCTTGCCAAGACCGAACCCGTCGACGCCGGCATTGTTCGAGATCACCGTCAAACCCTTGACGCCGCTCTCCAGCAGCGCATCAATCAGCGCTTCCGGAATGCCGCACAGGCCAAAGCCGCCAACCGCCAAAAGCTGGTTGTCCTTGACAATGCCCTTGATCGCATCGGCGGCGGAGGGGAAAATTTTATTCACGGGAGCTCCTAAAAAATTCAAGGGTACTGCGCTGCCTGGACAACATGATTGCTTACAGCACCTGGGCTGCGTCCTGCCGTTCGGCAAGCAAATGGCGCAGCGCTTCCGGCAGGGGAATCGACGTGCCGCTGGACGTGTCGATCCACACCAGCTTCGCTGCGCCTTCGGCAAACAGCCGTGCGTCATCGACAAGGCGCAATTCATAGAAAGTGGGCAGGCTGCTGCGCCCCGGCGGGCCGACGAACACGCGGCATTCCACCGTTCCCGGATAAGTGAGCGGAATCAGGAAACTGCAACTTGCATTGACAATCACCGACCCCTGGTTTTCGCCAAGCCTCGCGTCAAGGCCCAGGGAATCCAGCCACTCTATCCGCGCCTGTTCCATGTAGCGGAAATACAGGGTGTTGTTGATGTGGTTCATGGCATCCTGGTCGCCCCAGCGCATGGGCATCTGATTGCGATAAACGGGTTTCCGGTCGGCTTCCATGGCACAAGTATCCAGCAGGGTGATCGAGCGGGCAATTATAATCCGCAGGTTGATTTGTCCCCGCCAGGAAAAAACATGCCGCGCGAAGCCATGGAATTTGATGTAGTCATTGTGGGTGGAGGCCCGGCCGGCCTCTCGGCAGCGATCCGGCTCAAGCAGGTCAATGCCGGCCTCAGCGTCTGCCTGCTTGAGAAGGGCGCCGCAATCGGCGCGCATATCCTGTCCGGCGCGGTGATGGATCCGCGCGCGCTGACCGAACTGATCCCCGACTGGCAGGCGCAGGATGCGCCGCTGGAAACGCCCGTCAGCCGCGACCGCTTTACCTTTCTCACCCGCAACGGCAGTTTCGACGTGCCCAATTTCATGCTGCCGGGCTGTTTCCGGAATCATGGCAATTACATCATCAGCCTCGGCCAGGTTTGCCGCTGGCTGGGCGCGCAGGCCGAGGCGCTGGGGGTCGAAATTTTCCCCGGCTTTGCCGGAGCCGAAGTGCTGTATGACGAACATGGCGAACACAGGGCCGTGCGCGGCGTCGCGACCGGCGACATGGGCGTCGGACGCCACGGCGAACACCGCGCCGCTTACCAGCCCGGTATCGAACTGCTGGGCAAATACACGCTGTTCGCCGAAGGCTGCCGCGGCCACCTGGGCAAGGAAATCGAGGCCAGGTTCAACTTGCGCGCGAAGTCCGACCCGCAGACCTACGCGCTCGGCATCAAGGAGTTGTGGGAGGTGCCCGCCGGCCAGCATGAAGCAGGCCTGGTCATGCACAGCGCAGGCTGGCCGCTCACACCGGACACCTACGGCGGCGGCTTCATTTATCACTTTGCCGACAACCTGGTTTCCATCGGTCTCGTGGTGGGTCTCGGCTACAGCAACCCCTTCCTCGCGCCATTCGAGGAAATGCAGCGCATGAAAACCCATCCGCAAATTGCTCCCATGCTGCAAGGCGGCAAGCGCATCGCCTATGGCGCGCGCGCGCTGGCGGCAGGCGGCCTGCAATCCATGCCGCGGCTGGACTTTCCCGGCGGGGCGCTGATCGGCGACGACGCCGGGTTGCTGGTCGCCTCGCGCATCAAGGGCAGCCATGCCGCAATCAAGAGCGGCATGCTGGCCGCCGAAGCAGCGGCGGCGGCGCTCGCCGCCGGCCGCGCCCACGATGAGCTCACCGCCTACCCCGCAGCTTTCCGCGCTTCCTGGCTGCATGACGAGCTGCACGCTGCACGCAACTTCAAGCCGTGGATGGCCAAGGGCCTCGTCACCGGCTCGCTGATGTTCGGCATCGATCAGGTGCTGCTGCGCGGCAAGGCGCCGTGGACGCTGCACAACACGGCCGACCACACCAAGCTCAAGACTGCCGCCGCATCCACGCCCATCGACTATCCAAAACCCGACGGCGTGCTGACCTTCGACCGGCTCTCTTCCGTCTTCCTTTCCAACACCAACCATGAAGAAGACCAGCCTTGCCACCTGCAACTGAAGAATGCCCGCGTGCCGATTGAAATCAACCTGGCGCTCTACGATGCGCCCGAGCAGCGCTACTGCCCGGCGGGCGTGTATGAGATCGTGCACGATGCCGGCGGAGCCGATCCGCACCTGCAGATCAACGCACAGAACTGCGTGCACTGCAAAACCTGCGACATCAAGGATCCGACGCAAAACATCCACTGGGCCGCCCCGCAGGGCGGCGAGGGGCCGATTTACCAGCAGATGTAAAAGTTATGCTCAGCGCATCGGTCAGAACATCGCCTCATCCAGGGCCAGCGCGCTCGCGCCGCCCTGCACGACCTCCTGCGCCAGGCCGGATGCCGCAACCATGACGTGATCGGCATAGAAGTGCGCGGTGCTGATTTTGGCGGGATAGAAAGGATCGGCGTCGCCCGCTGCAATTCTGGCCTGCGCGACGAGCGCGGCGCGGGCCATCATCCAGCCGCCGGAAACGATCCCCATCAGGCGCAGAAAGGGAACGGCGCCCACAGCGACGGCGCGCACATCCCTGGCGTAGCTGGCAATGATGTAGTCGCCCGCCGTGGCCAGCGCATCGACGCCCTGGCCAAGGGCCGCAGCAATCGATTGGAAGCTCGCGCCGGATCGTTGCGCAGATTGTTGCGCGACTTCGGCTTGCGTCTGGCGCATACGGCCGATCACGGTTTTCAGCGTCGCCCCGCCGTCACGCGCGATCTTGCGGCCGATCAGGTCGAGGGCCTGGATGCCGGTGGTGCCTTCATAGATTGTGGTGATGCGCGCATCGCGGAAAAACTGGGCAGCGCCCGTTTCCTCGATGAAGCCCATGCCGCCATGTATCTGCACGCCGAGCGAAGCGACCTCGTTGCCGGTCTCGGTAAGCCAGGCCTTGACCACCGGAATCATCAAATCGACAAACGCCTGATTGCGCGCACGCTCATCCGCGACGGCATGGCGCAGGGCCGCATCCAGCGCGGCGGCAACCACGTAGGCCACCGCGCGCATGGCTTCGTTTTGCGCACGCATCAACAGCAGCATGCGGCGGATATCGGGATGGCGAATGATAGGCACGCTGGCCGCCGAGCCTTCGATGGCGCGCCCCTGCACCCGTTCGCGGGCATAGCCGAGCGCATGCTGATACGCGCGCTCGCCCTGCGCCAGGCCTTCCAGCCCGACCGCATAACGCGCCGCGTTCATCATCACGAACATGTACCTGAGGCCTTCGTTTTCCTTGCCAATCAGCGTACCTGTCGCGCCGCCGCTATCGCCATAGGCCATGACGCAGGTCGGGCTGGCATGGATGCCGAGCTTGTGTTCAATCGAAACGCTGAATACATCGTTGCGCGCACCCGGCGAACCGTCGGCATTCACCATGAACTTGGGCACGACAAACAGCGAAATGCCCTTCACGCCTTCCGGCGCGTCAGGCGTGCGCGCGAGCACCAGATGAATCGTGTTCTCGGCCATGTCGTGATCGCCGTAGGTGATGAAAATCTTCTGCCCGAACAGCTTGTACGTGCCATCGCCCTGCGGCACGGCGCGGGTGCGCACCGCCGCCAGATCGGAACCGGCTTGTGCCTCGGTCAGGTTCATGGTGCCCGTCCATTTGCCGGAAACCATGTTGGGCAGGTACATCGCTTTCTGCTCTTCGCTGCCATACAGTTCCAGCGCCTCAATGCCCCCCATGGTGAGCATCGGGCACAGGGAAAACGCCATGTTCGACGCCTGCCACATTTCCTGCACGGCGGCGGAAACTATCTTCGGCAAGCCCTGGCCGCCGTATTCCGGATTGCCCGACAGGGCATTCCAGCCGTTATCGACAAACTGTGCGTAGGCTTCCCTGAACCCCCTGGGCATGGTCACGGCCTTGCCGGCCCACTGCGCGCCTTCCCGGTCGCCGGTGAAATTGAGCGGCGCCAGCACGTCACGGGCAAATTTCCCCGCTTCGTCAAGAATGGCTTCGATGACGTCGGGCGTCGCCTCCGCGTATCCCGGCAAGCTGCTCACCTGCGCACTGCCGGCCAGTTCGGTCAGCACGAACTGCATGTCTTTGAGGGGGGCGTTATAGGCGCTCATGCGGGGATCCCTTCAATGGATGCGGCTTGGTCAAGTCAAAGAGCGGCGACGAGTTCCGGCACGGCCTGGAAGAGATCGGCAACCAGGCCATAATCCGCCACCTGGAAAATCGGCGCATCGGGATCCTTGTTGATGGCCACGATGACCTTCGAGTCCTTCATTCCGGCCAGATGCTGGATCGCGCCCGACATGCCGATGGCAATATACAGTTGCGGCGCCACGATCTTGCCAGTCTGCCCGACCTGGTAGTCATTCGACACGAAGCCGGCATCCACCGCCGCGCGCGATGCGCCCAGTGCGGCGCCGAGTTTGTCGGCCAGCGGCTCCAGCACCTTGTGGTAGTTTTCGCCGCTGCCCAAACCGCGGCCGCCGGAGACAATGATCTTCGCCGCCGCGAGTTCCGGCCGGGCCGATTTGGTCAGCTCGCGGCTGACGAGCCTGGCCTGGCCCAGTTCGGGGCCCGCCGGGATGCTCTCGATCGCGGCGCTGCCGCCGGCATTGGCAACGGCATCGAAACCCGTCGTGCGCACCGTAATGACTTTCACCGGATCGGCGCTTTGTACTGTGGCCAGCGCGTTGCCGGCATAAATCGGGCGCACGAAAGTGTCCGCAGCGACGACGGCAATGATGTCTGAAATCTGCGCGGAATCCAGCAACGCGGCAACACGCGGCAGGGTGTTTTTGCCGTTGCTGGTGGCAGCGGCCAGGATGTGCGTGTACCCGCCGGCATGGGCGTGGATCAGCGCCGCCAGGTTTTCAGCCGTCTGGTCGCCATAGTGGGCGGCATCCGCCACCTTCACCCTGGCGACCCCGGCCACCCTGGCTGCCTGTTGCGCGACGTCGCCGCACCCCGTTCCGGCGACCAGGATATGGATTTCCGTGTTCAGCGCCGCGCCGATCTTGCCTGCCGCAGCAACGGCATTAAGGGTGGCCGCCCTGAGCGTGGCGTTGTCGTGTTCGGCAATAACCAGAATGCTCATGCAATCACCTTGGCTTCGTTTTTGAGTTTGCTGATGAGCTCTGCCACATCGGCCACCTTCACGCCGGCCGTGCGTTTGGGCGGCTCGCTGACCTTGAGGGTGGTCAGCCTTGGCCTGACATCGACAGCCAATTCATCCGGCGTGAAAACATCCAGCGGCTTTTTCTTCGCCTTCATGATGTTGGGCAGCGTGGCATACCGCGGTTCGTTGAGCCGCAAGTCCGTCGTGACAATCGCCGGCAGCGTGAGCTCCAGCGTTTCCAGCCCGCCATCCACCTCACGCGTGACCGTCACCCGGCCTGCGCCGGAATCAACCGCCACTTTTGAAGCGAAGGTGGCCTGCGACCAGCCCAGCAGGGCGGCAAGCATTTGTCCGGTTTGATTGGCGTCGTCGTCGATCGCCTGCTTGCCGAGAATGATGAGCCGGGGCGACTCCTTGGCGGCCACGGCCTTGAGCAGCTTGGCCACCGCCAGCGGCTGCAATTCAACCTCTGTCTCGACCAGTATCCCGCGATCGGCGCCGAGCGCCATCGCCGTGCGCAGGGTTTCCTGGCAAGCCGTTATGCCGCATGAAACCGCCACCACCTCCGTTGCCACGCCCGCTTCCTTCAGCCGCAGGGCTTCTTCCACGGCAATTTCGTCAAACGGATTCATGGCCATTTTGACGTTCGCCAGATCAACGCCTGTGCCGTCCGCCTTGACGCGAACCTTGATGTTGTAGTCAATCACTCGCTTGACCGGGACAAGAATTTTCAAGTGAATCCTCCTGATTGATAGGATTTTTTGCGAAACAACTTTTCATTTTAGCGCGACTGGATATGAATGCGGCACCGGCCTATGCCGCCGCGCCGTCAAAAAAGCGAATCGCCGGATGCCGCATGCCCCTCCGGCGTGCGGCGCCTCCGGCGATCCTCCGGCTTGTGCTTTCAGCCCAGCGCTTTTAATACCGCATCGTAATTCGGCTCGTCGCCGATTTCGGCAACCAGTTCGCTGTGAATCACGTTGTCGTTTGCGTCGAGGACAACCACGGCGCGGGTCGTCAGGCCGGCCAGCGGGCCTTCCGCCAGTTTCACTCCCCAGGCCGAAAGGAATTCCGGGTGCCGGAAGCTGGAAAGGTGCGCAACGTTTTTCAGCCCTTCCATATCGCAAAAACGCTTGGCGGCAAATGGCAGGTCGGCCGAGACCGCCAGTATCGCCGTATTGGGCAGCCGGGAAGCCAGCTCGTTGAACTTGCGCGTCGAGGTCGCGCAGGTCGGGGTGTCGAGGCTGGGCACGATGTTCAGCACTTTGCGCTTGCCGGCAAAATCTTTCAGCGATACATCGGCCAGCGCGCCGTTGGTCAGCTGGAAATCGGGGGCCTTGGCTCCGGCCTTGGGCAGCGTCCCATCAACACGAATGGGGTTGCCATGAAAATTTACGGTACTCATTGCTATCTCCTGGTTATGGTTACGGGGTGAACATCAAGCAAACCGGGCAAGCCCGGGCAGAACGGTGACGGCATTGGCCGTCGTAGCTTCGGCCACGACGGCCAAGGGAATGCCGCGCAATGCGGCCAGCGTTTCGGCAATGCGGGGCAATTGATCCGGCGTGTTGCGAGCGCCGACTTTCCACTCGGGCGGAATATCCGGCGCATCCGTTTCCAGCACGATGGATTCCAGCGGAAGCATGGCGGCCAGCGTGCGGATGCGCTGCGCGCGCGGGAAAGTCATCGTCCCGCCAAAACCCAGCTTGAAGCCCAGCCTGATGAATTCCTCGGCTTGCTGCAGGCTGCCATTGAACGCATGCGCAATGCCGCCGCGCACGCCAATGCGCCGCAACTGCTGCAATACCTGGTCAATCGCGCGGCGTACATGCAATAAAACCGGAAGCTGCGCTTCCCGCGCAACCTTCAACTGCTCGGTAAAGTAATGCCGTTGTTGCTCGTCATCGCGCCCGGCGACGAAACGGTCAAGACCGATTTCACCTACGGCGACCGGCTGCTCGCGGGCAATCGTTTCACGCAAGACCCTGATATCTTCTTCGCGCGCACCGGCGACATACATCGGATGAATGCCGTAGGCCGCAGCGCATCCGGCATGGTCACGGCAAACCGAAGCCACCGCGCCGAAATTTGCCCGCTCGACGGCGGGCACGACAATGGCCGCAACACCCGCCTGCATTGCTTCTTTTGCGACGGCATCGCGATCTGCATCGAATTCCGCGGCATCAAGGTGGCAATGGGTGTCGATCAACATGCGGTAGCAACCTTAGTCGGTTTCGTCAATCCAGGCCTGCTGAATGGCTTCGAGCTTTTTCTCGCCACAATGGCTTTCGTCTTCCTCAAAACCAGGCAAGGCCATGACCCAGCGCATCAGATCAACGAAATTGATACGCGCCGGATCCACTGCAGGATATGTCTCTGCAAGCGCAAGCGCAATATCCAGGCTGTCCGTCCATTTCATTTCTTGACGTGTCCTTCCTTGACCATATTAATCGTGTACTTCGGTATTTCAATGACCAGCGGGGTTGCGCCCACCACCGCCTGGCACGACAGGCGTGAATTCGGTTCCAGCCCCCAGGCTTTGTCGAGCAGGTCTTCTTCCGTTTCCTCGGCGGCCGGCAGGGAATTGAAACCTTCGCGGACGACGACATGGCACGTCGTGCAGGCGCACGACTTTTCGCAGGCATGCTCAATCTCGATGTCATTCTCCAGCAGGGCATCGCACACCGTGGTGCCGGCGGAAGCTTCGATGACCGCGCCGTCAGGACACAACTCGGGATGGGGCAGAACAATGATTTGCGTCATGGCAGAACCTGATCGATATTTTTTCCGGCCAGCGCGCGCTGCACGCCCTGATCCATGCGGCGCGCAGCGAATTCTTCCGCAGCCTCATTGAGTTCCCGCATGGCGTCATCAATGGCAGGACGGTCATCGCCGCCGACCACTGCCTGCAGTTGCGTCATGGCTTCATCGATGCGCGTACGCTCGGCATGTGAAAGAATCTCCGCACTATCGGCCAGCGCCGACCGCATGGCCTCCAGCAGCCGTTCGGCCTCCACTTGCATTTCACGCAAGGCGCGCAGAAAAGCGTCATCACGCGCATAAGTAAAACTTTCCTTGAGCATGGCGGCGATTTCAGCGTCGGACAGGCCATAAGAAGGCTTGACCTCGATACGCGCCTCATGGCCGGTCGTCTGTTCGCATGCAGCAACCGAGAGCAGCCCATCGGCGTCCACCTGGAATGTCACGCGAATGCGCGCCGCCCCGGCAACCATCGGCGGGATGCCGCGCAATTCGAAGCGCGCCAGGCTGCGGCAGGCGGAGACCAGGTCGCGCTCGCCCTGCACGACATGAATCGCCATGGCCGTCTGGCCATCCTTGAAAGTGGTGAAATCCTGCGTGCGCGCCACGGGAATGGTGGCATTGCGCGGGATGACTTTCTCGACCAGGCCGCCCATGGTTTCCAGCCCCAGCGACAGCGGAATCACGTCAAGCAGCAGCCAGTCATCGCCCGCCGCGCGATTGCCCGCCAGCAGATTGGCCTGCATGGCGGCGCCCAGCGCGACCACCTTGTCCGGATCGAGGTTGTTGAGCGGCTCCTGCTTGAACAGCTCGCCCACGGCGCGCTGAATCTGCGGCATGCGCGTCGAACCGCCGACCATCACCACGCCGCGCACCTGCGCCGCCGTGAGGCCTGCGTCACGCAGGGCTTTTTTAGTGGGCGTCAATGTTTTTTTCACCAGAGTGCAGGTGATTTCGGTGAACACATCCGTAGTGAGCACCAGATCGACATACTCGCCGCTACCCAGCTTGACGGTGATCGGCGCTTCGCCGTGCTGCGAGAGGTACTCCTTGGCTTCGCGCGCGTGCGCCTGCAACAGCCGCGCATCATGCAGCGACAGCGGTTGCAGGCCGGCCTGCTCGATGATCCAGCAGAACACGCGATGGTCAAAGTCATCCCCTCCCAAAGCGGAATCCCCGCCCGTGGCGAGCACTTCGAACACACCCTTGGCAAGGCGCAGGATGGAAATATCAAACGTACCGCCGCCGAGATCGTATATGGCGTAGATGCCTTCCGATGCATTGTCGAGGCCGTAAGCTATCGCGGCGGCCGTCGGCTCGTTCAGCAAGCGCAACACATGCAGACCGGCGAGTTGCGCTGCGTCCTTGGTGGCCTGGCGCTGCGCGTCATCGAAGTAGGCAGGCACAGTGATCACCGCGCCTGCCAGTTCGCCGCCCTCGCCGCCAAGTAACGCTTCGGCCCGCGCGCGCAAGACCTTGAGGATTTCCGCAGAAACCTCCACCGGGCTTTTGATACCCGCCGCCGTCTTGATCCTGAGCATGCCTGCGGCATCGACAAAATCGTAGGGCAAGGTTTCGACGTGTGCGATGTCGGCCCGTCCGCGCCCCATGAAGCGCTTGACGGAAACGATGGTGTTCTTTGGATCCAGCGACTTCCAGGACTCCGCCGCGTAACCCACGTCAACACCGCCTTCTGCGGTATAGCGCACGACCGAGGGCAGCAACGGGTGACCGCGCTCATCGCTCAGCACCACGCTCATGCCGCTGCGCACCGTGGCGACGAGCGAATTGGTGGTGCCCAGATCAATGCCGACGGCGAGGCGATGCTGGTGGGGCGCGGCGGACTCGCCCGGTTCCGCGATGTGAAGAAGTGCCATAGTGTTTTAAGCGGTGACGGCCTCGAGGGCGTCGTCGATTTCGTTCAGCAGTTTTTCCTGGAACATCAGTCTGCGCACGAGCTCGGCGGCGGCCGTGAAATCGTGCTGGTCATCAATAAGCCCGGTCAATCGCCGGTACTCGGCGGCTACTTCGCCCAGCAGCCGGGCGCGCGCAGCGTCCAGCGCATTTTCGTCGCCCGCCGCGCGCGCTTCCGTCACGGCCTCGCGCAATTCCATCTGGCCTGTCAGGAATTCAACCGGCATGGCAGTATTGCTTTCAACCTGCGGATCATGGCCGAGCAGGGTGAGCAGATACAGCGCACGCCGGCCGGGGAGCTTCAGCGTCTGGTAGGCCTCATTGACGCGCGTCGCCCATTGCATCGCCAGGCGCTGTTGCGCCTCGCCGGCCTGCACATGCCGATCGGGATGCACCTCGGCCTGCACCTGCCGGAAGCGGTGGTCAAGCTCGGCGCCGTCGAGGCCTTGCACACGGGGTAAACCAAGCAATGCAAAATGGTCCGCCGAGAAATCGGAATCCAGCCTGGGGTCAAGCGCGCTCATCGGCAGAAAGCCTCTCAGGTAGTAAACGACTCGCCGCAGCCGCATTCGCCTTTGACATTGGGGTTGTTGAACTTGAAGCCTTCGTTCAGGCCTTCCTTCGTATAGTCCAACTCGGTGCCTTCGAGATAGGGCAGGCTCTTGGGGTCTACCAGCACCTTGACGCCATGGCTCTCAAAAACAATATCCTCGGGCAGCGGATCATCCGCAAACTCAAGTTTGTAGGCCAGCCCCGAGCACCCCGAGGTCTTTACGCCCAGACGAATACCGATGCCCTTGCCGCGCTTGGCAATGAAGCCGGCCACATGCTGCGCCGCTGGTGCGGACAAAGTCACGGACATAATCAGGCTCCCCGCTTCTGTTTATAGTCGGCCACGGCGGCCTTGATCGCATCTTCCGCAAGAATCGAGCAGTGAATCTTCACCGGCGGCAGGGCGAGTTCTTCGGCAATCTGGGTGTTCTTGATCTCCAGCGCCTGATCCACCGTCTTGCCCTTGACCCATTCGGTCACCAGCGAAGACGAAGCGATTGCCGAGCCGCAGCCATAGGTCTTGAATTTGGCATCCTCGATGATGCCATCCTTGCCGACCTTGATCTGCAGCTTCATCACGTCGCCGCAGGCGGGCGCGCCGACCATGCCGGTTGCCACGCTTGCATCATCCTTGCTGAAGGAACCCACGTTACGCGGGTTTTCGTAATGATCCAGTACTTTTTCGCTGTATGCCATTTTGGTTCTCCAGTATCAATGTGCAGCCCACTGCACGGTGTCGAGGTCAATGCCTTCCTTGAACATGTCCCACAGGGGAGACAGTTCGCGCAACTTGCCCAGCTTCTCATGCAACAGTTTGATCGTGAAATCCACGTCGTGTTCCGTCGTGAAGCGGCCCAGGGTGAAGCGGATCGAGCTGTGCGCCAGCTCGTCGGAACGCCCCAGCGCGCGCAGCACATAAGACGGCTCAAGGCTGGCCGAGGTGCAGGCCGAGCCGCTCGACACGGCGATGTCCTTGATCGCCATGATCAGTGATTCGCCCTCGACATAATTGAAACTCACGTTGAGATTGTGCGGCACGCGCTGCGTCAGGTCGCCATTGACGTAGACTTCCTCGATGTCGAGTAGGCCCTTCATCAGCCTGTCGCGCAGCATGCGAATCCGCTCGTTTTCCGTCGCCATCTCGACCCGCGCGAGACGGAAAGCCTCGCCCATGCCGACGATCTGATGGGTGGCCAGGGTGCCGGAACGCAGGCCGCGCTCGTGGCCGCCGCCGTGCATCTGCGCTTCCAGCCGGATGCGCGGTTTGCGGCGCACATACAGCGCGCCGACGCCTTTCGGGCCGTAAGTCTTGTGCGCGCTGAAGGACATCAGATCAACCTTCAGGGTCGACAGATCGATGGGCATCTTGCCGGTCGCCTGCGCCGCATCGACATGGAAAATCACGCCTTTCTCGCGGCAAATTTCGCCGATTTCGGCAATCGGCTGGATCACGCCGATCTCGTTATTGACCGCCATCACCGAAGCCAGCACGGTATCGGGGCGCAACGCCGCCGTGAACTGCTCGAGCGTGATCAGGCCGTTTTCCTGCGGCACCAGATAGGTGGCCTCAAAGCCCTGGCGCTCCAGTTCCTTGACCGTATCCAGCACCGCCTTGTGCTCGGTCGTCACGGTCACGATGTGCTTGCCGCGGCTAGCGGCATAAAAGTGCGCGGCCCCCTTGATGGCCAGATTGTTGGACTCGGTCGCGCCGGATGTCCAGATGATGTCCTTGGCATCGGCGCCGACCAGCCTGGCCACTTCTTCACGCGCTTCCTCCACGGCCTTTTCCGCTTCCCAGCCATAGGCGTGGGAACGCGAGGCCGGGTTGCCGAAGTGCTCGGTCAGCCAGGGAATCATTTTTGCCGCCACGCGCGGATCAACCGGCGTGGTGGCGGAATAGTCGAGGTAGATGGGTAGTTTCATGCCAGTTTCTCCAGTTCATCGTGTTGCCACGGCAGCCTCTGCGAGCATGCCCTTGAGTTGCCATAGCGTGCTTTCCAGTGCGCCGAGAAAATCCCGCACCTGCTGCTGCGTAGTGCCCGCGCCGAGGCTTGCCCGCACCGCCGCGCGCGCCAGCGAAGGTTTGACGCCCATGGCCAGCAGCACATGCGAAGGCGCGGGGTTGGCGCTGGAACACGCCGCGCCTGCCGCCACCGCAAAGCCCGCGCGATCAAGCCTGCCGACCAGGGTTTCGCCATCGAAACCATCCACCGCAAAGTAGCTGGTGTTGGGCAAGCGTTCCGCCTTGGCGGCAAAGACCTGCGCGCCCATCGCGGACAGCCCGGCTTCAAGTTCCGCGCGCAAGACGGCCAACTCGGCTGCGCGCTCTTGCACCCGCGCCACGGCGAGTTCTGCGGCCAGGCCAAAACCGGCGATGGCGGCGACGTTTTCCGTGCCTGAACGCAAGCCGCGTTCATGCCCGCCGCCGGCGATCAGCGGTTGCAGTTCAAGGCGCTTGTCCAGGACCAGCGCGCCCGCGCCTTTCGGCCCGCCAATCTTGTGCGCGGATACGGTCATCGCATGCACGCCCGCGGCGTTGAGCGCGCGAAAATCCACGGGGCGCTTGCCGAACGCCTGCACGGCGTCGGTATGAAACCAGGCGCCGCCCGCCCGTGCCTGCGCCGCCAGCCCGGCCACATCCTGTACCGCGCCGGTTTCATTATTGGCCAGCATCACCGAGACCAGCGCCGGCTTTTCTTCCAGTGCCGCAGAAAAATCGGCGCCGGCGATACGGCACGCGCCATCCACCGCGATCTCGCGTACGCGCCAGCCAGCGCGCGCCAGCTGCCGCGCCGGCTCGCGCACGCAGGGATGCTCAATCGCGGAGATCGCCACCGTGCCCGGCGGCAACAAGGCTGCCGCGCCCTTGATGAACAGATTGTTGGCCTCCGAGCCGCCGCTTGTAAAAATCACTTCGGTCGGATGCGCACCGACGGCATGCGCCACGCGCTGCCTCGCCTCGTCAATCGCCCGCCGCGCGGCGCGGCCGTATTCGTGGCGGCTGGAGGCATTGCCATACTGCTGCGTCAGATACGGCAGCATGGCGTCCAGCACGCGCGCGTCCAGCGGCGTCGTGGCGTTGTGGTCGAAATAGACGGGGGCAAACATATCGTCACTACCCCGCAACGCACGCCGTTTCAGGATCCTGCAAGCGCTGCACGGACCGTTCGTCGTGCAGCACGGCGGACGCTGCGCGCTGCTGCTGCTGGGCCACCAGGTTGGCCAGGCTCACCGAATCAAGATATTCGAACATTTTCTTGTTGAGGCTGGTCCACAAGTCGTGCGTCATGCAGACGCGCTGGTCTTCGCTGCAATCGCGCTTGCCGCCGCACAGGGTGGCATCCAGCGATTCATCGACCGCATGGATGATGTCGGCTACCGAAATTGCTTCCAGTCCCTTGGTCAGGCAATACCCTCCGCCCGGCCCGCGCACGCTGGACACCAACTCGCGCCGGCGCAGTTTGCCGAACAACTGCTCGAGATAAGACAGGGAAATGTGCTGTCGCTCGCTGATCCCGGCCAGGGTCACCGGACCTCCGTGCTGGCGCATCGCCAGATCGATCATCGCCGTCACGGCAAAACGTCCTTTGGTCGTCAGTCTCATGGGATGTCTCCATCACTGTGATTTATGCAAAGATGCATCAGAAATCAGCCACATAGGCCAGGCCATTGAGAATACCTGACTGTTTGAGTCGACTATAGACTATCCCGATGGATTTAGTCAACTATTTTGGAGAGGTAATTGGGGTCAAACTTGTCCGCGGTTGCCATGTCATCCTCAAACGAGACGCCGGAACGTTCAACAGCTTTCAAAAGGCACGCCAGCCGCCGGTCGGTTTCGACTGCATGATCGAGCAGGCCATGAATCGCCTTGGCCAGCGGGTCATCCTCGTTTTTACTGATGGCATAGGCCGAAAAGCCCATCTTCTCCGCCTGCTCCTCGCGCGCCGACTCGCGCCCGGTATCGACGATGCGCGCCGGAATGCCGACGGCCGTCGCCCCGGGCGGCACGTCACGCACCACCACGGCATTGGAGCCCACCTTGGCGCCTTCGCCCAGGGTGATCGGCCCCAGCACCTTGGCCCCGGCGCCGATCACCACGCCGGGCAGCAAGGTGGGGTGGCGCTTGCCCTTGCTCCACGAAGTGCCGCCCAGCGTCACGCCGTGATATAGCGTGCAGTCATCGCCAATCACCGCCGTCTCGCCGATCACCACGCCCATGCCGTGATCGATGAACACGCGGCGGCCAATGGTCGCCCCCGGATGAATCTCGATGCCTGTCGTCCAGCGCACCAGATGCGCCAGGAAGCGCGCCAGCCAGCGAAAGCGCACACGCCACAGCCAATGCGCCAGCCGGTGCAGCGTCAGCGCATGGAAACCCGGATAACAGGTCAGCACCTCCCACGTCGAACGGGCGGCTGGGTCGCGTTCAAAAACGCAGGCGATGTCTTCACGCAGATGGGCAAACATAGTCAGGTTTTCCTTTTGTCTCGGTTCTGTCTCAGGATTTTGTCCGGTTTTTTGTCTCAAGCGCCGCGATCAAGCCGCGCAATATATTCACTTCCTCTTTTTCCAGCGCAGCACGGGAAAACAAGCGCCGCATGCGCAGAATAAGCCGCTTCGGGCTGGCCGGGTCGAGAAATCCGCTGTCTGTTGCCGCCCGTTCGATATGCGCCACAAGATGCTCCACGTCTTCATGGCTGGCCGGCAGCCCTGCGCCCGAAACAAGCGGCGGCAGGCCCGGATCGAGCATCGCCAGGCGCAACTCGTAACACATCACCTGCACCGCCGCCGCCACGTTGAGCGAGCTGAACGCGGGATCGACCGGAATCATCGCCCAGCGCCGGCATTGCAGCAATTCCTCATTCGACAGCCCGGCCGTTTCATTGCCGAACACCAGCGCCACCTCGCCCGTGGCAGTTGCCGCCACTGCCTCGGCCGCCGCCGCGCGCGCCCACAGCGCAGGCACGGCCAGCTCACGCCGCCGTGCGCTCATGGCCACCGCCAGCACCGTGCCGGCCAGCGCTTCGGACAGCGAAGACACCACGCGGGCGGCGGCCAGCACGTCCGTCGCTCCGGCCGCCATGGCTTCCGCCTGCGCGTCGGGAAAGATTTTGGGGTTGACCAGCACCAGGCGCGCCAGCCCCATGGTTTTCATCGCCCGCGCCGCCGCGCCGATATTGCCGGGGTGGCTGGTGTGCGACAGGACCACACGGATGCGCCCAAAAGTTCCCGAAGGAACGCACAGCGCTGGCGCTGGGTTGAATCCGTTTTCGGACAACGCGGCGGCGGCCAAGGCCGGCTACCGTGACGCAACGGCTTTCGCCGTCGCCACGTGGTCAATCGTGCGGGGAATCTGTCGGTTCATATTAGAATTGCGGCCTTCGCGCCAACAGCGCCTGCTCTCTCATAAAATTTCCATGCATCCCACGCTCAACATCGCCGTCAAAGCCGCGCGCCGTGCCGGCCAGATCATCAACCGCGCCAGCCTCGACATCGACTCGCTCAGCGTCGGCGTCAAGCAACAGAGCGACTACGTGACGGAGGTCGATCGTGCGGCCGAAGCGGCCATCATTGCCGTCCTGCGCGAAGCCTATCCAAGCTACGGAATTCTAGCAGAGGAGTCCGGCCTGGCCGGCACCGATGCCGCCGCCGAGTTTCAGTGGATCATCGATCCGCTCGACGGCACCACCAACTTCATCCACGGCCTGCCGCAATACGCCATTTCCATCGGCCTGGCGAAAAAAGGCGTGATGCAGCAAGCAGTGGTATACGACCCCAACCGCAACGAAATCTTCACCGCCAGCAAGGGCGGCGGCGCCTTCGTCAATGGCAAGCGCATTCGTGTCGCCAAGCGCACCCGGCTGGACGAAGCGCTGATCGGCACCGGCTTTCCCTACCGCATGTTCGACCATATCGACACCTATCTCGCCATCTTCCGCGAACTGGCGCAAAAAACCTCCGGCATGCGCCGGCCCGGAGCCGCCTCGCTCGACCTCGCCTGGGTCGCCTGCGGCCGCATGGACGGCTTCTGGGAACTCGGCCTCGGCCCCTGGGACATGGCGGCGGGCAGCCTGCTGATTGCCGAAGCCGGCGGCCTGGTCGGCGACCTGTCGGGTGAATCAAACTACATGCGGACCGGCAACATCATCGGCGGCAACCCGAAGATTTTCAGCCAGCTCCTGCAAGTGATCGCCGCACACCTGACGCCCGTCCTGCGCGCCTGAACTGCACTCTTGAACCGCGCCCCGCCCATCGAATGCCGCGTATGACAGCCAGCGCAACCGCTGATTTTTCGGGGCACACGCCGGTGATGCAGCAATGGTTCCGCCACAAGGCGGAGCATGCCGACAAGTTGCTGTTTTTCCGCATGGGCGATTTCTACGAGCTGTTCTACGCGGATGCCGAGCAGGCTGCGCGCCTGCTGGATCTCACGCTCACGGCGCGCGGCCAGTCGGCGGGCAAGCCCATCCCGATGGCCGGCATTCCTTACCACGCCGTCGATGGCTATCTCGCCCGGCTGGTAAAGCTCGGCGTCTCGGTCGCCATCTGCGAGCAAGTCGGCGACCCGGCGCTGGCCAAGGGGCCGATGGAACGCGTCGTGATGCGCGTCGTCACCCCGGGCACGCTGACCGATGCCGGACTGCTCGACGACAAACGCGACAGCCTGCTGGCTGCGCTGATCATCGACCAGCAGCGCGCCGGGCTGGCCTGGCTGAATCTGGCCAATGGCGATCTGCGGCTGCTGGAAACCACGCGCGACGCCCTGCCCGCGCACCTTGAACGCCTGCGCCCGGCCGAGCTGTTATTGACCGACAGCGCACGCGGCGCCTCAGGTGGCATATCGGGTGACACATTGGGCGGCACACCAGACATCACATCAGGCATCACAGCGGGCATCACAGCAGGCGCCACAGCGGAAAACGGCGCAGTCGTCCAGCACCTGCCCGACTGGCACTTTGACGCACAAGCCGCCGCACATGCGCTGGCCGAGCACTTCGGCACGCGCGACCTGGCGGGCTTTGGCCTGGCCGGCGAAGCGCTGGCCCTGGCCGCGGCAGGCGCGCTGTACCGCTATGCGCAGGCCACGCAGATGCAGGCGTTGGCGCATATCACCGGGCTCATCGTGGAACGCGAAAACGCATTTTTGCGGCTCGATGCCGCCACCCGGCGCAATCTTGAAATCTCCGAAACGCTGCGTGGCGAAACATCGCCCACGCTGCTCTCGCTGCTCGACACCTGCGCTACCGGCATGGGCTCGCGCTGGCTGCGCCACAGCCTGCATCATCCCGCCACCGAACGCGCCATTCCCCGCGCGCGCCATGCGGCCGTCGCCGCGCTGATGGGCGCAGCGGGTGACGGGCCCTTCGCCGCGCTGGACAAGGCGCTCGCAGGCTTTGCCGACATCGAGCGCATCACCGCGCGCATCGCCCTGAAAAGCGCCCGGCCGCGCGACTTGTCCGCATTGCGCGACAGCCTTGCGCGGCTTGAGGCCATTCGCGGAATACTTGCCGGAAAACTCGGCGCTGACGATACGGCGAATGGAGCAAATGCGGCAGCACGGCTCGTTGAACTGGCCGCCGCGCTGGCGACGCCGCACGCCTGCCTTGCCCTGCTGGCCCAGGCCATCGCCGCCGAGCCTGCCGCGCTGCTGCGCGACGGCGGCGTGATCGCGCCGGGATATGACGCCCGGCTTGACGAATTGCGCGGCATCCAAGACAACTGCGGCGCGTTCCTCCTCGCGCTGGAAGCGCGCGAACGCGAGCGCACCGGCATTGCCACGCTCAAGGTGGAATTCAACAAAGTGCATGGCTTTTACATTGAAGTCACGCATGCCAATGCCGGGCGCATCCCGGAAGATTACCGCCGCCGCCAGACGCTGAAAAATGCCGAACGCTACATCACGCCCGAACTCAAGGCCTTTGAAGACAAAGCCCTCTCGGCGCAGGAACGCGCGCTGGCGCTGGAGCGCCAGTTGTGGGACGAGCTGGTCGCTGCGCTGGCTGTGCATATTCCCGTCCTGCAGCGCATCGCCCGCGCCGTCGCCGAGCTGGACGGCCTCACCGCCTTCGCCGCGGCCGCCGTGCGCTACGACTACCGGCAGCCCGAATTTTGCGACGCGGCGATCATCGACATCGAAGGCGGCCGCCATCCCGTCGTGGAGCGCCAGGTCAGCGGCAGCGGCGCGAACTTCATCGCCAATGACATGCATTTTTCATCGGCGCGGCGCATGCTGCTCATCACCGGCCCCAACATGGGCGGCAAATCCACCTACATGCGCCAGGCCGCGCTGATTGTGCTGCTCGCCCATTGCGGCAGCTTCGTGCCTGCCGCGCGCTGCCGCCTCGGGCCGATGGACGCGATCTACACGCGCATCGGCGCCTCCGACGACCTGGCCTCCGGACGTTCCACCTTCATGGTCGAAATGACCGAAGCCGCCGCGATCCTGCATGGCGCAACGGATAAATCGCTGGTGCTGATGGACGAGATCGGACGCGGCACCTCAACCTTCGACGGCGTCGCGCTGGCCTTTGCCATCGCCCGCCACCTGATCGAAAAAAACCGTTCCTACACGCTGTTTTCAACCCACTACTTCGAACTCACCCACCTGGCGCAGGATTATCCCGTCTGCTGCAATGTGCACCTCGACGCCGTGGAGCATGGCCACAAGATCATCTTTCTGCACGCCGTGATGGACGGCCCGGCCTCGCAAAGCTACGGCGTGCAAGTGGCCGCGCTGGCCGGCATGCCTCCGGCGGTAGTGCGCGAGGCGCGGCGGCGTTTGACGCTGATGGAAAACCGCGAGGCCGGCACGCTGGCCCAGCCTGACCTCTTCGCCAGCATGCCGCCGCTGCCCGAACCGCCCCACCCCGCGCTGGACGCGCTGCGCGACCTGAACCCGGATGAACTCACGCCGCGCGAAGCGCTGGAAAAAATCTATGCGCTGACAAAGCTGGCGAAATCCTGATCCGCCACGGGCTTGGCGGCCAGTCTCGCAACCGGTGACGCAGCCTCAGAATAATCTCGGAGTTTGTAAAGAAATCGTAGCGAGCAGGCTGCACCCCGTTGCAGCCTGCTCGCTACGATTTATTCGCAAGCTCTCAGTGCGTTTCGCTCTCTGGCGGCACCGGCGCAGGCAGCACCAAAATTCCCTCCTCGAGAAGCGCATGGGTTTCCTCCGGCGTCGCCACGCCGCGGATGTTGCGCGCCGGCGCTTCCTTGTAGTGAATGCGCCGCGCTTCTTCCGGCAGGCGTGCACCCACGTTTTCCGCTTGGCGCGCCATCATCGCCAGAGTCTGAAAGAGTTTTTGCGCTGTTTCCGGTTGCGCGGCGGGCGCCGGTTGCGGATCAGGCCCTGCGACGGAATCGGCGGCAGCGCGACCCGTGGCCGCATCGGCCATACCCCGCCGGACATGCGGCCCGGAGGGCAACTGGGTCACCGAGGGAGTCTGACAATAGGCGCACTGCACCAGCTGGCGCGCCAACTGGTCACGAAAGGCTTCGCTTGAGGCAAACCAACCCTCGAAACGATGCCCGCTGTCACATAGAAGATTGAGAACAATCATATGTGGTGCCCGGAGCCGGAATCGAACCGGCACGCCGCTTTCGCAGCGAGGGATTTTAAGTCCCTTGTGTCTACCAATTTCACCATCCGGGCGTGGAAGTGTCTGATGAGAAGAGAAAACCCACACGGGAAATTATTGGAGGCGCGACCCGGAATCGAACCGAGGTACACGGCTTTGCAGGCCGCTGCATAACCACTCTGCCATCGCGCCAGGACCGAAAATCCATGGCTGGAACTAAAAAGGGAAAACGCCTGAACGTTTTCCCTTTCCCTGAAAATAATCTGGAGCGGGAGAAGAGTCTCGAACTCTCGACCTCAACCTTGGCAAGGTTGCGCTCTACCAACTGAGCTACTCCCGC